>DLOZ01000024.1:176935-178966 GCA_002479765.1 Sphingomonadales bacterium UBA7471 | reverse complement strand
ATATTTTTATATAAAAATATTTATTTTCAATGGCAGACATATCTATAAAGACAATTATATTATAAAATAATCTAAAATATTGCGCAAGATCATTAATATATTGTTTGAAATGTTCATCGTATGCATCGAGATGGTCTCTATTATAAGATTTAACCTGATATTCAATTGCATTGTATATATATGAAAATGCGTCCCTTCCCGATTTCATATTTTGGGACATGCCTCTGTCAATATCTGTTTGGGCAACAGTTTTTTCAAAAAATCCTACTAGATTGAAAAAAGTATTCTCAAAGGCTCGAATGGCGTCCTGCTTTTCTCGCTTCGCTTCGCGAAGCTCTGCATTTGTAGTTTCCTGTTTTTGTTCATGGAGCGCTGAAAATGCTGCTAATGCGGCAAGCGACGCCATCAGGGCACTAATTGGTCCGAACGAATCCCCGAAGGTACCGGTATTGCTAAAGTTCCAATCCACTCCTGTCGGATTAAATCCGGCGCCACTGGATACGATAATTGCGATCCAAAACGCCAGTGCGGCGATTAATGCAAAGCTATATCTTTTTAAGTTACTTAGAATCTGCAGCATGATTTAAGCTTTCGCGGCTAAAAGTATGTCTTTGCAAAATCGTGTTACGCCTTACTCAAATTTTTTTGTGCTTCGGCAATCAGTATGATTTTTGCGCCTGCTAGATGGAGAGCATAAGCCGCTATATACGGCGGAGTGCTTCGCGGCTCGGCTCCTTGCCCGTGCGCAGCAGCATTATTTCGAACTTTCGGTAAGCCCGACGACAGAGTGGCAATTAATTGATCAAAGGATCCATCAAGGTAATCCGGCCAAAGGCCATTTGACTTCACTGATCTTAACAGATCAGTTGCTCGAGCACCTTGTTGATACACCCAGCGATTTTTGTCGCAAACGACCTTAAGTGTACTTTCAAACGAATTTGAAGCTAGGATGATAGCCTGTTCATAATCACCATTTCTAAAGCTTTCATGTGCCGACAGAAATTCTGATCGCGGTCCGCTAAACTCTTCCGAATTTAAAATATGAATGGCAGGTTTGACTACTTCTTGATGCATGAATTGGGAATCTACTCTTATAAATTTTCCCTCTTCAATTTGGTATCCTAAGCAATCCTCGCGAAATCTATAATTTATCTCATCTATCGCGCTATCGGGTTCTTGTGTGATTCCTAAGTTCTTGCGATTATATTCTGACGTAATTTTAAGATTGATAATATACGTGCAGCACATTTCTACGGTATCAAGAAATTCATTGATATCGGCCTTACCCACAAAACCGATAACATTTTCCATTGCCAGTTGCTGGTTATCCAATGAATGGACACCTAATTCTCGGCAAAGGGTCTTGTGAATAAATTCCCAAGCGTCGCGATTGTGGCCACGCGGCGCTCCCGTCGCATAGGGGGCCGGACGAAATTGTGGTCCAATTGCGTCAACAAGTATCTGCTGTACTTGAACGCGCAGGGTATTCGGTACGCTGTCATATTGATAAACGTCGGACAGGTTAGAATTAGCTTGGCGCTTTGTTCTCTTCGAATACAAATCAAAAATCAAAAACCAGATCCCACTCCGCATTAACCCTAGCCCGTGCAGCATATCGCCCTAAAATACAAAATCAAACCAATATGGCATCTTTATAGTCCATTTTGGCAGTTTTCCACAACCTTACCAACGGCATAAAGCGCAACGCGCATCACGCCGCGATGGCGCGCACGACTTTTGAACGATCGGCGTCGGGCGCCGTCGCTTCTGATATATCTATCTATGGAATATATGGGTCGCGTGCGTCAGGTGGAAACGGCGTGGTTTCCATCCTGACGACATGCGACGGGGGGCGGATTATTCCGCGGCGACCCCGGCTTGTTCGAACATATCGACGCCGTCATTTTCGGCGACGGGTTCAATGCCGATGATCTTTTTCTTACGATTGTCAAAGCTGTCCCACACTTGGCCCCAATCGCCGCGGGTCGACGCCTTGCTGTACTCGGTCGCGCGGGTTTCGAAGAAGTTGGC
>DLOZ01000024.1:176524-176841 GCA_002479765.1 Sphingomonadales bacterium UBA7471 | reverse complement strand
AGCGGGTGGTCTTCGACCATGTAGATTGCGGGCAGGCCCAGCTGGCCCAAACGCCAATCGGCGATGTAGCGGATGTAGCGTTTGATTTCCTTGGCGGTCATGCCGGGGACGGGGCCCATTTCGAACGCAAGGTCGATGAACGCGTCTTCCAAACGGACAACCTTTTGGCAGCAATCGATAATGTCTTCCTTCACCGATTTGGTCAGGCAGCCGCGCTCTGCACAAAATGCGTGGAACAGCTTGGTAATGCCTTCGCAGTGCAGCGATTCGTCGCGGACCGACCAGGATACGATTTGCCCCATGCCCTTCATCTTGTT
>DLOZ01000024.1:176164-176412 GCA_002479765.1 Sphingomonadales bacterium UBA7471 | reverse complement strand
TCGGTAAAGCCGCCGAACATCGCCAATGTGCGGGCAATGTCTTCGTCGGTGTCGACGCCGAATTGGTGGATATAATCAACCTTCGCCGCCATTTCTTCATATTCGAGGAAGGCCGAATATTCGGACTCGGGCATGCCGATGGTGTCCAGCAAGTGGCTATATGCCGCGACGTGGACGGTTTCCATGTTGGAAAACGCGGTCAGCATCATCTTCACTTCGGTCGGTTTGAACACGCGGCCGTAATTTTC
>DLOZ01000024.1:27438-176034 GCA_002479765.1 Sphingomonadales bacterium UBA7471 | reverse complement strand
AGCTTCTGCGCCCAATCGCGGCAATCTTCGCCCAAGGGCACTTCTTCGGGCAGCCAATGGATCTGCTGTTGGCGTTTCCAAAAGTCATAGGCCCAAGGATATTCAAAAGGCTTGTAGCTATTGCGTGCTTGTAACAATGACATGTCGGTTTCCTTGGGTCTTTAACTGTTCAATACGGGCGGTCGGGTCCCTTTTGCCTTATTGGCAGGCGAGGCACTCTTCGTAATCGGTTTGCGCGGCAAGCTCCATCACGGGCAGTTCGGCGGTGTTGTCCGCCTCCACCCCGCCGGCAAAGCCAGCGCGCTGAATGCTCTTCGAACGCAGATAATATAGCGATTTTACGCCCAATTCCCATGCGCGGAAGTGGAGCATGAGAAGGTCCCATTTTTCCACATCGGCGGGGATGTACAGGTTCAGCGATGTCGCCTGATCGATATATGGCGTGCGGTCCGCGGCCAGTTCGATCAACCAACGCTGGTCGATTTCAAAGCTGGTCTTGAACGTGTCCTTCTCCTCAGCCGTCAAGAAGTCGAGATGTTGGACAGAGCCGCCCTTTTCAAGGATGCTGTTCCACACATTGGTCGAATCCTTCGCCTTTTCCTGCAGCAACTTTTCCAGATACGGGTTCTTCACGATGAAGCTGCCCGAAAGCGTCTTGTGCGTGTAAATATTCGCCGGAATCGGCTCAATACACGCGCTGGTGCCGCCGCAAATGATCGAAATCGACGCGGTCGGCGCAATCGCCATTTTGCAGGAAAAGCGCTCCATAACGCCCATTTCCTCAGCATCAGGGCAGGCCCCCCGCTCATTGGCCAGCATCATCGACGCCTCATCAACCTGCGCCCGGATATGTTTGAAGAACTTCATGTTCCAAGATTTGGCAAGCGCGCTTTCAAAACCAACGCCGCGTGACTGCAGGAAGCTGTGATAGCCCATGACGCCCAAACCAACCGAACGTTCGCGGCTGGCCGAATATTTGGCACGCGACATTTCGTCCGGCGCGCGGTCGATAAAGTCCTGAAGCACGTTGTCGAGCATGCGCATGACGTCTTCGATGAAGCGCTTGTCGCCGTTCCATTCATCCCAGGTTTCAAGATTGAGCGACGACAGGCAGCAGACCGCAGTACGGTCATTGCCCAAATGGTCGTGACCCGTGGGCAAAGTGATTTCGCTGCAAAGATTGGATGTCGACACTTTCAGACCAAGATCGCGGTGATGCTTGGGCATCGCGTTGTTCACGGTATCGCTGAAGATGATATACGGCTCGCCCGTGGCAAGGCGGGTTTCCACCAGCTTTTGGAACAGCGAGCGGGCATCAACCGTGCTGCGCACTTCGCCGGTTTTAGGCGAACGCAGGTTGAACTCTTCACCAGCGCGGACGGCTTCCATGAATTCGTCCGACAGCAACACGCCGTGGTGCAAGTTCAGCGCCTTGCGGTTGAAGTCGCCCGATGGCTTGCGGATTTCAAGGAACTCTTCGATTTCAGGATGGCTGACATCGAGATAGCACGCGGCCGAACCACGACGCAGCGAACCTTGCGAGATGGCGAGCGTCAGGCTGTCCATGACACGGACAAACGGAATGATGCCGCTGGTCTTGCCGTTGAGGCCAACAGGCTCGCCAATGCCGCGCACATTGCCCCAATAGGTACCAATGCCGCCGCCGCGTGATGCGAGCCAGACATTTTCGTTCCATGTGTTGACGATGCCTTCAAGGCTGTCGTCGACTGAGTTCAGATAGCAACTGATCGGCAGACCACGGCCCGTTCCGCCGTTGGACAGCACGGGCGTTGCGGGCATGAACCAAAGCCGCGAGATATAGTCATAGAGCCGCTGGGCATGATCCTGATCATCAGCATATGCCGACGCAACGCGGGCAAACAGGTCCTGATAGCTTTCGCCCGGTAACAAATAACGGTCCTGCAGCGTGTCCTTACCAAATTCGGTCAGCAGGGCGTCGCGCGACGAATCCGTCACAACGCTGAAACGGCGTTCGTCAACAGATTTGCTCGACGCAGCTTTCTTGTCGTCAGCCGGCTTGGCCTCGGCCTCAACCTTAACAGCTTCGGTAGCAACTTTTTCAAGCATATCAGTCATCATTGCGGTCATATCGTCGGCCCCTTGGCCTGTATCCCTGAAATCCATTTAACCCGTTGCTCCATTCATTGCGGCGACCCGAAACTGGATGCCGGTTTCCCGGCGGCCAGCGACCAGTTCAAATATCTGTCGGGAACGCGTGTTCCCATATTGTTCGACTCAGGGCGCGAAATTCCCTCTTAGCATTTTTTGACCACGTCAGGGGTTATATTTTCACTTGTCCCCAGCTTATTGACGGGAAAAATCCCCCCAACAACAGAATCACTATCTGAAGCTGCAAGCACAAATTGTGGTAATGCCCCCTATGGCCAACCGCTATCTATAGTGCCTTATTCATTTTAAGACGCAAGGGGGTAAATGGAAAATTAACCATTCAATTCGTCGCTATTCTGATTCCATTCGTCGCAGTTGTCGGCGGGCAAAAGGGAGCGACGCGTGGACGTTCTAGGTGTTGTTGAAGGCGCAAGATGGAAAATGAGGAATTGAAAATATTTCTGTTGTCAAAATGAACCCAATCTTGCGCGCTGCATTTTGTAGACAGAAACTGGGTCACCGCATCATCCAGACGGGACAAATGTGACCGGCGCATCGGTCGTTCACTAATATTGATTCAGCCGCTCAGAATGATGCTTGTATCGGTCCCACGGGACGTTAATGGCGTGGGGGTTCTATCCAGTCCGGGGCCTTATATGACTGTCACCATCCGCAATTCCGATTTGATCGATAGCGTCGCTGATGCGCTGCAATATATCAGCTATTTTCATCCGATGGATTATATCCGAGCACTGGGAGATGCATATGCCGCCGAACAGTCACCAGCGGCAAAGGATGCGATCGCGCAAATTCTGACCAACAGCCGGATGTGCGCAGAAGGACATCGACCCATTTGTCAGGACACGGGCATCGTCAATGTCTTTGTCAAATGGGGAATGGACTGCCGGCTTGAGGACAGGTCCGCGTCGCTGCAGGAGGTGATCGACGAAGGCGTGCGCCGTGCCTATCTGCACCCTGACAACAAACTGCGGGCGTCAGTATTGGCCGACCCTGCTTTCACGCGGCGTAACACCAAAGATAACACGCCGTGCGTCCTGCATGTCGAAATGGTCGCCGGTTCAAAAGTTTCGGTTGATGTCGCGGCAAAGGGCGGCGGCAGCGAGAACAAGTCAAAGTTCAAGATGATGAACCCGTCAGACAATATCGTCGATTGGGTCGTTGAAATGTTGCCGCAAATGGGTGCTGGCTGGTGCCCGCCCGGAATGCTGGGCATTGGTATCGGCGGGACCGCGGAACATTGCGTCTTACTGGCCAAGCAAGCGTTGATGGAGCCTATCGACATGGGGCCGCTAAAAGCACGCGGTCCACAAAATGATATCGAAGCGATGCGCATTGAGATTTTTGACAAGGTCAATGCGTTGGGTATCGGCGCGCAAGGACTTGGCGGGCTTTCTACGATCCTTGATGTAAAAATCATGGATGCGCCATGTCATGCTGCGGGCAAGCCGGTTGCGATGATTCCCAACTGTGCGGCGACGCGTCATGCACATTTCACGCTGAACGGGTCGGGCCCTGCCTATCTGGAGGCGCCGAAGCTGGACGAATGGCCAAAGGTAGACTGGAAACCTGATACAGCCGCGATCCGCGTGGATTTGAATGCGCTGACGTCGGAAACCGTTGCCAGCTGGAAACAGGGCGACCGGTTGTTGCTAAACGGCAAGATGCTGACCGGGCGAGATGCCGCACATAAACGCATCGCTGACATGCTGGCGGAGGGCGAAGAACTACCCGTCAGCTTTAAAGGGCGGATGATTTATTATGTTGGTCCGGTCGATCCGGTGGGTGAAGAAATTGTTGGCCCCGCTGGGCCGACGACGGCTACGCGCATGGACAAGTTCATGGACATGATGCTTGAGCAGGGCTTGCTGGCGTGCGTCGGTAAGGCGGAACGCGGTCCAGCGGCAACACAAGCCATCGCCAAGCATAAGAGCGCATATCTGATGGCCGTTGGCGGTGCTGCCTATTTGGTGGCGCGCGCGATCAAGGGGAGCAAGGTCGTCGGTTTCGAAGATCTGGGCATGGAAGCAATTTACGAATTTGAAGTGCAAGATTTCCCCGTCACCGTCGCGGTCGACAGCGACGGCAATAACGTGCATCAATTGGCACCGGCCTTTTGGCAGAAGCGGATCAAAGACGAGGGGTTGCTGGAAAAGGCGGGCTAGCTTTTCAGCAGCCTGCAACTTTCCGCATCATATGGCGTTGTTGACATTGACGTCATGTGGGCCTGTTATCGGCAGCAATGCGAACCGATAAAAAACCGAGCACAAGCTTCCTCTCACGCCTCGGTCCCGGCCTGGTAACTGGTGCTGCGGATGACGATCCATCGGGTATCGGCACGCACAGCCAAGTTGGCGCGCAATTTGGCTATGGGTTGAGCTGGACGTTTTTGTTCAGCTTCCCGTTGATGGTCGCCATTCAAGAAGTCGCGGCTGAAATCGGGCGGGTTACCGGGGCAGGTATCGCGCGCAATATGCGCCGACATTATCCCCGGCCCTTGCTGGTGCTCATGGTCAGCCTGCTGCTCATTGCCAATATCGTTAATCTGGGAGCCGATTTGGCCGCGATGGGAGCTGCTGTGGGGCTGCTGATCGGTGGGCCAATCGGCCTTTACACGTTATTGTTCGGGCTCTTCTGCATCATTGTTGAAGTGGCGCTATCCTATGAGCGCTATGCCTCAGTGCTCAAATGGGCGACGCTATCGCTCTTTGCCTATGTTGCTGTGGTCGTTGTGGCACAGGTGCCTTGGGGAGAGGCGCTGACCTCGCTGGTTGTTCCGCGCATTGAATGGACCGGCGCGTACGCTACTGCCGTCGTCGCGATACTGGGAACCACCATCAGCCCTTATTTGTTTTTCTGGCAGGCGGGACAAGAGATTGAGGAGCAGAAGCGGCATAAGGTAAAGCCGCTGTGCATCACGCCCAAGGACGCCGGACCTGAATTAAAACGCATCCGGATCGACACGCTGACCGGCATGGCGTTCAGCTCAATCGTGTCGCTGGCCATTGTATTTGCAACGGCGGCGACGCTGCATGCCAATGGCATCCGTGATATCGAAACGTCGGCGCAGGCGGCCGAAGCATTGCGGCCGATTGCGGGAAATTTCGCCTTTGCGTTATTCGCGCTGGGTATCATCGGAACGGGCTTGCTTGCGGTGCCCGTGCTTGCAGGGTCGGCCGCTTATGCGGTGACGGAAATGTTCGGCATGGCGGGAAGCCTTGATGCCAAGCCAACCAAGGCACGCCTGTTTTACGGAACCATAGCCGTGACAACCATGCTTGGCGTGTCGTTGCAATATGTCGGCATTGACCCGGCGCGTGCGCTATATTGGGCCGCTGTCGTCAATGGTGTGCTTGCCGCGCCGTTAATGGTCATGATGATGCTCATCGTGCGCAACCCGCGCGCGATGGGGCGGCTGACATTGGGACGCCGCGCGACCATTACCGGATGGATCGCGACGGGCGTTATGGCCGTTGCAACGATCGTGTTCTTCGCCACGCTTTAGCATAGCGGTGCCGCGGCACTTATTATTGGGGTTTGGCTGCGGGCGGCTGTTTGGCGGGCGCTGGTAGCGAATCCAGAAACTCCAGTTCGTTGAGGTCTATATTGGCATCGGGTCTTTTGCCTTTAAGAACATCAATCTCTGCCTGGCGTTTCATCAGATAATATTCGCGCATCGCTGCGTACGGGTTCCCACTTTCCTGTATCCGGGTAAGAATCACATCATTTTCGACACGGTCGTCAATCGAGGAAAGCGTGCCTTTGGCTGCCGAGACAATGGGATTGGTAAAGGGCTTACCGACGGTTGCTGGTAAAAGCGAAAGATCAACGACGCGCCCGAGAAGGTCACGAACCGTCGTGGATCCGAATATAGGCAGAAATAAATAGGGGCCAGGACCGACGCCATAATATCCCAATGTGTCTGCGAGGCCATTAGGACGGCGGGGCAGGTTGATGGGATGCTTTTTAGCGACATCAAAAAGCCCGGCAATGCCAATGGTTGAGTTGATGGCAAATCGACCGACGGTTTCAACGGCTTTGCCAATCTTGAACTGGAGCAGAAAATTTACGAAGACGATTGGCTCGTCCAAGTTGTTTAAAAAATTATGCATTGCGTCGCGGATCGGGGCAGGCAATCCATCTCGATAGCCGTACGCGACCGGTGCGATAATGGCTTTGTCGACCGACTGTACCGCGCCGAACGAGACTTCGTTCACGACCGCAATCGGGTCGCCTTTCGGGGGTCCCTGATTTGCGGTGACAATGATTATGTCCTTTTCGGCAGCAACCGGTGCAACGGGTCCGACGGGCTTTTGTGGATCCGAAGGTTGCGACGGAACCTCTGCTCCGTCTATGGATGGCGGAACAGTGGCTTGCGTACCCTGCTCAGGCGCTGCTGTGGGTGCGCCAGCAGTTTCCATCGCAATAACTGGCTCTACCACAGGCGGAAGCTGCGGGGCCCCCGATAAAAGGGCGATTGCGATAATACTGGTGATGCTCAACGTTGGAACTTTCCGGTCATAACCGCTTGCAAGCGACATCCTAAGGGCTGGCTGCCAAGCTGACAACTGCCTTTCAAGGAACTCAGCGCACGCTTAATCGCGCGCTATATTAGGCAATTCCCGATAGAATCCGCAGCTATTGGATAGTTTCGGGGCGGCATTATTGTCCTTGTTGGGCCCGCATCTGCGCATCAATTTGCGCCTGGATTTCGGGAGGTAGGCCCTGCGGCGCACCGCTGGCCTGTCCACCCTGCTGCTTCTGCATTTCCTGCATTTGCTTTTGCATGGCTTCGATTTCGGCGCGTGATTTGAACTCTAACAGTTCGACATCAAAGGTCAGCTCGCTACCGCCGGGGATGGCGACTTGGCCGGTTTGCGGATTGCGCTGATCTTCCGGGCCATAGCCAAGCTCGGCCGGGATCCACAGGCGATATTTGCCGCCGCGCTGCATGATTTTAAGGCCTTCTGAAAAGCCGGGAACAACGCCAGAGACGGGGAAGCCAGCCTG
Source organism: Sphingomonadales bacterium UBA7471 (assembly GCA_002479765.1). Taxonomy (GTDB): domain Bacteria; phylum Pseudomonadota; class Alphaproteobacteria; order Sphingomonadales; family Sphingomonadaceae; genus Sphingorhabdus_B. Next base: position 168,876 of record DLOZ01000024.1, on the reverse strand, counting down.
AGGATTTTGATCGAAAACCGTGCCGTCTTTCAACATGCCTGTGTAGCTGACGAGCACCACATCATTGTCCGTCGGCGATTTGCCTTCGCCGGTCTGGATAATCTTGTAACGCAATCCTGACGGCGTGGTGACGATATCGCCATATTCCTGCCGCACGTCGCTTGTGCCCCAATAGGCCAAACCGCCACCGGCAGCGAGCACGAGCGCAATCGCGGCCCAATATTTGGTCATCGTGCCTTTTTTGAGCGGAAGAATCGGGACGGCAGTTACGGACATACACATTTCCTGTTGGCTAAGTTGCGCGGTGACTAGCAGAAACTAGCAGGGATTCCAGACACAAAAAAAGCGCCGTAAAAGGCGCCTTCCTTGTTGCGGGTCGCAGACGCTTATTTCGCGCCGTCACGTTCCTGCTGCTTGCGCTCCATCTTGCGGGCACGACGAACAGCAGCGGCCTTTTCACGGGCACGCTTTTCCGATGGCTTTTCAAAGTGACGACGCAGCTTCATTTCGCGATACACGCCTTCACGCTGCAGCTTCTTCTTGAGCGCGCGTAGGGCTTGATCAACATTATTGTCGCGAACCATGATCTGCATAAAAAACTCAACTCCGGATCGAATCGGCAAAATGGCTTAAAACCGCCACTTTGAAAGGCTAAAAACGAAAATCGCCGCGTTCACAGGCGGCGTGTTGAGGTGGCCCCTAACTAGGTCGCCTCCAAATATCAAGCGAAAATGGCGCTTTTAAGCACGAGGATAGAGAAATCCGTCGGCCTTTTTGCTGCGCCCAACCCCTTGCCCTCGTGCAATGTTCGTTTCATAAAGCAACGCAACGAATGAGCAGGAGAGTGCGCATGGCAACCCAATTGAAGTCGAACAGCAAATATAGCGAAGCCGAATGGACCGCGCGTCAGGAGCTTGCTGCCTGCTATCGCATTTTTTCGATGTTCGGTTGGGACGAACTGGTGTTTAACCACATTACGGTGAAGGTGCCGGACGAAGATGGCGCGTTTCTGATCAATCCTTATGGCATGCACTTTGGTGAGATCACCGCGTCGAGCCTGATCAAGATCGACATTGATGGAAATAAGATCGATGCCGATAACCCATGGCACGTCAATAAGGCGGGCTTTGTCCAGCATAGCCTGTTCCATCGCACTTTGCCCGATGCCCATGCCATCATCCATACCCACACAACTGCCACGGTTGCCGTGTGCAGCGTTGAGGGCGGATTGCAGCCAATCAATTTTTACGCCTGCAACTTTGCGGGGCAATTGGCTTACCATGACTTTGAGGGCGTGACCGTGCGTGAGGAAGAAGGCACGCGATTGGTCCAAAATCTAGGCGACAAGCGGATATTGATGCTGAAAAATCACGGTCCTGTCGTGATGGGTAAGACATTGCCGGATGCATTTGTGCGATATTGGGCGTTGCAGCGTGCGTGCGAGCAACAAATTGCGACAGTGCAAATGGGCAAACCAATCATGGTGCCGCCTGAAGTCATCGCGGTGCACCAGCGCGACCTGTATATGGCATCGCCCCCCGGCGGTTCGGGCCGCGTTGAATTTGACGCAATGGTGCGCAAGGTTGACCAGATCGATAAAAGCTGGCGGGATTAAAACTTCGCTGCAACCCGCATCGCGCGTATAATGGGGCTGCATGACCAAATTCACAGTCAATGATCGCCCGGTCCAATATAAAATGGATCCGCAAACGCCGCTTTTGTGGGCTTTGCGTGATGCGTCGAACTTGACCGGAACCAAATATGGATGCGGCAATGGCGATTGCGGTGCGTGCATTGTGGAGGTCGACGGGGAAGCGATACGGTCTTGCCTGGTTACGATTGCCGAAGCTGAAGGGCGCTTTGTAACCACGATCGAAGGCCTCAGCCGCGATCGTAGCCATCCGCTGCAACAGGCGTTTGTCGCCAGCAACGTGCCGCAATGCGGCTTTTGCATTCCGGGTATCATCATGGCAGGCGCGGTGTTGCTTAAGAAAAACAACAACCCCATCGATGAAGAAATCGATGCGGCCATCAGGAACTTGTGCCGTTGCGGCGTGTATCCACGCCTTCGCGACGCCATTAAACGGGCCGGACGCGTTATGCGCGGCGAAGAACGTATCGCGGCTGCGCCACCGCCGGGCATTACACCTGAAGATGCAGCGCGGGCGGTTCCTGCGCTGACGGTGACCGATTAAGCTTAACTCTGCAGCTCAATATCCCAATATAACCAGTCGTGCCATGTTTCGTGCAGATGGTTCGGCGGGAAAGCACGGCCCCTGTCTTGCAATTGCCAGCTGGTGGGGCGGATTGCGGCCATGTTCAGTTGCATATGCGCTTGCTGTGGTGTGCGGCCGCCTTTTTTCAGGTTGCAGTGCAGGCAGGCCGTGGTGACATTTTCCCAGCTGGTGATACCGCCCAAACGGCGCGGAACGATATGATCAAAGGTGAGATTGTCGCCCGATCCGCAATATTGGCATTCAAACTTGTCACGCAGGAATAGGTTGAAGCGGGTGAATGCCGGATATTCCGATGGCTTCACATATTGGCGCAGCGCAATAACCGAAGGGATTTTCATGTCCAGCCTTGGGCTATGGACATACCGGTCATAGTTGGAAACGATGTCGACCTTGTCGAGGAACACCGCTTTAATGGCGGTTTGCCATGGCCATAAGCTTAATGGATAATAGCTCAACGGCGTATAATCTGCATTCAGCACCAATGCCGGGCAGTTTTCCGGGTGCCTTGCGCGGCCCGCTGCTTCGAAAGTTCCGGTATGCAACATAAGTCGAACCCTACCCCCTTTATGTCATACATGCTTTAAGCGTATCAACGTTACAGCAATCTGACAGTCATCAACCTATTTGCACATATGGTGACGTCAAGAGGGCAAACACACTGTATATGGTATTATTTGGGGATATGTTTTTGCGTGTGGACGAGTTTTTGAACCAATATCTGCCTGCACTGCCGCAATATGATGGTGCAGTGGCGACGCGGTTCGCGCCGAGTCCCAATGGACGATTGCACCTGGGGCATGCTTTTTCCGCATTATGCGCGCATGATTTTGCGCGGGCTTTGGATGGTCAGTTCCACCTGCGGATTGAAGATATTGACGGAACACGCAGCCGTGCCGAGCATGTCGCGGCGATCATGTCGGATATGGATTGGCTTGGGCTTCATCACGACGGCCCAGTGCAATTTCAATCGCAGAACATTGAAAGATATGAAGTGGCGCGTGACCAGTTGATCGCGGACGGGCTGCTATACCGCTGCATCTGTACGCGAAGCGATATTGCCCATGCGCTGAAACATAAGCCGGTGCCGCATGGTCCGGACGGCCCGCATTATCCCGGAACGTGCCGGGACAGCGACATTGACCCTTCCGTGCCACACAGCTTGCGGATTGATATGGCCAAAGCGGCGGCGCGGGCAGGGCTGTTACGTTGGATGGATTTGGCGGCCGGACCGCAATTTGCGGACCCAATGGCATTTGGCGATGTTGTTCTGTGGCGCAAAGACGCACCCGCATCATACCATCTGGCCGCAACCATCGACGATGCCGCCGATGGCGTGTCGTATGTCGTGCGTGGCCAAGACCTTTTCGGATATACCGCCATTCATAGGCTGTTGCAGAAACTGTTGGATTTGCCTGAACCCACATATTGGCACCATCCGCTGCTGGTGGACGCGAGCGGTGAAAAGCTGGCGAAGAGCAAATCCTCCCCTGCGCTGTCGGACCGGCGGTTGGCGGGAGAATGCGGCGACGGACTTATTAATAATTTGCGTCAGGGAACGCTACCGCTTGGAATCTCGCTATCTCATGCCTAAATAGGCGCAGCGGGGTATTGGCCCCGGACAAGGATCTCTCCCGATGACTATTTTGCTGGTTCTCCTCACCATTGGCGCCGCTGGTGCCGTGGCATTTGCACTTATCCGTGGCCTTCATGCGTTCGCCAATTTGCGACCAGCAGATGTTGATGAGGCGGGCCTGCCCAAATCGCTCACCGTGCAGAACAAGATGATGTTCGCCCGCGTCAAATGGCAGGCCATTACTATCGTATTGCTGGCTGTGCTCGTCTTGGTCGCCGGCTCGCAATAAGCGGGCGGCGTCAGACATGGTCAAGCTCAACAAGATTTACACACGCACCGGTGATGACGGGACCACTGGCCTCGTCGATGGCTCGCGCGTGTCCAAGACCAATACGCGCTTACATGCCATTGGCGAAGTTGATGAAACCAACAGCGCGCTTGGTGTAGCGCTTCAGGCACTGACAGCGGATGAGGGCGAAACGCCTTTGGTCGCTGAATTGCGACGTATCCAGAACGACCTGTTTGATCTGGGTGCCGATATCGCAACGCCCGGCGAAAGCTTTGAACCATCGCCGATGGAATTGCGGATTGTGTCATCCCAAGTTGAATGGCTTGAGGCAGCGATTGATAAAGCCAACGAGCAGCTTCCGCCGTTGACCAGTTTCATTTTGCCCGGCGGCAGCTTGGCAGCAGCGCATATGCATATGGCGCGCGCCATTTCACGCCGTGCCGAACGGGCGCTGGTTGCGGCATCGCTGGACGTTTCAATAAACCCACAGGCGTTGAACTACATCAACCGCCTGTCCGACTATCTGTTCGTGCTGTGCCGCCTGATCAATTCGACGCGCGGTGGTGATATCATGTGGGTACCCGGCGCATCGCGGTGAGCGCGGAGGGCACGCACTGATTTGCAGCCGCTAACGCTTACGGCCACATGGCCCAAGTGCATCGATGATAAATTTATAGTCCGCTTGCGCACGCTCTGCGTCTTGACCGCCCGCTGTTTCAATGCGGTCGGTGGGAAGGCTGCGCGGTAGGCCGCAGGCTAGGCGATACCACAGCAATGTGAATCGTTCCGGCGCGGTCGCAGAGGAATCGATGACTTCGGCTGTCGATACCGCCCACTGCTTTTGCTGATTCGGCCGGCTAAGAACCGTCAGTGACACTGGCTGTTCCTTTTCGGTCTTCAGGAAAATCTGTGTTTCGCCCTCGCCGAGGACCGTTCCTGGGCTATGGAAAGCACTGGCGACACCTATGATGCGTTGCGGTGCATCACGCAGCACAGCTTCTTGGGTGATGCGGCGGACCAAAGCATCATTTGCCGGGCTGAAATTTGCAAGCGCGTTGGGTCGCGACAAACGGATTTCGCTTGTTCGGCCCGCAACGGGGCTACCAAATAGGAACAACCGCTGTTTTTTCAATTTGGGCACTTTGCCCTTCGAATCCTTGGGCACATCCAGCACAAAAAGGACGCGGTCGGCAATGCCGCCTTCGCCGCGAATCAACGCCATAACATCCGCTTCGATCAGCATACGCTGAAGCGATACGGGGACGCCTATGGCTTGTTCAGGGGCAACTTTAGCAGCTTTGCGGACCGTAACATCAATGATCAGGGGCGAAATGACGACCAAATCGGCAACATCCGAATAACTCGCAGTTTCAGCTTCAATGGCAAGTGCAGGTGGCAGGGTGGCCGCAGGTTGGGCAGATGCGGAATTGCCCAAGCCCATCAAAACCAAGCATAAAATTACTTTCGCTTGCGAAATTCGCATTAAACATCCCTTCCTGAAACCGACGTGCGACGCCGGTTTTGCGTATATCACATTGTAGCATATTGTGAACCTGTCCATGAATTGCGTATGAATCGCAGAATCCGGATTGCTTGGCCTGTGAGGGTTGGCTAATGCGTCGATGAATCGAGTAAAAAAAAATAGATTTCGATATCGCGAGGGTTCTTTGGGGCACGGTAAAAGGTGCGCCCTTAGTGTACTATTTTGTTTTGAAGGTAGGAGAGTTGTTTCCGCATGGCATATGCTGATCAAGATGGGATGAGCACAAACCGTTTGGTTTCTGTCGTCATTGTACTCCTTCTTCACGCTTTCCTCGGTTATGCCTTGGTGACTGGCCTCGCATATGATGCGGTCGTCGCGATCAAGGAAAAGATGACCGTGGTCGACGTGAAAGAAGAAGAACCACCCGAAGAAGAAGAACCACCACCAGAGCCAGAGAAGCAAATCGAGCCTCCGGTCGTTTCGCCTCCGCCAATGGTGGTGACGGTGACACCGCCGCCAACGGTTCGTACGGTTGATACGCCGCCGCCTGCGGCTCCAATCGTACCAACAGCTGCGCCACCAGCGCCTCCGCCGCCTCCAGCAGGTCCGACTGCTGAAGCGAAGCCACGGGGCAACCCAGGCAACTGGGCAAACACGAATGACTATCCGTCGCGTGCTTTGCAGCAGGAACGTGAGGGTACCACTGGCTTCCGCGTTACTATCGGTGTTGATGGTCGTGTCATTGATTGCCAAGTTACGCAGTCCAGCGGCCACGCTGATCTTGATGCGGCTACCTGCACCAACGTGAAGCGCCGTGCGCGCTTTGAACCCGCCGTTCGTAATGGCGAAAAGGTTCAAGGTTCTTATTCAAACCGTGTACGGTGGCAGATACCGAAATAATTTTTTGGCCCGGTATGGGGGGAGCCTTGGTTCCGGGCCTCATTTGCTAGCAAGTAATATTTTTTGAGAGGTAGTTAAAATGTCGATTTTGTTTCTGACCGCGGCCGGTGCCGCACCTGAGGCCGCCGCACAATTCGGTCTTATCCCTGCGCTTAAAGAAGGCGGACCAATTTCCATCGCGATTTTCTCCGTGATGGTCATCATGTCGGTTTTCTCGTTCTACATCATGTTCACGAAGCTTTTTGAACAGCAGAAGGTTCTGAACCAGTATAAGGACGTTCGTGCGCAATTCTGGCGCGCAGCTACGCTTGAAGAAGGCGCAGCAAAGCTCGAGAAGAACAGTGCATATCGTCAGGTCGTTGACGATGGCATCGAAGCTAAAAAGCAGCATAGCCTTTTGACTGATCCAGTCGAAGCACATGACTGGCTGCACGGCGCGATGGCGCGTTCGGAAGACTCCATTAACAACAAGCTTGCAAGCGGTCTTCCATTCCTCGCAACGGTTGGTGCAACAGCTCCTTTCGTTGGTCTGCTCGGTACGGTTATCGGCATCTACTCGGCGCTGATCAAAATCGGTATCGCTGGTCAGGCTGACATCGGCAAGATCGCTGGCCCAGTTGGTGAAGCACTGATCATGACCGCAATTGGTCTGTTCGTTGCTGTTCCTGCTGTTCTTGCGTACAACTGGTTGCAGGCACGCAACAAGACAATCGCACGTAGCCTTTCGACCTTCTCGAACGATGTGCTTGGTTACATCTCTTCGGGCGGCCGCGTTAAGCCTGCTGTTCCTGCCGCTGCACCAGCTGGTAAGCCAGCACCTGCTGCAGTTAAGAAGTAATATTGGGTTAGGGCCGCGTTTCGGCGCGGCCCATTCGCCAGCAACCGCTGGCGCTCCTTTTTTGACCCAATTTATTTAGAGAGGATTGGCCAATGGCAATCAGTTCAGGAGGCGGCGGCGAAGATGCGCCAATGTCTGACATCAACACAACGCCGCTCGTCGACGTTATGCTGGTGCTCCTCATCGTATTCCTCATCGCAATTCCGGTCGCTATCCAGACAGTGAAGATGGACCTTCCGGTCATCAAGTTCGAACCAACAAAGGCAAAGCGTGAAAACGTTCTTCTGTCGGTGACAACAACCGATGTCGGCGGTCGTGATCCCGGTGACCCCGCTTATGAAGGTGCAAACCCGAATGGCGAGTGCCGTATTTACTGGAACGTAACGCCCGTCGACTCAACTGAGTTGGTGGATCGTGCGGCGAAGCATTTGAAGGCAGAGTTTGAAAAGCTGGGTGGCCCAGAAGCCGCTGCGGCTGGCCTGATCGAGCCGGACATGCTGCCAGAGGCGCACATTCGTGGTGATATCAACACGCCTTATCGTTGCATCGGTGGTGCAATTTACACCATGCAGATGGCAGGTTTTGCGCGTGTTGGCTTCATTTCATCGCCGTTCGAAACCGCGAACGTGCAGTAAGTAATTTAAGGAGCAATCATCATGGCAATGAGTGGCGGTAACGATGATGGCCAGCCGATGATGGAAATGAACACAACGCCGTTAATCGACGTTATGCTCGTTCTCCTCATCATGCTGATGATCACCATCCCCCCGGTGTCGCACGCCGTAAACATCGACCTTCCGGTCAATGATCCAAATGCGCCACCACCGGAAGTTCCGATCGATCCTGTTATCAACAAGATCATCATTCTTCCGAACAGCACAATTCAGTGGAACGGCACGCCGGTTTCGATTCAGCAGATGGAGCAGTATCTGGTCCGGACGACGTCAATGAATCCGGAGCCCGAGCTTCAGTTCCAACCAGCCCCAACGGCGCCATATGACACCGTTGATAAGGCCCTGGTTTCTGTAAAGCGTAGCGGCATCTCCAAATTCGGTTTTGTCGGCAACGAACAATATCGCGTCTTCGGCAAGGCGACGCGTGAGGGTCGGTAGTTTCCGAACCTTCCGTTAATACGACATTTAAAAAGGCGGTGCAGAAATGCGCCGCCTTTTTTGTGTCTTGCTGGAACCTCGCGTGGTGGGCGTATAAGCTGAACTCCAAGCCGCTCGAAATCCTGAACGTGTTTCAGAATGATAAACCAGCGCTGAACATTATCCTGAAACATGTTCAGGATGACGACTGCTCAGATATGCAAACTGCAGCTCCCAATCACATCGCTTTTTCGCGCGACAGCCGGCTCATCAGGATTGCTGCGCGCTTTGCCTGCCGTTTGATGCTGGCAAGGTCGACTGTCTCCCCGGGGGCGTGGTCGCCCTTGCTATAGACGCCAAGGCCAACGAGGCCGTCGACATCATTGGCGACGAAGCTAATATCCCCAGCGCCACGTTTCAACGGGTCGAGCGGCGGTTGGGCATCCAGTCCCAGATCCTGGTTCACAAGATTGAGTTGCGCCAACAAAGCCTTGTTGCCCTCCGTCGGTGCCATGGCGGGATAGCCGCCGAGGTCAAAGCTGATTTTGGCGCTGGTCTTTGGCGCAGATGCCGAAACGATGGCCTGCATCTTCTGCCGGACCCGAGCGCTTTGGTCTTCGGATAAAGTCCGGAAGTCACCGCGTGCGATGGCTATGCCGGGAATGATGTTGGTTTTCCCCTTGGCACTTGCGCGGACGCCGTCGCTGTCGAAGCCCGCCTCTTGCCCCGCCGCAATCAAGCCGACGTTGAATGTCAGATTTGGCTCAGGCAGTTGTGTGCGGAATTGATGGATGATACGCGCCAATTCAAACGCTGCGCCATCGCCATAAGTGGAATCAAAAATCAGCGAGCTATGCCCAGTGACGCCGGAAACCTCCAACTTCCAACTGTTCGACGACCGACGCGCGATCACGCCCATGTCCTTGCCATCCTCAATCGACAGTCCTTCGAAATCGAGTGCGACATCCGCAGCCTTGCCGGCGGCAATCAAAGGTGCGCGGGTAATCTCGATTGGGTCGCCTGCATCCTCTTCATCTCCTGTCATATGAATTTCTATATGCGCGTTCTTCAGCGTGCCTGCCGCTTGCATGGCGCGCAAAGCAGACACGATAACAACCATGCCGCCCTTGTCGTCACCTGCGCCCGGGCCAACCGCCTTGTCACCATCACGGACGAATTTTTGAAAGGGGCTATCGGCTTCAAAAACGGTGTCGAGATGCGCAATCAGTAAAAGCTTCTTTGTGCCCTTCTTGCCGTTTTTTGTCGCGACCAAGTGCCCTGCGCGCCCAGCCTTGGCCATATCCAGCCATTCGACTTTGAACCCAAGCGGCTCCAGTTCTGCCCGCATCATATCACCGACGGTTTTCACGCCAGCGAAGTTCATTGTTCCAGAGTTCTGGTTTACCATCCGCTCAAGCAAGGCAATCGAGCGTTCATATTCCGCGTCAACGGTGGCTGCCATCTTGGCTTCCGGTTTTGAAAGCTGGGCAAAGGCCGGCGTTGAAACCCCCAAGAGCGCAACGCTGCTCAACAAAGACAGGGCTTTGAATTTCATGACATACTCCTGAAAATTATGGCCATGATGTGCCGCGCTTTGTGCGTTCGGGCAAGGGCGTTGATGCGGAACTTATGCGGCCCGCTTTTTCGTGAGGATGTGTTCAAGGATGAAATGCGGCACCATCAGCATTGATATTAGAATGAATGCAGACCGGACAATAGCCGTGTCCGACGAAACGCCGCCTTGGTACAGGAACATCGAGACGCCTAACGCCAATGAAAGCGCGGACAAGGCGGCCACAATGGCTGCCTTTTTGAATTCAGGCAGGCTTGCAAACATTTTAGGAAACATAATCGCACGGGTGCTGGCGACCCTAAACTTTTTGGTGCTTTGGGAATCTGGTTGAGATGGCAGGCGCTGCCGATAATGTTGCTGATTGCGAGCGTAATCGGACTTGCTCCGGCTTCCAGCCTGCTTGTAATCGCCAAACATCAGCGCGATGCACTTCCTTTAGGAAGCTTTCGTGGCGTTGCCGCATTCACAGTCATCCTGATAGGATGAACATGTTTATGCAGTTGTTGCATTCTCGAGGGTTGGATGCCTGAGCACCGCACCGCACCGCATCGCCCCAAAACAAATTCGGTGCAAGAAAATAGGGTGCTGGAGATATTGAGGAAATTCTGGTGCGTGGTGCAGTCCGGGGCGAACTGGTTTGTGGAAAAACCTTCCCTGATTTGGGGGATTTTTCAAGGAATATTGGAATTCTGGGCGCCAGAATTGCTTCTGTTGCTTTTAGGTAATGACGGATTTCGTCCTTTGGACACGCAAATTTGCTAAATAAAAAATAGGGAATTTATTTCGTCGCAACAGGAAAATTGTAAAATCTTCTTCGTATTTTCAGTGATTTATGATGAAAAAATTGATCGGCGCTACTTACGCGGCATCGCGCTGACGTGTAAACCGAACCCAGTCATAAAAGGATGCACAACATGGGGCGTGGCAGGGGGTGACCTTCATCTTCTCGATGTCGAGCGGGCGTGGCGAGATTTTCCATCGCTAAAGCGGCGCATTGTGGAACTGGCGACCCAATGGAACGCCCGCAATATCATCATTGAAGATAAAGGGTCAGGCACATCGCTGATCCAGCAGTTGCGTACCGAGCATCACGGCATTCCCTATCCAACCGCGTTCCTGCCAAGGGATGACAAAATCACGCGGCTCCATGCGCAATCCGCTCGCATCGAGGCTGGTCATGTTTGGCTGCCCGAGCGGGTGCCTTGGCTTGAGGATCTTCGGGCCGAGATCGCGAGCTTTCCGCATGGCCGTCACTATGACCAGGTCGACTCTATCAGCCAGTTTCTTGCGTGGCACTTTGATATGGGGTCGCGGGTCGTGCAGTTCGCGCGGATAGGGGGCGTATGACGCCTGCGCTCAACAGGTCGTTCGCTTATACTAAAAGGAGGGTCCGCTTTGCGCCCAATTGGAGCCAAAGTAAAAAAGCACGCTGACGTAAAAGCAGACATAGCATTAAATATATGATTGAGGTCTATTGCTCAATGATCCGACCCGACAGGCGTAAGCATTGCTACAGGGGGTTTTAGGGAAAGTAACCATTCATCCAGTTGGGCCAAGAGGTGGCTTTTTGATGATGCATAACATAGCTAGCGATGTGAACAAAAACCGTCAAATAGTCGCGATTGACCATATAGCGTGATCGAGAAACGCGTCGCGTGCCGTGCTTATGCTCTGCCAGAATGCGATCCGCCCGCGCTTGGACCTTGGCGATAGTTCGACGGGTCAATGCCATGCTTCGCCAGTTTTTCGTAAAGCGTTTTGCGCGGTGTCTTGAGTTGTGCGCAGGTCCGCACAACGTTGCCACGCGCGGCTTCCAGCGCTTCGCAGATCACCATTCGTTCGAATTCGGCGACGCGGGCTGACATCCCATTATTTGGAATTTCACGGTTGCTCCCGATCTTCTGTCGAGGGAGATTTAAAACGGCAGCGAAAGCGAAATTGCGCAGTTCACGCACATTGCCCGGCCAATCATATTCGAGCAACCGCTTGCGGTCAGCAGCGCTCATTTCAAAGCGTTTCTTGCCCACTTGCGGCAATGCCTCGCTAACAAAACGCGCAAAAAGCGGGGCGATGTCGTCGCGCCGCTCGCGAAGAGGGGGCACCCGTAGTCTTACAGGGCCGACCCGGCGGTCGAGCTCGGTGACGATGGTGTCATCGCTGTTTGTTGTCGTGGCGGAAAGGATCAATCGGAAACCCTGCCGCCCGTTGTCATTAACATTATGCCGGTCTCTTTTGTCCAAAAGCGCGGCCAGCTGGACTTGTCTGGGCTCAGGGAGGCTGTTGTAGCTGTCAACAAAAAGGGTGCCGCCCTCGGCTTGTGCAACAGCCGTCAATATATCCTGATCGCTTTGAGAGACAGTGCCCGCAAGAACGACAAATGGGCCGCTGTAACGCGCCGACTGCTTGTGCAGCTGTCTTGCCCAAAGCTCTTTACCTGCGCCTGCTTCGCCATGGATCAGTACATCGATTTCGGTTCTGGCGAGTTGGGTCATAATCGAACGAAAATGCTCCATGGACCGGGATCGGGCGATCATTTCGTCGTCCGGTTCCGCCACGGCCTTTCGCAATGCCCGGTTATCGAGCACAAGCTGGCGGGACAGAAGCGCTTTTCGAACAACCGCAATCAAATGGTCCGTCGAAAATGGCTTAGTTAGAAAATCGAAAGCTCCATCCTGCATGGCCCGAACAGCCATCGAAACATCACCGTGCCCCGTAATCAGGATGACCGGGATTTCAGGGTCCAACGCGCTGATCCTGCCAAAAAGCTGTAGACCATCCATTCCTTCCATCCGGATGTCGGTCACAATGCACCCGGCGAAGCCTGGCGAAAGATACCGGGCCGCACGATCAGCGCACTCGAAAGGTTCCACATCAAGATTTGCAAGCTCTAGCGCATCCAAAGTGGCCTGGCGCAACTGCGGGTCGTCCTCAACCAGCATTACAGTACCTTGTGATCCGCTGTTCCTCATGCTTTTATAAACTTAAGTTCAAAAATGGCGCCGCGGCCTTTCAAAAGTTTGATGTCGCCCCCAAATTCACGCATGATGTCCCTTACAATCGCAAGACCAAGGCCTAACCCTTGTTCTTTGCCGGTGCTGAAAGGCGTAAACAATTTCTTTTTCACAGCCTGCGGCATTCCAGGTCCATCGTCGGCAAAGGTTACGACGACAGAGCTTTCGTCCAATTTGAATGTCATTGCGATCGTTCCGGATTTGCTTGGTTCTAACGCATCAAGGCTATTTTGGATGAGGTTGACAAAAACCTGTTCGAGCCGAATTCGATCTGCTTTCACGGCAATTTCTGCTGCTTGCCGATCCCATTTGATGGCAACCTTTGTCGCAGTCAGGCGGTGACGAACAAGCAGCAAAGCGGCCTCGATCGCCTCGCGTAAGCTTATGGCCGCGACAGCAGGGGTCTTGCGTCGAGCAAAGCCACGTAATTCAGCGGTGATGGTTGCAATCCGTTCGGTCAGACTGATGATTTGACGCAGACTTTCAGCTACGTTTTCTGTTCTGTCGCGATCCAGATATGCCCTGCAATTTTCGGCGAATAACCTTATTGCAGCAACAGGTTGGTTTATTTCATGCGCTACGCCGGCAGTGACCTGTCCCAGAGTACCCAGACGATTGGCTTGTGCCAGTTCCTCACGTGACTGGCGATAGCGTTCTTCTGATATAGCACGTTCGCCGCTTTCAATCCTAAGTTGTCGATTGGCTGCCTCAAGGTCTACCGTACGTTCAGCCACCATGCGTTCGAGTTCACGTTGTACCAAGGCCTGGTTTGCGGCTTTTTCAAATAAGCGAAATTGCCATACCAGCAAACAAAGCAGGGCGAACAACATTATCACGACGACAATCCGAGCCTCTGCTCTTGCCGCCGCTATTGTTCTGTCAGTTGAAACGAGCGTAAAAATGCGTCCGCCAGCCAAGCCCACATGTTGCGAGGCCAGGCTGAACGTCTGGTTTCTGATGACCACCTGTGCGTTGGCAGCATTGAATGGCAAACGCCGAAGTGTCGCGCCTTCGAACTGCCGACTTTTAATGATGTCCATCCGCTCCTTTGCATTCAGCGTTCGAAGTGTCCTAAACTGCCACTCCGGTCTGGCAGAAATAATGACAACATCATGCAAGTCGGTGACCATGCTAATCCCGGCCTGTTTTTCCCACGCCTTTTGAAGCGGATCGAATTCAATCTTGACCACGATGACGCCAAGCGGGTCTTGTTCGCCGCCGACGCGCCTTGCGAGATATAGTCCGGGGCGTCCGCTAACGGTACCCAAGGCGAATAACTCTGCGGAACCAAATTTCAGTGCATCTTTGAAATACGGACGGAAGGCATAATTTTGTCCGACAAAGCTCGTTCTCTGTCCATAATTGCTTGCGGCGACCGTCGTTCCATCGGGGCGCAACACATATATCGCTGCGGCAGTCGTTTTCTGTGCCAATCGATACAAGCGATCGTTTACGACATCGCTGCCATTGCCCGCCGAAAGCATCGCAGTAACGTCGGGATGGTCAGCTAACACCACCGGAAGCAGTCGGAACTTCTCCAGTTCACTGTCGAATAAAAGTGCATTTGCAGCGGCAAGCTGCTGTGCTTCGACGCTCGCGCCAGATGCTGCTTTGCTCTTCGCCCAGCGCTCTCCGACTGCGAAAAGTATCGAAGTGAGAACCAGCAAGCCGACAAGTAGCCAGCCGAATCCCCTTCGCGTTCGCGCCGATAAAGATAATAAAGAAAAAATTTGTGTCACGTATTCCACACATATGGTGAATTTTTTGAGCGAAAATACACACAAAAATATAAAGAAATGCTAAGAATGTCCAATTTTTTCATTATTATACAATGCTTTATAATAGTATAAATCCACGTTGACTCACCATAGTTCACTCGTCATGCGAACGGCAACAAGATTTTAAGGGATGGGGAAATAGGGTACATGGCCAAAGCGTCATCAATCGACCAGAATGATGTGGTGCGTCCTAGTGCGTGGTTCCGTCACCTCTATGTGCAAGTGCTCATCGCGATCACCGCTGGTATAACGACAGGTTTCATTTGGCCCGAATGGGGAGTGGCGCTCCAGCCGCTTGGCGATGCTTTTATCAAGCTGGTCAAGATGATCATCGCTCCCGTCATATTCCTAACCATCGTGACTGGTATAGCCGGGATGCGCGAGGTTGGAGAGATTGGCCGTGTTGTTGGAAAATCCCTCACATATTTCATTACGGTGTCCACATTTGCCCTGATTATCGGTTTGATCGTTGCCAACGTCGTTCAGCCGGGTGCCGGTATGAACATCGATCCCGCGACACTCGATGCCAGCGCAGTCATGCAATATGCCGGTAAGGCTGAAGACGCGAGCATCGTAAAATTCATGCTCGATATCATTCCGACGACCGCGCTTTCCGCTCTAACGGACGGTTCCATTCTTCAGGTGCTTTTGGTTGCAATTTTGTTCGGCATCGCCCTCGCGCTTGTGGGCAAGCCCGCAGAACCAGTTGCGCGTTTTCTAGAGAGCGTTTCGCTGGTTGTATTCAAGCTGGTTGCTTTGCTGATGCGCCTTGCGCCGCTGGGCGCATTCGGTGCTATGGCCTTCACAATTGGCAAATATGGGATTGGGACGCTGGCTTCGCTGGGTACCCTTGTCCTGACCTTCTATCTTACATCGGCGCTGTTTGTGCTGATCGTTCTCGGTGCGATTGCTCGTTTGAACGGGTTTTCGATTTTGGCGTTGCTGCGCTATCTGAAAAGCGAGCTGCTCCTGGTACTCGGGACGTCTTCCTCCGAAGCGGCCCTGCCGGTTCTGATGGACAAGATGGAGCGGGCAGGTTGTTCAAAAGCTGTGGTCGGACTGGTAGTGCCGACCGGCTATTCGTTTAACCTTGACGGCACCAATATCTACATGACGCTTGCCGCTCTGTTTATTGCGCAAGCCACGGGGATTGAATTGGGCTTTGGCGAGCAGGCTGCATTGCTCGCAGTTGCGATGATTAGTTCCAAAGGGGCGGCCGGCGTGACCGGTGCGGGCTTCATCACACTTGCTGCTACCCTTTCTATTGTGCCCTCGGTGCCGCTGGCAGGCATGGCGCTGATTCTAGGCATCGACCGTTTTATGAGCGAATGCCGCGCGCTTACGAACTTTATCGGCAATGCCGTAGCAACGATCGTGATCGCACGCTGGGAAGGCGCGCTTGACGATGCGCAACTTGCAAGCGCGCTCGCGGGCAAGGCCGTCGAAGGCACCGAATGCCCATCCATTGAATTACCAAGAATGTCCGCCGCAGGGCTGCGCGCGGGTGAACAGGATCAGGATTGAGCGCCGCAAGGCAATATATTTTGGGGAGATTACAAATGAACAGATCGCAAAACATTAGTCGGCATTTGCTGCTTGGATGTGCACTGGGTGCTCTTTTTGCCACCCCGGCGTTTTCGCAGGACACAGGCTCGAAGGCAACCGCACCGGAAGCTGATGCGGAAGCACAGCAACCCGAAATCACCGTTGTCGGCACGCGCATTGCAGGTGCCAAAGTGACTGAAGCGCTTCCTGTAGTTGTACTTGGCAAAGACAAGCTGGACTCTGTTGCCGCAGTCAGCGGCGACGAATTGATTCGCAGCATCCCCCAGATGGGCGATGTTTCGTTCAACCCAAATAATTCGGCCCAGACCAGCAACGCTGCACGTGGCGACGTAGGCTCCATCAATTTGCGGTCATTAGGCGTCGGGAATACGTTGGTCCTCCTCAACGGGCGCCGCGTTGTTACCCATCCGTCGAGCCAGGCATTGACGGACACGGGCATCACACCGGTCCTCACGTTCAATTCCAACGCCATTCCGACGACAGGTCTTGAACGGATGGAAGTGCTGCTGGATGGTGCGGCTGCGCTTTATGGTACCGATGCCATTGCAGGTGTTGTTAACACTGTCCTCAAGACCAATTACGAGGGCGCTCGGTTCAACACGCAAATTGGCGGTGCCGAAGGCACCAGCATGCGTGAATTTCAGGCGAATGCCCAAATTGGGAAAAACTTCAAACGTGGTAACATTACTGCGATGTTCGAATATACAAACCGAACAGCTCTGCGTGCCGAAGATCAGGATTTTACGGCGACCGCCGATCTACGTTCGCTTTTTGCCAATGATCCCCTTTTCGGAGGACTTACCGGATCAGACACCCGCAATACCCGTGGCGTATGGGCTGCATTGCAGACAAATGGCATACAGGTAAGGCAGCTGACCGGTGTGGGTTCGGCAACACGTACACTTACCACGACGGCCGGGGCATTCCATATCCGTCCCGCGCAAATTGACGGCGTGGCGCAAACTTGCTCAGTAACGCTTTCCCCCGGAATTTGCCTGACCAACACTACGTTGCCTACAACCGGAACTTTCCGTGCATTGCGCTACGATACCGGTCGCAACGTTTACGTCCAGCCTGAGGTCAAGCGATACAATGGATTCGCCACCGGACATTATGATCTTACTGATGACCTGACCCTATTTGGCGAATTTGGATATTATCATTCCGATACCTTCCGCCTGCAGCCGGCAGTTATAAATCTCAATCAAATCTGGATCCCGGCAAGCAACTACTGGAACCCGTTTGGCGCGACCACGCTTCCTAACGGTCAGGCCAATCCAAACCGTCTCGCTGGTCTGACGAACGTTGCTGCGGCAGGGATACCGGTTTTGATGACGAACTACCGCTTTGCAGATGCAGGCCCGCAGACGGTAAATGTGACAGGTGATCAGTTCCGTGCACTCGTTGGTCTCAAGGGTGAAGCGCTCGGGTTTAAGTGGGATAGCGCGGTCGTCTATTCGAAATCTTGGGCAAATGATTCATCTTACGCGGTAAAGAGCTCGGCGCTCCAGCGTCAGCTGGCACTGTCGACGCCTGATGCCTATAATCCTTTTAGCGGCGGGTGTATCGATAACCCGAGCTTTGGGGACTGTTCACCCAGCTCCCAGGCAGCGATTGACGCAATCGGTTTTACGCTCGTTCGTAAAAGCAAGACGACTTTGTTGATGAGCGATTTCCGCGCGTCGCGTCCGGACCTTTTTTCTCTACCGGCAGGTGATGTCGGTATCGCCTTTGGTATTGAGGGACGACGTGAGACCCAATTCGATGATCGGGACGCGAGCGTTGACGGATCTGCACCATTTGTGGATGCAGTTACTGGCGAAATTACGCTTAGCGATGCTGCCGCGGTCAGCCCCAATCCCGACACAAAAGGAGCTCGCAATGTTGCCGCGGGATATGTCGAGCTCGCCGTTCCTGTCATCAACGCAGATATGAACATTCCGCTCGTCCGCAACCTCGACCTACAACTGGCAGGGCGCGCAGAAAACTATAGCGATTTTGGCAGCATTGCCCGTCCCAAAGTTGCAGTTGCCTGGGATGTGTTCGATGGATTCCGTTTGCGCGGCTCCTATTCCGAAGGCTTCCGCGCACCAAATCTCGAGCAGACCAATGCTCAGGTTTATTCGCGCAACACGACTGGTCGCGACTACTATCGCTGCGAGGCCGACCTTCGTGCAGGCCGCATCTCAAGCTTCGCCAATTGCGGGCAGACACTAAACTTCTCGCGTCGGGTTGCGGGTAACCCGGATCTTAATCCAGAGCAAAGCCAGAATATCACCTTTGGTGGCGTGTTCGAGCCTAAATTCCTGCCAGATGCCGTGGGCAAGTTGACGTTCACTGTTGACTATTGGCGGATCAAACAGACGGGCCTGATTGGCATTTTCGGCGGCGGTAGCGGAAATGAAGCCGCTCTGGCGCTTGACTATCTCAATCGCCTCAATGGCAGTTCCAATACGAATGTGTTGCGTAAAGCGGTCAATGCCGACGATATTGCTTTCTTCGCCGGCACTGGGATGACGCCAGCAGGAACGATCAGTTCGATCGACTACCGATTTGTTAATCTGTTGCCCCAAACGGTCGAAGGCATTGATTTCGGGGCTTATTGGTCACTTCGCACAGACAATTTTGGTAAGTTCGATCTTGATGTGAACGCATCTTACCTCAAGAAATATTCGCGAAGCGCTGGCCAGGAAGTCGATACATTGATCGCCGCACGCGAAGCTGGTCGAATCAATGCAGCAACTATACTGCCAACACCAAGCGATCTAATCCAGCAAGACGGTCGTCCTAAATGGCGCGGCCTCGCTTCGTTGACATGGTCACTAGGCAAATTCCAAATTGGTGGCTCTGCGCGCTATGTTGGAAAGGTTTTCGAAACCGGTTTTGTCGATACTACGGGTAAGCCGTGGGTCGTAAATGACACCCTAACATTCAATCTCTATGCGCAAATCAAGCTTAAGGACCGCAATGGCCTGGGTGGGGAAATGCGTTGGCGCATTGGCGCGCGCAACCTGACGGATGTAAAACCTCCCCTCACATCGGAAGGTTATATGGGCGTTCTTTACAACCCATATTCCCGCTATTGGTATACATCGGCGACGGTCGAATTCTAAGGGCATAGAAAAAAGTGAAATTGCATCGGGCAATGATGTGCATGGCAGGCTTGGCTGCGGCAATGCTGCAGCCGGCTTGCGTAAATGCGCAAAACTCAGGAGGTCCGGCGCAAGAGGTGCGGCCATGTCCTGCAGGCCTTGATTCAATTGCAACATGCCATGCAGGCCGCGATGCCAATGGCGCTTGGCTGCTGACCGCTATCCCTAAACAGTGGAACCACATTCTGGTCGTTCACGCGCATGGAGGCCCCAGGCTTGGCGTACCTAAGTCAGGCGATGGCGAGGAAGACCTAGAACGTTTTGCGGCGATGGTCCGGCAAGGTTATGCATGGACAGGATCAACGTACCGACGCGGCGGCTATGGCGTCAGGATGGCTGCCGCCGATGTCGATGAGAGCCGCAAATTATTCTGGCAACAGTTCAGCAAGCCCCAACTAACGATCCTGCATGGGCAGTCCTATGGTGGCAATGTCGCCGCCAAGCTTGCCGAGCTCGGGACAACCGATGCGACCGGCAATCGTCTCTATGATGGCGTCTTGCTGACAAACGGCGTTCTGTGGGGCGGCACCAAGGCCTATGGTTTTCGCGCCGATCTTCGCGCCGTCTATCAATATTTCTGCCGCAATCATCCTCGCCCAGACGAGCCCCAATATCCGCTTTGGCAGGGACTTGCCAGCGAAAGTAAAATGACACGGGCCGAGCTTGAACGACGCGTCAATGATTGCACTGGTGTCAATTTGCCCAAAGATCAGCGAAGTGCCGAACAGGTTCGGCGGGTTGCCGCCATCACAGGTGCAACAGGAATTGCCGAAGATCAATTACAGCGCCATCTTGAATGGGCAACATTCACGTTTCGCGATTTGGTGCATGAACGCCTGGGCAGCAGAAATCCTTTCGACAATAGCCAGAAAACCTACCGCGGCTCAGGCACCGACGTAGAACTTAATCGCGCAGTAGAAAGGTTTGTTGCAGACCCCAAAGCGGTGGCCCAACTTGCATATGATTCCGACCTTACAGGCTTAATCTCGGCGCCAACAATTGCGCTCCATTGGCATGGTGACCCCATAGTCTCCCCTGCCGGTGATCGATATTATGAGGACCTGGTGAGGCAGAAACATTTGTCGGGATTGTTTATCCGGCTGGTGTCGGCAAAAGGATCCCACAGTCGCCTACCCGAACCCGATTTAATAGCCGCCCTCACCAGCTTGGTCGGGTGGATCAAACAGGGTGCCTCGCCCGATCACGCTGTCATACTCGATCAATGCAAATCCTATGCTGCTAGCTTCAACGCGGGTTGCACTCTGGAATAGGTGCGGCTTGTGCTGAATGATCTCGTCTCTGGCTCTGCCAGGCTGTAGCTGTCGAAACATCGGGTATAAGCCGGTCTGGAACTGCAGCTAAAGCCACGATCTAAAGCGATATTGAACAATCTCTATTCGAACGTATGCCTTTCGCCGGTTCCATATTTAAACTGACAGTCTGCCCCCGGCCCAATTCATGCCATTTGCAATGACCTTTACCAATCACCGCTTTCGGGATTTTCTCGCTACGCTTTAAACGTCGTCAATTGGACTGGAAACAGACTGTCCGGTTTTGGCTGCGCGGCACCACGATGACGCTTGATTTCTCCCACCGTTGCTGTCATCAAATTATGATAACGTTCACAACGAAGTTCTGGAGTGGGTTTGATGCGGTTAAGGGGATCGATGGCACTGATGGCCTTCGTGTCGGCGGGATGTGTTTCGGCGGTAACGTTCCCACAGACTGCGACGCCCGCAGGGCCTTCTGCTGCCGCTACTGTAAATGTTGCCAACTGGCCAGCGGCCCAAAGTCCTGCGGCGATTACCGATAAAAAAACCGAAGACGCGATAACGGCGTTGCTTTCAAAAATGACGCTGGAACAGAAGGTCGGTCAAATAATTCAGGCCGACATCAGCGCAATCACGCCAGAGGATCTCAAGACATATCCGCTTGGCTCGATCCTTGCGGGCGGCAATTCTGGACCATATGGCGACGAGCGCGCTGACGCTGCAAAATGGGCGCAATTGGTAACCGCATTTCGCGATGCGTCACGTACATCAGGCGCTGGCGTGCCTATATTATTTGGCGTCGATGCGGTGCATGGGCATTCAAACCTACCGCAGGCAACCATCTTTCCCCATAATATCGGACTTGGCGCGGCGCGCGATGTTGGCTTAATCCAACGCATTGGCAAAGCCACGGCGGCCGAGATTTCTGGCAGCGGGATTGAATGGACCTTTGCGCCAACGCTCGCCGTACCGCAAGATTTGCGCTGGGGCAGAACCTATGAAGGCTATTCCTCCGACCCTGCATTGATTGCGGCCTATGCCGGTGCGATGACCATAGGCTTGCAAGGCAATCTTGTTGCAGGTGCGCCGCTGGACGCCACCCATGTTGCCGCAACTGCCAAACATTTCCTTGCGGACGGCGGCACGATGGACGGCCGCGACCAAGGCGATGCCCAGATCAGCGAAGCCGAACTGGTTGCAAAGCATGCGCAGGGCTATCCCGCATCTATCAACGCAGGCGCACTGACCGTTATGGCCAGCTTCTCAAGCTGGAACGGGGTGAAGCATCATGGCAATGCTTCTCTGCTGACCGATGTCTTGAAAAACCGGATGGGCTTTGCCGGGCTGGTTGTTGGCGATTGGAATGGACATGGCCAAGTCGCCGGCTGTTCTGTGACCGACTGCGCTGCGGCCATTAATGCCGGGCTGGACCTGTTCATGGCGCCTGACAGTTGGAAGGGGCTATTTGCATCGACGCTGGCAGCGGCGCGGGATGGCCGGATCTCCGCCGCGCGGTTGGACGATGCGGTGCGGCGAATCGTGCGCGTGAAATACAAACTTGGCCTCATGGGCGATGCGCCGACTGTGCGGGGGCAAACATCTTTGGTTGGCAAGCAAGAGCATCTCGATCTTGCGCGTGAGGCGGTGTCAAAATCACTGGTGCTGCTCAAAAATGATGACGGCGTTCTGCCCATTCGCAATGGCAGCAATGTCCTGATCGCCGGTTCCGGCGCGGACAATATGGCGATGCAGGCCGGCGGTTGGACGATTAGCTGGCAAGGCACGGATACCACTGCCGCCGATTTCACCAATGGCCAGACGATTGGCCGTGCGATTTCGGAAGCGGTTAAAACAGGCGGCGGCACGGCCAATATTTCGGCATCAGGCATGTTTGAAACAAAGCCCGATGTGGCGATCATTGTTTTGGGCGAAAAACCATATGCCGAGTTTGAAGGCGATGTGCCAAATCTCGCATTCCGGCCCCAGCCTGCCGAAGAGGAGATGATCGCGCGATTGAAGGCGCAGAAGGTTCCTGTTGTGGTCCTGTTCCTATCTGGACGACCCATGTTTACCGGCAAACTTATAAACAAAGCCGACGCTTTTGTGGCTGCATGGCTGCCGGGCACGCAAGGCCGCGGTGTCGCCGATGTGTTGGTCGCAGGCGCAAACGGAAAGCCATTGCGTGACTTCACGGGTCGCTTGCCTTTCAGTTGGCCATCAGACGCGCGGTCACCGATCGATGTGCCGCTTTTCCCGCTGGGTTATGGCCTCGATTACACGCAATCGAGCAAGCTTCCTCCGGTTAACGAAGACCCGCGCGTCGATGTGTCATCGCTGACCATCGCCACGCAATATTTCGTCCGTGGCAAGGTCCCTGCACCTTGGAATTTGCAGATGGACGGTTCGATTAGCGCGCGGGCCGTCGATATGTCCGCGCAGGAAGATGCGCGGCAATTCACGTGGAACGCCGATGGCGCTTTCGTAGTCAACGGGCCTGCTGTCGATTTAAGCAAGCCGTTGAAGGAAGACTGGTCGCTGCTTATCGACTGGCGAATTGATCAGCCCGCGACCGGTTCATTCATGCTGTCCTTTGGTGGCGCTGCGCTTGATATACAAAACACGATGCGCGCATTGCCAACGGCAACGCCCACACAAACCCGCATTCCGCTGCGTTGCTTTGCCGCGGCTGGTGCGAAGTTGGACGCGGTCGGTTCCCCGATACGTATGCAGGCGGCGAAAGGCCTTGTTGCGACAATTCGCAACGTTCATATCGAAACGACGAAAAAAGGCGCGTCCTGCCCCGGCAAAGCGCGCTAAAAACAAGGGAGAGAGAAGATGGCATTGGCACCCGGCGCACCTGCGTCAGCAGATAATGGCGATACCCATATCGACGCACCGCAATTGCAATTGTTCGTGATGGGGCTGTTCTTCATCTTCGGCGGCATCACCAGCCTCAACGATGTTATCATCCCGAAGTTAAAAGAGCTGTTTACGCTCAATTACACGCAAGCGATGCTTGTGCAGTTCTGTTTCTTTGCCGCTTATGCCGTCATCGGCATTCCCGGCGCGCGGCTCGTGAAGAAAATTGGATATATGCGCGGCGCGGTTGCCGGCCTTTTGACGATGATGGCCGGGTGCCTGTTGTTCATTCCAGCGAGCCAGACTGCGACCTATGGTGTATTCCTGCTGGCATTGTTTGTATTGGCAAGCGGTGTGGTCATTGTTCAAGTGGTTTCCAACCCCTTGATCTCCATGCTTGGCAAACCTGCCACGGCGCACAGCCGCCTGACCTTTGCGCAAGCGTTCAATTCGCTTGGCACCACGGTTTTCCCGATCGTTGGTTCGATCCTTATCCTCGGAAGCCTTGCGACTGTAACCGCTGACCAACTATCCGGTGTGGAGCTTGACGCCTATCGCACAGCAGAGAGCCAAGCGATTGTGAACGGCTATTTGGGTATTGCGATTGCGCTGGCGATTGTTGCTGCAGTGGTATGGCTGTTTCGCGACGCCCTGAAGGGCGAAAAGCATGAGGCGAGTGAGGGCTTGGCTGGCCTCGACTTATTGAAGCGGCCTCGTTTCGGTTTCGGTGCTTTGTGCATTTTCCTATATGTCGGTGCCGAAGTCGCGATTGGTTCGCTCATCGTCAATTATTTAATGCAAGATCATGTGATGGCTTTGCCCGAGCAGGATGCTGGCAAGCTTATTGGCCTATATTGGGGCGGCGCCATGGTGGGCCGGTTCATCGGCTCTGCGGTGCTGCGTGTGCTTAGCCCGGGCAAAGTGCTGGCGTCTGTATCGGTGGCCGCAATTGCACTGCTGATTTTTTCCACACAAAACACGGGCGAAGTTGCGGGCTATTCCTTGCTGGCCGTAGGCCTGACCAATGCGATCATGTTCCCTACGATCTTTACGCTGGCCTGTGAAAAGCTGGGGTCACGCGCTGCCGATGGTTCGGGCATCATCAACGTCGCCATCGTCGGCGGCGCTGTTGTTCCGCTGCTCACGGGCATCATCGCTGACGTGACCGGAAGTCTCGCCATAGCGTTCACGCTACCGATGCTGTGCTATGCGATCATCGCGGCATTCGGGATCTACGCGCGCAAGCCTGCCTAACCGCGCGCATGCTGGCGCGGCATTGTTGCCAATAAAAGGCACGCGATGACCGCCAGCCCCGCTAGCAACAGAAACAGGCTGCCAAAGCCATAAGCGGGCACCAAAGCGAGTGTCAGCCATGGCATGATGAGCGATGGCACGGTGTTCGTCAGGTTGAAAATGCCCAAATCCCGTCCGCGCGTTTGTGGACGGGGGAGCACCCTCAACGTCTGGCTTGAGTGCAGCGCCAGAAAAAGGCTGCTCGCCAAACCAAAGACCACATAGCCGGCGATAGCGACGGGTAAAGATGACGAAACCGACATGATGATCAGTCCGGCCGATGCTGCCGCTGCCCCACATATGAGCGGCAGAATGGGGCGGTTTGTACGGTCGGACCAGCGGCCGACAGCTAATGCTAAAAACACAGCGGTACCCAGAACAAGCGCAAAGATATTCGCGGCATTATTTTCGCCGAAATCCGGATCGACGCTGCGGAACCATAAAAGCAGAAACGCAAATAATGACGCTTCCGCAATTTGTATCAATAAGCGCGCAATCCACATTTTAACGGCGGCGTGCCGGGTTACGGCGCTCTGTTCCCCATCGGTTGTTTGATCCGTCGGCGCGGTGTTCAGCCCCGGCATCGATATCGGTCTGCCAAAAATCAGCACCGGACTGACCATGGCTATCACCAACATCGCGATAATTATTTCACGGCGCTCCGATGGAACAGCATCGTTCATCGTTACAAACGCGCCTGAAAGCGCGCCCATACCGGGCGCGAGTGCCAATAGGCCGCCAAGGAAGCCCTTTTGGGAATCGGGAATGGTGTCACCGGCCCATGCGGTTAAGGGCGCGAGCATCATGTTCAGGCCAATTTGCCAGACTATGATGATGGCGATCATCGCCGCCGGGCTCTTGGCGTAAGCTGTGGCGAGGAGCAAAGCCGTTGATACGGCTAACCCGGCGCATATCCACGGGCGGCGTTTGCCGGTTTTGTCACTGGCCCATCCAAAACCGATATTGGCCAAGCTTGCAGCGATAGCACCCAGAAATGCCGCTATAGCCAACATGCCAAGGGCGTCCGTGCCGGCGATGTCTGTCGCGCGCAGCGGCAGCAATATCGTCAGAAACGGCATATAGGCGACGGCACCGCCAGATACGGCGAGCGCGTACAAATATACGAAAGTTCCCGACTGCCGGCTGCTGTCAGCAGATTTAGGCGCGACCATGTGCAGACGGCGGTGCGGTGCTGCTGCGCTCAATAAGGCTGCCTTCAATGACAACCGGTTGATGCGGCACAAGCGCGTCACCATTGGTAATCAATAGCTCCACCGCCTTGGAAAAGGTCGCGGCAATCGGCTGATCAACAGCAGTGAGTTCGGGCACGGTAAAACGCACAACGGGCGTATTGTCGAAACTGATAAGAGATAGATCGCCGGGAATGTGTAGTCCACGCGCCTTGGCTGCATCCAAAGCGGCAAGCGTCATTTGGTCGTTGCTGCCAATAATCGCGGTGGGCGGGTCGTGCAAATCGAGCAGCGCGTTGGCGGCCAGCACACCGCTGTCATATCCAAAATCGCCTCGGACGCATAAGGCATCGCAGGAAAGGCCGGCACTGGCCATCGCCTCGCGCCACCCGTCGATACGCCAGTTGGACAGGTCATATTCCTTGGGGCCAGCAATGAAACCGATCCTGCTGTGGCCAAGCGCGATGAGATGTTCCGTCGCGCGTCGGGCCGAGCCTTCATCATCCATCGTCATCGCAATTCCCGGACCAGATGTGATCGATCCGATGCGGGCGAAGGGGATTTTGCGTTTGGCAAGAAATCCGGTGATGAGCGGGTTTTCAGAGTGGGGTGGCGTCAGGATGACGCCGTCTGGCTGCAGCGCGGCAATGGCTGCGCCCAATTCACGCTCGACATGATCATTGTGGGTATCGACCAGTTCAAAGATCATCCGGTATCCATGTTCGGCACATTTCAGCATGCCGCCCAAAAGCATTTGGTCTACCCAGTCCGACCCTTGGCGGTTCCGCCAATCGGCAATTGTGCGTTCGCGGTCGTTGATCGCAAGGATCAGATACGAACGTGATCCGCTCATCCGTTGCGCCGCGATGGACGGGACATAGCCAAGCTTATCAATGGACGCCTGCACCCGTTCCTGCATGGCAGGCCGAACGTTAGGCTCATTATTGATGACGCGGCTTACCGTTTGCAGGGAAACCCCGGCATCGGCTGCGACATGCTTAATAGTGACGGCCTGGCGGCGTCTCGCCATAATTTACTTACTCTCTTTGCTGTCCTGCATGCAGGCCAGACCTTTTTCCTTGTCACCGCTGCATTGGTAGATGCGGATCCAGTCGATCAAAAACGCGGCGGGTGTTACATCCGATGCAACGCCTTTATCGTTATTCTTCTCTGACAGGCCACCCCCAATGGCGAGGTTCGCCGTGATGTAGAAGGGCTGGTCAAAAGGCGCAACGGGATTTGATTTAGCCAGCGGAGAAGCTGTTTCCCAATCCGCACTGGTCCGTTCCCAATATTTCCGGCCATCGAGATAGAAACGCATCACGCCTTCCCCCCATTCGAGCGTCCAGATGTGAAATTCATCGGAGGGCAAAGCGTTTGATGGCAGCGCCACGCGCGTATCATGAAATTTGTTTTTTGGTGCATAATCGCCAAAATGGATCGCGCTGATCATCCGGTTTTCACCAACGCCGCCCGCGCATGTGTCGCACGTAGCGCCGAGGTTAACACCCTCCAAAATATCAATCTCGCCCGAAAGTGGCCAGCCGCCGTAGACGCTGTTGGCGGGCATCATCCACACGGCAGGCCAGGTGCCTTGGCCCTTAGGCGGCTTCGCGCGAAATTCGACTTTTCCGTATTTCCAGCTGGAAATGCCAAGCGTTCGGATTTTGCCGGAGGTATATTCCTGCGTCTTTTGCGGATACGGCTTATTCGAAAATTCAGGGGGCAGATCGGGGCCCGTAAACGTCTCTTTGTGCGCAATTAAATGGAGATTGCCATCGGCGACCTTAATATTTTTGGGCCTATCGGTGTAGCATTGCCGTTCCTGATTGCCGCCACCCCAGCACGATTTTTCGGGCTTCCATTTTTTGCGGTCCAATTTGGTCCCATCAAACTCATCGGCCCATACAAGCGTCCAGTTATTTTCTGAAGCCTGCGCTTTGGCTGCCGTTGTCCAGCAAGCCGTCAAACCGATCATAGCACCGAGCAAGGCAATTTTGGACGGCATAGCTTTCTCCTGAAACGCGGGCTGAAAGAAAAACGGACCCAAGTCATATGACCAAGGCCCGCTTTTCCGCAACACTGATGCTACGTATTAGAATTCAAATCGAGCAAGGAAAGTGAAGCGTCGATCGTTCCGGAACGCCGAGCGCGTTGCGCGGGTGCCGTCAAAATCGATGACTTGTGATGTCTGTGTGACTTCATCAAGCAAGTTCACACCCTGAATGCCGAGTTTCAATTGCTTGGTCACAGAAACAAAGATGGATCCGTCAAGCTGGCCTGTTGCTTCGCCGTAAATGGGCGAGAACGGGAAGATGACGTCGCGCGGTGTCTGCACAAATTCAGACCGCCAGTTATACGCCAAGCGGAATGACAACGGACCTTTTTCGTAAAATCCGACGGCATTGACCGTGTGCTTCGAGACGCCAGCCAATGGCAGGCCGCCCGAAAGCGGGCTCTGTTCAGAACCCAGCGATGCGTTGTTGAAATCGCCTGCATCAACATAGGTATATGTCAGACCAGCGCCCAAACCGCTTAATAGGCCAGGCAGGAAATCGTACGTTTGCTGATAAGCAACTTCAACCCCCTTCAATGTTCCACCATCGCTATTCACCGGTGTGTTGAACAGAATATCGGTGTTGACGCCCTTTGGCGTGACAAAGGGACGCACTATGGCGCCGCTATTCACGATATTGCTGATATCCTTTACAAAGCCGGATACCGTCAACGAACCGATTTCTGCCCAATACCATTCGACAGAGAGGTCATAGTTCACCGATTCAACGGGGCGCAGGAAGCGGTTACCCGTGTTGATGGCAAGCAACGGACCTGTGGCCAAAAGCCCACCGGCCCGCAGATTGTTGGTGTTGTCATATGCACCGCCGCCCGATGTGAACGCGGATAGATCTGGCCGGGAAATACCCTTGGAGATTGCACCACGCACCAGGACGCCATTGCCGAAATCAAGTTTCGCGTTGAAGTTGGGCAGCCAGTTTGTGTAGCGAATGTTCAGCGGGTCGGAAATGACCTCTCCTGTAAACAACGACGCATATGTCGCTTGGCGCGCGGCCGACAAGCCGCAATAGCCAGGCACCGGTGTGATATTATTGGCGAGAATAAAGGCACATGAGCCCTGCACTTCCGCCAGTTGGACTATTCCATCACGGTTGCCGTTAGCGTCGAAATATTCGGGAGTCGGCAGACTGAACGACCCGCCGCTTCTCACCTTGGTGCTAACATAACGCATGCCGATATTGCCGCTGAGCGTTGCGCCACCAAGATCCGCGCCAAAATCGACGCGTGCATAAGCAGCGGCCGTGCTTTCTTCGACGTCCGAAATTTCACCAGCTGTCCATGGACCACCCGCGAGGGTACCCGAACGTGCTGAAATCGGGAACCATGCGTTAGGTGTCAGGGTGGAACCGGTAATCGCATTCGCCTGCGTCCGGATGGCGCCGCTCAGATAATCCGCGACCATATTATCGCCGCCGAAGAAGAAGGCAGAGCCATCCCCAAGCGGAACCGGCGCATTACCGCGCTGGAAGCTGTCACCAAATGGATTACGCAAATTGGCCGAGTTCGGGAAGTCGCGAACATATGCACCGCCACAGCCGAATGCCTGGAAGTCGCCGCAGTTCCAGTTACCGCCACGTCCTGTCCACGGCGCGCCCAAATTGCCCCAGTTGGAGAAATTCGCGCTGCGGGTGACGCGGTTACGGTCACCCCAACGTGCGCCGAAACGGGCTTTTTTGAAAAAGCCGTCATCGCTAACGTCATATTCGGCATCGGCGCGCATGCTGGTCAATTGACCTTCATTCTTCACCTGATTGTCGATGAGGAACCAGTAAAAGGTCTTGCTCGGATCGTTGAAATAGCTCGACGGCGATGTGGCGAGCCCGGGCTGCAGAAACTCGACGAGCGGCGTGCTGCCACGGTTGTCGATACGCAAATCGGAATAGGTCTGCATTGCAGAAATGAAGCCGTCTTCCGTGCGGTCCGATTTAATGTGCTGCACTTCAAAGTTGAAGCGAAGCCGATCAGTCGGGCTCAGCTTGATATGCGCGGAGAAATCTTCGGTTTTTGCCGTGTCTTCGCGTTGGAAGCGTAGCAATTCAGTTGGAATACCACGGCCACCGGTAAAGGGCTGGAGCTGGGTTAATGTACCTGCGACGAACTGGTTATCGTCATAGATCGCAGTCGTGCCCGGCGCGAGTACGGGGAACAGCGCGTCGTCATTCACCAACGCCAGTACGGCAAATTCGTTTAACGTGGCATTGGTCGACGCGCGTAGATATTCCACGGTGACCTCAGCACGCCCATCATTGCTTTCCCATTGACCAACCGCCGAAAATGCATTGCGGTCACGATTCAGGTCGGTTGTGCGAACGCCGGCACCTTTTGGTACAAAAACGGAATTTGCAGGCGGAAAGTTGGACGCGTTCAAAGTTGTGCCGCTGCCGAAACCGCCAGATCCGACGGGACGTACACGGATACATGGGCCAGTCAGTGAACGGTCGCGATAGCAAGGATCGGTAATTTGCGATGCGTCGGTACGGGTTGCCAGCTCAGATTGGCTATACGCCAGCTGCAGGCCAAAGGTACCAATGCCGGTCTCAAATGTATTTGAACCCAGAATGGAAAAGCCCGGCGACCATTTCTTCGCCATGTCCCCATAATTGCCTTCAATCGCACCAGCGACATGGAAGCCCGGTTTGTCGAGCGGCTTGCGCGTCACAAGGTTGACGGAGCCAGAGATATTGCCTTCCAACATGTCCGAGGTCGAGTTTTTGAAAACCTCGACACGGCCCAACAATTCAGGCGAAACGTCATTGAACGACAATTCCCGGCCACCATTGGCCGAAAAGATTTCGCGGCCATTCAGGTTCGACAGAACATAGGGCAATCCGCGGATAACAACGCCTGAACCTTCAACCGAAAAGCGGTCGGGGTCATTGCGCTGTTCAAAACGCGAGATGTTGACGCCAGGGACGCGTTGCAAAGCTTCTGCAACAGAACGATCGGGAAGCGCGCCAATATCTTCGGAGGTGATTACATCAACAAATGTGTCGGCTTCACGCTTTATGCTCTGCGAGTCTGCAAGAGACTTTTTATAGCCGCTCACGATGATCGCGTCTTCAGCCTCTGCGCTTTCCGCAGCTTCAGCGGGCTGATCAGCCGTTTGTGCGAAAACCGGCTGCGCTGCACATAGTGCAATACTGGATGCCGTCGTCAAAACAGCAAGGCGCTGCGATCGCGATGCTCCGAATAAAGATTTGCGTGCCAAATGACCCTCCCTGATGTCGATTCGGAGGATGTAAACTCCCCCATTAGCTTAACACATATCCACAATTGAGAGCGTTCACAAGAGGCAAAAATGAACGTTCACAATTTGCAGTTCTGGTCTATATCACTATGTAAGACGTTTATGGGAGAGGTCGGATGGCAATTGAGCACATCATCATTGTGGGCGGCGGAACCGCGGGCTGGATGGCGGCGGCTGCGCTGTCCCGTATTCGCGCGGGTCGTCCCGTGGCGATTACGCTGATCGAATCGGAAGAGATCGGAACCGTCGGTGTTGGCGAGGCGACGATACCTCCGTTTCTGGACTTTAACCGTTTGCTCGAAATCGACGAGCGCGACATGCTCTCAATGGTCCAAGGCAGTTTCAAGCTGGGCATTCAGTTCGTCAACTGGGGCAAGATTGGCGACAGCTATATCCACCCCTTTGGCAATTATGGCTATCAGGTCGATGGCATTTCATTTCACCATGTGTGGCACAAATATCAGCAAGCCGGCGACAAGCGCCCCATTCAGGTTTTCAACGTCGAGACAATGGCAGCACATTTCGGGCGCTTTGCGCGAACGGAAGATTATCAACGCGACGATTTGCCGCCCGTTAACTACGCCTATCATATCGACGCTGGACGCTACGCCCGATATTTGCGCAATTATGCAGAAACGCGCGGCGTCGTCCGCCGTGAAGGCAAGATTTCTGATGTCACATTAGACAATGAAAGCGGTTTTGTATCGTCGGTGACCATGGAAAATGGCGACGTGTTGAAGGGTGATCTGTTTATTGATTGCTCTGGCTTCCGCGGCCTGTTGATCGAACAGGCGCTGAAAACCGGATATGACGATTGGTCCAATTATCTGCCCTGCAACCGTGCGGTGGCACTGCCATGCTTGCGTGAAGATGGCAGTGGCCCATTGCCCTACACCCGCGCGACCGCCCATTCGGCGGGATGGCAATGGCAGGTTCCGTTGCAGCACCGCAACGGCAACGGCCATGTCTATTGCAATGAATATATGTCTGATGACGAGGCACATTCTATTCTCATCAACAACATCGCTGGAAAACCCGGCGCTGAACCAAATTTCCTGCGCTTTGTAACGGGTCGACGTAAAAAGTTTTGGAACAAAAATGTTGTCGCGCTGGGCCTGGCATCGGGCTTTATGGAGCCGCTTGAGTCCACCTCGCTTCACCTTGTGAATACGGGGATTAACAAGCTGATTGCGTTGCTGTCTCTCGACGGCGTGACGCAAGCGCAAGAAGACGCGTTCAATCGCCTGACCGGCAAGGAATATGCGCGTATCCGCGATTTCCTTATCCTGCATTATAACAGCACAACGCGTGACGACAGTCCGTTCTGGAACTATTGCCGCAACATGCCCGTGCCCGACAGCCTTACCGAGAAGGTCGAGCTGTTCCGTCAAAACGGCCAAATATTCCGCGAAGATGACGAGCTATTTACCGAAACCAGCTGGGCCGCTGTCATGATGGGACAGGGTATCAAGATGGGCGGGCACAACGCCATGGCAGACGCGGTGAGGGAACCAAATACGCGGCGCGAAATTGACGAAATGGAAAAATCGATCCAGTTTGTGGTCCAGCACATGCCGTCACATGGCGAATATCTGAACCGATATTGCCCCGCCCCTGCTTGAACAAGGCCATTTCCCTAATCAAACCGGGGTTCAATCGGCCAGAGCCACATCCTTTTTTTCCAGTGCCCCTAATTCGCCTGATTCACGCGCTTTTCGGCCGTACACCAACTCGAACAATGGGCTTGCCATCATCGTGGTGACTATCGCCATAAGCACCAGCATTGAGAATAATGTTGGTCCGATTATGCCTTTTTGCAGACCGATGTTGATGATGATGAGTTCCATTAAACCACGTGAGTTCATCAACGCGCCGATACCCAATGCGGTGCGATTGTCTTCGCCGGCAACCCGCGCGGCGACATAGCACGCACCAAATTTGGCGACGATTGATCCCGCCAAAATGACCAGTGCGATCAACAGCAACGGAACCGTGTTGACCATATCCATGCGCGTGTTGAGCCCTGAATAGGTAAAGAACATCGGCAGCAATAGAACGACGGCAAGCGGTTCAACCTTCTTCTTTAATTCTTCAACGAAAAGGCCGCGGGGCATAACAACCCCCAAAATGAAGCCGCCGAAAATTGCATGGATGCCAACTGCGTCCATGATGAATGCCGAAAGACAGAATGCAGCGATAGTTATGCCAAGCACCGTCATGCTCATTTCGCCCTCGCGCTCGACCATCCGGCCCAGCGGCGCGAAAATTTTGCGGCCAAACAGGATGATAAACGTGGCGTAAAGCAGCCCGCCACCTATTGCGAGAACGGCAACGCCGGGGCCCGCGCCAAAGGTTGCCAGAACCACTGCCAGCACGCACCAAGATACAGCGTCGTCAAAGGCACCGGCGGTAAGGGATAATGTGCCGAGCGACGTTTTTGCTAGCCCTCGTTCGTTAATGATGCGCGCTAACATCGGAAACGCGGTCAGCGCGATGCAGGCGCCCATGAACAAAGTCGCGCTTGATTGCGAAATTCCCGGTGTAAACAGACCCGGAACAGTCAGCAGCCATGGGGTCAGCCATATTGCAATCAAAAACGGCGCAGCAATACCCGCGAACGATACGCTTATCGCGCTCTTTGCTTTGGATTTGAAATGGTCCAGTTGCAACGTTGTGCCAACCAAAAACATGTACAAACCGACGCCAAGTTGTGCCCCCGAATATAGCACGTTTTTAGTCGGTCCGGGGAAAACCGCGGCCTGTGCATCCGCGAAAAAATAGCCAAATAATGATGGACCGAGGATCACGCCCGCGATCATTTCGCCAACAACCTGGGGTTGGCCCAGATATTTTTGGCCCAGTTTGCCGACGATCCGGCAGGTTAATATGATGATAGCTAACTGCAAAAAAAAGTGGACGCTAAAATCCGTCGGCGTGAAGCTACTTACAGTCGCGGCCTGGGCAGGACCGTTGGGATCCAGCACTTTGGAAAGCGTATCTATTGCGCTTGCTAGAATTTCAGAAAACATTCCACCTCCATGGACATGCAACGCTCTTAGGTAAATCCACATTTATTGATCGTTGGTGAAACGGAAACGTTGCCGTAGGGCAACCCATGGCACGATTGCGGTTGTAGCGCATAGAGCATAATTTTGGTCTTTTGGGAGAAAAGTAATAAGGCAGCTTCTAATTTAGAAGCAATCGGCCGCCTTCCACACACGCTAAAGCGCCCCGCCTTTTCTGTGGTCACTTCTGCCGTCAGATCGGTCCCAGGTGCTGGCAGTTATCCAATTTTGGTCGTCAGTAGCTTGCGCAAAACTCATCCTGCCTCGACCAAAGATTCAACTGACAGGCTTTCGAAGGCCTGCATTAACCATTCAGCGGATTTCGAGGGTGCCGACCAGCTCAGGAATTGTATGTCCCCTTTTGGTGCCATCCCATGCTAATCTGAACGACGTATGTTGGGCGCAAAGTGGACATCTGTCTCAATGCCTGAACAATGCTTTGTCCTGCGGAGAGGCTTTGTTTAGCCAACTTAGCCGCAATGACGCTTCTAAGTGCTCAACTCATCTAAATTTCTGCCTATCGAGCGCACAATCCATTCGACTTCTGCACGCAGTCGAGCATTGTTGTTCATATTCAAGCGCCCCGACATAAGGCGGCGATAGACCCGGCTAGGCATTTAGCTGGGCTTTGGGTGGTGGGGCAGCAAGAGAGCATCTCCTAACCGGCGAAGAAATTCCAGCAGTATCACGTTATGAAAAGCGGCACTTGCATCGGCTTGCGAGGATGTCTTGGCTAGCACCGGACATCATAACCGCCGTTCTCGATGGTCGGCAGCCTGTTCAACTGACTGCCCGGCACCTGATGCGCTGCGCAGATATCCCTATGGAATGGCAGCAGCAGCACTTCCTCGGGTTTAGCTAGCACCGGCCAAAACAAAATTGGTGCCACGAAATAGGGCCTCGGAGAACTCCGGGGCTTTTTGGCGAGATTGCGCCACCACAAGGTGTCTCTCGCAGCAGATCTGCAAAATTAATGATCGCAAGTAACAGAAGTTAGGCGACAATTTCTGCTCTAAGCCAGAAGTCTGAAATCGCTGAAGATATTGGGGACTTCCTGGTGCTGCTGGGGAGGATTGAANNTGCGGCTTGTACGATCTTCACGGCGATGAGGCTGGGCGCACCGGGGAGGCGGCGGGGGGCGTGCTGCGCGCCTTTGCCGATGCGAACCCCTTGCTCGACGATTACCGCGCCGCCGTGTGCGCGGTGAATGAGGGTGGGGAACCGCGCCTCTACCCCGGAAGCCCCCGCATTCTGGCGCAGCTGCTGCGAACGCAGGATGCTCTGATCCTCAACGAAAAACATCCCGAGGACGCCATCGCGCTGCGAGCCGCAATGCGCGGCACGCCCGCTGCCGTGCACGAGCGCGACGCTTACGAGCTTTGGCTTGCAATGCTGCCGACCCGCACACCGCGTGGGCTGGTGGTGGTCGACCCGCCCTACGAGCAGACCGACGAACGCCCGCGCATCACCGCCACCCTCGCCGCCGCGCACCGCAAATGGGCGCATGGGGTGAGCATGATCTGGTATCCGCTGAAAGACCGCGCGGCGCATCTGCGGTGGAAGGACAAGCTGCGCAGGCTCGGCATCCCGAAATTTCTGGCCGTGGAGCACTGGCTCTACGATACCGATCAGCTTGGGCTCTACAACGGCGCGGGCCTGTTCATCATCAACCCGCCCTTCGCCTTCACGCAAGACCTGCCGCCCTTGCTGGAAGCCCTGCGTGCGGCGCTGGCGCCAGAGGGGCACAGGGGCACGATCACAGCGGAATGGTTGGGATGATGCGAGCAAGCCCCTTGCCGCCGGATGCTCTGCCGGGCGGAAATCGGGGATCAAGAATGGTGCTGCTGGGGAGGATTGAACTCCCGACCTCGTCATTACCAATGACGCGCTCTACCACTGAGCTACAGCAGCATTCACCGAAGGAGGCGCCTATGCGAAGGGACGGGGCGGTTGTCAAGCGGCTTGCGCCTTTGTGGGCGATTTGGCATCGGGTGCGCGCACAGGCAAAATGGATCGGAGAAGGCACTTGGCAAAAGACGCGCAAGACAAAGAGCGGATTAAGGCCGAACGGTTGCGCGAAGCCCTGCGCGCGAATCTCCGCCGCCGCAAAGCAAAGCCGCAAAGCCAAGAACCGGACGCATCGAAGGCATAACCGCAGAACGGCAGGGCAGGGACTTTGGTGGCTGTGAAGCGGGTCCAAAGGGAAAAGAACCCCTTTTTCAACGGCGGAGCCCTCGGGTCGCGCTACGACAGTGCAGACGTTTGGTAAAATGCGATTGGACGGAATCGCCATCACCCATAAAATTCGGGCATTTGCCGCCAAAATGTTCTTGGTCAGCGTCATGAACGTAATCCCGCCGTTGCACCTTGCGCGCGACTCGTGAATAGCACCGCAATGTTTTACCGACTTGCACGCCCCTTTTTGTTTCAGGCTGATGCCGAAACCGCCCACAATATGTCCCTTACGGCGCTGAAAATGCTGCCGATCCCGCCTATGGGAACGCAGGACGCGGCTTTGCAGCAAAGCTTTGCCGGGCTGCACTTTGCAAATCCCGTTGGGCTGGCGCCGGGCTATGACAAAAATGCCGAAGTACCCGTTGAGATCATGCGCCTTGGCTTTGGTTTTACCGAGGTCGGCACGTTAACGCCGTTGCCACAGACGGGGAATCCAAAACCGCGCTTGTTTCGGTTGGTCGAGGACGCAGCGGTCATCAACCGCATGGGTTTCAACAACGAAGGCCAGGCGGCGGCAATCGCGCGGCTGCAGAATATTGGAGAAGCGGCATTGGCGGGGCCGCTGGGCATCAATATCGGTGCCAATAAGGACAGCGCTGACCGTATTGCCGATTATGTCGTCGGCGTGCGCAATATGGAGCCTTTGGCCGATTATTTGACCGTCAACATCAGCTCACCCAATACACCCGGTCTACGTGCGCTGCAGGACAAGGCTGCGCTGGACGATCTGTTGGCGCAGGTTATGGCCGCGCGGTCGCGGGCAACGCCGGTCTTCTTGAAAGTCGCGCCCGATCTGCAACCCGCCGACATTGACGATATTGTCAGCGTGGCAATGGCGCGCGGTGTTGCGGCCTTGATCGTATCGAACACAACTATTTCACGGCCAGACCTGCAATCGAAACATGCAGGCGAAACGGGCGGCTTGTCGGGAGCGCCCTTGCGCGACCTTGCGCAGCAGCGCCTTATCGATTTTCGCAAGGCAAGCGGTGGGAAGCTGGGCTTGATTGGCGTTGGCGGCATTGCCTCGGCTGAAGATGCCTATGCGCGCATCCGTGCGGGCGCATCTTTGGTGCAGATTTACAGTGCGCTTGTGTATCATGGCCCCGGACTGGCGCTCAAAATCAACCGGCAACTGCTGAAACTTTTGCAGCGCGACGGGTTTGCCAATATCTCGGACGCCGTGGGGACTGACGCGTAAATCCGGACTTGGCATTGTCGTGTAAACGGGGCTAGGTATCGGGCATGAAAAAATTGTCCTTCGCGATCAGCGCACTCGTTCTTGCCGCTCAACCGGTTCTTGCCGAAAATGTCGGTGTCACATCATCGGCCGATCCCCGCGTTACCGAAGCAGGGATGGAAATGTTGCGTCAGGGTGGTTCCGCTGCCGATGCGGCGATGGCCATGATGTTGGCGCTGACCGTCGTTGAACCGCAATCAAGCGGCATTGGGGGCGGCGGCTTCCTTTTGTATCAGGACAGCGCAAAGGGCGTATTGTCGACCATCAACGGACGCGAGACGGCGCCAGCCGCGGCGACACCCGATCGTTTTGTGGGACCCGACGGCAAAGCGCTCGGTTTCTTGGAGGCTTTTCAGGGCGGACGTTCCGTGGGCGTTCCCGGCAATATCCAGCTTATGGCGGAAACCCACCGCAAATGGGGCAAGCTGTCTTGGGCGACGATTTTCAAGCCCGCCATTCGCCTTGCCGACAAAGGGTTCATCGTCAACAAGACGCTTGAATCACGGCTGAAGGGCATTCAGCCGTTTTGGTCTAATTTTGATGCTGCGCGCACTATTTATTGGCGCAACGGCGCGCCTGTTACCGCAGGTATGAAGCTTAACAATCCGCAGCTTGCCGCGACGTTAAAGTTGCTGGCGAAAAAGGGACCCGATGCATTTTACACCGGCCCCATCGCCAACCAGATTGTAAGTGCGGTTACGACGAGCAAGCTTAGCCCCGGCGACATGACCATGACGGACCTTGCGCAATATCGCGCAAAGGAACAGCAAGCTGTTTGCGCGCCGTACCGCGTTTATGTGGTGTGCGGTATGGCCCCGCCTTCATCAGGCGCGACAACAGTGTTGCAAATATTGGGCACGTTGCAGCGGTTTGATTTGGCGGCGTCGGGCAAAGACAGTCCCAAAAGCTGGTATTTAATTGGTCAGGCGATGCAGCTGGCTTATGCCGACCGCGAAAAATATCTGGCGGATGACGCGTTTGTGGATGTGCCGGTCGCTGGCCTTTTGAACCCCGAATATATCAAAGAACGTTCCGCGCTTATTGACCCCGAAAAGGCGCGCACGGACTATCCGGCAGGGAACCCGCCCGGCGCCATGCCCCGCACGGCGGCCATTTCCAGTGAAGTTGCAGGAACAACGCATTTCACCGCAGTCGACCGCAACGGCAATATCGCCAATATGACATCGACGATTGAGGGGCCATTTGGCAGCCAGCTGGTCGCGGGCGGCTTTTTCTTGAACAATGAATTGACCGACTTCACCTTTTCACCCGAAAAAAATGGCGCGCCGGTTGCCAACCGCGTGATGGGCGGAAAGCGGCCATTGTCGTCCATGTCCCCTACGATTGTGTTTGATCGCGATGGACGCGCAGTGCTTGCATTGGGTTCAGCCGGCGGAAAACGCATCATCATGCATGTGACCAAGACGCTGATTGGCGTCATCGATTTCGGGCTTCCGCTTGATCAAGCGATTGCGCTGCCGAATATCTATTTTGGTGGCGGCGGTCTTGAGGTCGAACAAAATACCATGCTTTCGGCGATGTCTGATGCGCTCAGCAAATTTGGACAGACGGTTCGCCCTGTCGATTTGGGTTCAAAAGTTAACGGCGCGCAGCGTGTCGGCAATAGCTGGACAGGGGCTTCCGACCCACGCAGCGAGGGGACATCGTCCACCATCGATGCCAAGGGTAAGGTGACAGTGACCGTGCCGCGATTGGTTGATGAGGCACCGACCGAGGATGTCGGTTAACGCGAACGGCCCGTTGCGCCTCACGCATTGGCGCGCTAGCGTATTTTTTTGAGTCCCATAACGGACCGCAAAATGTTCCTTAGGAGAGAATAAGTGGCCGCCGAGCAGTTCGACGATTTTGACAGCTTCCCCAACCTCGTCACCATGTTTTTTGCGCGCGCGCGGCATCGCGGTGACGCGCCGTTTTTATGGGCAAAGCATGATGCTACGTGGCAATCCTTAAGTTGGGCTGAGGTCGCACGTCAGGTTGCGGGCTTTGCCAAGTCGCTGCGCCAGCTTGGGCTGGAAAAGGGCGACCGCGTCATGCTCGTGTCGGAAAATCGTCCCGAATGGTGTATCGCCGATCTGGGCATCATGGCGGCTGGATGCGTCACTGTGCCGACCTACGTCACCAACACCGAACGCGACCATCAGCATATTCTCGACGACAGCGCCGCCCGCGCGGTGATTGTTTCGACAGCAAAGTTGGCCAAGACATTGATGCCGGCGGCATTGCGGTCGTCGCAAGCGGAATTCATCATCGCTATGGAACCGCAGCCAGCGGTGCAGCATGGCCAATTGTCGATGCACCAATGGTCCGACATGGTTCAGGGCAATGATGCCGATGTACGGGCTGCTGAGGCAGCTATGGCGGCCGTAACGCGCGACGATTTGGCGTGCATCATCTACACCAGCGGCACCGGTGGTGCGCCGCGCGGTGTGATGCAGCATCATGGCGCGATATTGCACAATGTCGATGGCGCCGCTGAGGTGCTGCGCGAGGATTTTGGGCTGGACGAAGAAGAAGTTTTCCTGTCATTTTTACCGCTCTCGCACGCTTATGAACATAGCGGTGGGCAATTCCTGCCTATCAGCGTTGGCGCGCAAATTTATTATGCCGAAGGGCTGGAAAAGCTCGCTTCCAATATCGAGGAAACACGGCCAACCGTCATGGTGGTCGTCCCCCGATTGTTTGAAGTCCTGCGCCAAAGAATGATCAAGGCCGTCGAAAAGCAGGGCAAGTTTCCAAACTACTTGCTCAATAAGGCCCTGACCATTGGCGAACGGGACTATTCCGGACGCAAGCGGCTTTCCGATGCGCCGATGCGGTTGATTTTATCGCGGACGATTAAGCCCAAAATTCAAGGACGCTTTGGCGGCCGGATGAAGGCGATGGTATCGGGCGGTGCGCCGCTTAATCCCGACATTGGCGTGTTTTTCCAATCCTTGGGCATTACCTTGCTGCAAGGTTACGGGCAAACCGAGTCTGGCCCGGTTATCAGCTGCAACCGGCCCAAAGTGGGTATCAAGATGGATACCGTTGGTCCGCCGCTGAAAAATACTGAGGTCAAGATTGCCGAGGATGGCGAGATCCTTGTCCGCGGTCCCTTGGTGATGAAGGGCTATTGGCGGAACAAGGCGGAGACCGACCGGGTTATCAAGGATGGTTGGCTGCACACCGGCGACATCGGCTACATCGATGATTGCGGACGCATTGCCATCACCGACCGCAAAAAGGACCTGATCGTCAACGACAAGGGCGACAATATCGCCCCGCAGAAGGTCGAAGGGATGCTGACGCTCCAGCCCGAAATCGCACAGGCAATGGTGAGCGGGGACAAGCGGCCCTATGTGGTCGGCCTGATCGTGCCCGACGCCGAATGGGCGCTGGAATGGGCGCGCGCCAATGGCGAGAAGTTCGATCTGAAGGCGCTGCAGGAACTCCCCGCCTTCAAGAATGCCGTGCGCGCGGCGGTCGACCGCACCAATGCCGATCTGTCGGTGATCGAGAAAGTGCGGCAGTTCGCCTTTGCGGATGAGGCGTTCTCGATCGAGAACGAGGAAATGACGCCGTCGATGAAGATCCGCCGTCACAAGATCCGCGAACGNNATCGTCAACGACAAGGGCGACAACATCGCGCCGCAAAAGATTGAGGGCATGCTCACGCTTCAGCCCGAAATTTTGCAGGCGATGGTTTCAGGGGACAAGCGGCCGTATATTGTTGGCCTTATCGTTCCAGATCCCGAATGGGCGCTCGAATGGGCGCGTGCGCAAGATATGAAATATGATTTCAATGCCTTGCAAGCCAATCCTCAGTTTCGCGCTGCGGTTCGTGCCGCGGTTGACCGGGTCAATGCGGATGTGTCGGTAACCGAAAAGGTCCGCCAGTTCGAATTTGCTGATGAGCCTTTCACTATCGAAAATGGCGAAATGACGCCGAGCATGAAAATTCGGCGCCATGTCATCCGCGAACGTTACGCCGCGCGCGTCAATGGCCTTTACAAGGACTGACGCGTCGCGACGTTGTGGCGGTTTGCTTATTTCGCGTCCAGCCATGCACTGACCTCGGAACGGATCCGGGGTTGGGTTTGCATGCGCGTTTTTACCGACCGGATTTTCATGTGACTGCGCCCCGGTGGGCCGCTACGCATTTTGCGCCCAGATAAGAAATTCAATATTGCCCTGCGGCCCTGTGATCGGGCTGGTGGTCAAACCGCGTATCGTCCAGTTTTTTTCGACCAACCACTGCTGTACCTCGTTGCAAACGCGTTCATGGACTTCAGGGTCCCGCACGACGCCGCCTTTGCCAACTTCTTCACGGCCAGCCTCAAATTGTGGTTTGATAAGTGCGATCAAGTGCGCGCCGCTTTTGGCAAAGGTCAAAGGCCGATCTAGC
Organism: Sphingomonadales bacterium UBA7471; assembly: GCA_002479765.1. Classification (GTDB taxonomy): domain Bacteria; phylum Pseudomonadota; class Alphaproteobacteria; order Sphingomonadales; family Sphingomonadaceae; genus Sphingorhabdus_B. Next base: position 126,507 of record DLOZ01000024.1, on the reverse strand, counting down.
ACTTTGGCGAGACCGATGAAGCTTGCGTCACAGACGATAAGGTCAACGGGCTCGGTGATATGCGCGTCGGTCAATATGCGCGCGCTTGTCTGTTCATGCACCACCACGCGGGGGTCTTGCCGCAGTTTCCAAGCGAGCTGGTTCGTGCCGCTATCGACCGCGAAAACGCGCGTTGCCCCTTGCGTCAGCATCACGTCGGTAAAGCCGCCCGTTGAGGAACCCACATCAATGGCCACCATGCCGGTTACATTGATGGCAAATTCATCAAGGGCATGGGCAAGTTTAATGCCGCCGCGTGACACCCACGGATGATCGCTGCCCTTTACACTGATTTCGGTATCTTCGGCGATTTGCTGCCCTGGCTTTAGTGCCTTGGCATCCCCGATATAGACATGGCCCGCCATGACCAATGCCTGCGCGCGCGTTTTGCTTTCGGCAAGGCCGCGATCAACGATCAATTGGTCTAGTCGTGTTTTTTTGGTCGCCATGTCGCAACGCGCTAGCGGAGCAGATGCGATTTGGCCATAAGACAAAGTCATGCAGACCCGTAACCTAGCCCTCATTGCAATGTTGCTGCTCGCATCCTGCGTTGCGTCGCCGCCACAGCCAGCACAAAGGGCTGCGCCCGTGCCGCCACCAGTGGCCGCCACGCCTGCGCCAACGCCGCGTCTGTCGGCGGATTGGAATGACTGGCCGTTTTCGATGGGTGATTGGGTGTATCGGCGCGATGATCGCGGATCGACGGCTGTATTTGGACCCACTGGCCATAATCCTATCGTCAGCCTGCGCTGCGACCTGCAAAATCGGCGCATATATGTGTCGCGTGTGGCGACTGCACCCGGGCAACGCATTGTCATACGGACATCTTCGGCCATGAAGGAATTTGCGGCAAAGCCGACCGGCGGAACACCCGTCTATCTGGCAAGTCAAATCATGCCGATGGACGCAATATTGGATGCGATGGCGTTTAGCCGCGGGCGGATATTATTGGAAACGGACGGACATCCGCCCATCATTTTGCCCGCATGGGCAGAGATTGCACGCATTGTCGAAGATTGCCGCAAATAGCCATTTGACGACGTCACATATCGCGGCGCGGAACCCTAATATTTGCCCGAAAAAAAATTTATTACAAGACTTGTTTAAGCGACCCGTTTGATTCAACTTCGGTCCTGCGGAGGGCAGATATATGTTTGAAGCAAGCAATTTCCATTCAACGAAAGGAGGTGATCCGATGTCTCATGGTTCAGTTAAGAGGTCGGGGAATTCCGTTCGGGAGATCGGCCGCCGATGATATCGGCGATGCCGATCACGGCATGAAAGCAACTTCCGGCAGCGGCACATCCGACCGCTGACCCATGTTTAAGGGCCGTTGGATCATTCCAGCGGCCCTTTTCTGTTTTGCAATCTTGTCAGCGCGCGACATCTTTTTGTCGAACAATAGTGGCAAATGACGTTTGAATGCCTACAACGGAACAAAGATCAAAAAGGGGCATCACATTATGCAGTTTCTGCGTGTCAGCTGGAAAATATTGGTCGGGTTGAAAGACCTGCTCGTCCTCCTGTTCCTGTTGTTGTTCTTCCTTGCGATGTTCGCGCTTCTGAACGCCAGCCCCAATCCGGCGGTGGTGCGCGATGGTGCATTGTTGCTGAAACTTGATGGCGTTATTTCCGAACAGCCTGCCGAAGTTGACCCGCTTGCAGCGCTCACATCCTCGTCCATGCCAACCGGTGAAATCCGGCAACGCGATGTCGTTCGCGCGCTCAAGCTGGCGGAAAAAGATACGCGTGTGAAGGTGGTCGTGGTCGACATGGATCGGTTCATGGGCGGCGGACAGGCGAGCCTTGCGGCCATCGGCAACAGTCTTGAGGCGGTGAAAAAGGCAGGCAAGCCAGTCTATGCCTTCGCCACGGCCTATACGGACGACAGCTATCAACTGGCGGCCCATGCCACGCAAATCTGGATGGACCCGTTGGGCGGCGCAATCATAACGGGACCCGGCGGATCGCAGCCTTATTATAAAGGCTTGCTCGACCAGCTTGGTGTGAAGGCCAACATCTACCGTGTCGGAACCTTCAAGAGCGCCGTTGAACCCTATATGCGGACCGAGCAGTCGCCTGAATCCAAAATGGCCATCAAGGGCGTTTATGATGAAGTCTGGAGCCAGTGGAAAGCGGGCGTGGCAAAGGCGCGTCCTCAGGCGCAGCTGGACCGCATGTTGACCGACCCGGCCGGTGCGGTGGAGTCCGTCAAAGGTGATCTGGCGCAATTGGCGCTGTCTTCTCGTCTGGTCGACAAGCTGGGTGACCGTATCGCATTCGGTAAATTCATCGCCGGAAAGGTTGGCGCGGACGATAAGAAAACGACCGGTGGCTTTGCCCACACAGCAATGGACGCGTTACTTGCGAGCTACGGTCCCGCAACCGCCGGTGCGCAGATTGGCGTCGTGACCATTGCGGGTACCATCGTCGATGGAGAGGGTGGTCCCGGAACCGCAGCGGGCGACACCGTCAGCGGCCTCATTTACGATGCGCTCGACAATAAGGATTTGAAAGCTTTGGTGGTCCGTGTGGATTCGCCGGGCGGTTCCGTCACAGCATCGGAAAAAATCCGTCTCGCCATTGAAGCGGCGAAGGCGAAAAAGATTCCGGTCATCGTTTCTATGGCGAATTTGGCCGCAAGCGGCGGTTATTGGATATCGCTTCCTGCCGATGTTATTTTTGCCGATCCTGCCACGATTACCGGTTCCATTGGTATTTTCGGCGTCATTCCAAGCGCTGAGGCTGGGCTTGCGAAAATCGGCGTGAATGCGGACGGCGTGAAGACGACGCCATTGTCCGGCGAACCGGATATCTTGAATGGCTTCAGCCCCGAATTTGACCGCGTCGCCCAAAGCGCCATTGAGAACGGCTATCGCCAGTTCCTGACGCGCGTCGCAACGGCGCGCAAGAAAACGCCCGAACAAGTCGATGCTATCGCACAGGGGCGTATTTGGGCCGGTGGCACAGCCCGTCAGCTCGGCCTTGTCGACAGGACCGGTGGTATGCATGATGCGCTGGCGGAAGCCGTAAAGCGTGCCGGATTGAAACCCGATGGATGGCATGCCGAATATATTGAACCACCAACGAGCTTCGCGGGCACGTTGATCAGTGGCCTGATGCCAAAGCGGGCGCAGGCTGCGGCGCCGATGGACATTTTTGCGCAAGCATCATGGCAGCAGCAGCTGCTGTTCCAGCGGATTTCGGCAGATTTGAACATGCTGACGGGGGTGCGTGGCGCGCAGGCCAAGTGCCTTGAATGTGTGGATTTTGGCGCACCCGCGACGGCAAAGGCCGATAGTGGTTGGTTCGCGATGTTGATGAAGGCTTTCAGCTAAATAATTGTCATCCCGAACTGATGTCCGGGATGACAAATATCACTTGAACTGCTTACGCCTTCACCGCGCAAATCAGCCCGGACGAGCTTACGACGCCGAGAATTTCGGGGTCTTGCAGCGAACGTGTGCGCTTCAGAAAGTCCTCGACGGTAATCTTGCGCATGTCCTGACCACGCAGTTTTTTAAGGCCGCTCAGCTTATTCAATTGCACAAGTGAAAGCCGGTCGACCATCCGGTCAGCCATACAGGCTGCAATCGGCTTGGGCAGACCGGCATCCATCAGCGCGGTTTTTACGCGTGTTTCAGGGGTGGCACATGCCGAGAGCGCCAGTGCAACCAAGGTGACCAGCGCTACCCGATTCATATACCGCGTTCCTTCGCCCGTTCGACGCATTCCATAATGATACGCTTGGCGTCATTTTCATCACCCCAGCCATTCAACTTGGCCCATTTGCCGGGCTCCAGGTCTTTATAATGGGTGAAGAAATGTTCGATCTGTTGCAGCACGATTGGTGGCATATCCTTGTACGTCACAACGTCCGAATAATAAGGGAAGGTCTTGTTGACCGGCACGCAGAGCAATTTTTCGTCACCGCCAGCATCATCTTCCATCATCAACACGCCAATCGGGCGGCATTTGACCACCGCACCGGCGACGATAGGCGAGCGCGCGACAACAAGTGCGTCCAACGGGTCGCCATCTTCACCCAGTGTGTGCGGAACAAAGCCATAATTGGCGGGGTAACGCATGGGGGTGTGCAGGAAACGGTCTACGAAAAGAGCACCAGAAGCCTTGTCGAATTCATACTTTACGGGTTCACCGCCAATGGGAACCTCGATCAGCACGTTAAGGCTTTCAGGCACATTGTCGCCTGCTGGAATCAAATCAATACGCATGGGAGAATGCTTTCAAATTGTTATTAGTTGGTCCGCCGCGGACGGAGCAAACGATCGATCGCCGTTTCGCCCTTGCCCGTGGCTTCGAGGTGCGGATAGCGCAAGCCGCCCGAATAGGCGATGTCTATTTGCTCAAAACGTTTGTTGCGCTCCAATATAAGGCGCACGGGCTTTTCCCCACCCTTTGCGGCCGTGATTGCCCTACTCAGGCCGTCTTTGGAGTACGCATAGCCGTTGACCGCAATGATTTTGGTGCCGTTGACAATATTGGCCTTAAAAGCAGGGCCGTTCCATAATACCGATGTGACACGGCCTTCTTTGTCCAACGTCAGCCCCAGCGAGTGCGTAAGGTTGAAGTTGTTGCCTTCTTTCATCAGTTCTTTGTCGAAGATGTTTGGCTCTTCTTTCCAGACAAGTTTGTACCCGCCCAATTCAAAACCGTTCAACGGCGCGGGCTGACCCGGTTGGCGCAATTTGGTATCCAGAAACTTTGCCCAATCATAAGGTTGCACAGCATTTAGCGTGCGGACAATCTCTTCAAAATTATAAGTGAGTACGCCCCAGTCGGCGTTGCGCACGCCAAAGAACGCCTTGGCGAAATCATCGAGCGATTTCTTACCCTTTGAAAGCGTGCGGATCGTCATGTCCGCGTCGAGCCAGACCAAAGTACCTTCATTATAATAATCTTCGCCGCGTGCCTGACTCGCGAATGGCTTGGCTTTGCGTGCGCCAAAAATTGGATCATGCGTGGTATCTTCGACCGAACGCCATGCGCGGCCGGGCTGCTCTGCATAAAAGCCCGCATGTTTCGCCAATTCACCAAGTACCATCTCTTTCGACTGCAGACCCGAGCGCGCGCCAAGCACCAGATCCCAAAAGCTGGTCTGCCCTTCATACACCCACAACAAATTGTCGCGCATTGGGGTGGAATAATCCGGCGTCCACATTGTATCAGGGCGACGGAACTTGCCGTTCCAACTGTGCGTGAATTCGTGCGGCAACAGGCCGCGTTCGGACATATTGTCATCCCATTCGATGAAATAGTCAGTCTCGCGCGTATTTTCAGAGCTGCGATGATGTTCAAGCCCAATTCCGCCAAGCTCTTCGGTCAGGCCAAGCAGAAATTCGTAGCGATCAAAATGCTTTGATCCAAAAAGCAGGAGTGATTCATCCACCAATGCGCGATGTGCAGCGATATGCTCTGGCTTTGCGGCCAAATATTTGGCGTCGTCCGCCCACACGTTCAGCGTGACGTTGTGCCCAAGGTCCCATTTCTTATAATGTGGCCCCGCGAACATCGGGCTGTCGACCAAGGTTTCAAAATCGGTCACGCCGTAATCGATGCGGTTGCCCGTAATCTTTGCGCCATCAAGCGCCGCCACGCCCGTCCAGCCTTCAGGCAGCGTAATCGACGGTTTTACCTGAATAGCGCGGGTAAAATGTCCCGCGGGGTACAAGGCCACCTGTTCCCATTGGATGTTCATCATATTGGGCGTGACGTTGATGCGGCCTTCGCTTTCTCGGACAGGCGCTGTGAATTGGAATTCTACATCGACGGACGATGTTTCGGCAGGCACATCGACATGAAAGGCGTAAACCTGAACCGGGTCGCGGGTCCAACGCAGCGTCTTCTCGCCTGCACGGATCATCAGCCCCGTCATTTCGGCCAGTGCACCCCGTGGGCCATGCTTGCCGGGCAGCCACTGCGGGTAAAGCAAGATAAGCGGCTTGCCTTTTTCTACAGGAATGATCTGACGCACCTGGAAAATAGCGCGATCAATATCGGTTGCGTCCACGGACAAGATCATCGGTTCCGGCAAGGGGCGATCTTGCGGCTCAGGTATGTTCGAGACGATAGGCACTGGCTGCGGCGCGCTGTTTTGCGCAGATGCTGCAGAAATGAGGCTGGTGGAAAGGGCGAATGCGGCGATAGCGCGCGAAAATATGCGGGGATTCATGGGCCAGACTTTTGGCGAAAGCCGATTGGCGCGTCCAGACCTATTCCACTAACAACAATTAGCCGCTAGGGCGCTTTAATATGGCAAAGATACAGACACCCCAAGCCGTTCGCGGTACTCAGGACATGTTCGGCGAGACAGAAGAACGTTTTGCGCATGTCGTCGCAACATTTGAACGCGTGCGCAGGCTTTATGGATTTAAGGGCCTGCAACTGCCCGTCATTGAGCCAACGGCTGTGTTTTCGCGCAGCCTGGGTGAGGCGACCGATGTTGTCTCAAAGGAAATGTACAGCTTCGAAGATCGCGGCGGGGATTCGATCACGCTGCGGCCCGAATTTACGGCGGGCATTGCGCGCGCGTATCTGACAAATGGCTGGCAGCAATTTGCGCCGATGAAGCTGTCGGTGCACGGCCCATTGTTCCGTTACGAACGCCCGCAAAAGGGCCGCTATCGGCAATTTCACCAGATTGATGCCGAAATTATCGGCGCAGCAGAGCCTTCTGCCGATGTTGAACTGCTCGTGATGGCGGACCAATTGCTGAAGGAATTGGGCATAAACGAAGGCGTGACGTTGCAGCTCAACACATTGGGCGACACCCCAAGCCGCGATGCGTGGCGCGCGGCATTGGTTGGCTATTTCAACGATCATAAGGGTGCGCTGTCCGAAGATAGCCTCGCGCGGCTGGAGAAAAATCCGCTGCGTATTCTGGATAGCAAAGACCCCAAAGATCGCCCGATTGCCGACGCAGCGCCGGTGATCGACGATTATTTATCGGGCGAAGCACAGGATTTCTTCGGCGCGGTGACCGCTGGCCTCGATGCCGCTGGCGTGGCATGGACACGCAATGCCGCGCTCGTGCGCGGCCTCGATTATTATCGCCACACCGCGTTTGAATTTGTGACCGACCGGCTGGGTGCGCAGGGCACCGTGCTGGGCGGCGGACGCTATGATGGCTTGATCGAAAATCTCGGCGGACCAGCGACACCAGCGGTCGGCTGGGCGGCAGGCATTGAGCGGTTGGGCATGTTGATTGATGCCGTGCCAACACAGCAGATCGAAGCCATGATTGTTTTGGAGAATGACGCGGGTCTTGGGCATGCCTTCGCGCTTTTGCGTCAGCTGCGCCAAGCCGGAATTTCGGCCGACATGATTGCAACTGGTTCTCCGAAAAAGCGGTATGACAAGGCCGTCAAGCAAAACCCAGCGGCTATCCTGCGCGTCAATGAGGATGGCTATTACGGGATGTCCGGTGAAGGCAACGATGACCGGCTTAAGAGCGTTCTTCAGTCGATCGCATGACCAAAATCTCCCCGCAACGTATCGCGCTTATTGAATCGCGTTTTTCCGAGCTTGAGGCGCGGATGGCTTCGGGGCAGTTGGAAGGCGATGCCTTTGTCACGGCTTCCAAGGAATATTCGGAGCTTGAACCGGTCGCCAAGGCGGCGGCCAATGTCCGGCGACTGCGCAAGGAAATCGAAACCTTGCAGCATATGTCGAAGGATTCCTCCGACCCCGACCTGCACGAGATGGCGATTGAGGAACTGGAGGATGTCAGTCACCAGTTGAGCGAAGCCGAAACCGCTTTGGCGATTTCGCTTTTGCCGAAAGATGCCGCCGATGACCGACCCGCCATGCTTGAAATTCGTGCTGGCACGGGCGGTGATGAAGCGGCGTTGTTTGCCGGTGACCTGTACCGCATGTACGAACGCTATGCCGCGGGGCAGGGGTGGAAGATCGAACCTATCTCGATCAGCCCGTCCGATGTGGGCGGGTTCAAGGAAGTTGTTGTCGCGATCAAGGGCAATGGCGTTTTCGCCAAGCTAAAATATGAAAGCGGCGTCCACCGTGTGCAGCGCGTTCCGGTTACCGAAAGCGGCGGCCGCATTCACACCAGCGCCGCGACCGTCGCGGTGCTGCCGGAGCCAACCGAAGTGGATATCCAGATCGAGGCGCGCGACCTGAAAATCGATGTGTACCGTGCGTCGGGTGCAGGCGGACAGCACGTCAACACCACGGACTCGGCCGTGCGCATTACCCATTTGCCAACAGGCATTGTCGTGACCTGCCAAGACGGACGCAGCCAGCACAAGAACAAAGAACAAGCGATGCAAGTGCTGCGCGCGCGGATGTACGAAAAAGAGCGCGAGGAAGCCCAAGGCGCGGAGGCCGAGGCCCGCAAAGCGATGGTTGGCTCAGGCGACCGTTCGGAACGCATCCGCACCTATAATTTCCCGCAAGGCCGCGTGACCGACCACCGGATCAACCTGACGCTGCATAAGCTTCCGGAGATCTTGGAAGGCGCCGGCCTTGGTGAATTGGTCGCGGCGCTGATTGCCGAAGACCAAGCCGAGCGCATGGCGGGTCTGTCGGATTAAGCGCTTTGCTATTTTGCCGTCACCCTGAACTCGTTCCAGGGTCTTACTTCCCCTCGTCGAAAGTAAGATGCTGAAACAAGTTCAGCATGACGGGGGGGTAAGAATATGGGTCAGTCGATCACCAAACGCCCATGGTCCAATTTCGGCAAGACATAACGTGCGAACATGTCGCATTCGTTGATGTGCGGGTAACCCGATAAAATGAACGCTTCGATGCCCACGGCGCGATAGGCTTCGATTTTGGCGAGCACTTGGTCCGGGTCGCCAACGATCGCAGCACCGCAGCCTGAACGTGCACGGCCAATTCCGGTCCACAGATTATCTTCCAGATATCCGTCGTTCGCTTCCGATTGCGCGCGCAATTCGGCCTGATGCGCAACGCCGAAGGTTTGCGTATCCAAGGATTTGTTGCGGATTGCGTCGCCTTGCTGCGCATCCAGCTTGGACAAGAGACGGTCGGCATAAGCCCGGGCTTCGGCTTCGGTTTCACGCACGATGACATGCGCGCGGAAGCCATATTTCAACGTCCGTCCAAATTTTGCCGCGCGCGCGGTCATGTCTTCGACAAGGTCCTTTGCGCCCTGAACCGTTTCTGGCCACATCAAATAGACGTCGCAACCTTCGGCAGCGGCGTCCTTTGCCGCGGGCGAGAGACCACCGAAGTACAAAGGCGGACATTTGCCGCTGACGGTCTTCATGCGTGGCGGGTCGAGATCGATTTTATAATGTTCGCCATCAATCGACAGATGTTCGCCATTCAACAATGTCTTGAGGATCTGCATCGCTTCGACCGTCCGGCGATAGCGCGGTTCGCTGTCCATCTTGTCACCCGGCAGGTCAGACGAGATGATGTTGATGTTCAACCGTCCACCCGAAATCTGGTCCAGCGTGGCAATCTGCCGCGCCAATTGCGGTGGCCAGCTTTCGCCAATACGCACCGCCATCAGCAACTTGATACGTGTGGTCAGCGTCGCAATGGCGCTGGCAAAAGCAGTGGTATCCAACCCAAGCGTGTAGCCCGATGGGAGTAATATATTGTCGAACCCGCCGTTTTCCGCGGCGAGCACGATATTGCGGCAATGCTCCCAACTCGACGCGAGCATGGGGTCGGGTTGCCCAAGAAATTCGTAATCATCGTCGCATAATGCCGAGAACCAGCTGACTTCGATTGGATTTTTCATGGCAGGGGAACTCCTCGCGCAGCGACCAATACGCTGTACCAGTCAGCGCGGGTCCATGTGATTTTGAAGGCATCGGCAGCCTCTGTGATGCGTGCTGGGTTTTGCGAGCCGACAATCGGGATGGGGCGGGCAGGGTGCGCCATAATCCAGCTATAGGCCGCTGCGGTGCGCGAAACGCCATGCGCGGCTGCAACGCTAGACAAGGCGGCCGCGACATTTTGTTCACGCGTGTTGCCGGGGTCGCCGATGCGACCGCCGCCAAGTGGTGACCATGCCAACACCGCCAAATCCATGGCGATGGCTTGATCAAGCTCACCATTTTCGATGGTATCGATCCGCAATGGGGAAAGCTCCGGCTGTGTCGAGACAATCGGAACGCTGCTGAACTGTGCCAGGGTCGTTATTTGCGCGGTTGTAAAGTTCGACACACCAAAGGCGCGGATTTTTCCGGCTTTATGCGCGTCTTCGATGGTCCGTGCGATTTCTTGCGGGTGGGTGAGGATGTCGGGACGGTGGATTTGCCACAGGTCGACATATTCAGTGCCCAAACGCGACAGGCTGTCGTCAATTGCCTTGGTCAGATATTCCGCGCTGCTGTCATATGGCGTCGGCGGGGTAATTCCGCCCTTGGTGGCCAGCACCATGCGGTCGCGATATTCGGGTGCCTCTGCAAATACGCGGCCAAGCAGTTCCTCTGCCTTGCCAAAGCCTTGTTCCCCAAAGCCATAAATGTCCGCCGTATCGAAAAGGGTAATGCCTGCTGCAAACGCCGCATCAATAGCCGCGCGGGCTGCGGAGATTTCGAGACCCGCAAAGCGCCACATGCCCCAGGCAATCGATGAAATTTCAATGCCGCTCTTGCCCAAAAGGCGCTTGGACGGGGGTGTTGGAAGGGTCATGTATTTTTGCTCTTTTTTATGGAAGGTGAATAAGGTGGGGCAACCGACTCGCGGCTGATCAGTTCATGGGGAAGGCGACGATGCTCAATCCCGCCCTCGCCAAATAATAGGTCCGCAGCGGTTGACGCCAGATCACGTACAGGCTGGCGCACGGTGGTTAAGGGCGGCCAAACTACGCGGGCAAGAGTGGTGTCGTCGAACCCTGCGACAGACAATTGTTCAGGCACCTGAATGCCGCGGCGATGGGCCACGGCAAGGACGCCCGAGGCCATGTCATCATTTGATGCAAAGACCGCCGTGGGCGGATATTTCAGCGATAGAAATTGCTCGGTCGCCGCAACGCCGCTTTCAAAATCAAAATGGCCGTCGGCGATCAAGTCGGGATCCACCGATATGCCAACGCGGCCAAGCGCGCGTTCATATCCTGCCTGACGTTCGGCACTGGCCATATGGTTTGCATGGCCCTTGATAAAGGCAATCCGCCGGTGACCAATGTTGATGAGGTGCGTCGTCATGTCGTCCGCGGCCTGCATATCATCCATGAATACCGAGCTGGTAAGCGCATGGTTGGTGCCGGGCGAAATGCGCACGAAGGGAATGTTCATCGCTTCGAGAACGTTCAGCACGGGCCCGCAATCGGTGACGGGTGAAGACAATATCGCGCCATCCACATGCGTCTGCCGGACCATGCCGCGCACCTGCTCGCCCACATCGGGGTCGGACACATCGACGGGCTGCGCAATCAGGCGCATGCCTTCTTCATGGCATCGGTCCCAGCAGCCCTGCATGATCTGGTGCATATAATAGGGGCTGTGATTGTCATAAATCAGCGCAATTTGGCCCGATTTCGTGCCCGCCAATATGCGGGCTGCGATGCTGGGCGAAAAGCGCAGCTCCGCCATCGCGGCGTCGACCTTCGCTTTGGTCTCTGCACTGACATAAGGGTGATTGTTGAGCACGCGGCTGACGGTTTTGACTGCCACACCGGCAAGCTTTGCAACATCACGGATATTGGATCGGGTGTTCATGACCTGAATTCCTGCGTGATCGCGCTGAACAGCGCTGCGTGCGCGCTGTCCTTGCGGGTGAACACGGGTGGCTGCCCATGCGGAGCCGCGATGTCATATATGCCCTTGGCGTACACATCGCCGGACCAAAGATGGACCCAATCCCCTTCTGGCAAAGTCACCTTGCGGCTGCTTGCACCCTCGTGGACCACAGGTGCGACGATCATGTCCGTGCCATAAAGATATTGGTCCTGAGTGTCGTAATAGGCCGCGTCGTCATAGTGCAGGAACAACGGACGCTGAAGTGGCAGGCCGGTTGCCACAGCCTCGTCGGACAAGGCGCGGACATATGGCGCAAGGCGGGCATGCACTTGGCTCATCCGGGCAAAATGGGTGAGGATTTCGGCGCTGCTATCGAGTTGCAGATTGTCTGCAGGACGATTGCCCTCATGACTGCGCATAACGGGTGCAAAGGCCGCCAAGTCAATCCAACGGTGCATCAATTCTGCGGTCCGGACCACGCCATGCAGGCTGGTATATCCGCCGAGGTCGCTGTGGTGGTACGCGTTGCCCAATAATCCGGACGATAATGCCGCCGTGATGACCGTGTTGATCCCGTCGTGGCGCGTGAAGTCGACGCATTGGTCGCCTGCCCACAATAATGGGCAATGTGCTTGCACGCCCGAAAAACCGGCGCGCATGAAAAATGTCGCGTCATGCGTTTTGCCGCGCGATGCGATGGCGTCTGCATTCACCTTTGCCCAAAGCACGGGCCAGCGATTATGCGCCTCCATCGGGTCAGACCCATCGAACAGGCGCACATCGGTCGGCAGATATTCGCCAAAATCTGCCATCCATCCTGAAAGCCCGAAGTCGAGCATTTCCTGACCGATGATGCGTTCGGCAAACCACGCTGCGGCGGCCGGGTTGGTGAAATCCACAACGCCTGCGTCAAATTCGCCGAAGTCGACGGCATAAGGCTCGTCGCTGTCCTGCCGCAGCGCCAGGAAATTGGCGGCGCGTGCCTCTTGATATAGCGACCCATCTATCGCCAGATAGGGGTTCACATAGCCCAGAAAGCGAATGCCGCGTTCGGCCAGCGCCGCAATCTGTGCGGGTAAATCCGGATAGCGGACAGCATTCCATTTCCAATCCCAGAACAATCGCTTGCCAAAGCTGGTCTGACGAATGCCGATCCAATCTTCGCACCACAGGCCGGTAATCGCGGCGCCCGATGCTGCAATTTTTTCGAACCGGTCAAAGGTGTCGACACCATCCTTCAGCCCAATAATGGCACCGGAAATGGCCCAATCGGGTAGGGCAGGCTGGCGACCAAAGCGATCCGACATTTTGGTAACAAGCGCAGGAAGCGACGGCGCGTCAAAAAGCTCCAGATCGACATTTGCCGACCAACATTCGACCCCGACCCGGCCCGCGTCCGTCAGATCAAGCACCGAATAGGCCGCCGTTTCGAGGTGCACCGCATAACGCGCACTGCTCAGCCATGTCGGCTGCGGATAGTTGGTGGTCCAATAATCACCGCCGGCCAAGCCATCTGCATCCATCGTCTGCGTCAATGCGGTCGATTTATCGCGGCCAACGCCGGGTTCCGATGTCCAGAACGGAAAACGCCTGCCGTTGAGCCGCAAATAAGACATCTGTTCGCCGCCACCCCAAAAGGCTTCGGATGTTGCGCACTGCATATCTATCCAAAGCCGGTTAAAGGCCGGATCTGTGCAGCGAAATGTGAGGATGGATTGCAGCGCCCGTTCCTCAAGCACCAGCGTTGCGACGACGTCAGGCCGCTTTGCGTTCCAAAGCCGGATACAGCCATCGACTTGGGTGAAACAATCAAGCGGCAGCCGCGTGTTTACGACATCATCGATGCGGAAATTGCCGCGCACCATTTCCAAGTCAGGCCGCCCCGTACCTATGCTGATCACAGGCGCTTCATTCCGATGCGACAATATGCTGACATCACCATGCAGCAGGTCGAAGCCTTCAGGATGCATGATGACGGTAAATGGCAACTTCTGTCCCTCTCGCGGTTTTGAGCCTGTGGCTATGGCAGTATTGCAACAGTCACGGCTTAAATATCATCACTATATGACACCGCTAGACATATTGAGTCAATCTGGTAACAACCCGCCCATTGATTAGGTATATCGCAGCATAGCTTTTGTTGCTTGAGGAAACTCAAGTACTTTGGTTGAGAAGCAGATAGCCATTTTTAGGGAGGTACATGATGTTCAGTTCTGAATTTAAGAAAACGTCGTTTATTCGCGCTTCGTTGCTTGCAAGCGCCGCGATTATGGCTGGGGTCAGCCTGCCCGCGATGGCGCAGACCGCTCCAGCAGAAGATGAATCGGCCAATGCAGAAATCATCGTAACCGCGCAAAAGCGTGAAGAGCGTCTGCAGGATATTCCGCTCGCTGTATCCGTTGTCGGCGGCGAGGCTATTGCCAATAATGGCGGCGTTACGCTTGAAAATGCGCAGTATCTCGTTCCAAGCTTGAACTTCCGCAAGGCGGGTACTTCACTGAACCAGGCATTGTTCCTGCGCGGCGTTGGTACCATCAACTTTTCGATTGCTGCTGAACCATCGGTTGCTGCCGTTCTCGACGGCGTTGTCTTGAGCCGCGCTGGTGAAGGCTTCACCGATTTGTTTGACGTTGAACGTATCGAAGTCCTGCGCGGACCGCAGGGTACATTGTTTGGAAAGAACGCATCGGCTGGTGTTGTCAGCATCGTAACGAAGCGTCCGACAGCAGATTTTGGCGCGACGGTTGAAGGTTCATTCTTCACGAAATCCGAATATCGCGGTCGTGCGACCGTTAACGTGCCGCTGAGCGCCAATGTGCGTTCGCGTTTCACCGGATTTTACGGAAGCTATGACGGCAACATCAACAATCTGACCACGGGCAACAAGGTCAATGGCTATGAACATTACAGTGTTCGTGGCGCGATTGAGGCCGACGTTAGCGAAAAGATCATGCTGACGCTGCGGGCCGATTACCGCAAAGCCAATGATGATTGCTGTGCCGAAATTATTGGCAACACGCCAACGAACGCAGCAGCGCTGGCGCTGGCTGGAACGGGTTTCGATGCCGCGGATTCACGCAACATTCGGCAGAACCTTGTCACCACGACTAAGGAAGAAAGCTGGGGCATTGCGCTGCAAGCCGATATCGAGCTGGGTGAACATAGCTTGACGTCGATCACCAGCTATCGCGGTTGGGATAACACCGAAATCCGGGATGGTGACTGGCTCGACCGGCCCTATGTGGGCTTGAACCAATTGCACGATAATGGACCGCAAACTTCAAATACCTTTAGCCAGGAAATTCGCCTTGCTTCGCCGACCGGCGAATTCCTCGAATATGTCGTTGGGGCATATTATTCAAAGGCCGAATCTGACCGTACATTCACGCGCAACGTGATCACCTGTTCAGCATCGACCCTCGCTGCGGTTGTGCCTGGCCTCGTACCTTGTTCGACTGCTGCAGGGGTTTCGACTATCACAACCCCTGCCGGAACCGCTGACTTTGGCTCGACGTTCAAAAACATGTCGCTATTTGGTCAGGCAACGCTCAACCTTTCGGACAGCCTGCGCTTTATTGGTGGCTTGCGCTACACAAATGACGAATTGGATGTTTACCATATCCGCCGCACCTCGCTCTCAGGTCCAGGTGTGCAACCAAGCTTTGACGCTGGCGTTTACAATAACGGTCTCGTGGCAACCGCGCCCGCTACCGGCTTTGTTGCAGGCGCGTCAAACGGCGTTCCTTTCACCGCCAACACCAGCAATAATAACCTGTCGGGTAAGGCAGCTGTTCAGGCAGACCTCACTGAAAACAATATGGCTTATGCGAGCTACACGCGTGGTTATAAGGGCCCTGCCTACAACATCTTCTATAACCTGACGACACCCGGCGCTGGCGTTATCGCACCAGAAACGGTCAACGCGTATGAGGTGGGATTGAAAAATACCCTTTTCGACGGCGCCCTGGTTCTTAACCTTGCGGCCTATTATGCCAAGTATAACAACTATCAGGCAAACAGCCCAGACTTCGTAGCCGGTGTCCGCACCACGCGCCTGACCAATGCAGGTTCGGTATCGACCCAAGGTTTCGAGGTTGATTTTGTTGCGACGCCATTGCGTAACTTCTCGCTTTCGGGCGGCGTTGCGTACAACAAGGCGCAGGTTGAGAATTTCCGTTTGCCACCGGGTGCTGACGCATCACAATTGGTTGCCAAGGGCACGCCTTTGGCGAACGCACCAAAGTGGAAAATGTCGTTTGGCGCACAATATGACATTGAAACGTCGGGTTTTGCGAATATCGAGTTGGCAAGCCAGATCTCAAGCCAGTCCGACCAGATTTACGAAGCGAGTGCGAACCCGGCGGTTCGCCTTGGTTCGACTGTAGATGGTTATGCGATTGTCGATGTGTCAGCAGCTTTGGTTGATCCTAACGATGGATGGCGGGTTGCGTTGCAGGTGAAGAACTTGTTCGATAAAAGCTTTGCTGCCTCGATCGTATCGGGTGGCCCTGGCGGCGCATTCCGCTACATCATCCCCCGTGAGGCGGATCGGTATGTTGGCGTAACCGCAAAGATCAATTTCGGCGCGAAATAACCAAAAGCCGTCAAGGCGCACAAAAAAAGGCTGGAACCCGCAATGGGTTCCAGCCTTTTTGTTTTCAAATTTCAGGAGAGCAAAGCGAGGATGGGGGCTGCGAGACCAGAGGCACAGCACCCCGCCCTTTGCCCGATGCCCATATGTAAAGGAATTCGACAAAAAACCGACAATGGCGGACGAGTGACGTTTACAGATGTAGTCGAATCGACTACGTCTGTAGTCGGAGATTTCAAAATGTCATCAGACCGTATCAGCGACGCTGAATTAACAATCATGGAAATCCTATGGGAACGCGCGCCGTTGACGGCGACAGACGTCGCTGCGCGATTGCCAGATGATCGTGATTGGTCTTTACCAACGGTGAAAACCTTGCTGTCGCGCCTGCTGACCAAAGCAGCTGTTGAACATCGCGCCGACGGACGCCGGTTCCTGTACTCGCCCCTTATCGATCGCGAAGACTATGTTTCGCATGAATCCAAGCGGCTGGTTGACCGGCTTTTTGGGGGGCGGTTCATGCCGCTGGTTGCGCATCTTGCCGAGCAGGAAAAGCTGAGCGACGCTGACATTTCCGAAATCGAAAGACTGTTGAGGGAGATGAAATCATGAACGCTGACGTCATGGGCGCTTGGCTGTTTGATACCTTATGGACCACGACATTGCTGATGGTTGCCATTTTGATTGTGCGGCGGCCTGTTGCGAAACATTTTGGTCCGACCATCGCATATGCGCTTTGGTTTATACCCGCTGCCCGTGTGTGCATGCCCACGATCGAAGGGCCATCTATTTCAACAGCTGACGGCGGTATCGCGATCCAAGACACGGTCAGGGATGCTGTACTCGCGGGGCTATCGTCCCCGAATGCTATGACCACTGCGGCAAACCCGGCACCTGCGCTCCCCACGATTGATTTTCTGGCACTAGCGGTGATGATCTGGCTTGGTGGCGCGGTGCTGTTGTTCATGGTCCAGATGATCCGCTACGCCGCAATGCGCGATGATCTTTTGGCCGAAGCTACAGACATGGCAGTTGTCGATGGCGTCAGAATCGTCGCATCCGATCAAGTAGCCGGACCATTGGCGTTTGGCCTTTTCCACCGCGTCATCGCGGTGCCGCAGGATTTTACCAAAGCCTATTCGCCTGCCGAACGCGACCTCGCGATTGCGCATGAAATGGCGCATCACAAATCGGGCGATCTGATCGCCAATCTGGTCGCTTTTACCATCTTGTGCCTGCAATGGTTCAACCCCGTTGCGTGGATCAGCTGGAACGCATTCCGGGTTGATCAGGAAGCGGCGTGTGATGCGCGCGTGTTGGCTGGCAAGGGCCCGGAAGAACGCGCGTTATACGGTCAGGCGTTGGCGAAAACCGCATTTGACGGCGTGTCGACCTTTGCGACGGCATTGAATTCACCGAAAACAATAATTGAGCGATTGAGGAGAATAATGATGAAGGACACCAGCAATACCCGCCGTTCACTTGGCAAGATTGGCATAATAACAGCTGCTGCATTCATATTGCCGCTGACCGCCACAATAGTCCCCGCGGTCGTTGCGCAGGACAAAGTGGCGGCTGAAGAAGGCAAGCCTGAAGCGGTCAAGCGCGAGGTCCGGATAATTAAGCTGAAACGCGACGGTGAGACGGTGGACATAGTCGGTCACGACGCGTCGGGCGGCGAAGTGACCAAGGTCGAACGGGACGGGAAAACATTCATCTTCCGCACCGATAAGAAATTGTCGCCGGAAGAAGTCGAAAAATTGATCGATGGGGCTGAAAAATCGCGGGAAGAGGCTGAAGATACTGTAGCCCAGGCGGACAGTGCAAAGGGTGCTGAAGGCGATACGCCCGCACCCGCGAAAATCCGCCGCGTGGAAACCATTCGCGTCATGGGCGACATGGATATCGCCTCTTACATTCCCGATATCGATATTCGTGAAATGACCAAGGACTGTCGTGACGGACAGCCCGTGACGACGGATGTCAGCGGGTTCGACGGCAAGCAAAAATCGCGTATCCGGCTGGTTATGTGCGGCAAAGGACAAGCCAAATTAGCACGGGCCGAAGCGATCAAAGGCTTGCGCGACGCTCGTGATGAAATTGCAAAGGACAAGGAAATGCCCAAGGGCGTTCGCCAAGATGTTGTGAAACAACTTGATCTGCAAATTCGTAAGCTGGAAGCGCAAAGCGACGCAGCGGAATAAACGCCAATCCATTCGCTGGGCCGTTACGCTCGGCTTGTGATAGAAGATTTGGGGCGGTTTTTGCGAACCGCCCCTTTTTCTTTGCGTTACATTGCGCCATAGCCAGTTCATGAGCAACTGGCCCGATAGCATAGAAGCTGGCGAAACCGAGCAGCACGAACCCCTTGTGCGCCGCGTACTGGCGCCCAATGCCTCGCCTTACACCTATACAGGCACGCAAACCTGGTTGGTTGGCGCAGGATCCGATGTTGCAATTATCGACCCGGGCCCAGTCGGCAGCGGGATGAGCATTGGCGATCCGGCTGATATTAATGGCGAGGGGCATGTCGAGGCGATCTTGCGCGCTGTTGCCGGTCAGCGTGTCGCGGCCATCATGTGCACGCACACCCATCGCGATCATTCGCCAGCGGCAGCGCCGTTGAAGGCGGCGACAGGCGCATCCATCATCGGTTGCGCGCCGCTTGTCTTGCGCGACGATGGCCCGCGTTCCGATAGTGCTTTTGACCCCGATTATGCCCCCGACCGCATTCTTGCCGATGGTGAGCGTATTTCCGGCGACGGGTGGACGTTGGAAGCCGTCACGACCCCTGGCCACACCAGCAACCATATATGTTACGGACTGGTTGAGAGTGGGGCGCTGTTTACCGGCGACCATGTCATGAAATGGTCCACCAGCGTCGTCAGCCCGCCCGATGGCGATATGAGCGATTATCTGGCATCGCTGCAAAAATTATATGAACGCACGGATCGCATTTATTACCCCGCACATGGGCCAGCGGTCGAAAACCCAAGGCAGCTTGTGCGCGGCATGATTGGTCACCGGCGTCAGCGGGAACGCCAGATTCTGAAATTGCTTGAAGCAGGCGAGGGGCACATTCCCGACATGGTCGCTGCAATGTACAAGGGGCTCGACCCACGTTTGACGGGCGCTGCCGGCCGGTCGGTATTGGCGCATCTCATCGATTTGCAAAATCAGGGCCGGGTGGCTGCCCAAGGCAATGGTTGGCATTTAATCCCGTAAAAAAGACCGTAAAAGCCCCCGCCAGAACTTGTTTCGTTCGGTCTAATAGACCACATAGAGCTCCACTCGAGACGCAGATGACACATCTGCAACGCAAAGGTACGACCCAATGAACGCCCCTGTAGCCCGCGAAAATCTGCAAGGACTTGACCTGCTCGCTGAAATTCAGCGGCTGAAAAAAGAACGCAATGCTGTCATTCTCGCGCATTATTATCAAAAGCCGGAAATTCAGGACCTTGCAGATTTTGTCGGTGACTCGCTCGAACTCAGCAAGCGTGCGGCGGAAACCGACGCGGATGTCATCGCGTTTTGCGGCGTGAAGTTCATGGCCGAGACGGCGAAAATATTGAGCCCGCAAAAGACCGTCATTTTGCCCGATATGGCGGCGGGCTGTTCATTGGAAGACGCGTGCCCCCCCGGCAAATTTAAGGCGTTCCGGGAAGCACATCCTGACCATATCGCGCTGACCTACATCAATTGTTCGGCGGAGGTGAAAGCGCTGTCCGATATCATCGTCACATCCTCAAGCGCCGAGACGATTTTGAGCCAAATCCCTCCCGAACAAAAAATCATTTTTGGACCTGACCGGCATTTGGGCGGCTATCTGAGCCGTAAGTTCAACCGTGACATGCTGCTGTGGCCGGGCGTGTGCATTGTGCATGAGGCGTTTTCGGAAACCGAGCTGCTGAAACTGAAAGCGCAGCATCCCGGCGTTCCAGTGGCCGCGCATCCCGAATGCCCGCCGCATATCATCGATCATGCCGATTATGTCGGCAGCACCAGCGGTATCTTGCAATATGCGCAGACGATGAAGGGCGACACGCTCATCGTCGCGACCGAGCCGCACATCATCCACCAGATGGAAAAGGCGGAACCCACCAAGACCTTCATCGGTGCGCCGGGCGCTGACGGCAACTGCGCGTGCAATATCTGCCCCTATATGGCGCTCAACACGATGGAGAAGCTGTATCTCGCGCTGCGCGACCTTCAGCCGCAGATACATCTCGACGAAACCGTCCGTTTGGCCGCCAAAAAGAGCCTAGACCGGATGCTGGAAATGGCAAGCGGGACCGTCGGTCAAGGCGACCTCGGCAGGGCTTAGCCCCATCGGCAGAGAATTTGGGCACTATTGGCTGGATGCGGGTGGGCGCTAAAAAGCGTCTTCATCTGACGTTCAGCGAAAAGCGCAAATATACCCTCGCATTCACCGTTATATCGATATAATACAGCCACGCGATGCTTTTCCGGCGCTCCTCTTCTCACATTCCTTCGGATATTGACGGCCGTCTTGCGGCCTTCGATGAAAGCTATGCGCAGCGCTTTCCCGATGACCCACAGCCTTGGAATCCCGATGCCAAACCAGCGTCGACGCGGCGTCTTATCTTGGGCAAAACCCGCTGGTGGTGGTTTAGCCGTACCAGCGCGGCCCTGCTTGGCCTGTTCATATTGTTGATATTGTGGCTTGCGATTACGGCGCCATTGTCCAAATCGCTGCAGCCCATCGCACCGCCGCGCATTACGCTGCTGGCGTCGGATGGTACGCCCATCGCGCGGAACGGGGCTATCGTCGATAAGCCGGTTGATGTTGGCACGCTGCCCCCGCACGTCGTACAGGCGTTTTTGTCCATCGAAGATCGCCGGTTTTATTCCCATTTCGGTATCGACCCTCGCGGCCTTGCGCGGGCGTTCTGGTCGAATGTTTCGGGCAGCGGAATGACGCAGGGCGGCAGCACGATTACGCAGCAGCTCGCGAAATTCACGTTTCTGACGCCGGAGCGCAGCCTGACGCGCAAGGCGCGCGAGATGCTCATCGCCTTCTGGTTGGAAGGGCGTTTGACGAAGGACGAAATTCTTGAGCGTTATTTGTCGAACGTCTATTTTGGCGACAATGTCTACGGCCTGCGCGCAGCGTCCTTACATTATTTTTATAGGCAACCCGAGCGCCTGACGCTCAGCCAAGCGGTGATGCTTGCCGGACTTGTACAGGCACCATCGCGGCTTGCCCCGACAAAGAACCCCGAACGCGCGGCCAAGCGGGCGCAATTGGTGCTGAATGCAATGGTCGCCAATAATGTCATTACGCGGGCCAAGGCCGACGCAACGCCCGTTGCGCGGCTTGACGTTCGCGTGCGCGAAACGCTGCCCACCGGAACCTATTTTGCAGACTGGGCCATTCCCCAAGCACGGCTGATGACCGACAGCGGCTATGCCGACGTCAGGATTACCACGACATTGGATGCGCGATTGCAGAATATCGCCCGCAAGGTCGTGGCGCGATCCGCCGTTGGCAATGCCCAAATCGCGCTCGTTGCAATGCGCCCCAATGGCGAAGTCGTCGCCATGGTCGGTGGCCGCAGCTATAAGGATTCCGCGTTTAACCGTGCGACGCAGGCAAGGCGGCAGCCGGGGTCAACCTTCAAACTGTTTGTCTATTTGGCCGCGCTCCGGTCCGGGATGACGCCTGAATCACTGATTGCCGATACGCCGATCAATGAAGGCGCGTACCGCCCCAAAAATTCGGGGCAGAATTACCGCGGCGACATTACGCTGGAGCAGGCATTTGCCCAGTCAAGCAACGTGGCTGCGGTCCGCCTGTATCAAAAAGTTGGCGGCGAAGCGGTGGCGCGCGCGGCCACGGATCTGGGCGTGCGCAGTCCATTGACGATGGACCAGAGCATGGCGCTGGGCAGTTCGGGCCTGACCCTGATGGAGCTGACGGCTGCCTATGCTGGCGTGGCGGGTAACCAGTGGCCCGTTGAACCGCACGCCATCAAACGCGAAGAACAAGGCTGGATCGAGTGGCTGTTCTCTGGACCACGTTCATTCAGCAGCCGTACGCACAGCATGTTGCTCGATTTGCTGGGTGCGACGGTCAATAAGGGGACCGGACGCGCGGCGCGGCTGTCCATCCCCGCATATGGCAAAACAGGAACGAGCCAAGACAATCGCGACGCATTATTTGTCGGATTTGCGGGTAACCTCGTGGTTGGTGTCTGGATTGGCAATGATGACAACACCCCGCTCAGCGGCGTCAACGGCGGCGGTTTGCCGGCACGCATCTGGCGCGATTTTATGGCGCAGTCGATCCGCAATGCGGCGCCTGCAGCAAGGCCTAAAACGCGTCAGCAACCTGACCCCGAAGGCCCGATTGAACCGTTGGACTTGCCAGAACTCAGCGAACTTCCCGTCGATGTTGGCAACGCGGAAGTCCGGATAGACCAAGGCGAGGGCGTCACCGTGAACGCTGAGGTCGGCGGTATGCCGGTGGAGGTTAAGCTTAACCGTGAAGGCGTGAATATCCAGCCTGCGCCGCCCGAAACCCGACCCGCGCAAGGTCCGCGATGATGGTCGTCCGGTCCTTGCACTCAAGCATTAAAAAACTCGCGCTCGCACTGGCATGTGTCCTCGGCGTGATCGCTGCGACCCCGGCATATGCAGATGCGAGTGATATTAGCGCTGCCGCACGCAGTGTTGTGCGCATCGTCGTTTTTAGCTCCGCAGAAGGCCAGCAAACCATTGTCAGCATTGGTTCCGGCGTGGTTGTTGACCGCAACAAGGTCATTACCAACGCACATGTCGTGGAACAGGCGCGCTTCGACGACAGTGTCGAAATTGTCGTTGTGCCCTCTGACGGGACGCAAAGCTATCGCGCCACGGTGTCCGCGGTGGTCGCGCGCAAAGACCTTGCGCTTCTGCAGCTTTCTTCCGGCGCGTTGGTCCCCGCCAGCATATTTGCGGGCACGGTATCCGACGGCGCGGATGTCTTCGCAATTGGTTATCCGGCCAGCGTGGATGTCGCGCTTGAACAAAGCGAGGCGGACGTGCTGCGCCCTCAACCGCCGGTTAAAACGCGGGGCACGATTTCATCGGGCCGGACATCGAAGTCCGTTGAATCGCTTTTGCACACCGCGCCCATTGCACCGGGCAATAGCGGCGGGCCCATTGTCGATGCATGTGGCCGTGTTGTCGGCATCAACAGCTTTGGATCAGTAGCGAACGATGGCGGCGCCGAGTTTTACTTCGCCATTTCAACGCGCGAGCTCGCGGCCTTTCTCGACAATCAAGGCGTCGCATTCCGGACGGTTCGTGGCGATTGCCGCTCGGTCGCGGAATTGACCCGCGCTGAGGCGGAGCTTGAAGCAGCCGCCCGTGCCAAGGTTGAGAAAGAAGCACGCGTCGCCGCCGAATTGCGGCGCAGCCGTGAAGGCAAAGTGCGCAGTGACGCCGAACACGCCGTGATATCGGCCCGCGAAAACCACATCGCGCTTGCGGTTTTGCTGCTGGTCTTAAGTGCTGTCGCCGGCGGCGCAGCGTGGCAATTTTCGGAGCGTGGGCAAAATGATCGTTTCAAGGCGGCTGCCGCTGCGGGCGCGATATTACTGGTTTCGGCCGTCGGTATTTTTGCAGCGCGCCCCTCTTTCGACGAGGTCGATGACAGGGTGCGTGCGGCCCTAACCGCCGATGCGCCGCAGGATGAAGCGGTAAAAGTGGCCGTGACCGAAGTGGCCAAAATATGCGTGCTGCAGCCCGAACGCAGCC
Organism: Sphingomonadales bacterium UBA7471; assembly: GCA_002479765.1. Lineage (GTDB taxonomy): Bacteria > Pseudomonadota > Alphaproteobacteria > Sphingomonadales > Sphingomonadaceae > Sphingorhabdus_B. Next base: position 102,414 of record DLOZ01000024.1, on the reverse strand, counting down.
GTATCACCATGTCCGAAACCGCTGATGTTGATTTCACGTGGCGGCCGGACGGATGCGTCAATGGCCGTACGCAATATGTTGAAAGCGGTGGCCGATGGGTCCGAAGCTTTGTGCCGAACAATGATGCACAAATTTCGGTGACGAGTTATGCCCCCGACACCAACATCTATCGTATTGAGCGTTTTCTGCCGGGTACAGACGCCATGCAGTCCGCCCGCGAAGCGCGCCAGCGTTATGACGTGAAGACATGTACAACGGACGCGAGCCAGCTGACCAATATCGACAATATGAATAAGGCGATTGCTGCACAATTGCCGCCCGCCCCGAACGAGATATTGCTGTTCACCTGCACTGACCGATGAATCGTGGATTGTGCACCGCGACATTCTGATTATGGTGGCCGCATGATCCGTTTGCTGCCGTTTTTGCTTTTGATGCTGTCGGCTACACTTGCCGGTTGTTCGCAGGGCGTCGACAATGAACGGGTCCGTGTGGATGTGATTGAGGATCGTCCCAAGCCGTTCAACGTGTCTGCTGTGCCATTGCCGCTCGCCTCTGCCTATCTGCGCAGTGCCACGGCGCAAGGGCTTGTTACCTTCGACGAAAAAGGCCGCGTCGCGCCGGGGTTGGCGAGCCGCTGGATCGTTAATGATGACGGTATGAGTTATATGTTCCGCCTGAATAAGGCGCGGTGGAACGATGGGCGAGAACTAAACGCGCAAGAGGTCGCGCAACTTTTGACCCGGCGCATAAGTGAACTCAAAAAGGGCCGTATGGGGTCAGAGCTCGCCGTCATTGACCGCGTCGTCGCAATGACAGGCAAGGTCGTTGAAATCCGGCTGAAGGCCCCGATGCCTTATTTGCTTGAGCTGCTTGCTTTGCCCGAATTCGGATTATTACGTCGCGGTGCCGGGTCCGGTCCGATGCAGGCCAAGAAATTGGGTCAGGCTATGCAGTTGCGGCGCAATGAAATCGATGCCGAGGGGACGGCGGTTCTTGGCACCGCAAGCGTTACGCTCCGCCGGGGCGAAGCGTCGTTGGTGCTCGCGCGTTATGTGCTTGGGCAGACCGATTTGATTGAGGGTGGCCGTTTTGAAACTTTCCCGTTGCTCGAAGCTGCAAAGATCAATGCCAATGAGATCCAGTTTGATGCTGTCCCGGGTTTGTTTGGATTGATGGTGGTGCAGGCTGGACCTTTTTTAGCGAACAAGGACAACCGCACGGCAATCGCGATGGCCATTGACCGGCCAAAGTTGCTGACAGCATTCGACATCTTCGCATGGCGCGAAACGGTCACGCTGGTGCCCGAAAGCTTGCCGAACCGCGCGGACATTTCTCGGCCCGATTGGGCGGCGCCATCCATGGACCAAAGGCGGTCGATGGCGGCGGCAAGCATTGCAAACTGGAAGCGTGCGAACGGTGCGATCCGGCCTTTGCGTGTTGCCCTGCCACGTGGGTATGGCAGCCGCATATTTTTTGCGCGCCTGCGCGCCGACCTAGCAGCCGTGGGTGTCGATATTGAAAGGGTGACCGCCGATCGGCCGCATGACCTGCGTTTGATTGACCTGACGGCACAGCAATCCAGCCCTGCGTGGTACCTGGACCAATTGTCCTGCAAATTTGCGGCAATATGTAACGCGCGGGCGGACGCAATCGTCGCAGAGGCGCGCATGACAAAGGACATGGCAATGCGCGCGCAATTATTGGGGCAGGCGGAGGCGGAAATGCAATCCACGCTTGGTTTTATTCCAATTGCCAATCCGCTGCGCTGGTCGGTCGTGCGGCCGGGTCTTTTGGGGCACTTTGCCAACGGACGGGGCTGGCACCTGTTGCAATATCTCGGGCGGGACCCAACATAGGTCCAAAGGAGAGATGCCCGTGCCGATTTCGCAGGAACAGTTTGCGCACATTGCCAAGGACCTGCCCGGAATGGGCAACGACCCACGGGCCGTTCGCATGCGCGTCGAAGCACTCGAAAAAGTGCTGGAACGGGCGTTTCATATTCCCGGCACAAAAATCCCGGTTGGCTTAGACACCGTCATCGGCTTGGTGCCCGTCCTCGGCGATCTCGTGACCGCAGCCATGGGCGCCTATATGGTCTGGGAAGGCCGCAATCTGGGCATGTCAAAATGGCAGCTTGTGCGCATGAGTGCGAACATCGGCATTGATACCGCAATTGGCGCGGTGCCATTTTTGGGCGATGCCTTTGACTTGGTGTGGCGGTCAAATACGAAAAACCTGAAGATCATCCGAAAGCATTTGGACAAACATCATCCGTCCACGCGGATTATCGAACGTTAACGCCCGCGCCAGATTTTGACGAGCGCTGTGCGTGATGCCGCCCGGCTAAAGCTGGGGCATCGTCGCGGTTGGAATGCGCGGTCTAGGCAAATGCGTATTTCTTGAAGCCAGCCTTTCGGGCTGACCTTTACCGTCACTGAGTCCGCTGGCATGCCGTCATTCAATTCGGCAAATCTCTCGGCAATCGTCGCTGCGGTTAATGGCGTTCCGCGTTCTGGCTCGCGCGAAAGCCGCACCATGTCGGGAAACTCAATCGCCTTGAACAGCAGCCGCACCGCACCGAAATAAGCTTCCGGCGTTTTGGCCATACAGCTGCCATGCTTGGCCCATTGGTGCTGCAGCAATTGCGGCGACGGACTTAGGCAGATGTTGTTGGTAATGGTTTGCCGCGGCAGCACGCCCACCGGCCGGCAATATTGCGGATAATTTGGTCCCTTTGCTTCGGGCCAAAGGCCGTGAACGATGAAGCCGAAGTCGCCAATTGTCCCGGAACATTGAAACCGCATCGCCGGGTCGCGTTCCCGCCCGCGGCAATATTCGGGGCTCCAGCTTAAGGCCAGAATATAGCCCGCAATCGCCGTGCGCCGGACCTGATCGGGTGGCGGAAGCTCCAGTGCTGGACGGGGCAGATAGTTTGTGGGCTGGCACTGCCATGCTTGCGCCAGCGCCGGTGCTGGCGACAGGCACGCGGCCGCGCTTAAAAGGACGAGGCCGCTAAGCCTGCGCAAAATCCAAACCGATATCCGCAGCGGGTGCGCTTTGCGTCAAGCGCCCGACCGAGATGTAGGTCACGCCGGTTTCCGCTTTGGCGCGAATGCTATCCAGCGTGACACCGCCCGACGCCTCAGTCGGCACGCGGCCCGCAATTAACGCAACTGCGGTGCGCAGCGTATCTGCGTCCATATTGTCGAGCAGCAAATGGCTGGCGCCGGCCGCAAGCCCAGGTTCGATCTGCGCGATGCTATCGACCTCTAATATGATGCGTTCAACGCCTGCTTCGCGTGCGCGGCGTACCGCCTCTGCCACGCCGCCTGCGACCGCCACATGATTGTCTTTGATCATCGCGGCATCCCACAAGCCCATGCGGTGGTTCGTTGCCCCGCCCATGCGCGTGGCGTATTTTTCAAGTACGCGAAGACCGGGAATGGTTTTGCGTGTGTCCAAAAGGGTGCAGCCCGTGCCCGCTATCGCGTCGACATATTGCCGTGTTAGCGTCGCTATACCCGAAAGATGTTGGACCGTGTTCAGTGCGGACCGCTCCGCCGTCAGCATCGCGCGGGCATTGCCCTGAAGGCGCATCAGGTCCGTTCCAGCGGCAACGCGCTGTCCTTCTTCGACCAGCAGGTCGATTTCCATCGCGGGATCGAGCGATGTAAAGAACGCAACGGCAATCGGCAGACCGGCCACGACAATTGCGTCGCGGCTATCCATCGTGCCTTCAAACCGGACATCTGCCGGGATTACGCTTTGCGATGTAACGTCGGTGCCGGTTGGCCCCAGATCTTCGGCAAGCGTCGCGCGGACAAACGCGTCGAGATCAAAATGGGGAAGGGTAAAGGCCATGTCAGTGCATCTTATCTTGCGGGGTTGCCCCACCCATAAGTGCGTTCGAACCGGGCAGCAATGCCGTAATCAGTAGCCCATCAGGCTCATGACTTCCCTGCGGCTCGATTGGTCATCAAGGAAACAACCGATAAGCTTTGACGTGACCATGCCAACGCCATGCACCTTCACACCCCGGCCCGTCATACAACCATGTTGCGCCTCAATGACAACGGCTACGCCCTCTGGCTTCAGATGCTCCCAAATGCAGTTTGCGACTTCGGCGGTCAGGCGTTCTTGCACCTGAAGGCGTTGCGCAAAGCCGTGGAGCACACGCGCTAGCTTTGAAATGCCGACAACGCGATCGGTTGGCATATATGCAATCGATGCCTTGCCGATGATTGGCGCCATGTGGTGCTCGCAATGGGACTGGAACGGGATATCCTTCAGCAGCACCAACTCGTGATATCCGCCGACTTCCTGAAAGGTCCGCGACAGATGCGCAGCGGGGTCTTCCGCATAGCCCGCGCAATATTCGCGCCATGCGCGACCAACGCGTGCGGGTGTGTCCAGCAAGCCTTCACGGGTCGGGTCATCACCCGACCAACGGATTAACGTGCGAATGGCGTCCTGAACTTCGTCAGGAACGAAAACCTTGCCGTTCTCGCCGATTTCGTCTTCATAATGGATATGTGCGATGGGAAACACCTTCTCGGGCTTGTTCATCTTGGGTCTCCAGCGGTCTTAAATGCCGCCATATATATGCCCAAGAATAAGTCCGCCCGCCTTTAAAAACTATACGGCGAATAACCCATAGGCATTTCACCATGATGCGATAGCATATTCATGCACGGCTATTGCTTCAAGCACCGCCGCGCCGATAGGTTTAGCCGATGGCTTGCCCAGTCTTCGCCCAGTCCGCCAAAAAGCCTTCAATGCCCTTGTCTGTCAGGATATGCTTGAACAGGCCCTTGATGACCGCAGGTGGTGCCGTCATGACGTCAGCGCCGATTTTTGCCGCTTCAAGCACATGCACACCATGGCGCACGCTGGCGACGAGGATTTCCGTGTCGAATGCGTAATTGTCGTAAATCAGGCGAATGTCACTGATCAGCTGCATGCCGTCAAAGCCATTGTCATCATGACGACCGACGAAGGGCGACACAAATGTTGCACCGGCTTTGGCTGCAAGCAGCGCCTGATTTGCAGAGAAGCACAAGGTCACATTGACCATAGTCCCTTCTGACGTCAGCGCTTTGCAGGTTTTCAGACCATCAATCGTCAATGGCACCTTGATGCAGACATTGCTTGCAATCTTGCGGAGGATTTCCGCCTCTTTCATCATCGTTGCATGATCCAGCGCAACGACTTCGGCGGATACAGGTCCATCGGTCAACGCACAAATTTCGCGGGTGACTTCAATGAAATCGCGGCCCGATTTGGCAATCAAACTTGGGTTGGTGGTCACGCCATCAAGCAAGCCAGTCGCTGCCAGATCTTTGATATCGGCAATGTCAGCGGTGTCGGCAAAAAATTTCATGGCACGTTATTCCTGATAGTAGATTCGGTATATAGCCTATTGGCAAAGTTAGCGCGGAAATGACAGGCAATATTCCGCGCCGAATTGCTGCAATATATCACGCTAAAGAACCATGCTTTTGAATTGGCGGGGATAGGTGGGTGACGTCCCCCATTTGTCTGCCTATATCGACGGGATGAATCCGCCCACCAACCGTGTCCGTGTCGTCCTGTTGACGCAAGCGATTGGTCCGCTCGACTATCGGTTGCCTGCGGGCATGGAGGCGGGCCCCGGGTGCGTGGTGATGGTCCCGCTGGGGCCGCGTAAATTGCCGGGTGTTATCTGGGATGATGATGTTTTTGGCGATGAAGCTGTCGACGCCAGCAAACTTCGGTCGGTGTTGGAACTGCTCGACTGTCCGCCACTTGGGCAAGGGCTACGCCGCCTCGTCAACTGGGTCGCCGATTATTATCTGACCAGCCATGCCGCGGTGTTGCGTATGGTGCTGGCGTCGTCTGCGGCCTTTACGGTGTCTGGTACCATCATTGAATATCGCCGCACTGGCTTTGAACCCGCACGGCTGACCACGCAACGCGCCGCAGCGCTGGACGCGTTGGAGGGTACGCAAGGCCTTGTACGTGAACTTGCGGCAGAAGCAGGCGTTAGCGATGCTGTTATCCGCGGGCTTATAAAGGCAGGGGCCTTTGAACCCGTTACGATCAGCGTGGATTCTCCGCTGCCGGAACCGCTCGCAGATTTCGGCGCGCCACAATTGAATGACGCGCAATTGGTCGCCGCCGACGCAATGGTCACCGCCGTCCGCTCGGGCGGGTTTGACACCTTCGTCCTCGACGGCGTGACGGGATCTGGCAAAACCGAAACCTATTTTGAAGCGGTTGCCGAGGCCATTCGTCTGGGCAAGCAAGTTCTGGTCCTGCTCCCCGAAATCGCGCTGACAGCGCCGTTTCTGGCCCGCTTTGAAGCCCGTTTTGGGGTGGAACCTGCGGTATGGCATAGCAATTTGCGGTCAACGCAGCGCCGCCGTGTGTGGCGCGCGGTGGCGGACGGCAGTGCAAAGGTGCTCGTCGGTGCACGATCGGCTTTGTTCCTACCCTTTGCCAATTTGCGGCTGATCATCGTCGACGAAGCGCATGAGAGCAGTTTCAAACAAGAAGATGGCGTGCGGTACCACGCCCGCGATGTTGCCGTGATGCGTGGTCGCTTTGAAGGCTTTCCCGTGGTGCTGGCGTCGGCCACGCCCGCGCTGGAATCGCGCCATATGGTTACGATTGGCCGCTATAAGGGGTTGGAAATCCCGTCCCGTTTCGGCGCGGCCAAAATGCCGGAGATCAAGGCGATTGACCTCACCTTGGACGCGCCCGAGCGTCAACATTGGATTGCGCCAACATTGCTCAAGGCCTTGGAAGAGCGCGTGGAGCGCGACGAGCAAAGCCTGTTGTTCCTCAACCGGCGCGGCTTTGCGCCGCTCACCTTGTGCCGAACATGTGGCCACCGTTTTCAATGTCCCAATTGCACAAGCTGGATGGTCGAACACCGGTTGGTCCGCCGGCTTGCGTGCCACCATTGCGGCCATGTCATGCCGCCGCCGGAGGAATGCCCTGAATGCGGCGAAAGCGACACGCTTGTCGCCTGTGGCCCCGGCGTTGAACGCATTTGTGATGAGGTAAATCGCTTATTACCCGATGCGCGTACCATCGTTGCGACATCGGACACATTATGGTCGCCGGAAAAAGCCGCCGAGTTCGTTTCGCGGGTTGAAAATAAGGCGGTCGACATCATCATCGGCACGCAGTTGGTGACCAAGGGATATCACTTTCCTGAGCTGACCTTGGTGGGCGTGATTGATGCCGATCTTGGTCTTGAAGGCGGCGACTTGCGCGCGGCCGAACGGACATTTCAGCAAATCGCGCAGGCGGCCGGCCGGGCAGGGCGTGGCGAAAAGCCGGGTGAGGTTTTCATACAGACGCGTAATCCCAACCATCCCGTCATCGCCGCGTTGGTCGCAGGGGATCGCGATGCATTTTACGATGCGGAAACCGAGCAACGCAAATCCGCAGGCGCGCCGCCCTTCGGGCGTTTTGCGGCGATTATCATTTCATCCGAAGACGAACGTGAGGCTATTGAAGCCGCGCGCGCGGTCGGTGGTGCCGCGCCACAGGTCGACGGCATGTATGTCTATGGCCCTGCGCCAGCGCCGCTGGCGATGCTGCGTGGCCGCTACCGCCAGCGGTTGTTGGTCCATGCGCAACGTTCGGTCGAAGTGCAGACCATCATTCGCGAATGGCTGGGCAGCCTGCATTTTCCCCGGAGCGTTCGGGTCGGGGTGGATGTCGATCCGTATAGTTTCTTATAAACCCGATTTACCTGCGCGGCCTTATGATGCATCGTTAAAGAAAAATTTTGGGGGAGATACCAACATGCAGAAATTCTTATGCGCCATTTTATTGAGCACGGCGTCGGCCACAGGCGCTTTTGCACAAGACGCCAAGCCAGCATCGGACGCGACCATTGCCGCCCAGCGCAGCATGGCGGCGCAGCTTCCGGTGGAAGATGGTCGTGACCTTGAATTTGCAGATCGCGGGTTTCTCGGAAGTCTGGCGGACCCCATCATCACCAACAAAGATGGCAAGCCTGTCTGGAATCTGGGCGCATATGACTGGATGGGCAATTCGGCATCGCCGGACACGGTAAACCCCAGCCTGTGGCGGCACATGGGGCTTTTGCGTAAGCATGGCCTATATGCGGTGACCGACAATATGTGGCAAGTGCGCGGGTTTGATGTGTCCAACATGACCATCATCAAAGGGCAAACGGGTTGGATTATCATCGATCCGTTGACCAGCCGTGATACCGCCGCTGCGGCGCTGAAGCTGGTCAATGAAAAGCTGGGGACACGCCCTGTTTCCGCAGTCATTTATAGCCATAGCCATGGCGACCATTTTGGCGGCGTGCGCGGTATCGTCAATGAAGCCGATGTTAAAGCGGGCAAAGTCGCGATTGTTGCGCCGGAACATTTTCTGGCTGAAACTGCGTCTGAAAATGTGATGGCCGGGCCAGCGATGGGACGGCGGGCAACATTTCAATTTGGCACCAACTTGGCACCGGGGCCGCAGGGTCAAATGGGCAGTGGCATCGGCAAAGGCATTGGCGGCGGTGACATTACGCTCATATCGCCAACCATCGATATTCGCAAAACCGGTGAAGTGCGCGAAATTGACGGGGTGAATCTCGAATTTCAAATGGTGCCCGCGACAGAAGCGCCAGCCGAAATGAACGTCTATATCCCCGCAGCGCGCACATTTTTGGCGGCAGAAATAGCCACCTGCAGTCTGCACAATATTCTTACGCCGCGCGGCGCAAAGGTGCGTGATGCGCTCAGCTGGTCCGGATTCCTGAACGAAGCTGTCAACCTCTACGGCGACCGCAGCGACACGATCATCTCAAGCCATTGCTGGCCACGCTTTGGACAATCGGAGGTCAAAGGCTGGTTGTCGGGCCAACGCGATAATTATCGCTATTTGCACGACCAGACAGTCCGCATGATGAACAAGGGCATGACCCAAGCCGAAATTGCCGAGGCGTTGAAAGCGCCGCCAGCGATTGGCGACCAATGGTTCAACAAGGGCTATTACGGCACCTACAGCCACAATTCGAAGGCCGTGTATCAATATTATCTGGGTTGGTATGACGCCGTGCCTGCCAATCTTAACCCCCATCCGCCTGAAGTTCGCGCGGCGAAAATGGTCGCAGCAATGGGCGGCGCAAAGAAGCTGCTCGCAGCGGCCAAAAAGGCCATGAAGGCGGGGGACTATCGCTGGTCTTCGGACCTGTTGAACCAATTGGTTTTTGCCGATCCCAAAAATGCTGAAGGCCGCGCTTTGCTTGCCGACAGCTATGAACAGCAAGGCTATCAGGCGGAGTCCGCGATTTGGCGTAACATGTTTCTGACCGGTGCGGCCGAGCTACGGCGCGGCATGAAGGCGGGCGTAAGTACGCAAAGCATCGACATGATTTCAGCGATACCAACTGGCCTGTTGCTCGATTCTGTCGCGACTCGTTTGGATCCGAAGATTATCGGCAATGCGGCGCTGACGTTGAATTTTGTGATTTCGGACCGGAAAGAGACAGCAAAAGTCACCGTCGGCAATGCGGTGATGATCAGCGAAATGGGAACAGGCCATGCCGCGCCAGCCGTAACCATATCCGGACCGCGTCAGCTGTTCCTTGCTCTGTTGTTCCTGAAAATGCCTGCAGCGCAATTGCAAATGGCCGGGCTTAAGATCGAAGGCGACCGGTCCGTCGTGGATAAGTTGCAGGCAGCGCTTGACCCGATGCCCAGCGCATTCAACATCGCCGAACCCTAAAGAGTTACATTTCCCCGCGTTCGCGGCGGATTGCGTACCATTTTTTGACGTTGGCGTTGTGCTCTTGCAGCGTGTCGGCAAACACATGGCCACCCTTGCCATCGGCGACGAAGAACAATGCGCTTGTCGCTTGCGGGTTCAGCACAGCGGCAATCGCGGCGCGTGACGGATTGGCAATCGGACCCTTTGGCAGGCCCCTCATCGCATACGTATTATAGCCATTGACGTCGGCTATTTCGGATTTGCGGATGCGGCGGCCAAGCGGTTTGCCCTTGGTAATCGGGTAAATGATGGTCGGGTCAGCCTGAAGCATCATGCCCTTGCGCAGGCGGTTGGAATATACTCCGGCCACCATCCGCAGTTCGGATTTCAGCGCCGTTTCCTTTTCGACAATCGACGCCAGCGTCAACGCCTCAAGCCGCGTTTTGACGACCGTGTTGGGGCTTCGCTCTGGCCAAAGCTCGTCCATTGTTTTTGTCATCGCGTCTTGCATGCGTTTGAGCACGGCCGCGCGCGGCTCGCCTACGCCAAAGGCATAGCTGTCGGGAAGCACGGAGCCTTCGGCCGGCATTGCGATAGTGCCGCTGAGGCGGTCATTCGCCATCAAGCGTTCGTAGACCATGATCGAGGGCATCCCCTCGGGGATCGTGACCATCCGCTGGACGGTTTTGCCGCCGGTGAGGATAGACAATATCTCGGCATTCGACGCCTGCGGCTCGATGATGAATTCGCCCGCCTTAATCGTGCTGGTGCCGCCAAAAATTCGCGCGCGGTTTACGAACGCATCGGCGGACTTGATGACGCCGTCTTTTTCAAGCTGCTGTGCGGCCAGGGTGATGCTGGAGCCGGGATTGATAACGACGGTAACTTCGCGCTCCAGCGGACCGGGTGCGGTCCAGCCGTAGATGAAGTTACCCGCAATGATAGCAAGCAGCAGCGCCGCCGCTAATATCGCCCATCTGGCGAGGCGGCGCATATCGTCAGATAGCCTTCATGATCAAGCTGGCATTGGTCCCGCCAAAGCCGAAGCTGTTGTTCAGGACAGCTTTCACTGCACGCTTTTTAGCCACATGCGGCACCAAGTCGACGCCTTCTGTGCCTTCATCCGGATTGTCCAGATTGAGCGTTGGCGGAACGATTTGGTCGCGGAGCGCGAGGATGCAGAAAATGCTTTCGACCGCGCCAGCGCCGCCCAAAAGATGGCCGATGGCGGATTTGGTCGAGCTCATGGAGACGTTCGCAATCGCATCACCAAATAGACGCTTCACAGCACCCAGTTCGATGGTGTCGGCCATCGTCGATGTGCCATGGGCGTTGATATAATCAATATCGCTTGGCGTCATGCCCGCCTTTTTCAACGCCATTTGCATCGAACGATAGGCACCGTCACCATCGGGATGTGGCGCGGTGACGTGATAGGCATCACCCGAAAGGCCATAGCCCACGACTTCGGCGTAGATTTTAGCGCCGCGCGCCTTTGCGTGCTCATATTCTTCCAGAACGATAACGCCCGCGCCTTCACCCATAACAAAACCGTCGCGGTCCTTGTCATAAGGGCGGCTTGCGGCTTCGGGACGGTCGTTAAAGCTCATGTTCAATGCACGCGCTTGCGCAAAGCCCGCAATGCCCAGTGGATTAATCGTGCCCTCTGCGCCGCCAGCCAGCATAATGTCCGCATCATCATCACGGATCATGCGCGCGGCATCGCCAATGGAGTGCGCGCCCGTGGAACAGGCGGTCACCACGGCGTGATTGGGGCCTTTCAGGCCATATTTAATGCTGACCTGACCAGAGATCAGGTTGATGAGCCGACCATGCACGAAATGCGGGCTAACGCGGCCGGGGCCTTTTTCCGCGAGCAACAATGCTTCGCTTTCAATGCCGGGCAGACCGCCAATGCCGGATCCGATGGAGCAGCCAGCGCGTAGCTTTTGTTCTTCGGTCAATTCGGTGAGGCCGGCATCTTCCAATGCCTGACCTGCGGCATCGATGCCGTAAATGATAAAGGGATCAACCTGCCGCTGAACCTTGTGGTCAACGCGCGTGTCCGGGTCAAAGCCCCATGCGTGGTCCTTTGGCTTCACCTCGCAGGCAATATGACATTTATGGTCGCGGGCGTCAAAACGCGTAATCATGCCTGCGCCGGATTTGCCAGCAATCAGGTTGGACCATGTCGTTTCGACATCAGCCCCCAAAGGTGTGACCAGACCCAGTCCAGTGACCACGACACGACGCATTGCGTTATCTCCAAAATGCTAATCTTCGCAGCCCAATACCGCGAACAAGTGCCAAAATGCAAACGGCTTTCCGACGGTAGCGCTGTTGGCGCCGGTCGGAAAGCCGTTGGAATTTATAACTGCCCGCGCGACACAGCGCGCGAGACGGTTCAGCCGTTGCTGTTGATGAAGTCGATTGCGTCCTTAACGGTTGCGATCTTTTCAGCCGCATCGTCAGGGATTTCAACGTTGAATTCTTCTTCGAACGCCATGACGAGTTCGACGATGTCGAGGCTGTCTGCGCCAAGATCGTCGATGAAGCTTGCAGCTTCTGTGACCTTGTCAGCTTCAACGCCGAGATGCTCAACTACAATTTTTTTGACCCGTTCTGCGGTATCGCTCATTTTTGTGCCCCTTATATTGTTGGGAGGATGAATTTCAGTAATCGCCCTAATGTCCAGATTGCCTGCTGGCAAGTGGCAAGCGACTGTTATGCTTCAAAGCATCGCCATGCCGCCATTTACATGGATTGTCTGGCCAGTGACATAGCCAGCCTCTTTCGACGCGAGATAGGCCACTGCAGCGCCAATATCCGCGCCTTCGCCCATGCGTCCCATTGGAATGCGCGCATTCAGCGCTTCCTTTTGCGCATCGGGCAAGGTTTCGGTCATCGCGGTCGCAATGAAGCCCGGTGCGACGCAGTTTGCGGTGACATTGCGGCTTGCCAGTTCCTGCGCAATTGCCTTTGTCATGGCGGTGAGGCCGCCTTTTGATGCGGCATAATTGGCCTGTCCGGGGTTGCCCGTCGTGCCCACAACGCTGGTTATCGTGATGATACGGCCAAAGCGCGCTTTCATCATCGGTTTGGTCGCAGCGCGCATGAGGCGGAATGTCGCTTCGAGGTTGATGCGGATGACGTCATCCCATTCCTCATCCTTCATGCGCATGGTCAAATTGTCGCGTGTCACGCCTGCATTATTGACCAATATGTCGATTTTGCCCAATTTTTCGACCGCAGCGGGGACAAGCGCTTCAACGCTATCCTTGTCGCCAAGGTTGCATGGCACCGCAACATGATCGCCGCCCAGTGATGCGCGAAACACCTCCAGCTTTTCAACGTTAGAGCCTGAAACAGCCAGCTGCGCGCCTTGCGCCGCGAGCGCGTGGCAGATTGCGCTGCCAATGCCGCCCGATGCTCCGGTGACTAGTGCCGTCATGCCAGTAAGATCAAACATATTATTCTCCCTTAAACTCGGGTGCGCGTTTTTCGAGAAACGCGGTGATGGCTTCATCATTGTCCGCCGTGGCATGCGCAAGGCTTTGCATCGCGGCGGACATTTCGAGGATATTTTTCAGGTCCGCCGTTTGCCCTTCGCGCAACAGCCGCTTGGTCATGCGGACGGCATGTGGCGGGTTGGCGGCGATTTTGTCCGCCACCTTGCGGGCGGCAGTCATCAGATCGGCGTCGTCCACGACTTCGGACACAAGGCCAATGCGCAGCGCCTCTGCCGCGTCAATGGTTTCGCCTGTCAACGCAAGCTCGGTCGCTTTGGAAAAACCGACGATGCGCGGCAAAAGCCATGCACCGCCATCACCCGGCGTAATGCCAAGGCGCACAAAGCTCTCCGCGAATTTGGCTGACGCAGCGGCAATGCGAATGTCGCACATGGTGGTCAGGTCAAGCCCTGCGCCAATGGCGGGGCCGTTGATGGCCGCAACAACGGGAACCTCAAGCGCCTGAAACATCAGCGGGAGCCGCTGAATACCATATTTATAATTCCGCCGCGTTTCAGCGGGCAATCCGGCGCGCAGGCCGCCGCTGTCGGGGCGCATCTGTTTCAGGTCGCCGCCGGATGAGAATACCGTTCCGGCCCCCGTTAGGATGACGCAGCGCACCGACATATCTTGGTCGGCAGTCATAAAGGCGTCGCAAATTTGTTCAACGACGCTGACGTCCGATATCGGATTGCGCTTTTCCGGCATGTTCATCGTGATGGTCAATATGCCGCCATCGCGCGACTGGAGAATTTGGTCCGTCATTATATCGCTTTCAACAAAGCTTCGATGTCATCCATGCTGATGACGCTCGTGGTGGTGATGTCTTCATGCGTGCTGCGCTTCACCATGGGTGATAGTATTTTGCCGCCAAACTCCACGAAATGGGTAACGCCGGTCTCTGCCATCGCGATTGCGGACTCACGCCAGCGCACGCGGCCAGTTACCTGCTGCACCAATTGTGCGGCGATGATGTCGGCTTCGGACACCGGCGCTGCCGTTACGTTCGCAAAAAGCGGGACCAGCGGCGCATGAATGGTGGTCGTGCCAAGCGCGCTTTGCATTTCATCGGCGGCTGGTTGCATCAATGGGCAGTGAAAGGGTGCCGACACCGGCAATAATATACCGCGCTTGATCCCATGGTCCTTGGTAAGCTCAATGGCGCGGTCAATCGCGCCCTTATGCCCGGAAATCACCACCTGCGACGGGTCATTGTCATTTGCGACGGTGCAGGTTTCGCCCTCAGCCGCAGCCGCAGCCAGTGCTTCGGCTTTTTCGATGTCTGCGCCAAGCAACGCAGCCATCGCGCCAATGCCAACGGGGACAGCCGCCTGCATGGCGCGACCACGAAGCTTCAACAATGCTGCCGTCACGGACAATGGCAATGCGCCAGCGGCACACAGCGCGCTATATTCGCCCAAGGAATGGCCCGCGACGAAATTGCATTTCTCCGAAAGGCGGACGCCGCCTTCGGTTTCGAGCACGCGCAACGTCGCAATGGCAATTGCCATAATCGCGGGCTGGGCGTTCTCGGTCAGCGTAAGCTCGCTTTCGGGGCCATCACACATCAACCGGAACAGATGTTGGCCAAGCGCTTCGTCGACTTCCTGAAACACCGCGCGGGCGGTGGGGCTGGCGTCGGCGAGCGCTTTGCCCATGCCAACCGCCTGGCTGCCTTGTCCTGGAAATATAAATGCGCGCATATTCGCTCCCGTTAGTCCGTGTTTGTGCCAAATCGCCTATGGTGCGGCGCTGGATGTTGCAAGCCCGAACGGCACGATGCGGTTATCGGCGTCATGGCCGATGTCCGCGCGGCCAAGATAGGCGATGCCCGTCTTCGCGCACCAGCGCTTTGCAATATCTTCTGCGCCTTCGCCAAATGGCCGGTCATTTTCGGGCACATCGCTGACCCGGCCAAGCCGCAATCCGGCGATGCCCGTCGATTGCAAATGGGTGCTGACATTGAAAAGGGCCCGGTCAAATCCATAGAGATATTCGCTGACTTCCTCGACCATCAACACATGACCATTCAGGTCGGGCATCAAGGGCGTTCCGGCCATCATGGCCAGCGTCATCAGGTTGAACGCAGCATGTTTTTCCCTGGCCTGCACATGCGGCTCAAGCGCGTGCGGCGATTGGTGCACGATCCAGTCAAGCGCGCGGGTTACTGCTGCCTCGCCGCCTGCGCGGCGTATGTCCGCAGGCATGGGGCCATGGCAGACGCGGCCAATGCGCGCGCGATATAAAGCGCCGAGCAAATTGCCGGCATCGCTATAGCCCATGTAAATTTTGTCAGCCGCGGCGGGTTTTAGAGCCGCGACGGCGTCTTCGGCGATCCGGCATGCGCCATATCCGCCACGGACAAACCAGACCGCATCAAAGCTGGGGTCATTGGCAAGCTCCACAAAAGCGTCGCGCCTTTCGTCATCCGAACCCGCGAAATGCCCCGCCTCGGCAAAGCATTGATCATGAAAGTAAAGCTCCGCGCTCGGATGTGATGTTGCGGCAAGCGCCGAAACACGTGCGGCGTCTTCACGCGTAAAGGGCGTCGACGGTGCGCATATCCCGATTTTCATGAAAATCCTTCCATCCCCACACCGTAGCCCTGAGCCGTCAGCGCGCAAGCGCTGGCGAAAAGTCGAAGGGTGTTTTTCCGCTGAAAACCGTCCTTTGACCGGCGCAGCCGCGATGCGACTGCTGCGCAGGACTGCGGTTACCTTCGCTTGCCATTGCCAAATCCCTTCCTACCCAATAACCGACGCTTATGCACAAAAACAAATCCTATTTCTTCTGTGGCATTGGCGGTTCGGGCATGTTGCCCTTGGCGAATATCGTTCGCGATGCAGGCGCAACCGTCGCCGGGTCGGACCGCGCGCTGGATCAGGGCCGCTTGGGCGCCAAGTTTGAATGGTTGCAAAGCCTTGGCATCAACCTGTTTGCCCAAGACGGCAGTGGCCTTATCAGCGGCGACCAAATCCTGATCGCTTCGGCGGCAATCGAAGACAGCGTGCCTGATGTTGCCAAAGCGAATGCCTTGGGCTGCGCCCGCATGACGCGGGCAGAGCTGCTCGCGGATTTGTTCAATAATGCGCCGCGCAGCGTTGCCGTTGGCGGGACCAGCGGAAAGTCGACCGTCACGGGCATGATCGGCTGGATATTGATCGATGCAGGGCTGGACCCAACCATCATGAACGGCGCGGTAATGAAAAATTTCGTCGCCGATGACGCGCCTTTTGCCAGCGCGCGCGTGGGGCAGGGGGACGTTTTTGTTTCGGAGGTCGACGAAAGCGATGGCTCTATCGCCTTGTTCGCTCCCGAAGTCGCGGTGCTCAACAATGTCAGCCTCGACCATAAAAGCCTTGAAGAATTGCGGCAGCTGTTCGGTGACTTTGCCAAAAAAGCAAAGACATGCGTGTGGAACGCCGATGATGCGGAGACTGTGGCGCTCATGGAACCCTTGGCGCTGGCCGGGGCCATCAGTTTCGGCTTTTCAGCGCAGGCTGATTTCCGCGCGACCGATATTGTGGACTTGCCGCTGGGCAGCCGTTTCACGCTCCACGCAATGGGCGATACCCATGACGTCGCGCTCATCGTCCCCGGTCGCCACAATATCGCCAACGCCCTTGCCGCCATCGCCGCCGCGACCGCGCTCGGCGTAACCGTGGCGCAGGCTGTTCGCGCGATAGAGCGTTTCAACGGCCTCGCCCGCCGCTTCGACATTGTCGGCACCGCAAACGACATTACTGTCATCGATGATTTCGGCCACAACCCCGACAAGATCGCCGCAACGCTTGCGACACTCAAAGCCTTCCCGGGCCGGATCATCGCCTTTTTCCAGCCGCATGGCTACGGCCCGATCCGCGTTATGGGCGCTGAATTGGCGGGCGTTTTTGCAGGCATGCTTGGCAAGGACGATCACCTCATCCTGTGCGATCCTGTCTATTTTGGCGGCACTGTCGACAAAAGCATCGGCAGCCAAAGCATCACCGACGCTGTCACTGCAGCCGGCCAAAATGCCGAATATTTCCCGGCGCGCGAAGATTGCGGCAACCGCATGGTCGATCTTGCGCAACCCGGCGACCGTATCGTCATCATGGGCGCGCGCGATGATACGTTGAGCGCGTTTGCGGCGGATGTTTTGGCGCGGCTTGGTGCCTAGCGATAACGCGACGTCGCTCCATTCCGGCGAATCGCTTGCATTCTGGGTAAATCCCACCTAAGCGCGCCACTTCGCTTGGGGTAACCCTTGTGGAATCGAAGAAGGCCGGAGGGGCGTATGCATGGTGCTGCGTCAGCGATCGGTAGGAACAAGGAAACGCCCATGCCAAATTACGAGCATGTATTTTTGGCGCGTCAGGACCTTTCACAGGCCCAGGTTGATGCGCTGGCAGAAGTTGCCACCAAGATTGTGGAAGACAATAAAGGTAAGGTCGTAAAGACCGAAACCTGGGGTCTTCGCACACTGACTTACAAAATTCAGAAAAACCGCAAAGCGCATTTCGTAATGCTCGACATCGAAGCCAATGGCGACACCATCGCCGAGCTCGAGCGTCAGACACGTATGAACGAAGACATCATTCGTTACATGACTGTCCGCGTTGACGCGCATGAAAAGGGCCCATCGGTCATGATGCGCAAGAGCGACCGTCCAGAGCGCAGCGAGCGCGGTGGATTCGGTGGCGGCGACCGTGATCGCGGTGCCCCACGTCCAGATCGCGCACCCCGCGCAGAGCAGGAGGCTTAAATTATGGCACGTCCGTTTTTCCGTCGCCGCAAGTCCTGCCCATTCCAGGGTAAAGATGCGCCGAAAATTGATTATAAAGATGTACGCCTGCTTCAGGGTTACATTTCAGAGCGTGGCAAGATTGTCCCATCACGCATCACCGCCGTTTCGGCAAAGAAGCAGCGTGAACTGGGCCAAGCTATCAAGCGCGCCCGTCACATCGGCCTTCTGCCGTACATCGTGAAGTAAGGAGCCGAAACATGGATATCATACTTCTCGAACGCGTTGAAAAGCTTGGTGCAATCGGTGACGTTGTCACTGTGAAGGACGGCTATGCCCGTAACTTCCTGTTGCCAAACAAAAAAGCGCTCCGTGCGAACGACGCAAACCGCAAGGTTTTCGAAGCGAACCGTGCGAAAATTGAAAGCGACAACGCAACCCGTCGTGAAGAAGCGCAAAAGGCTTCTGGCGGCGTTGAAGGCAAGCAGATTGTTCTGATCCGTGCGGCTTCGCAAACGGGCCAGCTTTATGGTTCGGTTTCGGTTAAGGATATCGTTGACGGTCTGGCTGCCCAGGACGCCAAGGTTACCAAGTCGATGATCGTTCTCGAACGCCCCATCAAAACGCTTGGCGTATTTGACGTTAAGGTTGTTCTGCACCCCGAAGTCTCCGTTACTATACAGGTCAATGTGGCCCGTTCGGACGACGAAGCCGAGCTGCAGAAGGACGGCGTCAACGTTCTTGAGCAGATGTTCGAAGCTGAACAGGCCGAGATCGCTGCTGAAGCCATTGAAGCACAGGTTGAAGCCGAAGTTGCTGCCGACGCTGCCGATGCAGCTGAAGCCGCTGCAAACGCAAAACGCCGCGAAGAGCAAGCTGCTGCAAAGGCTGCGGCTGAAGCTGCCGGTGGTTTGTCGGCCGAGGCTGACGAAGCGTAAGCTTTCGCACCAAAAAAACAAAAAGCCGCCCCGTCGCAAGACCGGGCGGCTTTTTTGTGCCATCTTTCCGTCCGTGCAACATAGTTCGTCATCCTGAACTTGTTTCAGGATAACATGCGACGGTTGTGCGTCATCCTGAAACAGGTTCAGGATGACGAAGCGCATATATGTCCATTTAACTGCGAGGCATCGGTCGTGACCGCACCCATCATCATCACCGCCGAAATGGGCAAAGCGGATCAGGCGTGGGCCAATGGTTTGCGGCGCGCGCATTATCCTGCCGACCGCAACATGGTCGATGCGCATATCACGCTATTCCATCATTTGCCGCCGGGCCATATTGCCGAGGTCAAAGCCCGCTTGGCGGCTCTTGCGGCTGAATGTCCTGCGCCGAAGGCCCGTTTAAGTGACCTTATGAACCTTGGTGGCGGCGTGGCTTATCACGTTGAAAGCCCGGAACTCCTCTCGATTCGCGACGCATTGGCCGAAGCGTTTCGCGGCTTGCTCATTCCGCAGGACCAAGCGCGTCCACGGCTGCACATCACCGTCCAGAACAAGGTCAAACCCGCAATTGCAAAAGCGCTCTACGATAGGCTTTCCAGCAATTTTCAGACGCGATCCGTGTCGATTTATGGCCTCGCTGCTTATTATTATCGCGGCGGTCCGTGGGAACAGATTGGCAGATGGGCATTTCGGGGCTGAATAACGTTTCGCAGCCCTTGACCCATGCAACCCCCACGCTTATAGCGCCGCGTGCTTCCCCGCAGACGCTGGGATTCACGCTTGGATGGCGAAGTAGCTCAGCTGGTTAGAGCGGTGGAATCATAATCCATAGGTCGGGGGTTCAAGTCCCTCCTTCGCTACCATCCTCCCACATCGACGATAGGCCAGGCGGCATCATGAGCTTGCCCGTCGCTCAGGCGAGGGGTAAGCTTGGGCTATGAAGGACTGCTCCCAATGCGTTGTGCGTAACCGTGCAATTTGCGCCGGCCTCGAACCCGATGAGCTTGATGCGTTGGGGCAGCTTGGCCGAAAGCAGCGCGTGACAAAGGGACAGACGGTTGTTTGGGAGGGCGATGATTCGGTTGTCGTCGCGAACGTCATCGAAGGCGTCCTTAAAGTTTCCATGAGCCTTTCGGATGGACGCAAACAGATTGTCGGCCTTGTCTTCGCCTCTGATTTTATCGGTCGCCCCTTTGGTCAGCAAAGCCCCTACAGCGTCACCGCGCTCACAGACGCAGAATTGTGCATTTTCCCCCGTTCCACTTTTGACAGCTTCGCGCGGCAGCATCCGGAACTGGAGCATAAGCTGCTGCGTCGGACGTTGACTGAACTTGATCGCGCCCATGAATGGATGTTGCTGTTGGGGAAGAAGACCGCAACGGAACGCATTGCGACCTTGTTGTTGGAAATGTCTGCGCGCCTTGGTGAGACTGGCTGTTCGGCGGACAAAAATGCTTTGGATAGCTTTGAATTGCCGCTCGATCGCCAACAAATGGGTGATGTTCTTGGCTTAACCATTGAAACGGTCAGCCGGCAATTATCGCTGTTGAAAGCCGATGGTGTCATCAACTTGCCAGATCGCCGGACAGTGACCATTCAAGACCGTGCACGGCTTCAGGATCTTTCTGCCGCCGCATAAGGCAGTTATTTATAGTCCCTCCGTCCGGCGCATATGGTGCCACCGCCAGCGCAAGACATATGGGTTTAACGTGGGGTTTTAATCTTTGCCGTTATCCGCAGGGCCGCCGACCAACACAAAATGACGGTCGCAATAGCCGCAATCGACATAGCCTTTTTCGTCAATCTGAAGCCAGACACGGGGATGCCCCAATGCGGCAGGGATATCGCCGCTGCCGTCGCAAGCAACGCGCGGTTCACGGACTCGGATCGTTTCAGGAGTGTTGTTCATGCGCGGCGCGTAGCAAAACCGCTGCGGGGCTGCAACGGGTCAGAAGTAATTGAGCGTGATCGACCAGTTTCCGGAATACACGCCGGGTGCTTGGTTTGCGCCAACCTCAAGCGTGGCGCCGACCGGAAATGAAAAAACACCGTTCAACGCTGCAATCCGAAAACTGAGCGGCGTAGTTGTCAAAACAGCCGTCGGCGTACTGCCGAGGACAAAATCGCGGACCTGCATAGGGGCGCCCGGACCAGTCAGAAAAATGCTGCTTGCGCCAAGCGAGATTTCGACGCGTTGCAGGAATGTTCCTTGGCCGGCAAAGGATGCCGCCTTGTGTCCGCCACCATTGATTAAGGTGACGCCGCCTGTTTGTGTGCGCGCTCCTGTTGGTGTGATGGTGACCGTGCCGGCTGTTGTGCCCCGAACGATTGCGCCAAATTCGAGATTGTCATCAATGACGAAGGATAAGGGACGGACAATGGTTATTTCACCCCCGCCGGGGGTCGTTCCTGCAGAAGCAGGTTGCGCCGCCATTAATGCAAAAGCAGCGAGCAGTAATGCCGTTGCTGTGCGTTGCAAAAATCGGTTGGTCCTGATCATCCTCAAGCCATTAACGCGAAAAAGTAAAAATATTCTGTAGAGCCGCGTAACAATTCCTATGCCCCTGTCGGTTCATTGATAATCCAACGTGGCAGTAAATGACCCTGAATATGTGCCCGCAGGCTGATTTGCGCCGACATATAAGCGTGCAGCCACTGCAAATTGGAATGCGCCGTCAGCGCGGACGACGCGGTAGTTGGACGAATTTCCAATTTGCGCCAACGAAGCCTCTGGCCCGATCGCAAAAATGTCGACTGTCATTGCTGGACCTGGGCCAATCAAGCTGATCACCGTCGGGGTAATGCGAATAGTTACGCGTTGGTCTTGCGCCGCTAGGCCGGCAAATTGCGCTGCTTGATAATCGTTGCCAACCGGAACGATGCCATTGGTGGTCGTTCGCTTATTCGTCTCAGATATTGAAACCGTCCCTGCAACATGTGCAGGGATAATTCGGCCAAAATTGAGATCCTCATTGTTAATGAACGTCAATGGCGCGACGATGACAATCTGCGCCTCGCCGGTGGCAGGTGCAGCCCATGTTGGCGAAGGCACAGCCACAAACATGGCAACTGCCCCAAAAACACAGAAAAGATATATGTGCTTCTTGTCTGCCATGCCACAGATATACACAATAATGGGTAATTTAAACCTTCAAGATTTGGTTAATCATGCGCAGCAACACATGCGCGTCTCTGTACCTGTCATTTCCCGTGATTGCTTAGAAGGGCTGGGTTCGCTATCGCATGCTCATGTCTGAACAAGCTATCTCGATCAAGAATCTCTCCAAAAAATATGCCAGCGGTAAACAGGCGCTGAGTGATGTCAGTTTTGACGTCGCTCAGGGATCTATTTTCGGGCTTCTGGGGCCGAATGGTGCGGGCAAATCCACGCTGATCAACATATTGGCCGGGATGGTGATGAAAAGCTCCGGCTCCGCATCGATCTGGGGTTTTGATATCGACGCCAACCTACGCAATGCCAAGGCATCGATCGGTATTGTCCCGCAGGAAATCATGTTCGATCCGTTCTTTACACCGAAGGAAGCGCTTGAATTGCAGGCGGGCCTATATGGCGTGCCCAAGTCCAAGCGGCGGACGATGGAGCTGCTCAAGGCTGTCCGGTTAGAGGACAAGGCGGATGCCTATGCGCGGACATTGTCGGGCGGTATGAAACGACGGTTGCTGGTGGCCAAAGCCATGGTCCATGCGCCGCCGGTTATCGTTCTCGATGAGCCCACGGCTGGTGTCGATATCGAGCTGCGCCAACAATTGTGGGATTATGTGCTTGAACTGAACAAGCAGGGCGTGACCGTCGTCCTAACAACTCATTATCTTGAAGAAGCCGAACAATTATGTGACCGCATCGCCATCATCAACCATGGGCAACTGATCGCCAACAAGCCAACGCGCGAGCTGGTGGGCATGGCGCGGGAAAAGGCCGTTGTTCTGACGCTGGATCGCGATGTTACCGTTGCGCCGACGCACGACGCATTTGAAAAATCCGAATTGGTGAATGAGCGCACCATCGAAATTACCTATAACAAAGACCGCATGAACGCGGGCGAAGTGTTGACGACCATTCAGGGGCTCGGCCTTGGGATATTGGACGTGACAACCAAGGAAGCGGACCTTGAGGACGTTTTCCTGCGTCTCACAAGCAGTGCATAAATGGACATCGATGTCCTCATTATCGGATCGGGTGCGGCGGGGTTAACTGCTGCGCTGCAGCTCGCAACACGCCGAAAAGTTGCCGTCTTGGCAAAGGGCGCGATATCCGATGGTGCGACAGCCTGGGCACAGGGGGGCATCGCCGCCGTGCTTGAGCCCGGCGACAATTTCGAAAGCCATATCGAAGATACAATGGTCGCGGGTGCCGGGCTGAACAACCGTGCGACCGTCGAATTTGTTGTCGAAAATGCGCCTGTGGCCATTGAGCGGCTGGCAAAGCTGGGCGTGCCGTTTAATCTTGAGGGCAATGACTGGCATTTGACGCGTGAGGGCGGCCATAGCCACCGGCGTATTGTCCATGTCGATGACGCCACCGGATGGGCGGTGCAGCAGGCATTGGAGGCCGCAGCAAGAGCGCATCCCAATATCGTGCTGGTACCCGATATGGTTGCCGTTGATTTGATCTCAGGTCGCCATCAAGAACGGTTTTCGACTTCAGGACGTGTCCATGGCGTCTATGCGCTCAACCGCAAGACGGGGCAGGTGGAAGCGTTCACCGCGCGCGCCACGATCTTGGCCAGTGGCGGCGCCGGACGCACTTATCTCTACTCCACGGCGCCACGCGGTGCGACGGGCGATGGCATTGCCATGGCGTGGCGTGCTGGCTGCCGCGTGTCGAATATGGAATTCATGCAATTCCACCCGACCTGCCTGTACAATCTTGAGGTAAAAAACTTCCTGATTACCGAGGCGGTGCGCGGCGAAGGTGGCATATTGAAAAACCCCAAAACCGGGCATCGCTATATGCCCGATTATGACGAACGCGCAGAGCTTGCGCCGCGCGATATCGTTGCGCGCGCCAATGATGCGGAGATTAAGCGCGACGGGCTGGAATATGTCCATTTGGACATCAGCCACAAGCCAGCAGATTTTGTGAAGGGGCATTTCCCGAACATTTATGAAAAGCTGATGGGGCTTGGTATCGACATCACGCGCGAGCCCATTCCCGTGGTGCCAGCGCAGCATTATACCTGCGGCGGTGTTCTGGTTGACCTTGATGGCCGAACCGATGCGCCGGGGCTGTATGCGGCTGGCGAAGTGACGCAAAGCGGACTTCATGGTGCCAACCGCCTTGCGTCGAATTCACTGCTGGAATGCTTCGTCTTTGGTGACGCCTGTGCGCGCCATATTGATGCCCATTGGGATAGCCTGCCGCCACCGCCGCCCATCCGCGCGTGGGACGAAAGCCGTGTGACGGACAGCGATGAAGAAGTTGTGATTGCGCAATGCTGGCGCGAAATCCGCCAATTCATGTGGAACTTTGTAGGCATCGTCCGCACGACGAAGCGGCTGGAGCGCGCGCAGCACCGTATCGATTTGCTGCGCAGCGAGGTTGCCGATTATTACAGCCATTTCCGCGTAACGCCTGACCTGATTGAACTGCGCAACTTGGTTGAGGTCGCGGCGCTTATCATTCAGTCCGCTTTGTCACGGCATGAAAGCCGGGGGCTGCATTTCACCCTCGATTATCCCGAAACGCTAAAGGAGGCGGTTGATACCGTGTTGGTCCCATGAAAAAACTACTCCCGCTTTTTGCCTTGGTTGCGCTCTCGCCGGCATATGCCGCGACCCCCGAAGAAACCGCGCGGGAGGTGCTGGCAAAGTCCCCCATCATCGACGGACATAATGATACGCCGCACCAAATTGCGGAATTGTTCGATCGGGATTTCTCGAGATTCAATCTCTCGGCGCTGCCTGCCGATGTTCTTGCCAAAACGCATACCGATATCCGCAATGCGCGCGCCGGTTTCCTCGGCGGCCAATTTTGGTCGGTATATGTTGATGCCGCACTGCCAAAGCATGAGGCGGTAACACGCACCATCGCGCAGATTGACGTCGTGCGGCAGATGATCGCGCGTTATCCAGAGAGCTTTGCTTATGCATCGACCGCCGCTGAGGTGGAGCGCGCGATGAAGGCAGGCAAGATCGCGTCGATGATCGGTATGGAAGGCGGGCATTCCATCGGCGACTCGCTTGAGATTCTGCGGCAAAGCTATGCCCTTGGCGCACGCTATATGACCATCACGCACAGCCTGACGACCGATTGGGCCGACAGCGCTACCGACGCGCCAAAGCATGATGGGCTGTCGCCATTTGGTTTTGACGTGCTGGCGGAAATGAACCGGCTGGGGATGATTGTGGACATCAGCCATGTGTCAGAGGCAACGATGCATGACGTGTTGGATAAAAGCACTGCGCCCGTGCTGTTCACGCACAGCAATGCCCGCGCCATCACACCACATCCACGTAACGTGCCGGACTCCGTGTTGAAGCGTTTGCCGCAAAATGGCGGCGTGGTCATGGTCACATTCGTCCCGGGCTTTACCTCGCCCGAACGCCGCCAGTGGGAGTTTGAACGGTCGGCGGTGGCAGGTCGTGCGAAAACGGAATTTTCCGGCAACCCTGTTGGCGAGAAAACCGCGGTAGACGCATGGATTGTGGCAAACCCACAGCCCAAAGCAACATTGGCGCAAGTCGCTGACCATATCGATCATATCCGCAAAGTGGCCGGCATTGACCATATCGGCATTGGCGGCGACTTTGGCGGGGTCGATGAACTGCCCGTGGGTCTCGAAAACGTATCGACCTATCCGGCTCTGTTCGCGGAACTGGTACGTCGTGGCTATTCCAAAAGCGACCTCGCCAAAATCGCCCAAGGCAACGCCCTACGCGTCATGCGCGGGGTCGAAAAGGCAGCAGGGAAATAATCTCACACAAAGACACAAAGGCACAAAGAAGAAGATTATGAACCGCCTTGAGGAACTCGCGACAATAGCAATAGATTGCGGCTTTAAGATCCATAACAAACTTGGCCCCGGTCTTTTGGAAAGCGTTTAAGAGGTAATTCTAGCCGATAGTCTGTCAGAGCGGGGGCTATCGGTTGAACGGCAGAAGCCGATCCCGATAAATTTAATGGCCGCGTTTTCAACGAGGGCTTCAAAGCGGACATGTTGATTGAGGGCACTTTACTGGTCGAACTGAAATCATGCGAGCGACTAGCTGCGGTCCATGGCCGCCAGATATTAACATATTTAAGGCTGCTCGATCTGCCTTTGGGGCTTCTCATCAATTTCGGCGGGGCAACATTCCGAGAAGGCGTAAAGCGGATCGCCAACGGTGATCTTACGCGCTCTTTGTAGACTTTCTTTGTGCCTTTGTGTCTTCGTGTGAGCCCTCTGTTAAAAACCTTCGGACAAATATCGCTCGGCTATTGCAGCGTGGAGGGCGGCTCCGCGGGCCATGACGCTGTCGTCGAGGACCATGCGGTTGGAATGCAGGCCGCAGCATGACCGCCAGTCGTCGCCTTCATGTGACGCGCCCAAGAAGAACATGGCGCCGGGTACTTTTTCAAGGACATAGGCGAAGTCTTCGGCGCCCATGATCGGCGTGTCGAGCGTGATCCAGCTTTCTGTGCCAAACATATCCTCAACCACGGCTTTGCCGAATTGAACCGCACGGTCGTCGCAGACGGTAACAGGGAAGCCTTGTTCGATATGGACCTCCGCGCTGCACCCATGGGCAGCGGCGATGCCGGGGGCGAGGCGATGCAGTTCCTCCGCCACGCGCGCGCGTGACTGCGGCGACAGGGTCCGGATAGTGCCCAAAAGATGCGCGGTTTCCGGAATGATGTTGTTGGTCGTGCCTGCTGTGATTTTGGCAATGGTGATGACTGCCGGGTTAAACACGGAAATCTTGCGCGTGACCATCGTCTGAATGGCCGATACGATTTCGCAGGCAACGGGAATGGGATCAACCGCGTCATGCGGCATCGACGCGTGTCCGCCCGCGCCCTTGACGGTAATATTCAGGACGTCAGACGATGCCAACAACGGTCCGCTTCGGCCACTAAACACACCGCGCGGGGCATTGGGCATGATGTGCAAGGCAAAGGCGGCATCGGGCAGCGGATCAATCAAGCCGTCGTCGAGCATATAGCGCGCGCCATGATGGCCTTCCTCGCCGGGCTGGAACATGAATTGCACCGTTCCGGCCAGCTGATCGCGCTTGGCGCACAGCATCTTGGCCGCACCCACAAGCATGGCGACATGGGTATCATGCCCGCACGCATGCATCGCGCCTTCGGTCAGCGAGCTATATTCAAGGCCCGTATCTTCATGGAGCGGCAACGCGTCCATATCGCCACGTAGAAGCACCGTACGGCCATTGGCCGGGCCTTTCAGGGTCGCGATGAGCCCCGTGGTCGATGGCCCTTCACGCAGCTCCAGCGGCAGGCCAGCAAGCGCGGCCTTGATTTTGGCCAATGTCTTGGGGTTTTGCAGACCAAGCTCAGGCTCGGCATGGATTGCGCGGCGCAGCGCGATCAGGTCGGGAAGGATGTCTTCGGCGTCGTCGCGCCAGTCAGTGCTGATTAAGTCCATAGCTTAACTAGCACCACCCTGGCGCGGCCGACAACTGCCTTATTTTTCGAGACGTACAGCAACATATTGCGTCGGAGCACCACGTCGTTTTACGCCCAGCAAGATGGCACCACGACCGGCTGCCTGCGCTTCCTTGACGGCGGCGGCGAGATCGGCCGATGTGCTTATTGGTTTGTAGTTTGCCGATACGATGACGTCACCACGACGCAGACCAACCTGCGCACCCGTGCCAGTGCCCGGAACGTCAATAACCACTCCCTTTGTATCAGTGGTCAGGCCAAGAGCGCGCGCGATTTCGGCATCCAGCGGAATAACGCTGATGCCCAAAGCGTCGCGCACAACCTTTGAATCTGGCGTGTCGCTTTGTTTGTCGAAATCCTTATTTTCTTCAGGATTGAAACTTTGCGCCAACTTCTCTTCTGGAGGACGTGCGCCAACGGTTGCGGTCAGCTTCATCGGCTTGCCTTCACGCAAGATATCCAGCGGAATGCGGGTGCCAGGTTTGATATTCGCGACGATGTACGACAGCGTGGTTTCAGGCGAAACCTCGCGGTCATTGACACGCAGAACGATGTCGCCTTCTTTCAGACCAGCCTTATCCGCGGCTTCGCCAGCAACAACGCGGGCGACAAATTCGCCGCGGTTCTTTTCCAGACCAAGCGCGTCGACGGTAACTTCATCCACGGGCCGAATGCTGATTCCCAAATAGCCGCGTTCCGGACGAACACCCTTTTTCAAAGATTCGACCACAGGAATGGCTTCTTCTGCAGGAATGGCAAATCCGACGCCGATATTTGCACCAACAGGTGAAATCAGGCGGTTGTTGATGCCAATGACTTCGCCCTTTAGGTTAAACAAGGGACCACCCGAGTTGCCGGGGTTAATGGCGGTATCGGTTTGAATGAAGCGGTCATAGGCTCCACCGGCGCCAATGTTGCGTTGAAGCGCAGAGATAATGCCTGCGGTCACAGTGCTGCCAAGTGTGAGTGGGTTACCAATAGCAATGACCCAGTCACCAACGCGGCTTTTCCGCGAGTCACCCATTTTTACAAAGGGGAGGCCGGTTGCGCGAATTTTTAACAATGCGACATCTGAAGAGGGGTCACGGCCGATGATTTCTGCTTCATATTCCTTACCGTCGAACAACGTGACTGTAACGTTATCAACCGCGTCGCCCGATGGACCACCTGCGACAACATGGTTGTTGGTCACGATATAGCCATCGCTCGAGATCAAAAAGCCTGAGCCACCGCTTGCTTGATCCTGTGTCACTGGGCGACGTTCGCCGGTTAGCGGGTTAAAGCTGGTCGCGACTTGTACCTTTTTACGCGTGGCGATGTTGACCACTGCTGGCTGCAACTGTGCTGCCAAGTCTGCGAAGCTTGACGGTGCGCCGCCGGGCGCGAGATTGGCTTGTTCCGAAACCGCAAGGCCGGTTTGCGCGGTCACGGGATTGTTGTTGACCAAAGCTACGGCGGCACCTGTCATTAAAAGCGCGGTGGTAACTGCATAAGCGTAACGCACGGATATCATTCCTCTCGTATATTCAGTTGGGCAGCAGGCCCGAAAGACCGCCTTTCGATGGCGTGGTAAAGCTTAACACCAATTGAATGAATGCCATCAAATTGGCCAAAGTCATCCGTCGTTCGACTAACGTCCGGTACGGAATTTCTCAAGATAAGCATTCTGCGGCGACAAGATGATGTTGCTTGATCCTTCGCCATTCTGGAAAGTCTGGCGATAGCTCTGCATGGCGCGGTAGAAGTCGTAGAAACCCGGATCCTTGCCATAGCTTATGGCATAGATGCGTGCGGCTTCGGCTTCGGCATCTGCGCGGATAATCTGTGCTTCTTTCTGGCCCTCGGCATCAATGGCAATCGCTTCCTGATTACGCGCGCTGCGCATCCGGTTATAGGCCGACTGCAACGTTGCTGCAGGCAAATCCGCGCGCTTAATGCGGACGTCAATGACTTCAGCGCCATATTTCTTGGCTTCACGGTTCAACGCCGTCTGGATATTTTCCATAACTTCGCCGCGCTCGGCGCTGAGCAACGCCGCAAAGGTGCGCTTGCCCAATTCGTTGCGAAGCGATGAGCCCAAGATTGTCTTCAACTGCTCGCGCAGGCGATCCTCGGTACGGATGGTCCGATACATCACATCCGGTTGCGTGATGCGGAACCGGGCAAAAGCGTCGACTTGCAGGCGCAGCTGGTCCGTGGAAAGCACTTCCTGCTGATCCATTTCGACGCTCAACACGCGCTTGTCGACAATCTGGATTTGTTCCACAAAAGGGATACGGAAGGTGAGGCCCGCGCGCGTTTCGCCAAATTGTTCGTTCGCACGATATTTGTTCACAACGCGGTCAACCTTGCCGTAGCTGCTGATAATCGCTTGTTGTGTTTCGGGGACGATGGTGACCGACATGCTCCACAAAATGAGCGCACCGATCCCAATCAATGCCAGATAAATCGGGTTTCTGATGATATTCGTCATCATTGCTTTTTTCCTGTCACAACAACGGGTTCAGCCTTTTGTGCGGCCTTTTTCTGAAATTCAGGGAGCGGAAGGTACGGCGTCACGCCGCCGGTTTCGACAATCGTCTTGTCGACCTTGCCAAGCACCTGCTCCATCGTTTCATAATATAGCCGCCTTTTGGTGACTTCGGGCGCTTCACGATATTGTACATAGATTTTGTCAAACTCGGCAGTTTCACCCAAAGCCAACTCGGTAACGCGGCTGGCATAAGCACGGGCATCGTTCAAATAGCTTTCGCGGCGTTGTTGCGCTGCGTTTACTTCGCGGAATGCATCATTCACTTCCGCCGGCGGGTCTGACTGACGGATTGAAATGCTCTGCACCAACACACCAGAGCGATATTCGTCCAATATCTGCTGCATGCGGCGGCGCACTTCCAATTCGATTGCGCCACGGCCGGGGCCAATGGCTTGGGTCAGATCAAAATTGGCAACGGCGGCGCGCATGGCGCTTTCCGCGACTTCCTTGACCGTGCCTTCAGGGCTGTCGAGTTGGAACAGATATAGCGACGGGCTCTTGATCGACCAGCGGACGTCATAGGCCATATCAATGATGCTCTGGTCTTTGGTCAGGACCAGATTTTCGCTGCTTGCCTTGGGCGAACCGATGGAGGTCGTCTGGATCTGTTTGGTATCAACCTTGGTGATACTCTCAATGGGCGACGGCAGCGTGAAACGAATGCCGGGCTGCTCCGTGCGGGCATATTTGCCAAGCTGGGTTACAACGCCTTCTTGTTCCGGGCCAATCCGGTGAATCGTTGACCAAGCGAGCCAGAGCACGAGAAAGCCACCGACGATAATCGGCCACCAGCTTTTGCCATCGGGCCGTTGCGGAATGCCACCAAAGCCACCGCCTTTGCGGCGCAGCAATTCTTCAAGGGATGGGCCACGGGACCGCGATTGTTTCGCCGCACCTTCGGGTGTCGGGTCCCACGGATTAACCGGATCAGGCTTTGATCGGCCACCTTTTTCATTCGCATTACCGGATGTACCGGTGTCGTGAGAATCGTCTGAATCCCACGGTCCTTTGCCATCTACCGCCAAAATATGTGACCCCTGCTCGTCAATTTTTTTGCTCATAAAGTCTATGTAGTAGCGGTTTTTCAGAAAAACAGTGTCAATCCCGCAATTCTGAATCTATTCGGCATGATATGCCAAATATTGATCATTTTTCTGATATAATTTCCGCTGTTGCCGGCGCTCGTGCGAGCGGTTTGAAAATCGTCGATGGCGCGGTTTCGCTTATGCTGGATGTGTCGGGATTGAACGCCGATGCGCGCGCGCAAATGGAAGCCGATGTTCGTAGCGCCGTTGAACGCGCCGGGGCTACGTCGGTTCGGATCATGTTGACGGCGGAGCGGATTACGCAGCGCTTGATCGCTGTGGCCAGCGGCAAAGGTGGCGTGGGCAAATCAACGCTGTCGACGAACCTTGCCATCGCCATGGCGCGGGCGGGCCGATCGGTTGGGCTGGTTGATGCCGATATCTACGGTCCATCACAACCACGTTTGATGGGTGTTGAGAGCGTGAAGCCTGACGCTGAAGGCAAGAATATGATACCCGTCATGGGTGCTGGCGGCGTGCCTTTCCTGTCGATGGGCCAGTTGGTCAACCCGGGTCAGGCCATTGCGTGGCGTGGCCCCATGGCTGGCAATGCCCTGACGCAGCTTGTCGATGCCAAATGGGGCGATGTGCGCGACATTGTGGTCGATATGCCGCCGGGCACGGGTGACATCCAATTGTCGATGATCCAAAAGCACAAGCCCGTCGGTGCCGTTATCATTTCCACGCCGCAGGATTTGGCGCTGATTGACGCCACCCGCGCCATCAGCTTTTTTGACACCGCGAAAGTCCCGATCATTGGCCTCGTTGAAAATATGGCCGGCTATCTCTGTCCGCATTGCGGCGAAATGAGTGATCCTTTTGGTTCTGGCGGCGCAGAAGCCGCGGCAAAGGAACTGGGCATTCCATTCTTGGGCCGCATTCCGCTCGATATCAAAATCCGCATGGCAAGCGATGCGGGCAATCCGCCAGCATTGGATGAAGGCCCCATTAGCGATGCCTATGCCGGGATTGCCCGGCAAGTGTCCGCATGGATAGATGCGCCAAAGGCCGCGCCTGCATGACGGAAGACACAGCGGCAAGCGAAGGCATTAGCCGCCGAAAGCTGCTCATTGGTGGCGGCGCTGGCGTCGGCTTGCTCGTGGCTTGGGGCCTGTGGCCACGCCGCTATATCCCCAATTTACGGACAGTAGAGGGCGAGCATCTTTTCGGACCGTGGCTTAAAATAGCCGAGGACGGCAAAATCGTCGTGGGCGTTCCACAAAGCGAGTCTGGCCAAGGCGTGTATACGGCATTGGCGCAGATTGTCGCCGGAGAGCTTGGTGCTGACTGGCGATCGGTGGCAGTCCAGCCAGTGCCGCCAAGTCCGATATTCGCAAACACATTATTGGCGCGCGAATGGGCCCCGGCATTCATGCCCGAAAACCTCTCGCTCAACGCAGATGGCGGTCCGGTTGCCAGCGGCATTAACGAACTTGCGAGACGCGACGTCTTTGTGGTGACCGGCGGATCATCTTCCATAAGGCAATTTGAACAGCCATGCCGTGAAGCGGGCGCAGCGGCCCGGGCGGTCTTGTGTCAGGCCGCGGCAGCGCGTTGGGACATTTCATGGGAACAGTGCCAAACGGACCGCGGCTTTGTGGTCTTTGGAAAGAAACGCCTCGCATTTGCTGATCTTGTCGTTGAAGCATCAGAGCTTGCGCTGCCATCGCCGATTCCGCTGAATCCATCGCCGCGCAACCACCTTTCAGGCCGTGACGCGCCGCGGCTCGATTTGTCTGCCAAGGTGGACGGCAGCGCAAGCTTTGCGGGCGACATTCGTCTGCCCGATATGCTCTACGCGTCGGTCCGGGGCGGGCCAGCGGGCGACACCAGGCTGAAATCGGTCAACACAAAAGCGGCGCTGAAAATGCGCGGCGTGGTGCACGTGGTGCGGACCAAAAGCTGGGTTGCTGCGGTGGCAAGCAACTGGTGGGCAGCCAACACCGCGCTCGATGCAATGAAGCCCGTCTTCGCAGCCAAAGGTGGCCTGGCGGACAGCCAGAAAATTGGTCAGTCGCTCAACGACGCCATCGCCAAAGGCCCCGGCTTCCGGGCATTTAAATCAGGCGACGTTGATGCTGCAATGGCACCCGAGGCGGCAACGCGCATTTTTAAAGCCGACTATTCGGTGGGTGCGGCGGTGCACGCCCCCATTGAAACACGTTCAGCGACGGCGGATTATCGCAATGGTCGTCTGCAATTATGGATCGCATCACAAGCGCCGCAGGCCGCGCGCGTTGCCGCAGCAAATGCCATTGGCATTGATGTAAATGATGTCGTTCTCTACCCCGTCATGGCGGGCGGAAGTTTCGACCGCAATTTTGACAATGTGATCGCCGCGCAAGTTGCGGTCATTGCCAAAGAAGTGGGGCGACCGGTGCAACTGGTCTGGTCGCGCCCTGAAGATTTCCTGCGGGACCATGTCCGCACGCCGGCGCTGGGCCGGTTATCCGCCGCGATAAATGCCGACGGCGCAGTAACCGCCATGAGCGTGCGGGTGGCCGCGGCATCCAGCATGCGTGAACTTGCAAACCGGATCGATGGACAAAGCGTTGACGCAGCGCGCAAGGCGTCCGCAGGCGAATTTGACGCACTCGCGGTGCGCGGTGCGGAGATACCATATGCCATTCCCAATCTGACGATTGACCATTTTCCGGTGCGCATGCCGGTGCCAACCGGGCCGTGGCGGAGCCTTGCGGACAGCTACAACTGCTTCTTCGTCGAAGGCTTCATCGACGAGCTTGCCCAGAAAGCTGGCGTCGAGCCCTTGTCGTTTCGCATGCAAATGCTTGTCGGCCAAACGCGGCTTGCCCGATGCCTGACGGGCGTCGCCAACATGGCGGGATGGGACGGCGGCGGCTCGGGCAGCGGACGCGGCATTGCTTGCCACAGCATGCGCGGCAGCCACATTGCGGTTATCGTGACGGCGCGTACCAGCGAAACCGGCGTGCGTGTCGACCGTATTCATGCGATGGCGGATTGCGGGCGGCTCATTAATCCCGACCTCGCGCGCCAGCAGATTGAGGGCGGCATTGTGTTTGGATTGGCGCAAGCATTGGGTTCAACAACCGAATTTCAGGCCGGCATGCCAACCGCCCGCCGTCTGCGCGATGTGGACTTGCCCACATTGGCCGATGCGCCGGAAATCACCGTTGAATTTGCGCGCAGCGATGCGGCGCCGGGCGGTGTGACTGAACTTGGGGTGCCACCGGTTGCCCCCGCACTTGCAAATGCATTATTCTCCGCAGCGGGAATACGTTTGCGTGAACTTCCATTGCTGTCCCGGGGACTATGATGACATTACCAATTGACCACCCACCCGTAGCGACGCCCAAAGTTGGCGTCCTGTTGGTTAATCTGGGTACGCCAGACGCACCGACGACGTCAGCGGTGAAGCGCTATTTGAAACAGTTTTTGTCGGATCGGCGCGTTGTCGAAATTCCGCCTTTGCTGTGGCAGCCAATTTTGCGCGGTATCATTTTGAACACCCGTCCGCAAAAATCCGCGAAGGCATATGCCAAGGTATGGACCGAAAAAGGATCGCCGCTGGCATTTTTTACAGCCGGACAGGCGGAAGTTTTGCAGGCGCGTATGGAAGGGATCGCCGATGTGCGGTACGCCATGCGTTATGGAAATCCGTCCGTCGCTGACCAACTGGCCGCGATGAAAGCGGCGGGGTGCAACCGGATTTTAATCGCGCCATTATATCCGCAATATTCGGGGGCGACGACAGCTACTGTGCTGGATGAGGCATATGCCGCGCTTACCGCCATGCGTTGGCATCCGGCGATCCGCACGCTGCCGGCTTATCATGATGATGCACGCTATATCGGCGCGTTGAAATCGTCGATTGAAGCGTCGCTTGCGAAACTGGATTTCGTACCCGACGCGCTTGTGATCAGTTTCCACGGGATGCCGGAACGGACACTCCATTTGGGCGACCCTTATCATTGCCACTGCCAAAAAACTGCACGGCTTCTGTCGGAAGCCATGGGTCGCGCGCTTGTCGTAAGTTTCCAATCCCGTTTCGGGCGGGCAAAATGGCTTGAACCCGCCACGGACGACACGCTGATGAAGCTTGCGCGCGAAGGGACGAAGAAAGTCGCGATCTTTGCGCCGGGCTTTTCGGTCGATTGCCTCGAAACGCTCGAAGAGCTGGCGATGCAGGGGCATGAGCAGTTCGAAGAAGCGGGCGGCACGCATTATGCCTATCTGCCGTGCCTGAACGACAGCGATATCGGCATGGATATGCTTGAACAGATTGTCGGGCAGGAACTGGCTGGCTGGATCTAATCGTTGGTAGAGCGTGGCTGCGGATTTTTTGTGCTAACGTTTACGGCAACTTGCACTTGTGCCCTTGTGCATTAATCATGGCGGAAATAGCGATGAGGAGAGCGATGCATGTCACGAATTGCGGTGGTTACGGGCGGCACCAGAGGTATCGGCGAAGCGATCTGTTTGAAGCTTCAGGAAAAAGGCCGAATGGTCATCGCCAACTATGGCGGCAATGACGCGGCGGCCAAGGCATTTTCAGAACGGACTGGCATTGCGGTGCGCAAGTGGGATGTTGGCGATCACCAAAGCTGCCTAGACGCCTGCGCGGCGATTGAGGCCGAGTTCGGGCCGATCGACATCATGGTCAACAATGCGGGCATCACGCGCGATGCTACGATGATGAAGATGACATTTGAACAATGGGACGAAGTGATCCGTGTCGACCTGACCGGATGTTTCAACATGGCCAAGGCGGTATTTGCCGGCATGCGCGAACGCAAATGGGGACGCATCGTCAATATTGGCTCGGTCAACGGTCAGGGCGGCCAAATCGGTCAGGTGAACTACGCCGCGGCAAAATCAGGCATCCATGGTTTTACCAAATCGCTTGCCGCCGAAGGTGCGCGCTACGGCGTGACTGCCAACGCGATCGCGCCGGGCTATATTGGTACCGAAATGCTCTCGACCATACCGGAAAATGTGATGGAAAAGATTATTGCGCAAATTCCCGTGGGCCGATTAGGTCAGCCCGACGAAATCGCCCGCGGCGTCGAATTTTTGACGAGCGACAATGCAGGCTTCATCACCGGTTCGACTTTGTCGATCAACGGTGGCCAGCACATGTATTGATGGTCGTTGGCGGGTGAGCGACATTTATCATCCGCCCATAAAGCGCAGCATGACGTTGGCGGGGCACCAAACCTCCATCAGTCTGGAACCGCTTTTCTGGGATGCGTTGAAACGGGCTGCCGAGCAAAAGGATTTGCCCGTCAATGCGTTGGTCGCGCAAATCGACGTTGAGCGTCTGGAATCAGGCACGCCCTGCGGGTTGGCGAGTGCGATTCGATTGTGGGTGATGGCGAACGCATAAAAGGTTCGGTCACATCGACCTATCGAGTCGGTTACAGCCCCGCTTCGACGGCTATGCGGACGGCATCTGCCGCGTTCGACGTCGACAGTTTTTTGAACATCAGCATGCGGTGCATCTGAACCGTTTTTTCGCTTAAGGACAATCGATAGGCAATCTGCTTTGTCCGGAAGCCGCGGGCCATCTGCTGCAAAATCTCGCGCTGGCGGGGTGAAAGCCGGTCAACAATCTGTGCAGCCTGTTGTTGCCGCACCAGCCCAATGCTCTCCTCTTCGGGTAGCACTTCGATTTGGGAGCCAACGAACAGCTCAAGATTCCCATCATTGTCGAACAATGGCGCGATCATCACCGCGTTGCGAAAGGGGGATCCGTCTTTCCGGTAGTTAATGAGTTCTGCCAGAGCAGAATGTTGCCCTTGCACTGCCGAGCGCAGCTTTTCCGTCTGGCCATTTTCGGTGTCCGGACCGCGCAAAAAGCGGCAGTTGCGACCGATGACTTCGTCTTCTGCATAGCCGGTTAGCGCACAAAAAGCCGCATTCACCGCAATCAGGGGATTGTCTGGCTTGGTGGGGTCGCTGACGACGGTTGCGATGGGGCTAAAGCGGATCGAATCCAAAACTGGATGACGCGTGGCTTGGTTTGGCTTCGGATTCACATTCGTTTTCACTTTGATGAGAGATGCCGCAAAAATATCAATGTGGCAACTGTTCCTTGAATGCGACGTTCCGATTCGAATGGCGCTGTTTAGTCTGAGCCCACCCGCTCAACATCCGCGCCGACAAGCTGAAGCTTTTCTTCTAGCCGCTCATAGCCTCTGTCGAGGTGGTACAGACGGCTCACATGCGTTTCGCCCTCTGCGACCAGACCAGCGATCACGAGGCTCATAGAGGCTCTCAAATCGGTTGCCATCACAGGCGCGCCCGTCATTTTCTTCACGCCGTGGACAATGGCCGTGCGGCCCTTGGTTTCGATATGCGCGCCCATACGGTTGAGTTCGGGCACGTGCATGTACCGGTTCTCAAAAATCGTTTCGGTCAGGACACTTGCGCCGTCCGCCATGCACAGCATGGCCATAAACTGCGCCTGCATATCGGTCGCAAAGCCGGGATAAGGCGCGGTTGAAATCGTCAGCGGCTTTAATTTGCCATCGGACGCGACGCGGATCCCGCCCGCCGTTTCTTCAACGGTGACGCCTGATTGGCGCAGCGCATCCAACGTTGCGTCCATTTCGCTCGCCTTTGCGCCGACAAGTTCAATATCGCCGCCGGTAATAGCTGCGGCGCAGGCATAGCTGCCCGCTTCGATCCGGTCGCTCATGACGCGGTAGGTCGCGCCATGCAGACGGTCCTTGCCGTGAATGATGAGGTCGGAAGTGCCGATGCCTTCAATCTGCGCGCCCATCGCGACAAGCAAGTTGCACAAATCGACGATTTCTGGCTCGCGCGCGGCATTGTGCAGAACACATGTGCCCTTTGCGAGGCTGGCCGCCATCAATGCATTTTCAGTCGCGCCCACGGACACGACAGGGAAGGTATAGGTCCCGCCGGGAATCCCTTTTTTGGCGACCGCCTTCACATATCCTGCCGCGACTTCAATTTCGACGCCAAAGGCTTCCAGCGCCTTCAGGTGAAGGTCGATTGGCCGGTTGCCAATGGCGCATCCGCCGGGCAGCGACACGGTCGCTTCGCCCGCACGGGCAAGCATGGGGCCCAATACCAGAATCGACGCGCGCATTTTGCGGACAAGGTCATAGGGCGCGATGTTTGTGGTGATACGCGTCGCTTCGAGCGTCATCACGCGGCCGAAATCTTCGGGACGCGACCCGGCAACCGTTGTGGAAATACCGAACTGGTTCATCAAATGTTGAAAACCGTCAATGTCGGCCAAGCGCGGCAAATTGCGCAAAGTCAGCGGCTCGTCGGTCAGCAACGCGCAAGGTATCAGCGTCAATGCGCTGTTCTTCGCACCTGAAATGGGGATCTTGCCCTTGAGCGTATTGCCGCCGCGTACGATTATCTTATCCATCGCAGGGTATTTAGCGGGAATCGATTGCGGCGCAACTTAGGAATTGGAAGTCACAACGTCGTGAGCGCAATCTCAAGCTGGCCCAATCGTTCTTTGCCCCAATACATCTCGTCACCGACATAAAATGTCGGGACGCCAAATGCCCCGCGTTTGGCGGCATCTTCGGTATTCGCGATCAATTCCGCTTTCACGGACGGATCCTCGGCCTTGGCGAGCAATACTGCACTGTCGAGGCCAGCTGCATCCAGAACCGAAGCGACAATCTGTGCATCGCCCATGTCCGCGCCGTCTTCCCACATCGCCGCCATCACTGCGTCCACATAAGGCGCAAAGCAGCCGAGATGTTGGGCGGCAACCGCGCCACGCATCAGTTGCAGGGAATTGATGGGAAAGCGCGGGTTCATTTTGAACGGCAGCGCATGCGCTTTGACGAAACGGTCGAATTCCAGCATCTCATAATTGCGTTTTGCAGGCGTCTCCGCATAGCGCATAAGCGGCGCTTGGTTGTTCGTAAGCTTGAACAGTCCCCCCAGCGAAATGGGGATATAGACGGCTTCCGCGCCCGTACGCGCGCAGATATCGGGCAGCATCTTGTGCGCGAGATAGCTGTTGGGTCCGCCGAAATCGAAAAGAAATTGGAAGCTTTTGGTCATCAAAAATTCTCCGTCCATGGCCGTAAATCCATCTCATGCGTCCACGCGCTTCGGTGTTGCTTGTGCAATGCCACATATTGCAGCGCAATCGCATCGGGCGACAACACACCGTCGGCCGCCTTGGCCGCTTCGAAATCGGGGTGAATGCCCCTGATAAAGGCTGTGTCGATGCCGCCATCAATGATGACATGCGCGACGTGAATATTCTTCGGCCCAAGTTCGCGCGCCATTGACTGCGCCAGCATGCGTAGCGCGCCTTTTGCACCGGAAAAGGCCGAAAAACCGCTTCCGCCGCGTAGGCTGGCAGTCGCGCCGGTGAAAATGATTGTTCCCGACTGGCGCTCAACCATCCGCCGCGCCGCCTCTCGTCCCGTGAGGAAACCCGCAAAGGCCGCCATTTCCCAAACCTTGCGATAAACCTGTGCGGTCATATTCAAAATTGAGAAATTCACATTGGCACCGATGTTGAACACGGCGACCTCAATTGGGCCCACATCGCGTTCAATCGCGTCGACCATTGCCACGACTTCTTCCTCAATGCGCGCGTCTGCGGGATAGGCGCGGGCAGCATAGCCTTCGGCTTGAATGGACTGTACCAACGCGTCCAGCTGGTCCGCATTGCGGGCGCGCCGGTTGACACAGGCGATGTAGCCTTCGCGGGCAAAAGCCTTTGCAATCGCGCCGCCCGTTGCGTCACCTGCGCCAACGATTAATGCTGCTGC
The DNA here is from genome assembly GCA_002479765.1 of Sphingomonadales bacterium UBA7471. Lineage (GTDB taxonomy): Bacteria > Pseudomonadota > Alphaproteobacteria > Sphingomonadales > Sphingomonadaceae > Sphingorhabdus_B. Next base: position 62,506 of record DLOZ01000024.1, on the reverse strand, counting down.
CATATTATTTCTCCTTGCATGATGGGATGGCTTGCCAGCCCGGAATTTGCAACCGATAGTCAGCCGATAAAGTCTTGGGAGAGAGAATAATGCGTTTGAAATATGGCCTGCTGTGCGCATTTGCACCGTTGCTATTGGCTGCGGCCCCAGCGCAAACGAACGACATCATTCTAACGGGCGGGTCGATACTCACCATGGTTGGCGATCAGCCCGAGTTTGTTGAGGCCCTATTGCTGCGCAACGGCAAAATCGCCGCTCTTGGCACGCTCGCCTCGGTCAAAAAAGCTGCCGCCAAAAAGGTCGAATCGGTGGACCTGAAAGGGCGCACCGTTCTGCCCGGCTTTATCGATGCGCATGGGCATATGGGCTATGTTGGGCAGAATGCAGCGATGGCGCAATTGCAACCACCGCCCGTTGGGACCGTTACATCGATCGCAGAATTACAGGACGCGCTGCGCCAATATCCACGCCCCGCCGGTATGCCGCTGATTATCGGCAATGGCTATGACGACTCGCAACTGGCCGAGCTGCGGCATCCGACACGGGCGGATCTGGATGCGGTTTCCAGTACCGTGCCGATCTTGGTTCTGCATGTCAGCGGGCATTTTGCGGCGATGAATTCGGCGATGCTCAAGCTGGTTGGCTATACGCCAGAGACGCCCGATCCCATGGGCGGGGTGATCCGGCGTGAGGCCGATGGCAAAACACCCAATGGCGTGCTGGAGGAAACGGCGCTGTATCCCGTGATGAAAGTGCTGACACCGCCCAGTATGGATGCCAGCATTGCGCCGCTGGTGACGGGTGCCAAAATCTATGCCGCCAACGGTATTACCACCGGGCAGGACGGACGGATCATGCCGGAAAGCTGGGCAGCGATGGAGGAAGCGGACAAGCGCGGGCTATTCCCGATTGATGTCGTGGCGCTGACCTCTTTTGAACGTGACTGGTCTCCGGCGGTACGTGCGCAGATTGGCAAGCCCTATCCAGCGGGCGGGCATTTGCGCATTGGCGGCATTAAACTGACGCTTGATGGTTCGCCGCAGGGACGCACGGCGTGGTTGAAAGACCCGGTGCCCATCCCGCCACATGGCCAGAAAGAGGGCTATGCCGGTTATCCGGCGATTGATCTGAAATTGTTCAACGCCAAACTGGCGGATGCCGCACAAAATGGCTGGCAGGTTTTTGTCCATGTCAACGGCGATGCCGCCGCGCAGGCCCTGATCGACGGGGTCCGGGATAATGGTCTGGCGGGTAAGCGCACCATCGCCATCCACAATCAAGTGGTCCAACTGGATCAGCTAAAGGATATGAAGGCGCTGGATATCCAGCCCAGCTTTTTTGCCAACCATACCTATTATTGGGGCGACTGGCACCGCGACGTAGCGCTTGGGCCCAAGCGCGCCGATTTTATCTCGCCACAGGCAACGGGCTGGGCACTGGGGCTGCGCCCGACGGCGCATAATGATTCCCCGGTTGTGCCGCCCGACATGATGCGGCTGGTCTGGTCATCGGTGAGCAGGCTGACGCAAAGCGGCGACATATTGGGGCCAATGGAGCGGATATCGCCCTATCGCGCGTTGCAACAAGTGACGATCAATGCCGCGTGGCAAATCGGAGAGGACGGGGACAAAGGCAGCCTAGCGGTGGGCAAGCGCGCGGATCTTGTTGTTCTGGACGCAAACCCGCTGACGGTGGACGCGGCCAAAATATTCAGCATCAAAGTCGTTGCGACGATCAAGGATGGTAAAACAATATATGGGTCGTTGGGTTCGCCACGCGAACCATAGGTCCTGACCCTAGTCTTTTTCCAACGTACATTGCAGCGGGTGCTGATTTTTTTGGGCGAAGTCCATGACCTGAGTCACCTTGGTTTCGGCAACTTCATAAGTGAATATGCCGCACACGCCGACGCCCTTTTGATGGACATGGAGCATCACGCGGGTGGCCTGATCTGTGTCCATTTGAAAAAATGCCTTCAGCACATGAACGACGAACTCCATCGGCGTGTAATCGTCGTTGAGCAGCAGGACTTTATACAGGCTGGGCTTTTGCGTCTTTGGCCGTGTGCGCGTGGCAAGGCCGACGCCGGGTGTGCCCCCTGATTTATCGTCGTCATCATGTGCCATGTGGATCTGCATCACTCTAAAATAGGTCAGGGTAGGGTGCCTGTGCAACCCCTGTTCCATATCAATTTCGTTTGACTAAAAAGAAACCGCCCTTTCCGCATGGGAAAGGACGGCTCTTTTATGATTGCGCTAGTGTTTCTCGGTTGCCCGCCACCATAAGGAGGAGAGAGAGAAGGCAGCGGACGCGAAATGCACCAGCGCAATAACTTCGCAAAACTTATGCAGCTTTTTTGAAAAGCTCAGTCGTTGCAGCGATGCGGTTCGAAATCGGCTGGAACATTTCGTTTACCAGCTTGACCATAGCTTCGGTGTTCTTCGAACCCTGCGCTACTGCAGTGTCAAATCCCTTGCGTGCCAGTTCGCCCTGCAGCTTCACGAAATCGGTTGGCGATTTCACGGCAGTCAATTCTTTCACCGCAACCTGAACGTCTTCGAAATTCTTCTTGGCGAACTCGATATTGGTCTTGCCCATTTCCTGAGCGCCTTTGGCAACAATCTTGCCAGCTTCAACGATGGCTTCGACGTTCGCTTTGTTGAATTCAACGGCTTCAGCCGCGAACTTCTTGCCTTTTTCAGTCGCTTCGCTTGCCTTTTCGCGGACGTCAGCGAAAAACTCGGTCGCCTTTTCAGCGGTGGCTTTTACAGTGTCAGTCATATTCGTCACTCCTTGAGCAATCGGTTCAGATCCAACAGACACGGCTTTCTTGGCCGGTAAAGTAGCAGGTTTCGCAACCTTCTTCTTTGCAACGGTGCTTGGTGTCGCTTTCGCAGGCGCAGCCTTTGACGCCGTTGGTTTAACGGTTTCAGTCGAAGGCGTAGTTGCTAATTTGCGTACCATGGCGTGCACCATTTCTGTTGTGTTGCAGTGCACAATAAAGATTCGTGCACGCACTGTCAACAAAAATGTTGCACTGCACAATAAGTTGAATTGGCGCGTTAATCCGCCAATGTCAGGCGTTCAAAACGCTCATAATGATGGTCAGCCGAACCAAATTGGCTTTCAATCATCGTCGCACGTTTGAAGAAATGACCGATGGCCAGTTCCTGCGTGATGCCAATGCCGCCATGCGTTTGAATGGCGCTCTGGCCCACGAACTTCGCTGCGCGCGATACCTTCGCCTTGCATGCCGAAACCGCAGCCATACGCTCTGCCGCTGGCAAATCGAGCTTCAAGGTCGCCATTGTGGTCATGGATTTTGACTGTTCAACTTCCATGAACATATCGACCATGCGGTGCTGCAATACTTGGAAGCGCGAAATGGGCTGACCAAACTGGTTACGCTGCCGCGCATATTCCAGCGTACCCGAATGCAGCTTGGCAGTGACACCGCAGGCTTCTGCACAGACGGCAACCGTTGCTTCGTCGACGATGCGTTCGATCAGCGGAAGGCCAGCGCCGTCATCACCCAACAACGCGTCGCCGGGGATAGCAACATTTTCAAAATAGACTTCAGAAGCTTGAAAACCATCGACGGTGGGATAGTCGCGGCGCACTATGCCAGCGCTATTTGCGTCAATCAGGAACAGCGATACGCCATTGGCTTCGCTGCCTGAACCGCCAGTGCGGGCGGTGACTAGCAAATGCGTTGCCCAAGGGGCGGCGTAAACCACGCCCTTATGGCCGTTCAGCACATAGCCTGCGCCGTCTTTCTTCGCGGTCGTGCGAATGTTCGCAAGATTATAGCGACCCTGCGGTTCCGCATAGGCAAATGCGATGATGACGTTGCCGCCAATGATTTCTGGAATGACGGCGTCAGCAATCGCGCCGCCAACAGCCTTCAACGCACCACCGCCAAGAACGACGGTCTGCAGATAAGGTTCGATCGCAATGACCTTGCCCAATTCTTCCATGATCAACGCATTTTCGAGGTGACCGCCGCCAAGTCCGCCATGATCTTCGCTAAATGATGCGCCGAGCATGCCGAGATCTTGCGCCAGTGCCTTCCAAATGCCGGGGTCACGTCCGCTGCCGCTGGCAATCATCTTGTTGCGGCTGTCGAAATCATATGTGTCCGCCAGAAAGCGGCTCAGGGTTTCGCGGATCATGTCCTGCGTTTCGGTGTAGCTGAAATCCATTATAATTATCCTGTCCAGTGGTCCGTCATGCTGAACTTGTTTCAGCATCTTAATGTCAACGTTACGCATTAAGACCCTGAAACGCGTTCAGGGTGACGGCAAAATGTTAGATTAAATACCCAGCACCATCTTGGCGATGATGTTGCGTTGGATCTCGTTGGAACCACCGTAAATCGTCGTCTTGCGGGTGTTGAAATAGGTCGGAGCAGCGCGATGCGCGTAATCCGGACCAATTGGATGTTCGTTGTCGCCTTCGCCAAATCCGCGGAAATAGGGCGCGCCATAATGGCCGACTGCTTCCAATGCGAGTTCGGTAATCCGTTGCTGGATTTCAGAGCCCTTGATTTTCAGCAAGCTGGATTCAGGGCCAGGGCCCTTGCCTGCCGCTTCGCCGGCAAGGCTGCGCAGTTCGGTGAATTCCAACGCGGTCAGATCGATTTCAAGTTCCGAAATCTTGCGCTTGAAAAATGGGTTGGCGATTAATGGACGGTCACCGTCCTGCTCTGTGCGTGCAATCGCTTTGATCTTTTCAACGCCGCGCTTGGAACGGGCAACGGCGGCGATGCCGGTACGCTCATGCGCCAGCAAGAACTTGGCGCAGGTCCAGCCCTTGTTTTCTTCATAGACGCGGTTTTCAATGGGTACGCGGACGTCTTCCAACCATACTTCGTTGACTTCATGTTCGCCGCCCAAGGTGATGATTGGGCGAACGGTTACTCCGGGCGATTTCATATCGATGAGAAGGAAGCTAATGCCTTCCTGCGCCTTGGCATCGGGATCGGTGCGGACGAGGAAGAAGCCCCAGTCAGCATGTTGCGCCATCGTGGTCCATGTCTTTTGGCCGTTCACAACATAATGGTCGCCATCGCGGACGGCCTTTGTGCGCAGCGAAGCCAAGTCCGAACCTGCGCCAGGTTCCGAATACCCTTGGCACCACCAATCGTCGCCGGACAAGATGCCCGGCAGGAAGCGGGCTTTTTGCTCCGGCGTGCCGAAGGTGTAGATGACGGGTCCGACCATCGATAGGCCAAATGGCATGGTGCCGACGCAATCCGCAGCGGCGAGCTCTTCGGACCAGATGAAGCGTTGCGTTGCGGTCCAGCCAGTGCCGCCATATTCGACAGGCCATGCTGGTGCGATCCAGCCTTTTTTCGCAAGGATGCGATGCCATGACAGAAAATCTTCTTTCGAAAGATCATGTCCTTCGTCTTGCACCGAACGGAGATTCTTGGGATAATTTTCGGCGATGAATGTGCGCACTTCCTGTTGGAAGGCGATTTCTTCGGGACTGAATTCCAATTGCATCACGATTCTCCTAAAAATAGCTGCCGCAGAAGTAGTCGACGTTTACGTAAACGTCAACTGAATCTCATCGCGCTTTTACATAGCTTCCCGGGGCAGATTCCAGCGCCTTCAACGCGCCTTCACCGGCTATGCGTGCACCCTGTGCAGGGACTTTATCATCACCCTTGTCCAGCAGCCAAACAAGCCAATCGGGCCACCAGCTGCCCTTGGTTTCGGTGGCGCCGTCGATGAATTCTTCAAGCGAGCCTGCGGTGCCTTCGTTGGTCCAATATTGATATTTGTTTTGCGCCGGAGGGTTCACCACACCCGCAATATGTCCGCTGCCGGCCAATAGGAATTTGACAGGGCCACTCAGGTGATCCTGAAGCTTCCAAACGCTTTCGGCAGGCGCAATATGGTCTTCACGTCCGGCCTGAATATAAGAAGGCGTTTGCACGCGACGCAAATCAATCGGCGTACCCAGCGCCGATAGGCTATCCGGCTGCACCAGACGGTTATCGCGATAGAGGTCCGCCAGATAGGCTTTGTGCCATTTTGCTGGAAGATTGGTGACGTCCCCATTCCAATGCAGCAGATCGAACGCGGGGTAATCTTCGCCCAGCAAATAATTTTTGACGACCGTCGACCAAATCAGATCCTTGCCGCGCAGCATGTTGAACGTCAGCGCAAGGAAGCGACCGTCCAAATAGCCATGCGGGGCGCTCAATGTTTCGACCATCGCAATCTGGTTGTCGTCGATGAAATTCAGCAGCTCGCCGCCCGTGCTGAAATCGACTTGCGCGGTAAAGAATGTCGCGCTGCGCACCTTGTCGGCACCGCCGGTTGCGGCGAGCACGGCAAGCGTCGCGGCTAAGGTCGTTCCTGCAACACAATATCCTATCGCATGCACATCTGGCACGCCAAGGCCGTCGCGAACCGTATCAATCGCATCGATCTGCGCCGCGATATAATCGTCCCAGACAATGTCCTTCATCGAGCTATCAGCAGATTTCCAAGACACGACAAAAACGGTGATGCCTTGGTCAACGCAATATTTGATGAAGCTTTTTTCCGCTGTCAGGTCGAGAATGTAGAACCGGTTTATCCATGGCGGAAAAATAATCAGCGGCGTTGCCAACACGTCCGGGGTCGCCGGGTCATATTGGATCAGCTGGTATAACGGCGTTTGATGGACGACTTTGCCCGGCGTTGCCGCGATGTTTTCGCCCAGCTTAAAGGCAGAGGAATCAGTATGCGTCAGCTGACCGCGTTGCAAATCTGTCATCAGGTTCTGCATGCCCGCCATCAGGCTTGCGCCGTTGGTTTCCATCGCCCGTTGTAGTGCGACGGGGTTGGTGAAGGGCGAATTTGCGGGGCTCATCGCCTCTATCATGCTCCGCACGGCAAAGCCCATTTTGGCTTTGTCGCTATCGGCGACGCCATCCAACTGATCGGCCGCGCCGAGCATATAGTCAGACATAACCTGATATCCCTGACGCATCAGGTCGAAAACGGGATGTTCCCATTCAGGTGCAGCAAAGCGGCGATCGGAGGGATCAATTTTGCTGCGACCTGCCTTTGCCAATGGCGCGAGTATCGTCCCCCACGCGTCCATCGCGGCGCGATATGCCTTCATTGGGTCAGCCGCAGAGGCTGCCGAACCCTCAAGCATTTTGGCGAATTGGTCGGGATCCAAGAAGGGGGGGAATTTCGGTGAATCGGCCATATTCCATGCATAACAAATGTCAGAAAATTGTCGAAGATTGTTTTGTTGTGCGGCGCAGCATGGACATTAGGTAAAAAAGGGCGCAAAGGCGCGCAATAATGACGTTTGAAAATCTTCCCCCGCTTCTTGATGAAGCGCTCACCGCTCGTGGCTATACTGCTTTAACCCCTGTTCAATCTGCTGTCATGACAGCTGAGGCCGAAGGCCGCGACCTTGTCGTGTCGGCCCAGACTGGATCAGGCAAAACCGTTGCTTTTGGCTTGGCCATGGCACCGCAAATCCTGGATGGTGGACTGGTTAGCCTTGCGCGCGAACCCGCCGCACTCATCATCGCACCAACACGCGAACTGGCCTTGCAGGTCAGCCGCGAACTCATGTGGCTATATGCCAAGGCTGGCGTTCGCATCGCGACCTGCGTTGGCGGCATGGACGCGTCGAAAGAACGCCGCACCCTGAATCAAGGCGCACAAATCGTCGTCGGAACACCTGGCCGTTTGCGTGATCACTTGGAGCGTGGCGCACTTGACCTGTCGGCATTGAAGGTCGCGATTCTCGACGAAGCGGACGAAATGCTCGACATGGGTTTCCGCGAGGAACTCGAAGAAATATTGAATGCGACGCCCGAAGGCCGCCGCACGTTGCTTTTCTCGGCGACGATGCCGAAACCAATCGTGTCGCTGGCCAAGCGTTACCAGCAAGACGCGCTGCGTATCTCCACCGTTGGTGAAGACCGCGGCCATGGCGACATCAGCTATCAGGTCGTCACGGTCGCTCCACCAGACATTGAGAACGCAGTTGTGAACCTACTGCGTCTGCATGAGGCCGAAACCGCTATCCTGTTCTGTGCGACGCGCGAAAACGTACGTCGCCTGCACGCTAGTCTGACCGAGCGCGGCTTCAATGTCGTTGCGCTGTCGGGTGAGCATTCGCAGTCCGAACGAAATCAGGCGCTTCAGGCGCTGCGTGACCGCCGTGCCCGTGTATGCGTCGCAACCGACGTTGCGGCACGCGGTATCGATTTGCCCAACCTGTCATTGGTGGTCCACGTCGAATTGCCACGCGATGCCGAAGGGCTTCAGCATAGGTCCGGACGTACGGGGCGTGCGGGTCGCAAGGGGACCGCAGTTCTCATTGTGCCCTATCAGCGCCGCAAGCGCGTGGAATCGATGTTGCGCGGCGCGAAGATTGAGGCAGACTGGATTAAAGTCCCGACTGCCGCAGATATCCGCGCGAAGGACCATGAACGTCTGCTCGAAACACTTTTGACACCCGTCGAAGTCGAAGACGAAGATCGTGCATTGGGTGCAAAGCTGCTCGAAACGATGTCGGCTGAAGACATCGCCGCTGCACTTGTTCGTGTGCATCGCGCCAAAATGCCACAGGCAGAAGACATGCTGGATGACGGCACGCGCGAACGTCCGCGTGATGACCATCGCGCCGGATTTGACGATTCTGTTTGGTTCAAGCTCAACGTTGGCCGCCGCAACAATGCAGATCCAAAATGGATATTGCCGCTGTTGTGCCGTCGTGGCGGTGTGACCAAGAACGACATTGGTGCCATCCGGATTGCAGCGAACGAAACCCATGTGGGTATCGCTGCTGCCGCTGTTGCAAAATTTGCCAAGGCAATCGCGCAGCCGGGGCATGATGAAGACAATGATGTTGAGATCGTGCAAGCCAATGGCCCGCCACGTGAAGCTGCGCGTGAAAACAAGCGCATGGGTCGTGACAGAGGTCGCGATGGGGGCCGCGATGGTGGCCGTCCGCAACGTCCCCAACTGGGCGTCAATCCACGCGGCGATGGACCGCGTGGTGACGGACCGCCGCGCGGTGGTCCACGTGGTGGATCGAACCGTGACGGTGTGCGTCCATTCCGCAATGATGGGCCACCACCGTCAAAGCATGGCGTACGGCACAAAGCGAAAGGCAATCGGCCGCGCTAATCCGCGGATTGAAAGCTTTTTCTGGAAATGCACGAAAACTTCGCGCATGAGGGTGGCTCTATAATTCACTAGCCGGAAACGGGAGCCAATGTCCGAAGAATTCTACCGCATCAAGCGTCTGCCACCTTATGTTATCGCTGAAGTTAATGCGATGCGTGCGGCGGCCCGTGGTGCGGGAGAGGACATTATCGATCTGGGCATGGGCAACCCTGATTTGCCGCCGCCGCCGCATGTCATCGAAAAATTGTGCGAAGTCGCGCAAAAGCCCGATGCCCATGGCTATTCGGCGTCCAGAGGTATTCCCGGGCTCCGTAAGGCGCAGGCCAATTATTATGCGCGCCGCTTTGGGGTGGATGTTGATCCTGAAACCGAAGTCGTGGTCACGATGGGTTCGAAAGAGGGCCTTGCAAGCCTTGCAACCGCTATCACTGCGCCGGGTGACGTCGTATTGGCGCCGAACCCGAGCTACCCGATCCACACGTTCGGTTTCATCATCGCTGGCGCGACCATTCGGTCCGTCCCCACGACGCCTGATGAAAATTATTTCCGGTCGCTGGAGCGCGCAATGGCGTTCACAGTCCCGCGGCCGTCGATTTTGGTGGTCAACTATCCGTCCAATCCGACTGCAGAAACCGTCGATCTGGCTTTTTACGAGCGATTGGTCGCTTGGGCGAAAGAGAACAAGGTCTGGATATTGTCCGATCTTGCTTATTCGGAGCTCTATTTTGACGGCAACCCGACCCCGTCCATACTGCAGGTGAAGGGCGGCAAGGATGTTGCGGTTGAATTCACATCATTGTCCAAAACCTATTCGATGGCAGGATGGCGTATCGGTTTTGCGGTCGGCAACCGCGAACTGATCGCGGCGATGACGCGCGTTAAAAGCTACCTCGATTATGGCGCATTTACGCCTATTCAGGCGGCGGCGTGCGCTGCATTAAATGGCCCACAAGACATTGTTGAACAAAATCGCCAGCTCTATCACAAGCGCCGCGATATCCTTGTCGAAGCATTTGGCCGTGCAGGGTGGGATATTCCCGCACCAAAGGCGTCGATGTTCGCATGGGCCCCCTTGCCACCTGCGCTTGCGCATCTGGGCAGCCTTGAGTTTTCCAAACAGTTGTTGACCGAAGCAAAGGTCGCGGTCGCGCCGGGCGTTGGGTATGGCGAAGACGGCGAAGGCTATGTCCGCATCGCTATGGTTGAAAACGAGCATCGCCTGCGTCAGGCGGCACGTAACGTGAAGCGTTACCTGCAGTCAATGGGGGTCAACACCCCAGGCCAATCAAAGGCCATCTGACATGGCGCGGAGCGAGTTTGCTTTCCATCACCGTTTCCGCGTGCGTTGGTCAGAGACCGATGCGCAGGGCGTTGTCTTTAACGCGCGCTATCTGGATTATGCCGATGTCGCGGTGACCGAATATTGGCGCGAGGCGAAATTCCGCGATTATGCCGATGGCGCGCCGTTGGAGTTTCATGTCAAAAAGGCGACCGTCACATGGTTTGCGCCGATCAAGCCCGACGAGCTTATTGAAGTCATGGCGCGCACGGTTGCGACTGGGCGTACCAGCATGACTCAAATCGTCGAAATTCATGGCATTACCGAAGATGGCTCAGACGATTTGCGTGCAACAGTTGATCTTGTCAGCGTGCATGTCGACCTTGACACGCATCGCCCCATTCCCTTGCCACATTGGGTGAAGGATGTTTTCTTGAACTTCGATCAACAGGCTGCCAATCCGGTAGCCGTTATGGCCGACGCGTAAGACGGTTTGCGGATGCGCACGAACGCCCGTTTGAGCTTTCTGGCCATCATCGCGGTTCCACTGCTATTGGTGAGCGGCTGCACGCCAGCGGGCACCGCAGACGAACGCAGCGAGAGCGCAGAGGCATTCCCGCGCGCCGAACGTCTGGTCTCCACAGCCGGCGATACCGAATTTTCGACTGAGGCCGCACGTGATGAAGCCGGTGAGGCCGAATTCGTGATGGATTGGGCTGGGATCCAGCTTGGGACCACGGTCGCGGATATCGGGGCAGGCGAGGGCTATTACACCATCCGCCTTGCGGACCGCGTTGGGCCAAAAGGGCGCGTGCTTGCGCAGGATATCAATCGGGATGCGCTTGACCGACTTGGTGACCGGGTCACACGCGAACAGCTCGATAATGTTGCCATCAAGGAAGGCGCTCTGGATGACCCCCGGTTGCCAGAAAACAGCTTTGACCGCATTTTCATGGTGCATATGTACCATGAAATAAGTGAGCCTTATGCGTTCCTATGGCGCATGCGGCCTGCGCTCGCCAAGGGCGGGCAGGTCATTGTCGTAGATCGCGATCGTCCCACCGCCCAACATGGTATTCCGCCAAAGCTGCTGTTCTGCGAATTTGATGCCGTGGGCTATCGTTTGACCGGTTTTACCGAACAATTGAAACTGGGTGGATATATCGCCCGCTTTGAAGTCAGCGGGACGCGGCCTGAGCCGTCAAAAATCAAGACATGTGCTTCGCGTTATCCGCAAAACTAAACCAAAAATTCCGGCGCGCTTAATCGCCGTCAAAACCTATCAGCGATCCGACCCGAACGCCTTGGGCGCGCAATTTGGTCGCGCCGCCAAGGTCCGGCAGGTCAACGATGAATAAGGCTTGTTCAACCCTGCCGCCGCCTTGCTGGATTAAGTCAACGCCAGCCAGGGCAGTGCCGCCAGTGGCAATCAAATCGTCGACCAGCAGCACTTTCTGGTCAGGCTGCACATGGCCTACATGCATTTCAATGCGGTCGGTGCCATATTCGAGCGTGTAATCCGTGCCGATTTTCTCGCCGGGAAGCTTGCCGGGTTTGCGCAGCATCAATTGGCCAAGGCCAAGCACATATGCCAGAGCGGACGCCACGATAAAGCCACGTGCCTCAATGCCCGCGACAAGCTGCGTATCCGGGTCCACCAGCGCCGCGAGCCGGTCAATGGTCATGCGATAACCCTCTGAGTCGAGCAGCAGGCTGGAGACGTCACGGAACATGATTCCCGGTTTGGGATAATCCGGAATGTTGCGAATCAGGGCGGCGAGATCGGCGTTGCTATTCATGCGTCATGACTGCCCGCAACCTGCAGACTTTTCAAAAGAAAAGGGCCGGAACATGTGTGTTTATTGATGCCGAACGCGCGGCAATAAAAAAGGGGCAGCCTATTGCTAGGCCGCCCCATTTTACATCCCGTAAGGGAAACCGAATTACTTCAGTTCGACGGTTCCGCCGGCAGCAAGGATCTTCGCCTTGATGTCTTCGGCTTCTGCCTTGTTTACGCCTTCCTTGATTGCCTTTGGCGCGGACTCAACAAGAGCCTTTGCTTCGGTCAGACCAAGGTTGGTGATCGCACGGACTTCCTTGATGACTGCAATCTTGTTGCCGCCGTCGCCGGTCAAGATAACGTCAAATTCAGTCTGCTCTTCAGCAGCTGGTGCAGCGGCACCAGCAGGTGCAGCAACAGCAACAGCAGCAGCAGCGCTAACGCCCCACTTTTCTTCCAAAGCCTTAGCAAGTTCAGCCGCTTCAAGAACGGTCAATGCCGAAAGTTGGTCTACGAGCTTTTCAATATCAGCCATTTAAATAACACTCCGATTTTCTGTCATATCTGTAGGGCCCGCCCAGCCGGTTAAAACCATGGGACGCAGCCGGTTTAATTCAAAAAAGTTATGCTGCCTTTTGGTCAGCATAGGCACCAAAAACGCGTGCCAATTTCGCAGCAGGTGCGGTCGACAGCTGTGCAAGCTTCGTTGCCGGTGCTTGGAGAAGCCCGATAAGCGTGCCGCGCAGTTCGTCGAGCGATGGCAACGAAGCCAGCGCCTTTACACCGTTTACATCAAGGAACGTGTCACCCATCGCGCCGCCGACAATTTCAAGTTTGTCATTGGTCTTTGCGAACTCGACAGCAATCTTTGCAGCTGCAACCGGGTCCGACGATGTAGCGAGCGCTGTAGGGCCGGTAAGCAATTCAGCTACCGATCCATATTGCGTTCCTTCAAGAGCGATTTTGGCAAGACGGTTCTTGGCAACCTTATAGCTTGCGCCAGCATCCCGCATTTTCAAACGAAGGTCGGTCGATTGTGCAACCGTCAGCCCGAGATTACGGGTGACGACGACAACCGCCGCTTCATTGAAAGTGGCGTTCAGCGATGCAACTGTTTCGGTCTTTTCAGAACGGTTCATGCATTACTCCTTTTTCAGACTTCGCCGGCAAGCCGACAAAATCCAACACGAAAAGCGAAACACCCGGCTGGGCGATCCGCTGACTTCAGTCCGTGGGGAAGTTTCATGCCGAACTCACACGATCTAAAATCGGGAGCGGTGGCGAAGGATGGCAAAAGCCAGTCCTGAAATCTCTATCCCCGTCTAGGCTGGAAATTAAGAACGGCAAATTCCGTTCACCAACTGTCTCGGACGGTTGCCGGTGGAGCCGTCGCCCCACCGAACGAGGCGGGCATTAGCAGGGTTGGACGCAGAGTCAAGGGCGGCCGCCGCTTTGATCGCTGTCCGCTGTGACAGAGTTTCAAAATCCTATGAAAGTCCGGACAATTTATCTTACTGGACAATCCTTGCCTCGCTGACTTAATCGAAATGCAATTCATCAGGTTAAAGGACACAATGATACATGCCCGACACGCGTGAAAAAACGGCGGCGCTGATTGGCGCATATTATGCTGCATTCAATGCCATGGATGTTGAAGCTATCTTGGCATGTCTGAATGACCATGTGGCGCATGATATCAATCAAGGGGACCGTGAAACCGGCAAGCTCGCCTTTCGCGCCTTTCTGGGCCGCATGGACCATGCCTATAGCGAACAGCTGCATGATATTGTCATTATGACCAGCGAAGACGGCAAGCGCGCGGCGGCTGAATTCATCGTCGACGGGATTTACAAGGTTGCTGATGAAGGCTTTCCTGCCGCGCATGGCCAGCGCTACAGCTTGCCAGCCGGTGGCTTCTTTGAGGTTGCGGACGGAAAAATCACACGCGTCTCGGTCTATTACAATCTTGCCGACTGGATCGCGCAGGTTTCATGACGGTAGACGTCCGTTCCTTGACGGATCCCGAGGAGCGCTGGGCCGCCATTCCGGCGCTGTCTGATCTGCGGATCCGGGTTTTTCGCAGCTGGCCCTATCTGTATGACGGCAGTGCAGAGTATGAAGCCGCTTATATGGCCGAATTTGTGCGCGAACCGGGTTCGGTGCTTGTCGTTGCCCGGGACGGAGACGCAATCATTGGCGCGGCTACGGCGTCTCCATTGGACGGGCAGAAGCCGGACATCCAGAATCCTTTCCGCGAACAAGGAATGGATGTTGCGCAGATATTCTATTTCGGGGAATCCGTTCTGCTGCCGCAATATCAGGGGCAAGGCATTGGGCACCAATTTTTCAACGCGCGTGAAGATGCAGCGCGTGCCGCAGGGGCCCGGCAAACCGCCTTTTGTGCGGTGGTCCGCCCTGACGATCATCCGATGCGGCCCGAAACGCCACGCGATTTGCATCCATTCTGGCGCGCCCGCGGCTATGCGCCGGTGCCCGGTTTGACCGGAACGCTACAATGGCAGGATCTGGGCGATGATTTCGAAAGCGTGCATGTGATGCAATTTTGGATGCGTGACCTGTGACCACGTCGGTCCGTATAGCGGCAGCCCAATATCCCATCGGGGAACCCGATAGCTTTGCCAGTTGGCAAGGTAAGGTCGGGCAGTGGGTGAGCGATGCCGCCGCGCAAGGCGCACAGCTTTTGGTGTTTCCCGAATATGCGGCGATGGAATTGGCCGCGATCGACAGGTCGACCGCAAGCGATCTGCATGCTTCGTTGCGGGCTGTGGTTGCACTGGGGCCAAGAATTGACGCCCATTATGCAGATCTCGCGCGGCAATTTGGGGCCGCCGTGCTCGGTGGAACCCGACCCTTTGGCCAAGAAGATGGGCAGATTGTAAACAGGGCGACGCTGTATATGCCGGACGGACAAACGGCGTATCAGGACAAGATTATGATGACCCGGTTCGAACGTGAATCTTGGGACATTAAAGGCGGAAAAAGCCTGCGGGTTTTTCGGACATCTTATGGAATGCTGGGCATTTCTACCTGCTATGATATCGAATTCCCGATGATCGCGCGGGCGCAGGCACAAGCTGGCGCACAGGCCATTCTTTGCCCATCGTGCACCGACAGCTTGCAAGGCTATCACCGCGTTCGGATTGGGGCACAGGCGCGGGCTTTGGAAAACCAGATTTTCGTGGCGCAGGCACCGACCGTTGGCATGGCGCCATGGTCGCCGGCTTTGGACGAAAATTATGGTGCGGCAGGGCTGTTCGTTCCGCCTGATGGCGATAGTCCGGACGACGGCGTTGTGGCGCTTGGGGCCGAAGGGCAGGGGGCGTGGGTTATCGCAGACGCTGATCTTGCGCGCGTGAACCGCTGGCGCACCGAAGGGGCCGTGCGCCCCTTTGCGCATTGGCCCGAACAATATTGCGGCGCAATGGCCAGCGATTTGCCGGTAGAAGTTGTGCCGCTGGATTAACTGTTCGCAAAAACGGGCGGAGCGGTTAGGGGATTGTGATGCCACAAAATGCCGCCCTTCCACGCCTGCACCTTCTGCTCGCGATTGCAGTGATGGCGGTGTGGGGCACGAATTTTGTCGTCATCAAATTGGCGCTGGCCCATTTGCCGCCTTTGTGGCTTGCGACGCTGCGTTTTACGTGCGCATTTTTGCCAGCGGCATTTCTCCTAAAACGGCCTGCCGTGCCTTTGTCCAATCTTGCGGCTTACGGCGTATTGATAGGGGCCGGGCAGTTCGGTCTGCTGTTTTTGGCGATGAAAGGCGATATCACGCCGGGCCTCGCCTCGCTGGTCGTCCAGATCCAGGTCTTCTTTACCATTGCCCTATCCATGCGGCTGACGGGGGAGAGGGTGCGCACATTCCAATGGGCTGCACTTGCGTTAGCGACAAGCGGGCTGGCCGTCATTCTGACCCATTCGGACGGTAGCGCGACGCCATTGGGATTGATGCTCGTCGTAACCGCGGCCTTTTGCTGGTCGAGTGGCAATATGGTCTCGCGCGCCGCGGGTAAGGTCGACATGCTTGCTTATGTGGTCTGGGCCAGCATCTTTGCCGTGCCGCCATTGTTGACCCTCGCCTTGTTATTTGAAGGCCCGTCGGCCTTGATTGCAGGCGTGCATGCAGCAACAGCGACGACTTGGGCGGCGGTGGTCTGGCAAGCGGTTGGCAACACGATGTTTGGCTATGGCATTTGGGGATGGCTTTTGGCGCGGCATCCGGCGGCTACTGTTGCACCTATGGCGTTGCTGGTGCCGATATTCGGAATGGGGGCGTCGGCATTGTTCTTGAACGAGCCATTACAGAGCTGGAAATTGCTTGCGGCTGCGCTGGTCATGGGTGGATTGGCATTAAGCCTTTTATGGCCGAGATTTTTTCAACCTACTTCGAAAATCGAATAGACCGGACCCGCGGCGGTTTGTTCGCCGGTGCCGACAGCGATGACATTGTTAAGCCAGCTATAGCGGCTATCCCCACATTCGAATTTCGCGACGATTGCCAGTGAATATTCGTGGGGCTCCAGCAATGCGCCTTTCCGGAACCGAGACATTGCTTCGGCTTCGGCCAAAAAGCGCCCTTGATAATTGAGGTAAACTATCGCTCCGTCGTCGGTTTGCAGCGTCAGGCGGACGTCGATGACCATCACGCCATCTTCGCGGTTGACGACCCAATCATTTCCGCCCGGCAGCACCGTGCCGTTCAGCCGTTCGCCAGCAAAATGGCCGCCGGTGACGGGGGCAATGCGGCGCAGACCGGCGGGGGTTTGGCCAATGCTGATCATCCCTGCAAAATCAACGGTCAGCGTCATGGTAATGAGGTGGCGGTGCGGTAAATTGTTCATTGCACAGTTGCTACCATGACGGCAGGATGGCGCAAGAATTATCAGGGAGAGCGTTTTGGACAACATAATTGCGCGCCGTCCAGGCCCATCGGTACAGGAGGTGTTCGACGGCGACCGTAATCCAGCGCCTGCGGTCATGCGCGTGGAATCTCCCGCCATTGGGCAAAGCAGCGATGATGTTTCTATTGCGCGTTACTTCGCCAAAGACTGGCATGATCGCGAAGTCGAACAGGTTTGGCGCAAGACATGGCAACTGGCGTGCAGGCTGGAGCATATCCCGAATGTTGGCGACCATATTGTGTATGACATCGTGCATGACTCGCTCATTGTTGTGCGAACAGGCCCGGACGAGATCAAAGCCTATATCAATTCATGCCTGCATCGCGGGACGATGCTCCGCACCGAAGGCGGATGCGTTAAGCAGTTTCGTTGTCCCTTCCACGGCTGGACTTGGAAGCTGGATGGCGCATTATCTGTCATCCCGGGCCAATGGGATTTCCCGCATGTTGATAAGGATAAGATGCGCCTTCCCGAAGCGCGCGTTGGCACATGGGGTGGCTTTGTTTTCATTAATTTTGATGCTGATGCCGAACCACTTGAAACTTACCTTGAAAATCTGCCCGAGCATTTTGCGTCCTTCAATCTGGAAGACCGCTATGTCGCGGCGCATGTTGCCAAGATTATGCCATGCAACTGGAAATTGGCGATGGAGGCTTTTGTCGAGGCATATCATGTGCCGTTCGCGCATGGGCAGGTGCTGAGCTATTATGGAGACAGCAACACCCAATATGATGTTTGGCCCGGTGTGCGGCATGTCAGCCGGATGATCAGCGTTCAGGGCGTCGCCAGCCCGTCGAAGCCCGCAACGACACCTGAACAAACCATACAGGAAATGCGCCGCGACGTGCCCTTTTTTGCGGGCAAGCCCATTGAAGTCGGCGCGGGTGAAACGGCGCGGGGCAAGCTGGCCGAACGTGCGCGTGAGAAGATTTCGCGCTCGATTGGCCGCGACATGTCTGCCCTATCGGATTCGGAATCGCTCGATCTGATCGAATATATGCTTTTCCCCAATATGGTGCCGTGGGGCGGGCAGGCGCTGCCCATCACCTACCGCTTCCGCCCGAATGGCGACGATCCCGAAAGCTCGATCATGGAAATCATGTTCCTGTTTTCCAAAGCCCCCGACGGATCGCATCCGGAACCCGCAAAAATGACGATGCTGGGGCTGGATCAGAAATGGGCCGACGCTCCGGAGCTTGGCTCAGCCGCAATGGTAGCGGATCAGGATACCGACAATCTGAAGCGGATCCAAAAAGGTCTGCGCGCGTCGAAGAAACCGGGTGTGACATTGGCGCGCTATCAGGAAAGCCGCATACGCCATTACCACGAAACGCTGGATGCATATATGGCGCGGTAGCGCATTTGAACAAACAGGCATGTTCCGTTAATGGCGCAGCCTTGGGGGAGCATTCATGCCATTAGCATTCACCGTTTACGACTGGGGCATATTGCTTGCCTATGTCGCATTGCTGGCTTTTGCCGGTTATCAGGCGACACGGCGGACCAAAACGGCGGATGACTATTTTCTCGCCGGGCATCATGCGCCGGTCTGGTTGGTTGCGGTATCCGTCTTGTCGACGATGCAGTCGGCGGCAACATTTCTCGGCGCCCCCGATAACAGCTATCGTGGCGATTACAGCTATCTCACAAGCAACTTCGCCGCGATCATCGCTGCCTTTATCGTCGCGCGTTTCCTGATCCCGCGTTTCTACGCAATCGGTGCGACCACGGTATATGAATTGCTGGAAGCCCGTTTCGACGCGACCGCAAGACGCGCGGCGGCGGGGATGTATCTCGTCGGCCGGATCTTGGCGAGCGGCGCGCGGCTGTATCTTGCCGCTATTGCGGTTTCGATGATCATCTTCCTTGATGTCGAGCCGCAGCATATCGTTATCGCGTCGGCGGTGCTCGTCGTTTTCGGTGTTGTGTTCACACTGTTCGGTGGGCTGAACGCCGTTATCTGGAGCGATCTGGTGCAGGTTGTGCTCTATTTTGGTGGCGCGGTGCTGGTGCTTATCTTTTTGCTGGTGAAAATTCCGGCGCCTGCTCCGGAAATCTGGAACGCGCTTCAATCTGCACCCGACGGAATGGACAAGCTGCGTTTGTTTGACTGGTCGTTCGATTTTACCAAGCCCTTTACCGTTTGGGCGATCCTGACCGGGCTCGTGTTGCTCAATATCGGCAATGCCGGGCTCGATCAGGACACGACGCAGCGCTTTCTGGCATGCGAAAATGCACAATCGGGCAAACGCGCTTTATATGCGAGCATGTGGGCGGCAATCCCTGTGGTAGCGTTGTTTATGGCGATTGGATCGCTGCTCCACATCTTTTACAACCGTCCCGACCTGATGGGCGTGAGCGTTGGCGCTACCAACACGTTCGCGGGCGAAAAAATCACGGTCTTCATGTCGTTCATTCTGTCTGAAATCCCGCCCGGCTTGCGCGGGCTGGTCACCGTGGGCGTCATCGCGGCGGCGGCGATCAATTCCGGACTGATTTCGATGTCGGCGGTGGTTGTGAACGATTTTTACCGACCCTGGCACGAACGACGTGGCGCACCATCCAACGAGCAGCATTATGTCAACGCCGGCCGCGCGGCGATGATATTGCTCGCCTGTGCGCTGTTCGCGATGTCGATATTATGTTTCTATTGGCAGCATTATAGCGACACGCCTTTGCTTGAATTTGTCCTCGGCGTGATGGTCTTTGCCTATTCGGGCTTGCTGGGCGTCTATGGCACCGTGGTGTTTACGAAGCGTGGGGCGACATGGTCGGTGATCGCGGCTCTGCTGGCTGGCTTTGTCACGATCCTGCTGCAACAGCATTATGTCGTGGACAGCCTTGGTCTGCCTGCGGCGTGGAAGGCTCTGGCCTTCCCATGGCAGCTATGTATCGGCACCGTCGTCGCCTTTTTGGTTTGCCTAGCAGGCAAAGAAAAAGGGCCGGAGGTTTCCCCCCAGCCCTTTTGATATTCGTTTGATGTCGTGGCTTAAGCGCCAGCGACGTCTGCCAGATTGATCTTAAGGCCTGGGCCCATTGACGAGCTGACCGCAACGCGGCGGACATATTTGCCCTTTGATCCGCTTGGCTTGTTCTTGATGACGGCGTCGATCAACGCGTCGAAGTTCTTGCGTAGGTCAGCGTCGGAGAAGCTCTTCTTGCCGATGCCGCTGTGGATGATGCCCTGCTTTTCAACGCGGAACTCAACCTGACCGGCCTTTGCAGCCTTTACAGCTTCAGCAACGTCCATGGTGACTGTGCCGAGCTTCGGGTTTGGCATCAGGCCCTTTGGGCCCAAGGTCTTACCCAAGCGGCCAACGATGCCCATCATGTCCGGCGTTGCGATAACGCGGTCATAATCAAGGTTACCGGCCAACATGTCTTCCATCAGGTCTTCGGCGCCGACTTTGTCTGCACCAGCAGCGGTAGCTGCAGTAGCCTTGTCGCCACGTGCGAAGACGGCGACCTTCATTTCCTTGCCGGTACCGGCTGGAAGCGAAACCATGCCGCGAACCATTTGGTCAGCATGACGTGGGTCAACGCCCAGGTTCATGGCAACTTCGATGGTTTCGTCAAACTTGGCAGTTGCCAATTCCTTGATCAGCTTCAGCGCTTCATCAACGCCGTAAAGCTTGTCGCCATCAAGATGTGCGAGTGATTTTGCTTTTTTGGTCAGCTTGGCCATCGGATCAGCCCTCCACTACTTCGAGGCCCATGGCGGTAGCCGAGCCTGCGATGATTTTTACTGCTGCGTCCATGTCGTTCGCATTGAGGTCGGCCATCTTGATGGTTGCGACTTCTTCCAACTGCGCACGTGTGATTTTACCAGCGGTAACCTTGCCTGGTTCCTTCGAACCCGACTTGAGGCCAAGAACTTTCTTGATGAGGTAGGTCGCTGGTGGCGACTTCATCGCAAAGGTGAAGCTCTTGTCTGCAAACACGGTGATCTTCGTTGGAATCGGGGTGCCCTTTTCCATGTCAGCGGTCGCAGCGTTGAACTGCTTGCAGAATTCCATGATGTTTACGCCGCGCTGACCCAATGCTGGGCCGATTGGCGGGGATGGGGTGGCTGAACCTGCAGGAACCTGCAGGCCGATATAGCCGTCAATTTTCTTTGCCATGAATGGCGTCCTTTCATTCTATCGCCGCACTGCCCTAAAAGATCGGAAACGGGTCAAATTAAGTGGTCCAACAGACATCATATGATGTCCTCCCACACGGAATCACGTCGCTATTGCGCCGGGAAGCGGTGCCACTATCCGCAATGTGTGAATAATGCAAGCCTTTGCGGGGTTATGCCGGCGGTGTGAGCCGCAGCAGACCTTCCTGAACGACGGACGCGACCAACGTGCCGTCCTCGCTATAAATCCAGCCATGATTGATGCCGCGGCTGCCCCCGGTCCAGTCGCTGTCCATGACATACACGAACCACTGGTCGACTTGAACATCGTTATGGAACCACATGGCATGATCAAGGCTCGTGGAAAACAGGCCGGGCGTCACCCAATGCAGTCCATGGGGGAGCATCGCGGATGACAGCAGTCCCATATCGGACGCAAATGACAGAAGCGCGCGGTGCAGCAACTGGTCACCCTCAATCGGCGCACGCAAGCGGAACCATTGATAATGGCTGGTTGCCTTGGCATCGGCAGCAGGACGAAAGCTGCGGAGTTCAAACGGCCGCGGATGTGCCATGCGCTCAAGCATATGGTCAGGTATATCGGGATTGCGCGCCATGGCCTCCGAATAATCCCAGCATTTTTCGGGTGGCAGCAGGTCCGGCATCGGTACTTGATGCGAAAAGCCTGCTTCAGGCTTTTGGAAAGACGCGGTCAGGTTGAAAATAACCTTGCCTTCCTGCCGGACGACAACGCGCCGGTTGGAAAATGCGCGGCCATCAAAATCACGGTGTACGCGAAAGTGCAGCGGCACGGCTTCGCTACCACCGCGCAAGAAATAGGCATGCAGCGAATGCACCTGTTTGTCGGGGTCCACGGTACGCGCCGCGGCCATCATGGCTTGCGCAATAATCTGCCCGCCGAAAATCCGATCGCGCGACGCACGAGAGAATGCCGGAAAGGTGAATTCGTCGGGTTCGTCTGCGGCGGAAAAGTCGAACAGGCGGACAAGGCCACGAACCAGCTTTTCAGCAGGTATCGCGCTGTGCGCCGCGTTCGCCTTTTCAATGCGCGCCTGTATCTGTTCGGGCGACAATGCAGAGGTCATAGGGAAGAAAGATGGCCAGCAAAGGCCATCACTTCATCAATTCGACTTCTTCGAAATCCAGTTCGACGGGTGTCGCGCGGCCAAAGATGCTGACCGATACCTTCACACGGTTTTTGTCGAAGTCGAGTTCTTCGACTGCACCGTTGAAGCTTGCGAATGGACCGCCAAGTACCTTGACCTGATCGCCGATTTCGTAGTCGACTGAAACGCGCTTCTTCGGCGCAGCTTCCATTTCCTGCTTTGTGTTCAAAATGCGTGCTGCTTCGGCTTCGCTGATTGGCTGCGGCTTGTTACCAGCGCCCAGAAAGCCCGTTACCTTGGCTGTGTTCTTGACCAAGTGGTAAACGTCGTCGTTCATGTTCAGCTTGGCAAGGACATAGCCTGGGAAGAACTTCCGTTCGGCCTTGATCTTCTTGCCACGGCGCACTTCAGTGACTTGCTCGGTCGGAACCTCGACGGCTTCCACGAGCTGCGAGAGGCCAATACGCTCTGCTTCAGCAAGGATCTGGTCGCGGACCTTGTTTTCAAAACCCGAATAAGCGTGAATGATGTACCAGCGTGCCATAATATCTCTTCTTTTCCCCAAAACTCTTTCGAGTGACCGCGGCTTAGCCTTCGGCTAGCGCAAGCAGTCCCTTTACGATTGCCGCGAATATCGCGTCGACGCCCAAAAAGAAGACGGCCAAGATGATCGTCATGATCAATACCATGATCGCGGTCTGCACGGTTTCTTGCCTCGACGGCCATACTACCTTGCCGATTTCGGTCCGTACCTGACGGATGAATTCACCGGGGCTTGTCTTTGCCATATCGTTTCTTCCTGTTCGATCCCGAGGATAGCCGCCAGCGCTCCGACCGGCGGGTCGAGAGCGATATAGGTTCCGATTTCGGAAAGACTAGGCCTTTAGCGATGGATTCGGTGCGAGGCAAGTGGCTTTGGGAATGCACCCATCGCCCGCTACCCGTTCTGAACAGCCTTGAACTGCTGCAGTTTTTGGTTATCCGTCAACGCTTCATCACATTCAGGGATTTGCCCACATGCCATCCGGTCTTGCCGCCTTACTCGACGACATTGCGACAATTGCCAAGGTTGCTGCCGCATCTGTGGATGATGTCGCCGCTGCCGCCGGTAAAGCAGGCAGCAAGGCCGCAGGTGTTGTCATCGACGATACGGCGGTGACCCCGCAATATGTGACTGGGTTCACCCCCGACCGCGAACTGCCAATAATCTGGCGCATCGCCAAGGGGTCATTCTTCAACAAGCTGGTAATCATATTGCCCGTGGCGTTGCTGCTGAGCCTTTTCCTGCCGTGGGCCATTACGCCAATTCTGATGCTGGGCGGTGCCTATCTGTGTTTCGAAGGCGCCGAAAAAGTTTGGGAAAAACTGGCTCCGCATGAGGAAGAGAGTTTGGTCGAAGAACTCGCCGAATTGACCAGCACCGAACATGAACAAAATATGGTGAAAGGCGCGGTGCGGACGGACTTCATTTTGTCAGCAGAAATCATGGCGATTGCGCTGAACGAAGTGAAAAGCCTTGCCGAAACGTCAATCTGGCTTGAAGCTGGCGTTCTGACCTTTGTCGCAATTGCCATCACGATTGCGGTGTACGGCGTGGTTGGGTTGATTGTGAAAATGGACGACATCGGCCTGCACATGGCGCAGCGTGAAAATGGTGGGTCTCAGGCCATTGGCCGCGGTCTGGTGAAGGGGATGCCAAAATTGCTCGCCGCCTTGTCAACCATCGGCACCGCGGCCATGCTGTGGGTTGGTGGTCAGATCATCGTCCATGGTTTTGGTGTGCACCCGGCTGAATTTTTCGGCCTGCATGAAGGCGCGTTGGCGTGGATTGCGGATGCCGCATTATGCGGTGTCGTGGGGCTGGCCATTGGCGCTGTGATCGTCTTGGCCCATCACATGATCCCCAAGCGCAAGGCGCATTGAAGGCAGCGGATGCAGTCCATCCACATACAGCGCCTTATCGCTTTGCCCTATTTTGGGTTGGGCGGCTGGTGCCTGTTTGCACCGCATATGGTCGAACGGATGACCATCAATCCGGAGTATCAACATTTAAGCGCGACCAGTGCGCTTCTTATCAGCTGTTTCGGTGCACAAGCCGTTTTGGGCGGCCTGTTCATTTGGTTTAGCCGTTTCACGCGCGCATCGTTTCTGACCTATGCCGTCGCGCTGCTGCCCTTTTTTGGCTTCAACTATTATTTTGTATATGAATTGCCCATTTTTAATCACTGGATGGCATTAGATTTCGGATCGAATGCTGCGATGTTTATCTTGAGTATCTGGGGCTGGCGGGTGAAGATCCGCGAAGAGGCCAAGTTATAGGCAGTGCCAATAAAATGGCAGGAGTTGGGGGACTCGAACCCACGACCCTCGGTTTTGGAGACCGATGCTCTACCAACTGAGCTAAACTCCTGCACTCCGCTTTTCAGCGAAGAATTGGGCCCTTAACGCCGATATGCGAACGGGGCAAGCCTGCTTTCGCACACCCGCCCCGTTCTGGCATGATATTGTTGGAAATTAGAACTTGAACGCGGCTTCGACGCCCCAGACGCGTGGTTCGTTGACGAAGCCAGTCAGGTTGTTGAAGTCAATGCCGCCAACTGCCGAAGTATCCTTCGTGATGTTGCGGACGAAGGCCGATACATCATAGGCATCGGTCTTGTATCCAACGCGAAGGCCGCCTTCGAGCATGCGCTTGTCCTGAAATTCAACCGATTCATATAAGAAGAAGTTGATCTTCGATCGATATGCCCAATCGGTGAAGGCATAGACCTCACCGTCGCCTACGGGCACCCCGTAACGTGCTGTCCAGTTGGCAATCCACTTGGGGCTTTGTGGCAGGCTGTTGCCGTCGATGTTGACGATAGCCGCCGAGAACGGGGCTGCCGCAACCACGATTGGGTCAAGCGGTGTGCACAACGAGACGTTCGGGAACGTATCGACACGCGTTGCGCCACAGGCTGCGGTCGTCAAACCGGTGTCCTGAATGCTGGTGTTGTTGTAGCTCAGGCCAGCGGTCAGCAGCAGTTGCGGTACAGGCTTGAACTCGATGTCCGCTTCAAAACCATAACCGCGCACCTTGTCGGCATTGATGAGACGGTTGGCGTTCACGCCGCCACCAACAGCCGTCAGCTGCGCATCCTGCAAGTTATAATAGAAGCCGTTGATGTTGAAGCGGGCACGTCCGTCGAGCAGGGTCGATTTGATACCGCTTTCATAGGATGTGATCGTTTCCGACTTGCCGACAGTTACGCCGCTTTCCAGCGGTGTCGATGTTGCTGGCGGGAACAGGATGCGGCCTTGAATGGATGGCGCACGATAACCACGGGCAACGCGGGCATACAGGTTCACATCATCCGTTGCGGCATAGGTTCCGCTAAGATCCCATGTCAGGTTGTTGTCGCTGACATCGCGGCGCACCGTGCCAAGCGGGTTCTGCAGGAAGCCCGGGAACTGTGTGTCCTTGCTGCGCACGGCAACGAAGTCACGCGTGTCGTCATTGTAACGCAGGCCGCCAGTGACGCTCAACTGATCGGTCAACTGATAGGTTGCCGAACCGAACAGGCCATAGGCTTTGCTCTTTTGCGCTTGCGAAACGATAATGTTAACGCCGTCCACTGCGTTATTCGGGTCACCCATGGTCGAGTAGTTTTCCGAAACAATGTCCAGATTTTCATTAAAGTAGAACACACCCGCCTGATAGCTCAACGGGCCATCGTTGTTGCTGGCGATGCGGAATTCTTGCGTGAACTGCTTTAGGGTTGGCACGCTGTCGCGGGTTTCGGCAGTGAACGGAATCTCGCCCGGGCCATACAGATTGCGTGGCAAGAAATTGGCGCCAAAGCCGCCATCAACATCGCCAACCGAAGTCGCATCACCCGTCCAATAGCTGGTGACCGAAATGAACGATACTGCGCCAGCATCATAGGTCATACGCGCAGTCATATTCTGCGTGTCGACGCGTTGTTCGTTCTTGCCGTCGGTTGATACGCGATAACGGTCGAAGTTTGTGTTAAGACCTTCCTGACCGCGCGTGAACACGTTGGCGCGGAACAAGCGTGCGGTGCCATCAAGCGAACGGAACTGGCCGGTCAGCAAAATGTCGAAGTCATCGCTTGGTTTGACGAGGAACTGAACGCGTGCGGCATATTCCTTATAACCTTCGAACGCATCCTTGGTTGTCTTGCTTGGGACTACATTGTCGACATAGTCGTCTTGACGCTGGTACATGCCCGATACGCGGACGCTGACTTTCTCGCCCAATGGGCCGCCAAAGCCACCTTCGACGTTAAGCGCATTAAAACGGCCGTAGGAAATTTTGCCATAGCCACCAGCAACGTCGCTTGGCTTCACGCTGTCAAACTTTACGATACCGGCAGTGGTGTTGCGGCCGAACAGCGTGCCTTGCGGTCCACGCAGAACTTCGACGCGCTCCATATCAAAGATTGGAAAGCCCTTCAGAATTGGGTTTTCGAGTACGACATCATCATAGATCAAGCTGACGGGCTGCGATGCGTTGAAATCAAAGTCGGTGTTGCCAAGGCCGCGAATGTAAAAACGCGGGAAGGTACGGCCAAAAGACGATTCCACCAGCAAGCTTGGCACGCGGCCGGAAATGCCGCGAATATCGACGCCGCCAGCGGTGATCGCGCCCAGTTGGTCACCACTTACGGCGGTTACGGACAAAGGCACATCCTGAAGATTTTCTTCACGACGCTGCGCGGTGACAACGATTTCGCCCAAGGCGGCGCTGTTTTGCGCAGTCTCGTCCTGTGCAAAGGCGGCAGGTGCAATGAAAAGGCTGGTAGTGGCAACCGCAATAGCGGCGCTGGATGCCATGATGGAGCGAACAGAACGCATTTTATTCTCCCGAGTTGATAGAGGAAGGAGCGGGTAACTTAACCGGGCTCCTGAAACTCACCCGTCCCCTTACGGCCACCCGTCACAGAATCAACAAAGGCTTGCAACAAAAGTGCAATTTTTTCTGCAGTGTGGCTGTTCAGCACCAAATATCAGAAGCTCATCTCGTCATAGACGCGTGAAATGTCACCGGCCCATTCGCCGTGATATTTGTCGAGCAATTGTTCGGCCACGGTTTTGCCGCTGGCAACGATTTCACGCAGCGGGTCCAGATAGCCGGTTTCATTGTCACCACTGGCATTCAGGCAGTTGCGTGCAGCAAGTCCGGACGACGAGATATCAAGAATGCGGCCCGCAAGATCAAGGAGCTTGCCGCCACCGGGTATCGCTGCGTTCAGGCCTTGCGCTGGCACTGCACTGCGCAGTGTTTCGCGTTCTTCCATTGTCCAATGCTTTACCTCGTCCCAGGCAGCATCAAGCGCGCCTTGGTCGTACAGCAAGCCGACCCAGAATGCGGGTAGCGCACAGATGCGGTTCCAAGGACCGCCATCCGCGCCGCGCATTTCCAGAAAGCTTTTCAACCGCACTTCGGGAAAGGCGGTCGACATATGGTCTTCCCAATCGGAAACGGTCGGCTTTTCGCCCGGCAGCACCGAAAGTTCGCCCTTCAAAAAGTCGCGGAAATCCAGCCCCGATGCGTCGATATATTTGCCGTCACGGTACACGAAATACATCGGCACCTTCAGCATATAATCGACATATTGTTCATATCCGAAGTTTTCATCGAATACGAACGGCAGCATGCCTGTGCGCTGCGGATCAGTGTCGGACCAGATGTGGCTGCGATAAGAGAGGAAGCCGTTTGGTTTGCCTTCCAAGAAGGGCGAGTTTGCGAACAACGCGGTCGCCAGTGGTTGCAGCGCAAGCGAGGTGCGGAACTTGTGCGCCATGTCAGCTTCGCTTGAATAATCAAGATTGACCTGAATCGTGCAGGTGCGCAGCATCATGTCGAGGCCCATGCTGCCCACACGCGGCATATGGCGCAGCATGATGTCGTAGCGGCCTTTGGGCATGATCGGCAATTCAGCCCGCGTCTTGTCGGGCCACAGCCCAAGGCCCAAAAAGCTGGTGTTGGTCTTGTCACCAATGGCTTTCACTTGCTTCAAATGCCGCCCGGTTTCCGCGCATGTCTGATGCAGGTTTTCAAGCGGGGCACCCGACAGTTCCAGTTGGCCTGCGGGTTCAAGGCTGACGGCGCCATCGGTGCCGGTCATGGCGATAACCTTGCCATTTTCGTAAACAGGTTCCCAGCCAAATTCGGTCATGGCCATCAACAGATCGCGGATGCCGCCTGGTTCGTCATAAGACGGCGCATGATGATCCGTCCGGTTATAGACGAATTTTTCATGTTCGGTGCCAATGCGCCAGCGGTCCTTGGGCTTTTCGCCCTTGGCAATCGCGGCGATGAGTTGGTCGCGCGTTTCAATGACGGGATCTTCGCGGTCCGAAACAGTTTTTGTGCTCATGCGCGCGGTTTAGAAATGTAGCGGCTATATTGCCAGAAAATTCCGTCAGCACGGTTACGGGGCGTCGGTAAAGGCGCAAAGCCGCGCGCGGCATCACAGGCGACTAAGCCGTCCAATCGCCATTTTTGGACATCCACACAGAAATCGCGGCAACAGCGGCGGTATCCGCGCGCAAGATGCGTGGGCCCAATGACACCGGCCGTGCACATGGATGCGCGCGGATTGCGGCATTCTCACTATCTGTAAATCCGCCTTCGGGTCCAATCAGGACAGCGCCGGGGCCGGGACGGATCGCGTCCGAAAAAGGCTCGCCACCGCGTTCATCGCAGAAATATAGCGTCCGATCTTCTGGCCATTTGCCAAGCAGCGCGTCGATGCGCGCAAGCGGGTCAATCACGGGTAAGGCGGTCCGCTCGCATTGTTCGGCGGCCTCAATCATATGTGCCCGAAGGCGGTCTTCTTTCACCTTGTCGACAACACAGCGTGCCGTCAGCACGGGCACAAATCGCGCAACACCAAGCTCGCAGGCTTTTTCGGCGATCCAGTCAAACCGGTCTTTTTTGATGAGCGCCTGACAAATCCACAGATCAGGGGTGAATTCGCGGTCGCGCAATTTTGCGTCCACGGTCAGGACAAGGTCGCGTTTGTGCGTTTCGGTGACGGTCGCCAGATATTCGCCCGAAACATCATCGAACAATTTAACAGGTGCGCCCTCTTTCAAACGCATCACGCCGATCAGATAATGGGCGCTGTTGCCGTCGATGTTTAAAGTCGCGCCCTCGACCAACGGCTGTTCGACAAACAGCCGCGGCGTTGATTTTGGGGGCCAGGCGGGTGTTGCGGGCATAATGTGTGCATAAACACAAAACGCCGCGCCGTCATCTGCCAACTTCCAGATGACGAACGGGATAAATTTTGGCAGGGCATGGCTATGACCACACAACTTGTGCCCGACAGCGAATATACCGGCATTATGAAACTGCTCCCCGCAAAGCTGCGGGGCTTTGCGTTGCTGGCGCGTTTTGACCGGCCGATCGGCTGGTGGTTGCTATTCTGGCCATGCGTGTTCGGTCTGGCGCTATCGGGCGGGCTGATTGCGCGTTGGGATTTGGCGCTGTGGATGTTGCTTGGCGCTGTGGCGATGCGCGGCGCGGGCTGTGTCTATAATGATATCATTGATCGTGATTTGGATGCGCAGGTTGCGCGCACGGCAAACCGCCCGCTGGCCAGCGGGTTGATTTCGCGCAAAGCGGCATGGGCGTGGCTGATGATGCTCGCGCTGGTCGGACTGACCGTTTTGTTGCAGCTAAACCTGAATGCCCAGCTTTTGGCGTTGGGAAGCCTTCTGCTGGTCGCGGCCTATCCATTTATGAAACGTATCACATGGTGGCCCCAGCTTTGGCTTGGGTTGGTGTTTAGCTGGGGCGCTTTGGTGGGTTGGGTCGCCATTGCGGGTCAGGCCGATGTCGCAATGTTCTGGTTGTACGCAGGCACGATATTCTGGGTGGTGGGCTATGACACGATCTATGCCATGCAGGACCGCGAAGATGACGCGCTGGTAGGGATTAAGTCGAGTGCCTTGCGCTTGGGCGGCAGCGTGCGGGCAGGGGTGGCTATATTCTATCTGCTTGCGCTTTCCGGCTGGGGCATGGCCATATGGAGCGTTCGGCCGGAGCAGCAGGCATTGGTCGCGCTTTTGCCTGCTGCCCTCCATCTGGAACTGCAAGTGGCTACATTACAGGCCGATGGCAGCAATGCCCTTGGCCATTTCAGGTCGAACCGCATGACGGGTTTACTCGCGGCGCTCGCATTTTTGGTCGTTGGCGCGGCCGGACAATATTAGGGGAGAAGAATATGGAACATCGTCGCATTGGCAAAAGTGCTGTTTACGTCTCAGACATCTGCATGGGGACGATGACATTCGGGTCGCAAACCGATGAAGCGGCGGCGCACCGCATACTTGACCGCTGTCTGGACGCCGGCATCAACTTTTTCGACACTGCCGAAGGCTATCCTGTGCCGCCGGACATCAAATGGGTTGGCCGGACAGAGGATATTGTTGGCCGCTGGATGAAGGGTAAAAACCGCGACGCGATCATCATGGCCACGAAGGTTTCGGGCCCAAGCCATACATGGTTCAAGTCGCCAAAGCGTGGCGGGATGACGGCGCTTGATCGTCACAATATCGTCACCGCGGTTGAAGAAAGCCTGCGCCGTCTGCAGACCGATTATATCGATCTGTACCAGACGCACTGGCCAGACCATGGCACCGGATATGACGAAACGATGGAAACACTCGACGAGCTGGTCCGCGCCGGAAAAGTACGCGTTTTGGGTTGCTCGAATGAAACAAGCTACGGCCTCATGAAGTCACTCGCGACATCGGAGCGTCTGGGCACGGCACGCTACCACAGCATCCAGAATAACTTTTCCATCAATAACCGCCGGTTCGAAGATGAACTGAAGCAAGTCTGCCGTCAGGAAGGCGTTTCGTTGCTCCCCTATTCGCCATTGGGCGGCGGCGTCTTGTCGGGCAAATATCTGGACGGCGCGCGGCCCGAAGGCGCACGTTTCTCGCGCTATCTGGAAATGACGGGCGCACGTCAGGCCGAAATGGCGCAGCGATTTGCCGGACCACGGGCGCTGGAAAGCACGATGCGGATCGTGGAAATCGCCAAGGAAGCGGGCATGTCGCCGGTAACGCTGGCGACCGCATGGTCAAAGCAGCATGACTTTGTCGCCTCCACGATTGTGGGTGTCAGCACGGAAGATCAGCTGGACGATATCTTCGCCGCGATTGACCTAAAACTCAGCGCCGAGGTGATGACCGCCATTCACAAGGTGACGAAAGAAATTTTGTACCCGATGGGGTGATTTCACTCGCTGGCGTCAGTCCAAAATCTCCGCCTGTGCGTAGCCCAACGCTTCGCCCAATGCCTGCAAACGGCGCTGCACGCTGTTGGACTGCAATCGCACGGCGGAGCCGGTGAGGTGTAGGCGCAGCGTTGCGCCGTCGCCGTCAATGCGGCTGTCGGCCAGCGCGCCGCCGGTGCCGCCATCCAGCCGGTGCGCCAGACGGATGGCGAGGCCCCAGATCACCGCTTGGGCGAGCGCGCCGGGTGTGGCGAGGGCCGTGAGCATTTCGGGCAAGGTCCGTTTTCCGGCATGCACCGTCCACAACGCCGCGGCTATCACCGCGCGGTCGCTTGCGTTCACGCCGGGCCAGCTGCCGTCCAGTGCCAGATCGAGCGCGTGGTCCGCCCGATATTCGGGGTTTACGTTCCACACACTGTCGGACAGCAAACAGGCCGCCCGGCACAGCCGCGCATCATTGGGGCTTTGTCCGGCGAACACCGGCGCAATCCATTGCGCCAACGCGTCCCCATGAAATGGAAACCGCCCCAGCCGCTCGCCTTCAAAACGCGCGGCGGCGATCAGCGGGTCGTCTTGGCGCTCGGCTTGGGTCAGCTGTTCAAACAACAATCCCTCACGCAGGCCATAGATGCTGGTGACCAGCTTGCTGGGTTTCAGCAGTCCCGAAATGCCAGCGAGCAACGCATTCGCCCCCGGCAGCGCAGAAATACGGCCTGTGGCAACAACATTGGACCGGGCTAAGGCGTCCTTGTCGTTGACCATCGCCATCATCATTTCGGGCGCGTCGGCGGGCATTTCATAATTGGACAGGATGGTGAGCGGATATCCGGTCTGGTGCATGTGCAGCCGCGCGAATGTCCGCCACGATCCGCCGATCATATAAAATGGCAGGCCGGTTTCGATGGGGAAACCCGCTTTGCCCATCGCTTTGGTAATATCATCGCGCAGCATTTGCGTAATCTGCTTGGTCGTTTTGCCGTTCAATATATCATGCCGCAATGTGCCCAGCGGCAGGGACACGCGCGTGCCCAGTTTTCCGTCGGAGATGCGAATAAGCTCAAGGCTGCCACCGCCAAGATCGCCGACATAGCCATTGGCATGTGGGTTGTCGCTTAATATGCCGAACCCGGCGGCGGTTGCTTCGGCATCGCCATCCAGCACCTCCACATGAATGCCGAGCGCTGCCGCCTTTTCGACCAGCTCATGGCCATTTTGGGCTTCGCGTGTCGCGGCGGTGGCGACCACGCGCATCGTGTCGACCTTCATCGCCTTTGCCAGCGTTTCAAAGCGCGCCAAGGCGGCCAGCGCCTTTTTCATCGTGGCTTTATCGATAATGCCATCGCCCGCGAGGCAGGCGCCAAGCTTTACGCGGCTTTTCTCATTGTAAATCGGCAGTGGCGCGCGGGGCAGCCCTGCATAAACGACCAGTCGTACTGTGTTGGAGCCAATATCAATGACGGCCTGACGCACCGCCTTCATCTTTGTCGGATGAGGCGCAGCGTTGGAACCTTCTTGTCATCTGCAAGCGCGCCTCCGCGTCCGGATAATGACGCGTTGGTCATGAAATAATGGTGCAAATTGAAAGGCATGGTTCCTGCTTTGACTCGCTCATATCGGCCGTCTGACCGCAGCATCCAGCTTTGCTGGTTGTCGAGCAGGTTTGCAACCATAACCTGATCCAGAATCTGGTCATGCACGGTCGGGTTTTCGATCGGCAGCATATATTCGACGCGGCGGTCAAAATTGCGCGACATCCAGTCTGCGGACGAGATGAACACTTTGGCGTCGGGATTGGGAAGGTCCGCGCCATTGCCCATCGCCCAAATGCGGCTGTGCTCCAAGAAACGGCCAACGACCGACTTTACGCGGATGCGCGACGACATGCCCTTCACCCCGGGGCGGAGGCAACAAATGCCGCGCACGATCAGGTCAATCTCCACGCCCGCTTCGCTGGCTTCGTACAATTTGTCGATCACCGCCTTGTCGACCAACGAGTTCAGCTTTGCCCAGACAGCACCCGACCGCCCTGCCGCAACATGCGCGATTTCATCATCAATCAGCGACATGATTTTTTCACGCAGGCCAAGCGGGCTCATCGTCAAAAGCTTGAGTTCCGTCGGCGGGATATAGCCGGTGATATAATTGAAAATCTGCCCCGCATCATGCCCGACGCGCGGGTCCGCGGTGAAGAAGCTGATGTCGGTATAGACCTTCGCCGTGATCGGGTGATAATTGCCGGTGCCTAAGTGGCAATAGGTCCGGAAACCGTCCGCCTCACGCCGCACGACCAGCGAAATTTTGGCGTGGGTTTTCATGTCGACAAAGCCGTAGACGACCTGAACACCCGAATTTTCGAGCTGCGACGCCCAGTGCAAATTCTGCTCTTCGTCAAAGCGCGCTTTCAGTTCGACGATAGCGGTGACGGATTTGCCCGCATCGGCGGCCTCACACAAAGCGCGGATGACCGCGGACTGCTTCCCTGCGCGGTATAATGTCTGCTTAATCGCAACGACATCTGGATCAACCGCCGCTTGCTGCAAAAATGCGAGCACTGCGTCAAAGCTTTCATAGGGGTGATGGACGACGATGTCTTTTTGGCGGATTGCGGCGAAGCAGTCGCCATCATGTTCCAAAATGCGTTCGGGAAAGCGCGGCGAATATGGCGGGAATTTCAACGTTGGCCGATCTTCGTCCACCAATTGCCCAAGGTCGCCAATCCCTAAGAAACCAACGGTTTCGACCACGATGGATGCGCCAGCGCCAAGCTCTGACCGGATTAAGGTCGCCAGTTCGTTGGGCAGTCCTTTTTCCAGCTTCAGCCGGATAATACGGCCACGGCGGCGGCGTTTGATGGCGCTGCGGAAATAGCGCACAAGATCTTCGGCCTCTTCCTCCACCTCGATGTCGCTGTCACGGATAATGCGGAAGGCGCCGGCCGCGACCAGCAGGTAATCCGGAAACATCTGCCCGACAAAATGCTTAATTAACGCCTCAATCGTCACAAAGCGCGTGCCGGGGCCGGGCAACCGGATGAAGCGCGCCAGCGATTGCGGGATCATCACCAACTGGCGCACGACTTCGCCATCATTTTTCCGGCGCATATCGAAAATCAGGCTGATGCCCTGATTGGGAATGAACGGGAACGGGTGGGCGGGATCAAGCGCTTGCGGCGTTAGAACCGGAAGAATCTGTTCCTGAAAATATGTGCCGACCGCAGCTTGAAGATTTTTGCCAAGGGCGGACGGTTCAACGACCTTAATGCCCTCTGCCGATAGCTCGCGCATCAATTTGCGCCACAGCTTTTGCTGCTGGATCATGAGCCGGTCTGCCGCGGCAACGGTGGCGGTCAGCTGTTCAGACGGGGTGCGGCCGTCGATCGACAGTTCTTCAATTTTCCGTTGCTGTTGGCCCCGCAATCCAGCGACGCG
>DLOZ01000024.1:19560-27398 GCA_002479765.1 Sphingomonadales bacterium UBA7471 | reverse complement strand
GCAACGCGGACCATGAAAAATTCGTCGAGGTTTGTGCCGGAAATCGACAAAAAGCGCAGCCGTTCAAGCAGCGGATGGGCCGGATTCGCCGCTTCTTCCAGCACGCGTTCGTTGAATTTCAGCCAAGATAATTCGCGGTTAAAATAGCGGGCATCAGCAGGCGTTTTCAGGGGCTTCACTTTGCTTGAACCGGGCGCGGGCTTCACGAAAAAATATCCTTTTTAAATCGTTATCGCGGAGCGTTGCCACGGAAACATGACATATTTACGGCACCGATTTCCGCAGTTTCACATACTGTAACAGCATTGTCGCCAAATTGTCATCGTCCATATGCCGACGAGTCACAAGCCCCGCCTAATGCGCGACATAATGATTAACATTGTTTGACGGTTTTTGAGGGGCAAATATATGCAAAGTCGGTTCATAAATTCGCGCGCTTTCGTTCGTAGCGCTATGCTGTGCAGCGCTGCGGTGCTCGCAATTTTGCCAGTTGCAGCCATTGCGCAGGCAGCGCCAGCAGCAGATGCAGTAGATGGTGACGCCATCGTCGTCACAGGCTCACGACCAATTGCGGAATCAGAAGCGGCCGCTTTACAGGTGCAGAAAAATTCAGACTCGTTAGTGAGTGTTGTGTCTTCTGACGCGGCTGGTCGTCTTCCTGACCAAAACATCGCACAGGCGACGGGGCGTCTTCCCGGTGTTGCGGTTGAACGTGACCAAGGACAGGCCCGATATATCAGCATCCGCGGCGCGCCGAACTATTGGACCACATTGTCGTTCGACGGCATCAACGTCGTCAGCCCGGAAGGCCGCGACGCGCGGTTTGACTCCATTCCTTCAGCAATTGCCGCACAAATCATCGTGTCAAAGGCTGTGACGCCAGACATGCCGGGCGAAACCGTGTCGGGTAACGTCAACGTCATCACGCGTTCAGCGTTTGATTATGCCGGGTTCCATTTTGCAGGCAAGGCTGGATACGGCATTGCCGACCTTGGCAACCGCCCGCAATATGAAGGTTCGGCTGTTGTTTCGACGCGTGTTCCCGCTGGTGAAGGTGAAATTGGCGTACTGGTGTCGGGCAGCTATTATCAGCGCGCTATGATAACGGACAATTTCGAGACGGATTACGAACGGGTGTCGCAGGATCAGCGGCCAGATTCGCTCAGCCGATTCTGGGCGCATGAAACAGAAAACAAGCTGTATCGTTTGACACGCCGCAACTGGTCATTGTCGGGCCGACTGGATTGGAAGCCGAATGCCGACAACAGTATTTCGCTGCGTTCAATTTACACCACCTTCACCGATGACGAAATGCGCGACAACTTCCGCTTCGACCTTGATGACCGTCAGGGTGATCTGGTGGCCAATACCGCCGCGTGCGGAACGGCGGTAAACCCAACGCCAACCACGACGGGCTATGCCGATGTCTGCATTGGAAATACACCCTTCCAAGGCACGATTTATGGCATCGACATTCGCCAGCGCTCAACGCTTCGTGCGTATGAACAGTCGATTTTCACCAACACCATCGAAGGTACGCATGAATTTGGCGATGGCTGGAAATTCAACTGGCTTGGCAATTATACAGAATCCAAGGATGATCGTTCGGTTGTTGGCGAAACAACTTGGGATAGCCCAAGCACACGTAACCTGCGTCCAACGGTTGCCTATGACTTCACGGATCTCAACCTTGCCCGTTTGCGGTTATTCACCACGGTCCAGCTGAGCAGCCCAACGCGTTATGAGGCGGGTACGCCCGTTACCGACATTGACAGCTTTACCAAGCCGCTCGCGTCGATGAATATACTCGACGCTGTGGACACCACAAAGGCCTATACCGCGAAATTTGTTGTTTCGCGCGAAACCGAATTTTTGGGCGGAGACGCAGTTTTGAAGGCTGGCTTCCAATTTGATCAGCGCACCAAAACCGTTGATGAAAGCAGCATGGTGCTCAATAACGCCGCGCAATTTGCGACCATCGGAATATCGACAAGCTATAATGGTTTCAGCCTTGATACGCCCTTCAAGGGCAAGATACCGATGGGATATACTTTCCGCTATTTCGACGCGGATAAAATGCGTGCGGCAAGTGACGCTGCACGCAGCAATTTTACATTCACGCCCGCGCTCGGAAATATCTACGACGTTCAGGAAGAGGTTATGGCCGGCTACCTGATGGGCACAGTGCGCTACGACTGGGGTTCAGCCGTGGGTGGTGCGCGTATTGAACGTGTGAAGAACCGCGGCACCGCGGTCGCGACGATTGGTACGGTTACTGGGCCTGTAACCGCTGAAAATAGCGGAACGCTGGTATTCCCAAGCATGCATCTCAATTTCGACGTCGATACCGACAAGAAACTGCGCATTGGTTTTACCAGCGGCGCTGCACGCGCGGATTATGATCAGCTGCGTCCAAATGTTGTGGTCGATGACAGCAACCAGCGCATCTCGGGCGGCAACCCCGGCGTTAAGCCAGAGCGTTCTTATGGCGTTGATGCTTATTATGAATATTATGTCCAACCACAGGGCTATTTCATGATCGGTGCCTTCTACAAAAAGGTAGAGGACGTATTGTACACGTCGCGCAGCACATTTGGTTCAAACGCGCTCGACAGCAATGGCGTTGATCGTTCGGCTTACGCGTTCAGCGGGATCACCAACGGCGGTTCAGGCAGCTTACGCGGTGTCGAAGCGGCTGCGCAGTTCCAGTTGGAGCCTTATGTAAGCGACCTTGGCTTGCCCGATTGGATGGGTGGCTTTGGCATCACCGCGAACGCCACGTACAATGACAGCGAAGTGACGAAACCCGCCATATTGGATTCTGCCGGTGCGACCATCTCGCCCGAACGCAAGGTACCACTGCCCGGCACATCAGAAGTCGTATATAATGTCGGCGCATATTATGAAAAATATGGTCTTTCGCTGCGTTTGCAGTACCAAAACCGGACCGCTTGGGCAGATGGTTTTGCCGACAATCTCGATAGCGCAGGCGATACGTATTGGGCGGAAGATGACGAGCTTGATTTTTCGGCACGCTATGAAATTTCCAATGGTATCGAAATCTATTTTGATGCTGCGAACTTGCTGAACAATCCGGGCCGTCGCTATTCCGACCCGTCGAATATCCTGAATGCGCAAGGCGTTTCGACCCCGTTCACCAACCGGTATACTATTGAATGGGAACGTTTCGGTCGCCGTTACTCAGGTGGTATTCGCGTAAACTTCTGATGCGCGATTTCCGCGTCCTGTCGGTCCTACTCCTCGCCGGTTGCGCTTCGCCGCAGCCGGCGATGAGCCCGCTTTCGACGGCATCGGTCAGCGCAAGGCTGGAAACACAGCCCGTTGCGAGCCTGGACGATGCTGCGGATGATCCTGCAATCTGGCGGAACCCAGCGAAACCAGAGCAAAGCCTGATTGTCGCCACCGACAAGCGCGCGGGAATTCATGTTTATGACCTGCTAGGGCAGCAAATCAGTTTTACCGCGTCACCGCGTCTTAACAATGTCGACTTGCGCGATGTCGGCGGCGATGTCGGTATATTGGTGGCGGCAAGTGACCGTCAGGATTTGCTCAACGCGAAAATGGCGTTGTTCCGGCTGGACACCGATACCAAAGGCTTGGTTCCGCTGGGTTCGATAGCGGTCGGTGCGGGCGAAGCCTATGGCATGTGCCTGTGGCAGCGCGCCAGCGACAAGGCGCTGTTCGGATTTGTCGTTCTGAAAGATGGTCGCATTGACCAAATCGCGATTGACACCAACGGCGCTGCCCCGACCGGAAAGCGTGTGCGCAGCCTGAAGCTTGGCACACAGTCCGAGGGCTGTGTGGTCGATGACCGAACCGGGATATTATATGTTGCCGAAGAAGATGTCGGCCTGTGGCAATTTGATGCGTCGCCAGACGGGTCGATGACACCCACCGCAATTGCCAAAGCCGATGGCAACGAAATCGTCATGGATGCAGAAGGCGTTGCGCTGGCACCATCTGGCAGCGATGGCGGTTATGTCGTCGTGTCGAGCCAAGGCGATAATGCTTATGCTCTCTATAAACTTCCCGAAGCAAAATATGTCGGCCGCTTTCGCATTAACGACGGTAAAGTCGACAGCGTGCAAGAAACCGACGGCATCGAACTGATGCTGGGTGATTTTGGACCTGATTTTCCCGGCGGGCTTTTGGTTGTTCAGGATGGCGACAATCGCCCGTCCACGCAGAATTTCAAGCTGGTCAGTTGGGCAGATGTCGTCGCTGCGTTTGGGTGGGCAAAACACTAGGTTGCAATAGTCGTCTGTCGGGTTAATTGCGGGCTATGGCAAAAATCTGGTTTGACGACGCACTTGATCTCAATTCGCTTACCGAAAATGGTGACGATTGCATGCCCGGCTATGTTGGCATCCGGTTCATTGATTATGGCGATGACTGGATCAAAGCCAGCATGCCCGTCAATGAACGCACAAAGCAGCCTTATGGCCGATTGCATGGCGGTGCGTCGGTTGTGCTTGCCGAAACGGTCGGATCGGTGGGCGCGGCGATGACCGTGGACCGCAGCAAATTTGCGACCGTGGGCATGGAAATCAACGCCAACCATATTCGTCCGGCAAAAGACGGTCTTGTTTTTGCAATCGCGAAGGCCGAATCCATCGGCCGGACAACACAAATCTGGTCGATCCGCATTGAGGACGAGGCCGGAAAGCTGGTGTGTATTTCGCGCATCACGATGGCCGTCATTTCCACCGAACGCGCCTAAAATATTGCGTTTCGCGCCGTTAACGTCCACGGGTGAAAGATAGATGACACCGTTAGACAGAATTTGGGGTGCAGGCGAATGTCGCTTCGATATGTAAGAGAATTTAAGGGCTTTGCCGGGATCAGGATTGAAGCGGATGACATTGGTTCCGCTGATGAACCCTCGATCGTCCTGCTGCACGGCTTTGGGCAAACGCGTAAGGTCTGGGAAGATGTCGCGGTTGGCCTTGAACAGGCTGGACGGCACGTCATTAACGTTGATTTGCGCGGCCATGGCGGTAGCGATTGGCCATCCGATGGCCGTTATGACATCAACGCTTTTGTAGACGATTTGCGCGCGGTTCTGGGTCAGATGCGGACGCGACCTGTGGTGGTGGCGGCAACGCACAGTGCATGGATTGCAACAATGGCACTTGCCGAGGATGCCGCGACATTGGCGTCTGGCCTTATCCTTCTCGACCCGCCTGCGCATTCAGATGCCCAAGCGGTAAAGGTATCGGCCGAGGCGCTGTCTGCGGCCCTGGGGCAGGGGCTTGCGCCATCTGAATATGACAGCAAAATTTTTGCGTCATTCGGCACCGACGGTGTGGATGCCCGGCTCGCGCACGCCGCGCCGCAGATCAACATTCCCGTTTTGGTGGTGCGCGGCGCGCTGGGCGCGTCGGACGGCGTTGATGCGCAAACGGGCTTTGCCGCCACTTTTCCCAATGTCGAAGCGATTGATGTCGACGGCGGCGGGTTGCTGATCGTGGCGGAACGAACCGAAGCGTTCAACGGCTTGCTGATCGATTTTCTGGAGCGCAAGCAACCGCGCTTTATTCCCGAATATCGATCCGGTTCCGACGCGCGCACATTGCGTGATGCAATGGGCTGCTTTGCAACGGGCGTTACCATCATCACCGCCCATGCACCCGATGGACGGCCAGTTGGCCTGACGGCGAACAGCTTTACCAGCGTGTCGCTTGATCCGCCGTTGCTGCTCGTCTGTATCGCCAACAATTCGGGCAGTGCGGAAGTTTTGCGCGGAACGGATGATTTCGCGGTCAACGTGCTGCAGATTGGCCAGCAGCCGGTGTCCAACCTGTTCGCGGGAAAAAGCGAAGATCGCTTCTCCGGAACGCGGTGGGAAGTCGGCGAATATGGCGCGCCTATCTTGCCCAGCTCGCTCGGTATCTTTGAATGCAAACGGCATGCGCTGCACGAGGCGGGGGACCATTTCATCTTGGTCGGGCGCGTCGAAAAAGCCAGCTTTGAACCGCGCCGCGATCCATTATTATATTTCCGCGGCAAATACCGGCGTCTGCACTTCACATAACACCTGCTCGCATTGACTCCTGAAGAGCGATGCCGTAAACTGGTTTCAAATGTAACCATTTTTGGCAGGAGCAGTAGCATGGCCGATTTGTTCGAAAATCCGTTGGGTCTCGATGGGTTCGAATTCATCGAATTTTCCGCATCGGAAAAAGGCCTGCTTGAACCCGTCTTCGAACGCATGGGTTTTACGCGCATTGCGCGGCACCGGTCGAAAGACGTGGACCTATGGCGTCAGGGTGAAATCAACCTGATCGCGAATTATGAACCCAAAAGCCCGGCGGCTTATTTTGCCGCGGAGCATGGTCCGTCCGCCTGCGGCATGGCGTTTCGCGTGAAAAATGCGCGGATCGCTTATAACGAAGCGATTGCCCGCGGCGCGGAACCCGTTGAGACACGTACGGGCCCAATGGAGCTTCGGCTGCCCGCCATTCGCGGTATTGGCGGGGCGATGATTTACCTCGTCGATCGCTATGGTGACGCGCTGTCGATTTACGATATCGATTTTGATTATCTGCCTGGCGTGGATCGCAACCCCGTGGGCGCTGGTTTCAAGATTATCGATCACCTGACGCACAATGTCTATGGCGGACGCATGGCGCATTGGGGCAGCTTTTATGAGCGCGTCTTTAACTTCCGCGAAATTCGCTATTTCGACATTAAGGGCGAATATACCGGCCTCACCAGCCGCGCGATGACGGCGCCCGATGGCAAAATCCGCATTCCGTTGAACGAAGAAGGCAAAGCAGGCGGCGGGCAGATTGAGGAATATCTGCGTGCCTATAATGGCGAAGGCATTCAGCATATCGCCTTTTCCTGTGATGACCTACCGGCGTGCTGGGACCGGTTGAAAGCGCTGGGCACGCCATTCGCGCCGCCACCGCCCAAGGCCTATTATGATATGCTTGAGGAACGCTTGCCCGGCCATGGCGAGCCCGTCGATGAACTGCAATCACGCGGTATCTTGCTTGATGGTTCGACCGACGATGGTGACCCCCGTCTGCTGCTGCAGATATTCTCGCAGACGATGATTGGCCCTGTGTTCTTCGAATTCATCCAACGCAAGAAAGACGAGGGCTTTGGCGAAGGGAACTTCACCGCCTTGTTCAAAAGCATTGAGCGCGACCAGATTGAGCGCGGCGCGCTGACGGTACAAGAGGCCGCATTATGACCGCGCCCATCGCGCTTCGCCGCATTCACCATGTGGCCTATCGGTGCAAGGATGCAAAGGCGACGGCGGATTGGTATGCGCGCGTTTTGGGCATGGAATTCACCACGGCCTTTGCCGAGGATCATGTTCCATCCACGGGGGAATATGACCCCTATATGCACATCTTCCTCGATTGCGGCGGCGGCAATGTGATCGCGTTTTTCGAACTGCCGAACCAACCCGAAATGGGCAAAGACCCCAATACCCCCGCATGGGTCCAGCATATCGCGTTCGAAGTCAGTGATCTTGACGCCCTGCTTGCGGCAAAAGCGCATATTGAGGCGCAGGGCATTGATGTGGTCGGGCCGACATATCACGGGATTTTCCGGTCGATCTATTTCTTTGATCCCAACGGCCACCGGCTGGAACTTGCATGCAACATCGGCTCGCCCGAACAATATGCCGAATTAAAACGCGTCGCGCCGTTGATGCTTGAAGAATGGAGCGCAACGAAAAAAGCCCCGCGCCATGCCGATTGGCTGCACGTTGATCCGGACAAGCAAGCTTAGTCGTTAAGCGCCCACGCAATTGGACGTTGCGCCGCATTATTGTTGGAAAATGGTGCCCGGAAGAGGAC
>DLOZ01000024.1:3579-19536 GCA_002479765.1 Sphingomonadales bacterium UBA7471 | reverse complement strand
AGAGGACTCGAACCTCCACGCCGTTGCCAGCGCCCCTACGGGCATCATGGCATCCCCTATCCAACCGCGTTCCTGCCAAGGGATGGCAAGATAGCCCGTTTGCATGCGCCATCAGCCCGCATCGAGGCTAACGATAATCAGTCCGAAGACTGCCATTGCAAGATATGGTGGCGACTGGCTCCATCTTTCAACGGCTCATGAGCGGACAGGGTCAATTCGCCGTGCCGACCGAAAACCGCCAATCGGCGTTGTTCAGTCCCGGCCATGTCGGGATTGAGCGACATTGTGACCTGATGCACCACCACTTCGCCATCAATCCGCCAGGGGCCTGCATAGTGAAAATAGCTATCAAAGGCCGCGGCCTTTTGTTCTGTCGTCGCGTTGCGGGCATTGGCGATACCAAAGGACGGACGCGTCGCCTTTGATATGCTTGCGGTCATTGTCCCATCATCCGCATAGATGATATATCCGTGTGCGCCCTCACCAAAGGGGCGGGTGACGCCCCCGTCCGAATATTCGATACGCCAATCGACAAGATGCCAGGCACCAATGAAATCTTGAGGACTATGCGGCATGGGCGTCAGCCTTTCGGGATGTGGGGCGGCGATTTTGGACGATGCGAAAGCGGCTGGCGACAAAGGCAAGATCGGCCAAACAGGCATTGCCAGCTGGATTGAGGCCAGTGACGTGATAGTCGCTATAGGCGGCGGCAAAATTGGCCCACATGGCGCCATGCAGGTTAATGGAAAGATTCATGCCACTGCCTTCATAAGCGGTGATCGCATTGTCGATAAATGCATCATCGTTGGAATAAAGATAGGATGAGATTGCGCCATGTTCGCGGGCCAGTCGGGTTGCCTCTTCAACCGCTGCATTGCGGTCTGTGGCCGCGATGATGAACATGACTGGGCCAAAATGTTCCTCTGCATACAGGGCGGCATTGCCCGCAGGCAGCGCGACAATGAGCGGAGTCATCGTCCGCGCCTGGGGATGATCTGGATGCGGATAGGACGTTGGCGCACGCAATATCCGGGCATCGGGATTCTGTGCTGCACGCTCGGCCAAATTTCGTACAATCTGGCAACTTGGCTCTGCCTGTACTGCACCCATGATTCCCGCCGCGACAGACGGGTTATCCGCAATCGCATCGACGGCAGCGACCAAGGCTACCGCCACTTCGTCAAAGCTCCGATGGCCGTCAGCCGTTTCGATACCGTCCGCAGGGACATAAATATTCTGCGGGC
Source organism: Sphingomonadales bacterium UBA7471 (assembly GCA_002479765.1). Taxonomy (GTDB): domain Bacteria; phylum Pseudomonadota; class Alphaproteobacteria; order Sphingomonadales; family Sphingomonadaceae; genus Sphingorhabdus_B. The sequence goes on along the minus strand of DLOZ01000024.1, from coordinate 18,292 downwards.
TGGTGCACATTTGTGCCGAAAAAAGGCACGTGGCGCGCGCAATGGCTGTCGCGGTTGCCGCCAAATCGTCGCAGCCCTCGAGCACTACCGAATTAATTCCGGCCGTTTCCGTATAGAGCAGTTTTCCCGTAACGGTGCGTTCCAAATACCCGCCGTAACGCGGACTGCCCGTGAAATCGATAATCTGGACAGCCGGGTCATCAATGAAGCGCTGGGCAATTGGCGCCTCCAACGTGTCAACGGCGAGCGTGACCAAATTGGGATCGCAGCCATAATCTGCAAGGACATTGCGGCATGTCTGAACCACAATCGCCATCGGTAGGATCGCGATCGGATGCGGTTTTACGATGACTGGATTGCCGGTTGCCAAGCTGGCGAACATGGCAGGATAGGCATTCCATGTCGGAAAAGATGCGCAACATATAACTAGACCAATTCCACGCGGAACAAGGCGGAAGCATTTGTCGAGCGACACGTCTTCCTTGCCAAAAGTCCGTTCCCAGCGGACCGCGGGCAGCACATCGCGCATCGCCTTTGCCGCATAAGCCAGCGCCTCTATCCCCCGATCAAGCGCATTGGGACCACTGCCGCTAAACGCCTGCGTATAGCTTTGTCCGGCGACATGCATCACGCTGTGCGCCATTTCAAAATTACGGGCGTAGAGCCTGTTTGCCATTTCGATGCACAAGGCAATGCGCGCTTCAGGATCAACATGACGCCATGACGCCATCGCCGCCTGCGCGGCGTCGATCAACGCGGACGGATCGCTGACTGGATAGTCGATGCCCAGCGGTTGCCGGGTGAAGGGCGATATTTCCGCGCCGCTGCGCCCTACAATAGCCGGCTGTTCAAGATTGAAAGGCCGGCCTAATTGCGCATGAAATGCGGCCTTACCTGCCTCGGGCGCACCGGGCGCGTGAAATTTTGCGCTAGGGGAATCGCGAAACGGGCTCCAGCTTTTCCGGCTGCTTACAGCTGCAATCGCAGCCTCAATCATATGCGCGTGACGGGCCGTCGAGTCTTCAAGCGTTTCCGTCATCTTCTCTCTCAGTTCAGTCGTTCGACGATCATCGCTGCACCTACGCCTGATGCGCCGCTGACGACGACCAGGCCTAGCGTTCCATCTGCCTCATCAAGACAATCGAGCAATGTCGATGTCAGGATCGCTCCACTGGCGCCCATGGGATGACCCTTGGCAATATGGCCGCCTGAAACATTGACTTTAGCGGCGTCGATTCGGTCGTCGCGCAGAAATCTGGCGATGGTAACGGCGAAGGATTCCATGAACTCCACCCGGTCCATATCGGCCAAAGTTAAACCAGCGCGTGCGAGCGCTTTCTCCATTGCAGCAAAGCCTGCCGTGAGCGATTCTACGGGATCGCCGCCACTTTCGGCAAAGGCCAAAATACGCGCACGAGGCTGCCCCAATTTTGCGTGCCCTACGTACGCAATGGCAGCGCCGTCGCATACTGGAGGGGCATGGCTTAAGGTGTGAAGCGGCTCGAACCGGTCTCCGTTTAGTGCATCCGCATATTGATCTTGTAAGGCAGCAAACCCAGGAGCCATCGCTGCAAGCGACGAAGCGTCTGTCTTTGGACGAATACATTCTTCTGAATGAAGCGTGCCACTTGCAATCCTGGAACGGATTAACGCACTGTTGCTTTCAGCAGCCGCAGCTTTTTGTTGTGAGAGAAGGGCTACGGCATCAAGTTCGGCGCGACTAAAGCCTTCAGCTGCAGCGAGACGGTCCGCCGCGAGCACAACCGGAATATAACGGGTGCGAAATGGAAAACTGGTATCTGTATAATAGCTTGCCTTGTCGCCCATGAAGGGCACGCGGCTCATGCATTCAACACCCCCGGCCAAAACTGAACTCGCCTGCCCGCTGCCGACCATTGCAGCCGCCAGACCAATGGCGGATAGCCCAGATGCACAATAATTGTTTATGCTATGGGCCGCCGTCGCATCTGGAAGGCCGGCATGTAGCTTTGAAACCAGCGCGATATGCCCGCCCTGATCCCCGATCTGACCAATACATCCCAACAAAAGGGCCTCGGGCGCATGTGCGATATCGCCGCATCGTTCACCAACCGCATCGATCTGCTGCTTCACCAGTTCCTGCGGTGTCAGGGCGCTCAGCCCGCCGTCCGGCTTCGCTTTGCCGCGCGGGGTGCGCACAGCGTCGTAAATATAGACTTCGTCCATATGGTCAGACGCCCACCACAAAGCTTACCGATGTGGTCGCGCTGCCGCCGACATTAAAGGTCGCGAAATTCTGGGCGCCTTCCACCTGATAGTCCCCGGCCTTACCCGTTACCTGCTTAGCGGCGTCGAGCATCATGCGGACACCCGTGGCGCCAACGGGATGGCCTAGCCCAATGAGTCCGCCCGACGGATTGACCGGCAACTTGCCACCCAAGGCAATCGTGCCATCTTCCACCGCGCGCCAGCTTTCGCCCGGCGGGGTAATGCCGAAATGGTCAATCGCCATATATTCGGTAATCGAGAAGCAGTCATGCACCTCAACACCATCACATGCATATATATCCGCCATGCCGGCGCGGCTCAATGCATCCATCATCGCCTTACGCACAGTGGGGAAGACATAAGGCTGACTCCGACTGTTGCTGACTTTGGTTGCATAGAGCAAAGGCGCGGTTGAATGTCCCCAGCCTTTAAGGCGCGGGATACTCTCTAGCGCGATACCGCGCCGCTTTGCATAAGCTTGCGCCACTGAACGAGAGGCAAGGAAAATAGCGGCGGCTCCGTCGGTCACTTGCCCACAATCGGCCTTGCGCAAGCTGCCTTCGATCGGCGGATTGAGCGTATCATTGTCGGTGAAATGTTCGGGCGTAATGTCCCAATTGCGCGTCTGCGAATTCGGATTCCGTTTGGCATTAGCAAAAGCGATTTCCGAAATGCCACGCAGGTGCGCCCGGTCGAGACCATAGCGCTCTTCATATTCAGCCGCGACATTGGAAAACATATGGGGCCACAAGTAGCGCGCCTCCTGCGCTTCGCGTCCGGCCCACGCGGCAGAGCCCAAATATTCGGCAGCGCGTTGTCCCGGCACGTTGCGCATAAGCTCAATGCCCAGCACCATCGCAAGCCCATAGCGCCCCGCCTCAATCTCGGCACTCGCGGCCAGGATCGCGATACTGCCTGAGGCACAGGCCGCTTCATGGCGTGCGGTTGGAATGCCTGCAAGGTCAGGATGGACATGACCGAAAAACCCACCAAGCTGGCCCTGCCCCGCAAATAGCTCGCCAACGAAATTACCCACATGCGCGGTGTCGACTTCTTTGGGCTCGATTCCGGTTGCCACAAAAGCCGCTTCGGCCACATCGCGGAACAGTTCAAATATCCCGCCGCCCTCGCGGTCGATGTTGCGTCCAAAATCGGTCTGCGCGCCGCCCAATATGAAAATTTCTGCCGGCATGTCAGTCTCCTTTTTCGATCATGGCGAGCGCCAGTTCACGTACTTCGCTGCGCATCACTTTATTGGTCACATTGCGCGGCAGGCTTTCAAAATGAAACAGGCGTTCGGGCAATTTGAATATCGCCAGATCCTGTTTCTTGAGATAGCTCGTTACGTCATTCAACGTAACCTCAGCGCCGGGACGCGGAACCGCAGCGAGGCCGATACGCTCACCCATAACAGGGTCGGGCAATGAAAAAACACATGCTTCTGCAAGGTCGGGGTGCCCGCCCAGCAACTGGTCAATCTCTTCGGGTGAGATGTTGACACCGCCACGAATAATGAGGTCCTTGCACCGGCCTGTGAACTTCAAGAAGCGTCCGCCTTGCGCGATTTCGAACAGATCCCCGGTCTTGAACCAGCCATCTTCGGTGAATGCTGCTTGGGTCTGTTCGGGCGCCTTCCAATAGCCTTCGAATACAGTGGGGCCTCTCACCTGCAATTCGCCGGGAATGCCGTCCTCGATAATTGCCTTCCCGCCCGCTGGCGGCACCAATCGGGATTCCAGTATGCGCTTGGGCATGTCGCCATAAAAGGGCGCGAGCTTGAGGTGGTTGGGGAAATAACTTGCCCGCTCGACTGGATCAGGCACGACATCCGGTGCGGTGATCAACGACATGCCTTCGTTCGATCCAAAAATGTTGATGACCGGCAGATTTAACCGCTCCTGAAATCCTTGCACCATTGCCGGTGCCAGCGGCGCGGACCCTGAACCGATGGTGCGCAGGCTGGACAGGTCAACCTTGGCGAGGAGCGCCTCATTCTGCAGCAACATGTTGAGGATGGCGGGTGGGGCAATGGTGAAGCTTGGCCGCTCGGCCGCGATCTGACCAAGGTAGATTTGCGGGTCGAACGGGTGATGCAGCACCATTGTGCCGGCGATCCGCAGCCAGCTCATCGTGATTCCGCCAATCGACGCCATGTTGATCAGCGGAAAGGGATTGAGCATGACATCGCCGTCGCGCAGCTGCGAGGTTGTATAGGTTGCGGGGGCGATCCCGATCCAATGGTTGTGGCTGCGCGGCACGCCTTTTGGAATGCCTGTCGTCCCCGATGTCCAGCAGATGGTAAAGACATCATCGGCATCGATTGTGGTTTCGGCGCAATGTGCCGTAAGTAATTCGGGCTGCGCAAGCTGCGCGTCAAGATCGATGCTATTGGCAGGCGCATCGGGGCCAACGGTCATCAATTTTATGTGATTGCCCAGTAAGGGGCGCACAACAGCAAGATGGTCGTTATGCTGCATCCGCGTACCGCAGATAAACGCTTTGGGTTCGACAATGCCAAACATCGCGGACAATTCATGCGTGCGATATTGAACCGCGACTGGACTGACGATCGCGCCAATGGTCGCGGCGGCAAAATAGAGTGAGACGAATTCGCTGATATTGGGCAGTTGAATGACAATCACATCATCCTTGCCAAGGCCCGCGGCGACCAGCGCCCCTGCATAGCGCTCCACTTCGGCCCGCATTTCGGCATAGGTCAGCCGGCGCGGAGCACCGAAAGCAAAATCCCCCCGATTGGGCGCGTCAATCAACGCCATCCGTTCCGGATATTTTGCGCAATTGGCAAAGAATAGATCGGCAAGGGTTTGGTCACCCCACCAGCCTTCTTCTCTGTATTTCTGTCGCTTTTCTTTTCCCGCGACAATCATGTCAGCCCGCCAACACGCTATTCGGACCCATGCCGATGTCATTGCCATTCGCCCAAACTGAATGCGTCCCTGAACAAAAGCGTTCGGGTAGAATGATCCGGCATACAGGGCCCGCGCTGAAATTCTTCGCGTCAATCAACACGCATTCGGAACGGTCATTTTTGACGTCGGCGATGAAAGAGACGAGGTAACCATCATCTTCATCCTTGGCATTGATACGCGGTGCAAAGGGGCTTTCACTGCCATAGCGGTCGGGCCCAAAACAAATCTCTTCGCTTGTCCCTGTTTCCAGATCATGCTTCACAAGACCTGTGAACAAGAACCAATAGGGTTCTGGCACCGCCGAATAGGCATAACGATATTTGCGCCCTGCATATTTCTGGTTGATCATACCGAATTCGAGTATGCGGTCGTCGAGACGCTCCTCAATCGTTGCCCCAGTTTTTAAGTTAAAGCGCCAGCGATGCAGCTTGGGTTTCATCAGCCCTTGTGACAGATAGGCCATCATGCGCTCTAAACCGTCGGGCGCATCAGGATGGGATTTCGGCTGCGGCTCTTCCTGATAATAGCCGTCGAGGATGATCTCATCCCCTTCTTCCCACGCGTTCAGCCAATGGAGCGTGTACGTCGGTTCCGCTTCGAACCAGCGAATATCTTCCGGCTGGCCCATGCGCGGGATGATGCCAAAGCGCGTTTTCTCATCGGGGTGAAACTGCACAACGTGCAGGTTGCGCTGCAACAATTCGGGATCCCAATAGAGCGGCATGTCGTTGACGATGGCATAATTTTTGGTGAACGCCATATCATGCGGAAGGCGCGGCCCGGCGAGTGGAACAGGGATATAGTGCTTTAACTTATTGTCTGCGCCAACCACGCCATAATGCATGAAGGGCGCGTGTTTGGAATAATTAAAGAACATCAGTTCGCCGGTGGCTTCATCCACTTTTGTGTGCGCCGACACGCCGTCAAGCGGCACCCAACCCTCGGTACCGAACTGCTCCAGCGTAAAGGGATCTAAGCGATAGCCTTCGCCGCATTGGTAAAAAGTCGAGAGGATCTTGCCAGCATGTACCACGACATCGGTTGAGGACGAGTCTTTCAACCATTCCTGCGCACCCCAGCCGGGGCGGGTCGATTTGTGCGGCGGTTCCATGAGCCCCGCCCACAAGGCCTTGCCGGCTTCTTGTTCTGCCTGAAAGCCCTTGGTACGGACAAAGCGGCTGCGATAGCTGGCGCGGCCACCTTTGAAACTGATCGCATGAATGAAGCCATCACCATCAAAAGGATGATAGCGACCAATGGGTTCGTGCACGGGAACCTCGCCCGTCCGAACATATACCCCGTCGATGTCGTCAGGAATGGTACCGATGACTTCGGCGTCGCCATTAGCAAAAATGGCGTTCCATTCATTGAAGGTCGGCGTCCAAGCCCCTTGCATATAAGGGTGGTCAGTGGATTTCAGTGTCGAGCGCACTGTACCAACAAGTTCGATTGTCATCACTTCACTCCGTAGCAAAAAAGCGCGGTAAATTGCACGCTGCATCATATTCCTGTTTCAGCCGTGCGACAATCTGCGCGATTGGTTCAACGGCCTTTACCGCGCCGACGCCTTGTCCGGCGGACCAGACATTCTTCCATGCCTTCGCATCGTCTTGGGCATTTTCAAAATTGGGCTGTTTGTCTTTAGGCATATTATTGGGGTCATAGCCAGCGGCAACCAGACTTTGTCGCAGCCAGTTGGCCGTAATGCCGGTAATGCCATTTGATGGTACAATATCCTCTGCGCCTGCGCCCACGACCATGTCCTTATAGGCTGCATCCGCCATGCTTTCGGCACAGGCGATTAAGGCAGTGCCGACATAAGCGAAGTCCGCACCAAGAATCTCAGCAGCGCGGATTGCGTGCCCGGTTGAAATGGCACCGCCCAGCACAATCGGGCCATCCCAAAACTGTCGCACTTCTTCGACAAAGGCAAAGCCGGCTGTTTGTCCGGTATGGCCGCCCGCGCCAGAGGCGACCAGTACTAAGCCATCTACGCCAGTTGCAGCCGCCTTGCGGGCAAAACCTACCGAGTTGACATCGGCAAATACCAACCCGCCATAACTATGGACGGCATCGACCACGCGGGCCGGGTTTCCAAGCGCGGTAATCACGAGCGGCGGTTTGTAACGCAGAACAGATTCCAGGTCAGCGGGCAGGCGCTCGTTGGACGGGTGCACCACCAAATTTGCCGCCCAAGCGGCCGCCCGTGGATCAGATGCGAGTGCTTCGGTTATCTGCCGCATCCAACCATCAAGGATCTCCGGCGTACGCGCATTGGGCGTTGGAAAACTTCCAATCATTCCTGCTCTGGCTTGCGCGATCACCATCTCTGGCCCCGAAATCAGGAACATGGGCGCACCGATTGCCGGCAGCGAGAGATTTCGCAACAGTTGCGCGGAAAAGGGCATTGGAAGTCTCGTCCTCCATTTTGACAAAGTGTAACTTGCATAAAGAAACTAATTTGTATAGTCATACTTTCATGACATGTCCTTGTAGGCAGTGAGGGAGTTGCCGCTACGTAAGGGCATAGATTTTAGGGGAGAGTGAAATGAAAAAATCCGTATTAGCTATTTTGACCACCACCATGTTGGTCACGCCGTCATTTGCCTGGGCACAGGATGCTGCGGACGAAGATCGCGGCGGCCTTGAAGAGATTATTGTCACCGCGCAGAAGCGCGAAGAGGGTTTGTCACGCGTACCGATTTCGATTTCTGCGGTATCGGGTGAATCGATTTCCGAAACGGGGACGGCCAATCTTGAGCAGCTATCGTCCAGCGTACCAAATCTGCGTATCACGTAGACGGGCATTGCTAACCGGATTGTAATCCGAGGCGTGTCGTCGGGCGACAATAAGGGATTTGAACAATCGGCAGCGATGTTTGTCGACGGCATTTATTATGGCCGCGATCAACTGGTGCGCATGCCGATTGTTGATGTCGCGCGCGTCGAAGTGCTGCGTGGGCCGCAGCCTACTTTGTTCGGCAAGAATGCGATTGCGGGCGCAATCAGCATCATAAACAACAAACCGAGCGACGACTTTGGTGGTTCGCTGACCGGCTCTTATGAATTCAACCACAAGGAAACCCAGCTAACGGGCATCGTCAATGCGCCGATTGGCCAGAAGGCTGCGGTTAGGTTGGTTGGCTATTACCGCAAGCAGGACGGGTATATCTTTAACACCACCCAAAATCGCGATGAACCGAATGTGGATACCAAGTTCTTCCGCGGCACGTTCAGCTTGGGCAAGGATGGCCCAGTTACGGCGTCGCTGAAAATCGAGCATGCTGATTTCGCCGTTTTGGGCCAGGCACGCGAAAACTTCAATCCGCGCGGAACCTACAGCGCGTCGCCCTTCTTCACGACAATTGATACCACTCTCAATGGCCGGTCACAAAGCGGCGTTTTTGACAGCCGGACCAAGATCCTGAATTCAACACTCGATATCGATATCGAAGCTGGCGCACATACCGTCAATCTGATTTCTGGTTTCGCCCATTATAAATCGAGCGAGATATTGGATGTCGATTATACCGCACTGCCTATGCTTGATGGCACCAACCAGGGCGAAAATTATGATCAATTGTCGCAGGAAATCCGGCTAACTTCGCCTGGTGATGGCCCGTTCACCTATTTGGCTGGCGTCTATTTTCAGACGTCTAAGCTAAAGGCGCGCGATACCGTTGTCTTTGGTGACTTCTTCAAGACGCTGGCAGGCCCGTTTGCAGCTTTCCGGCCACTTGGCGATTCGCGAAGCGACCGACAGTTCCTGCAGAATTCCGATTTATGGTCGGGCTTTGCGCAAGGCACCTATGCGATTACCGATCAGTTGCGGGTAACCGCAGGTGTGCGCTACAGCAACGAAAAGAAGTCGGGCAATCGTGATCTCGTAATCACAGCCGGGCCAACCAATTTGACCCCGATCAATATCGTGCGGGCAGTCTGGGGCGCCGTGCGCGTGGTTAATCATTCGATCAGCGGCGAATTCTCCGAAAATGTGACGACGCCAATGGCGAATATTCAATATGACATCACGCCTGAACTGATGGCATATGCGTCCTACGCCAAGGGCGCAAAGGCGGGCGGGTTCGATATCCGCTCTAACTCGTTGCCGACCACCCCCGGTTTCCCCGGCGCATTCCAGTTCCGGCCGGAAAAAGCCGACAATTACGAAACTGGTCTGAAATATAAGAGCCGGAACCTCAGCTTTGCGGTCAATTATTACAACACCACCTATAAGGATTTGCAAACATTGACCTTTGACGGGGGCATTGGTTTCAACGTTGACAATGCTTCGGCTGCCAAGGTGAGCGGTGTGGAAGCTGAAGGCCGGGTGGCTATTGGGGATCATCTCCAACTCAGCGGCGCAGTCGGCTATTTGGATTTCAAATATACAGACTTTCTGCGTGGACAATGCCCCTTCGGCCTAGCGCCGAATGTGCAGCCGGGCAATTTTTGTAACTATAGCGGTGCGCGCTCAACCATGGCGCCGAAATGGACCGGCAATGTAGCCGCCGATTTCAACTATCCTGTGGGCGATAATCTGCAGATCGTGTTCAACGTCAATGCTGACTTCTCAAGCCGCTATCAGACAAGCGCCAACGTCCTTGATAGTTCGACCTATCAGCAGGGCTATTCTAAAATAGGCGCGCGTCTATCGTTGGGTACAATTGACGGCGGCTGGGAATTAGCGCTGGTTGGCCGCAACCTGACGAACGAGCGGATCATTCTGACTGCAGGTTCTTTACCCTTAGCGACGACACTGACCGGCAATACCGGTGTTGCAAATACCGGTATTTTTGATCGGCCACGTAACGTCGCACTACAGGCGAGCATGAAGTTCTGAAGCGAGAAGCCGGGCCGGAGGGAAACTTCCGGCCCTAATTCATTTGATATCATCATATTGGAAAGGCTGTCGAATGTTGAGCTATATTTCCGCTCTCGTCCTATCCGCGAGTATACCGCAGACTACGACCGCGCCGACGGCAGACTGCACCTCGCTTGCGGAAAGATTGGACAGCAGCCTTTTCACCGTCGTTGGGTCGATAACGGTTGAAGCAAAAGGCGACATGCCGGCCTATTGCCGTGTCACAGGCACAATTAAGCCCAGCATCGGCTTTGAAATGCGGCTGCCGCTTTCGGGCTGGAATGGCAATTTTTATCAAGCTGGCTGCGGGGGCTTTTGCGGGCAGTTGACCCCCAACACGCCCGGTTATTCCAATGGTATTGTTGAATCGGTTAGGCGTGGCTACGCCTCGATTCATACCGATAGCGGGCATCCCGGCACCACGCAGGCAGACTCCGCATGGGCAGTGGGTGACCGGCAGGCGCTGGACTTGTATGCGCATCGCTGGGTACCGCTGGCCTATACTGCGGGCACCAGCATTGCCAAGAGCTTCTATGGGCGCGACCCCAAATATCGCTATTTTGTTGGCTGCTCAAATGGCGGCCGGGTTGGACTGAAAGCAGCTCAGCTTTATCCGGCGTTATTCAACGGCATCATCGTCGGCTGCCCCGTCGTCGAATTGACCCAAGCGGGCGGCGCGTTTGGCGCATGGAAATTGACCACGAATCGCGATGCGGAAGCGCCGATCCTGAATTCGCGTTTCGCGCGCAAGCTTCCTTACCTGATCCAGGCAATCAACGCCCAATGCGATCAGCTTGACGGCAAAGTTGATCGCCTGATCGCCCGGCCATCGGCATGCAGGATAGACTATGCCAAAATCGCCTTATGCCCTGCGGGGGTTGCTGCCGATGCCACCGCTGCAGATTGCCTGACGACAGACGAAAAACAGGTCGTGCGCCAATGGCACGAAGGACCAAAAGACAGCAAAGGCCGAAAGCTGTTCGGCGGCATGCCGTTCGGCAGCGAGGATTTCTGGAAGGTCTGGTATCTACAGGATCCTGCAAAGGCGGTGGGCACGCAATTGGCAGATGGTTTCACCCGGCACATTGCATCCGATCCCCAATTCCCCGGTTTTTCGGCGAGCAATTTCAATTTCGATCGCGATCCGGAACGTTTGAAACGCGATTTCGCTTTCCTGGATGCGACTAACCCAGACCTTTCGGCCTTTCGCGCGGCAGGCGGCAAGATGATCATGTGGCATGGCTTGGCCGATCCGCTGGTTGTGCCGTCGCAATCGGTGGCATATTATGACAATGTTGCAAAGCGCATGGGCGGTACCGCGAAAGTCCAGCAATTCTTCCGCTTCTTTCTGGCACCCGGTCTCGGCCATTGCTGGGAGATTCCGTCATCTAACGCGCCTGAGGAATTTGATCCACTCGCCTCCATCGAGGACTGGGTTGAACGCGGCAAAGCACCGGAACACATTGCCGCGACGCCATCAAAACGGCAGGGCGACACCTTGGCCATTACCGAAATTCATTACCGCCCCTATCCGTTGCAGCCGCTGGTCGGCAGCAAAAAGTGACACGGTCCATGCTCAGACCTATTGGTCGGCATGCTTTTTCTTGCCACCGGTATAGGCGTGCAGGCGCAGCAGGCTTCGGCAACCCGGCTGAAACGATAGCGCCTATGCAAGGCAGATCGCCACTGCCGGACAAGCCCATCGCGCTCGCGCCGATCTGGACGATCTGTCTCTCACGCCGCTTGGGCGCAGCGATACAATGAGGTGGGTACAGGCCCGTGAAGCCGTTTATAGCGACGCATTATTGTGCGGGTGACAGGAAGCTGATGTGGAAGAAGTGAAGCATGAAACCATCCGGGCCTGCTCCATCTGGCGCGCGCTGGAGGTAGTCGGCGACGTGCCTGTTCTGTTGATTATGGAACAGGCATTTCTTGGACGGCGTCGCTTTGATGACTTTGTCGTGCAAACGGGTGTGGCCCGTTCTGTTATCAGCAACCGGCTGGAAAAGCTGGTCGAGGCAGATATTTTTGTCAAATTGCGAGAGCGTGGAGCGGGTTACCGGCTGACGGAAAAAGGACGGGACCTGTTTCCAGCGGCATTAATGGTTCAGCGTTGGCAGCATATTTGGGCATCGGGTGAGCGTGATATGCATGTTACCCTCAGCCATCGGGACTGCGGCCACGTCATGCACCCCTTGGCCGTTTGCAATAGCTGCAGCGTGGAAATTGATCCGCGAATGGTCGGTTGGGAAGCTGGCCCCGGCCTGAGCGAGGTTACCCCGGCATATGGTCGTCGGCGTAAGCAGTCGGCTGCGGCTACGGCCAAACGTAGCAACAAAACTATGACGGATTCCGTTATTGAGCTGTTCGGTGACCGTTGGTCAACTTTGGTAATACGGGCCTGTTTTACGGGTATCAGTCGGTTTGACGACATTCAACGCGACGCACGGATGGCGACAAATATTTTGTCTGACCGGCTCGAACGTTTGCAAAATCAGGGTATACTAAAAGCTTGGCCCTATTCGTCGCATCAGGACCGGTTTGAATATCGCCTGACAGCAAAAGGGCGCGATGTTTACCCCGTATTGCTTGCATTATTACACTGGGGTGATCGCTGGTACGCCGACCAAAAAGGGCCACCACTGCTTCTGACGCATAAATCATGTACACATGATTTATCCCTTCGGCCTGTATGCAGCGGGTGCGGCGGCACGTTGCATATCGAAAATATTCTATTTGAAACGAAGCGGTAAACGTCCGCCCATCATTTTTCGGAGCTTTATATGTGGACATCTAATCGTCGGCACGCACTCATGGGATTAGCATCGTTACCGCTTGTCACAGCCGCAACAGCTGGACGTAAAGTTACGATATTTGAGGCCGCACGGATCATTACGATGGAACCGGCTTTACCCAGCGCGCGCTTTGTTGCCGTGTCCGACGGCATCATCCTTGGACACGCAAATACAGTTGCCGAACTCGCCGCTTGGACACGCAGTCGGGACGTAGAAGTCGACCGTCGCTTCGCCGGCAAGGTGCTAATGCCCGGTTTTATCGATCCACATGTGCATCCTATGCAAGCGTCTATCATGCTCAACCTGCCGTTTGTTGCGCCGGATGACTGGACACTGCCGTCCGGTACCTATCCCGGCGCACGAACGCCCGAGGCATGGCGTGCGGGCCTGAAGCGGGAACTGGCACGATCAACAGATAGCCCCTTCATTTGCTGGGGATATCACCATCTGTTCCACGGCCCGCTGGACCGCAAGGCATTGGATGCGCTTGTGTCTGACCGGCCGGTCATCATCTGGCAGCGCAGCTTTCATGATGTGATTTTGAATTCCGCGGCGATGGCAAGTTGGGGCTTTGCGGATCGCAGCGCTTTCGATGCAGCCGTGGCGTCGCACAAGGGCGATCCTACCCATTGCGATTTCGACGCGGGGCTCTTCTCGGAGTCTGGATTGATGATCGCACTCGAAAAGATGCGTCCAGCGATATTGACGCCGGATCGGATCCGCAAGGGTATGGGGGACTTAAAGCAAATCTTCCGCACCAACGGTGTGACCACCGCCAGCGATATGGCAACAGGCGTCTTTGCCAATTTTGATGTTGAGGCAGGCCTTATAAAGGCGGCGTTTGAACAACCCGGCGCGGCTGCGCGTATCATGCTGATGCCCTTTGCGGCTGGCATGCCCAAAGATCGGGATCCGCTCCAATGGTTGGACCAAGTAAAAAGCCAATATGCAGGCCCGCACGTTCGTGTGGACAAGAGAATCAAGCTGCTCGCAGATGGCGCCTTCTTTGCCCAGAATATGCGCATGAATGCCCCCGGATATAGTGACGGGCATGAAGGCAAATGGATTACCGAACCCGAATTATTGGGCCAACAACTTGAAACCTATTGGCCGCTCGGCTTCTCGCTGCATATTCATGTGAACGGCGATGAAGGGCTGGATGTTGTGCTTGCCGCTGTCGAGCGCTTGCCGCGGCACGCCGGGCAAACAATCACCTTGGAACATTTAGGCTATTCTACCGAGGCACAAAACCGTCGCATTGCGGAACGCGGCCTGATGGTATCGGCGCAGCCCAACTATATTCGTGTATTGGGGGATGTTTATGCCGAGACTGGATTGGGGCCGGACCGGGCGGCGGCGATGAACCGGCTGGGTTCGCTTGAAGCTAAAGGCGTGCCATTGGGCCTGCACAGCGATTTTAACATGGCGCCTATTGATCCGCTCTACCTTGCCTGGATTGCCACCAACCGCATGACCATCGGTGGCACGGTAAAAGCACCTGCTGAACGGCTGAGCTTAGATAAAGCTTTGCGTTCTATCACGATCGATGCAGCCAAGGTTATCGGCATGGACCACATGGTCGGATCGGTCGCATCGGGGAAACGCGCGGACTTCGTCGCGCTGGACCGCGACCCGTATAAGAACGGCGCGGCGCGATTGAACGAAGTGCGCGTCGATGGCCTTATATTTGAAGGGAAGGTCGCCGTTCCAGTCGCTGACGAGGCCTACCAATGGCGTTGATGCTTGCAGAATGGAGCAAAACGCGCCCCGCCGATTGGCTGCACATTGATCCGGACAAGCAAGCCTAGCCGTTAATCGCCCGCGCAGTTGGATATTGCGCTGCATTCACTGTTTGAAAATGGTGCCCGGAAGAGGAC
>DLOZ01000024.1:0-3522 GCA_002479765.1 Sphingomonadales bacterium UBA7471 | reverse complement strand
GCGTCTACCAATTCCGCCATCCGGGCACAGGATAGGGGGCGCGCTTAGCGGCATTTGAAGGGCTGTGTCAATGCAAAGGCGGGGGAGGTGGCATAATATTTGCGGACATCATGCGACCGCATTTGCCGGTTGGGCCGTGGCGAAAAGAAGCTTGGCACTTTCCGGATAGCGCACGCGTAAAATATCTGACAATTAACAGGCGTGATAAAAGGACTGCAGAGGGTAGGTCATGATGAAACGGATGTTTTTGGGTGCGGTTGCGGCGCTTGCTTTGACCAGCGCTGCAGGCGCGCAACAGTCGCCATTGCCTTACGGTAGCCCAGTTACCCTTGCGCAGGCAAAAACGATTGTCGCCGCCGCCGAACAGTCCGCACGGTCGCGCAATTTCACTATGGCCTTCGCCATCGTCGAACCAAGTGGCGAGCTAGTTCTGTTCCACAAGATGGATGGCACACAATATGGGTCCGATCTGGTCGCCCGCGAAAAAGCGCGCACCGCGGCGCGCTTCAAACGGAGCACGAAGGCCTTTTTTGATTCCATCGCCGGCGGACGTAACGCCGTGCTAAGCCTGCCGGGTGTGGTTGCCATTGAAGGTGGCACCCCGATTGTCATCAACGGCCGGATTGTGGGCGCGATTGGCGTCAGCGGCGGAACGTCCGAGCAGGATGGCGAAGTCGCCGCTGCGGCTTTGATCGGTTTGGAATAAGCCACCAATAGGTCCCATTGTGCATTCCGCGAAAGGATAGGCGCCGAACGCTCGCTTCGCAGCGTTTCTGTGTTTGCAGGTATCGTTGCCTGAAAGCAAAAGATGGAACAACGGCGTTTGAAAAAAGCAGTTTCAATGTGACAGTTTTGAATGCCCCTTTATTGCCAGACAAGTATTCGTTTCAGTAAACCTTCCGAATACAAGATTAACGCGCGATACTCCAACTGGAGGCATCAACTTACAAGGCGCTGTCTAAGCTGGCCAAGTCCTCAAAATGCATGACTGTGAACAATTGTAATAAGTGACAATTGTTCACAGTCTCGCGCTAGCGCAGCTTCTAAATATGCTTAAGGCCCGCCAGTTATAAATAGTGTGAAGAGCACATTATTCCCATATTAGTAGTAATGGAATGTCGAGCATGCGTGCTAAGTTCATCGAAAAAACTCGTTCACTTCAATCGAAAATCGCAAAAATCCCCAATTTGGTATAAATTTATCCGACGGCGCTTCCTTGGCTGCTCTGGCGGCTAGTCTGGTTCTGGGGGGTGGTGTGCTGACCGCGCCGTCCGCATATGCTTTGGCGGGCATTG
Organism: Sphingomonadales bacterium UBA7471; assembly: GCA_002479765.1. GTDB lineage: Bacteria > Pseudomonadota > Alphaproteobacteria > Sphingomonadales > Sphingomonadaceae > Sphingorhabdus_B. Next base: position 2,227 of record DLOZ01000024.1, on the reverse strand, counting down.
TTGCGACCAACAATGGCGCTGGTCCTCTGACAGTTTCGGCGCCCGCACCTGTATCGGAAACCAACGGAGATGGCATTAATGCCACGAACAGTGCCGCTGGCACCGACTTGACCGTTACCGCGACCGACGTTTGGGGAAGCCAAGAAGGCATCGACGCGCGCAACAACGGTTCTGGCTCGCTTTCGGTGACAACGACCGGGGCCGTGAATGGCACCACCGGTCGGGGGATATACGCCTCTAACCAAACCACCGGGGTGAATCTGACCGTCAGTACCGTTGGCGTCAGTGGTGGTCTCGACGGTGTCTGGGCATTGAACCGTGGCACCGGCGCAATGACGGTGACCACCACCGGAATGGTTACCGGCATAAGCCGCTACGGCGTCTTAGCTCAAAACACTAGTTCCTCAGGTACCAACCTGACGATTTCCACTGGAGCGGCGTCGGGTGGCGTTGACGGTATTTTTGCTAAAAACTTAGGCCGCGGTACCTTTTCATTGACATCGACGGGTCATGTGACTGGCGTCCGCACCGGGATACGCGCCGAGGGCTTCGGCACGGAAATGACCGTCACCGGTACGACGGCAACAGGTGGCATCGGTGTCAGTGCGGTCAACGAAGCTACCGGGTCGCTGTTGCTGACCATGACCGGCGCGGTTGTTGGTAACAACGGTCGGGGCGTACGTGCCTTAAACAAAGTCATGGGTGTGGGTTTGGGCGTCAATGTTGCGGGTGTCACCGGTACAACGGAGGGTATCTACGCAGTCAACCGTGGCAGTGGCGCGTTGTCGGTGACCTCCACCGGAACGGTTGCGGGGACAAGCGGCAATGGCGTCTATGCCCGCAACGCTGGTACCAACCTTAATCTCTACACGGGATCGGTGTCGGGTGGTGCCAATGGTATTGATGCCGAAAACACTGGCACCGGCACGCTGTCGATTTACGGTACCGGCACCATATCCGGCGCTGTCCAAGGCATTAGTGCGCTGAATTCTGTCACCGGTAGTGACCTCTCGATCTCTGTTGCTAACGTCAGTGGCGGCAACCACGGTATTGAAGCGCGTAATGACGGTAGAGGTTCGCTGGGGATCGGGACGACCGGCGATGTATCGGGTGGTGGTTATGGTATTTCTGCCCGCAATAGTGCGAACGGCTTAAACCTCGGAATTTCTGTCGCCGATGTCTCTGGCGGCAGCCGGAGCGGTGTTCGCGCCGTCAATTATGGTTCAGGGGCCGTGAATATTACTTCCACGGGTACGATATCCAGCACCAGTGCCGACGCTATTATGGCTAGAAATTATAGCGCCGGTTCGGACCTCACTATCTCTGTAGCGGACGTAGACGGTGGCAACAGCGGTATCGATGCCCACAATCGTGGTAATGGTGTGCTGTCTGTTACCTCGACAGGTACGGTATCTGGCACTCGTTTCGGAATTACTGCCAACACTGACGCATTGGGCAGTGGTTTAAACATCGCTGCTGTCGACGTAACCGGCGGCGAAGTCGGCATTCGTGCAACCCACCAAGGCTATGGCGCGTTATCGGTGATTTCAACCGGCGCTGTGACTGGCGCAACTGGCCATGGCATGGATGTCGTCAATGGTTTTACGGGTACGAATCTTACGATTTCTGTAAATGATGTATCCGGCAACTATTCCGGTATTTATGCGACCAACCTTGGCACTGGCACCTTAACGGTCACAGCGTCAGGTGCGATTAGTGCTGGAACCGGCGCAGCTATCCAGACGAATTCGGACGCCGGTAGTGTAGTCTTGATTAACTTGCGTTCGGGATCGAGTGTTAGTTCCATATCTGGTGCCGCTATCGTCGACGGTGATGGCGACGCGGTTATCACGATCAGCGCTGGTGCCGTTGTGAACGGCAGTATTGCAATGGGCGCGGGCAACGACACCCTCATTATCATGCCGGGCGCGTCAATGGGTGGCTTGACTTCGCTTGACGGTGGTTCAGGTGCCTTCGTAGATACGCTCATTCTCAATGCCAGTTGGGGCGGAGCGATTAGTGGTTGGGAAACCATTAACTTGAACCCCGGTGGTGGCGATTTCTCTGTCAGCGGCGCGATCACTGGCGCAGTCCCACTGACTAAGACCGGCACGGGTGTGATGACCCTGTCTGGCGTTAACACCTTCACGGGCGGCACGACCATTTCGCAAGGCACCCTGATTGGTAATACGCAAAGCTTTGGTACTGGCGCTATTGTCAACAATGC
>DLOZ01000006.1 GCA_002479765.1 Sphingomonadales bacterium UBA7471 | reverse complement strand
CTGATCCCCGGCTGGACCGACCCAATCGTTGTCGGGCGTCACGCATTTGGTGACCAGTATCGCGCGACCGATTTCCTCGTTCCTGGCCCCGGCACATTGCGTCTGGTTTGGGACGGCGACGATGGCCGGACGATTGACGAGGAAGTTTTCCATTATCCATCACCGGGCGTTGCCCTTGCGATGTACAATCTCGACGATTCGATTCGTGACTTTGCCCGCGCTTCGCTGAACTATGGCGTCACTCGCGAATGGCCCGTGTATCTGTCGACCAAGAACACCATCCTGAAATATTATGACGGTCGCTTTAAGGACCTGTTCCAAGAAGTGTACGAAGCCGAATTTGCCGACAAGTTCAAAGAACTCGGCATTGTGTACGAGCATCGCTTGATCGATGACATGGTCGCGTCCGCGCTGAAGTGGTCGGGCAAGTTCATCTGGGCGTGCAAAAACTATGATGGTGATGTGCAGTCTGACCAAGTCGCACAAGGATTTGGTTCGCTTGGATTGATGACGTCGATTCTGATGACACCAGATGGCAAGACCGTTGAAGCCGAAGCCGCACATGGCACCGTAACGCGCCATTTCCGTCAGCATCAGCAGGGCAAGGCAACATCGACCAACCCGATTGCGTCGATTTTTGCATGGACCGGCGGACTGAAATTCCGTGGCAAATTTGACGAAACACCTGAAGTGACGCGCTTTGCAGAAACGCTTGAAGAAGTGTGCATCCAAACGGTTGAAGACGGCCACATGACAAAGGATCTCGCGATCCTCATTGGCCCAGACCAGGCATGGATGACGACCGAGCAGTTCTTTGAACAGGTTCGCGCCAACCTCGAAGCCAAAATGGGTAGCTGGCAGTAACAGCAAACTGATGAGTACAACAAAGCGCGGGGGGCGACCTCCGCGCTTTTTTATTGTCCGGTCCTTCCCTTTTCATACGGCATTGGCGTAGAAGGTGGGCATGGCAGGCGAACTACACGGTGAAAGCATCAGCGATCTGCTCGTCATTCTGGGCGCAGCTGGCATCGTCATCCCGGCCTTCGCCCGTTTTCGCATCACGCCTATTATCGGTTTCATCTTGGTGGGAATATTGGTCGGCCCCATGGGCCTCGGCACTTTGGTCGAACGTTATCCATTGCTTGAATGGGTCACCATCACCAATCCCGAGGCTATTGGACCCATTGGCGAATATGGCATTATCTTATTGCTATTCACCATTGGGCTTGAACTGTCCTTTCGGCGATTGTGGAAGATGCGGCGTCTGGTTTTTGGCGTCGGCGCAGCGCAATTGTTCGGTGCGGGGCTCATCATTGCCGCGGGTCTTTTGCTTTTTGGATATAACCTGACGGCGGCGATTGGCATCGGCGTTGCGCTGGCGCTTTCATCGACTGCGCTTGTGCTGCCCATATCGGGCACGCATTCTGCCGTTGGCAAATCGGCCCTTGGGATGCTGCTGTTCGAAGATCTTGCCATCGTCCCGATCATCTTCGTCTTGGGCGCGCTGGCACCACGAGTGGGTTCGGGTTCGTGGGAAGGCATATTTACTGTGCTCTGGCAGGGCACATTGGTGATCGTCGGTATGCTTGTGCTTGGCCGTTTCTTCCTGCCCCGCCTGTTCGGACAGGCCGCGCGCACCAAAAGCCCGGAGCTTTTTGTGTCGGTCAGCCTGTTGGTGGTGATCGTAGCCAGTCTCGCGACCGGTGCCGTCGGCCTTTCGCCCATCGTCGGCGCAATGATCGCTGGCCTGTTAATCGCCGAGACGGACTATCATACCGAAGTCGCCGTCATGACAGCGCCGTTTAAGGGGCTGGCGCTGGGTGTGTTTCTGATCAGCATCGGCATGCAAGTTGATCTGCGCTTCGTCGCGGCCAATTGGGCTGCGCTGGTCGGTGCGGTTGCGAGCGTCGTTCTGATAAAGGCCGCGGTTACCGCGGGCCTGCTGAAGCTGAACGGCGCACGCACGGGGACCGCGACCGAGACAGGCGTTCTGATGGGAAGCCCATCGGAAACCACCCTCATTGTGCTGGGCGCAGCCGGCGCGGCGCAGATCATTGACGCCGCGACCATCAATTTCTGGCAAGTCGCAACGGCGATTGGGCTAACCATCACGCCGATATTGGCGCGCATCGGCCACGACATGGCGCGCCGGCTTGAGCTGCGCGAAAGCGATGACGAAGTGCATGAGCAAGACCCGGCGCAGGAACCGCGCACGGTCGTTATCGGCTTTGGCCGGGTCGGTCATTTGGTGGCCGACATGCTGACGAAGCATGGGCAGCCTTATGTTGCGGTTGAATCCAATGTGGATGCGGTCACCGCGGCGCGGCGCGGTGGGTATAAAGTTATCTTTGGCGATATCTCGCGGCCCGAAACATTGGACAAGCTGAGCCTTGGCCACGCAAAGGCGATTATTCTGACCATGGATCAACCGGTGCTGGCCGAACATATCGTCAAGCGCGTCCGCCAATGGTTGCCCGATATTACCATCGTCGCGCGTGCACGCGATGCAGACCATGCCGCACGCCTGTATCAGGCCGGTGCAACCGACGCCGTTCCAGAAACGCTGGAAAGCTCGCTTCAGCTATCGGAAGCGGTGCTCGTCGACCTCGGCGTGGCTATGGGCCCCGTGATCGCATCTATCCACGAAAAGCGCGACGAATTCCGGCGACAGATTAAAGAAGCCGGCGGCCTCGACGAGGCCCCCAAGCTCAAGCTTACCTCTTAACCGGCAATCTTTGCCCTGATGGCAGCCAATGCCGCCTGCGCCAGCTCAGCGCCGGCTGGGCCGCCACCTTGCGCCATGTCGGGACGTCCACCACCACCTTGCGCACCCATCGCCTCAGTCGCCGCGCGAACGAGGTCTGGAGCGGTCAGCGTGGCGTGGAGCGCGGGTGAGACCGCAACAACGACGGTGTTGCTGTTCTCGTTCGCCGCGATGATGGCGACGATGCCGCTGCCAATGGCCTTCATCTGGTCATCGGCCAAACCGCGCAGGGCCTTTGGCTCGATACCATTGATGACCTGCCCCATGAATGTCACGTCACCGATTGTTTCGGCTTCCGCCTTGGGACCACTGCCACCGGACAATGCGAGCGCGGTTTTGGCTTCGGAGAGTTCTTTCTCCATCCGCTTGCGTTCGCTCATCAATGTTTCAATACGCGCGCCGACTTCATCAGGCGCAGTTTTCAGCATCGCGGCGACATTCTTCAACTGTGTTTCGCGGCCAACGAGCCAGAGGCGTGCGGCCTCTCCGGTCAATGCCTCAATCCGGCGGATACCGCTGGCGACAGCGCCTTCAGACACAATCGTAAACAAGGCAATGTCACCCAATGCGTTCACATGCGTTCCACCGCACAGTTCGAGCGAATAATGCGTGTCATCGGTCTTGCCCATCGTCAGCACGCGGACTTCCTCGCCATATTTCTCGCCAAACAGAGCAAGCGCACCCGCAGCGACCGCGTCATCAGGGGTCATCAAACGCGTGGTTACCGCCTGATTACCGCGAATTTGTGCGTTCACATCGGCTTCAATCATCGCAATTTCATCAGCCGTCACCGCCTGATTATGCGAGAAATCGAACCGCAGACGATCCGGTGCAACAAGGCTGCCCTTTTGCGTCACATGGCTGCCCAGTCTTTCGCGCAAGGACGCGTGCAGCAAATGGGTTGCGCTATGGTTGGCGCGCAGGGCGTCGCGGCGGGCTGTGTCGATCTTCAAGGTGACAAAGTCGCCGACCTTGATCTCGCCCGTTCCAATCTTAACCTGATGCGCATGCAAACGTCCAAGCGGCTTTGCCGTGTCAGTGACGTCACCACGCATGTTGGCGCTTGAAATAACGCCAGCGTCGCCCATCTGGCCGCCGCTTTCGCCGTAAAATGGTGTCTGGTTGGTGATGACGGTCACGGTGTCGTTTGCCACAGCAGACTGCACTTCAACACCATCACGGACGAGGGCAACGACTTGCCCCTCACCTTCATTGGCTGTGTAACCGGTAAACTCGGTCGAACCAACGCGGTCGGCGATGTCGAACCAGACGTCGTCCGATGCCTTGGCGCCGGAACCCTTCCATGCGGCACGCGCCATGGCCTTTTGATTGTTCATGGCGGTTTCAAAACCGGCCTGATCAATGCCCAAGCCCTGCGCACGCAACGCGTCTTCGGTCAGATCATATGGAAAGCCATATGTGTCATACAGTTTGAACGCAGTATCGCCGGCAAGGATATCGCCGGGTTGCATACCCGTGGTGGCTTCATCCAGCAGCTTGATGCCCTTGTCCAGCGTGCGGCGGAACTGGGTTTCTTCCTGCTTCAGCGTCGCTTCAATCATCGGTTGCGCGCGCAGCAATTCGGGATAGGCCGCACCCATTTCCGCGGCGAGGCTGCCGACCAAACGGTGCATCAACGGCTCTTTCGCGCCAAGGATGTGCGCATGGCGCATAGCGCGGCGCATGATGCGGCGCAGAACATAGCCGCGACCTTCGTTCGACGGCATAACACCATCGGCCAACAGGAAGCTGGTCGAGCGCAAATGGTCGGCAATCACGCGGTGGCTGGCCATTTGGTCGCCCTGCGCCTTGGTGCCGGTCAGCTCTTCCGACGCATTGATCAGCGCCTTGAACGTGTCCGTATCATAATTGTCGTGCACGCCCTGCATGACAGCCGCGATCCGCTCAAGCCCCATGCCGGTATCGATCGACGGCTTCGGCAAAGGCACATCGGTGCCGTCATCCTGCCGCTCGAACTGCATGAACACGAGGTTCCAGATTTCGACAAAACGGTCACCATCTTCATCCGGGCTTCCCGGAGGGCCACCAAAAATATGGTCGCCATGGTCATAGAAAATTTCGCTGCACGGTCCGCATGGCCCCGTGTCACCCATCGACCAGAAATTATCGTTCGTGGCGATACGGATAATGCGCTCTTCTGGAAGGCCAGCAATCTTGCGCCACAGGTCGAACGCCTCGTCATCGGTATGATAGACCGTCGTCGTCAGGCGCGACGGATCAAGCCCCCACTCCTTCGTCAGCAACGTCCACGCATGGGTAATCGCCTGCTCTTTGAAATAATCGCCGAACGAGAAGTTCCCGAGCATTTCAAAAAATGTGTGATGGCGCGCCGTGTAGCCGACATTGTCCAAATCATTATGCTTGCCGCCCGCCCGCACGCATTTCTGGCTTGAAGCTGCACGCGGCGTTTCGCGGCTTTCCAAGCCCGTAAATACGTTTTTAAAGGGTACCATGCCGGCATTGACGAACATCAATGTCGGGTCATTGTACGGCACGAGTGGCGCGGACGAGACTATGTCGTGCTGGGCAGCACCAAAATAATCAAGGAACCCGCGGCGAATATCATTGGTCGATGTCATAACGAAAGCGACTTAGGGAACGACTCGCCGCCCTGCAAGCCGGATATGCACTTTGCCGCTCCGTCAGGCATAAGCATAGGGCCCGCCCTTTTCGAGCGCGCGCTGAAATGCCGGCCGCGCGTGGATTGTTTCCACAAATTTGGTGAGGTTCGGGCGGTTGGCGGCACGGCCCATTTTAACGGCGGCCTCCGCTGGAAAGCTCAACATGATATCGGCGCCGCTCATCATATCGCCGACAAACCATCCGCTGGCGTTCAATCCATCCTCCATGAACTGAAAATGGCTTTCCAATTGCTCGTTAATGCGCGGGTGCAACGGCGCGGCGGCTTCGCCCAGAAGGGCCGTGTACAGGTTTAGCAAAATCGGTGTCATCGCCGAACCCTCGGCAAAATGCAGCCACTCAAGGTAACGGATATGTTCGTCTGTCCCACGTGGCGGCACCAGATGCGCGCCATTATGACGCTCGCACAAATATTCGACGATAGCCCCTGATTCAAAAACGACATTGCCGGCGTCTTCTATCATCGGGGACTTACCCAAAGGATGTATTTTCAAAAGCACCTCGGGCGCAAGATTGGTCACGACATCGCGCTGGTGGTGCACAATTTCATAGGGCACGTTCAATTCTTCCAGGAGCCACAAAATCCGTTGCGACCGCGAATTGTTCAAATGGTGCACTGTGATGGTCATGGTTATTCTCCTGGATGATTTTGATAGATACGCGCGGCGATTTCCCGGACCAGCTTGGCCCCGACGATTGCCGTAACATCGTTCACGTCGCGCTGGGGGTTAAGTTCCACAACATCCGCGCCGACAATTGCGGCATTTTGTTTGGCAAATATCGAGAGCACTTCGCGCACCGTCAGGCCACCCGGCTCTGGATGCGCGACACCCGGCGCTTCCGACGGGTCAAGACCATCGAGGTCAAAACTGATGTAGAGCGGCCCATCAAGAACGGGAACATGCGCTGGCGAAAAGTTCAGCATCGGGAGTATTTCAACGCCATAACGCTCCGCCTGTTCACGGCAGTGGTGGTTGAGCGTCCGGATACCGACTTGAACAATGCGCTTTGCGTGGCCGGCTTCCAATATGCGGGCAAATGGCGATGCATGGCTGCGCGGATTGCCTTCAAAATCGGCATACATGTCGGGGTGCGCATCAAAATGCAGAATGTTGAGCGGTCCGTGACGCGCGGCCAGAACCTTGACGACTGGATATGTTACCGAATGATCGCCACCCAGCAGCAGAGGAACAGCGCCTGCGTCCATCGCGTCAGCCACCGCCTGTATGATGCGCGCGTCATCAGCCGCAGTATCAACGTCCAAAAGCGGCACATCCCCGCGATCGATCAGCGCAATGTCTGTTCCTATTTCAAGGCCGCACTCGGTCGATAGGTTACCCCGATCGCTAAATAGCGCATGGCGAATTGCCGCCGGTGCCGCCGCTGCGCCACGTTCGAACGAACTGTTTTGATCTGTGGGCAAGCCAATCAGGTGAATCTGCAATGTCATTGATGCAGTTGTGCCTTAGCCACCCTGCCTGTCAAGAAGTCAGCGGCACGCGCGCGCGGCTCGCCGTATATCTGTACGCGGCAAAACAAAGTGACCCGCCCCGGGGTGGACCAGGACGGGTCGAAAGCAGCGGCCTCAGGCAAGGCCGCGCTTGTTCGCATATTTCTTAAAGGTCATCTTCCGCGTCAGGCCCCGTCATCAGGACTTCCGCGACTTCTTCGGTCTTACCCCGAATGGCGGCTTCTAATCGTGCCGCGACTTCAGGATTTTCCATGAGATAGGTTTTTGAATTCTCGCGACCCTGCCCAATACGGATCGAGTCATAGCTGAACCAGCTGCCGGACTTTTCGACAATACCCGCTTTCACGCCCAGATCCAAAAGTTCCCCGGTCTTGGAAATACCTTCGCCATACATGATGTCGAA
>DLOZ01000004.1:110794-178494 GCA_002479765.1 Sphingomonadales bacterium UBA7471 | reverse complement strand
GCATTTGAATTGATGCATGCGGGGAAAAGCATCCGCAGCGTCGTGGTGTTCTAAATGACTTCAATCGCTGACATCGTCGCCGAACATGCGCACCGGGAAGGGCCGCTGCTGCCTATCCTGCATGACGTGCAAAAAGCGTTCGGCTATGTCAGCGAAGAGGCGATGCGCGACATTGCACAGGCGCTGAACCTGACCCGCGCGGAAGTGTACGGCGTCGTGAGCTTTTACCATGATTTCCGCAAAGAAGCCGAAGCGCGGCCCATATTGAAATTGTGCCGCGCAGAGGCGTGCAAGGCGCGCGGTGTCGACGCGCTGGTGCCGATTGCCGAAAAGCAAAGCCGCGTGAAGGTAGAGGCTGTCTATTGCCTTGGCCTATGCTCGGTTGGTCCAGCTGCATTGGTTGGCGACCAAGTCATCGCCCGATTGGACCAGGCGCGCCTTAGTTCATTATTGGAGGCCATGTGACCGTCCGGATATCCAATGACGCTGTTGCGCTCGCCTGTGGCGCAGATGCCGTTGCAGCTGCTTTTGCCGCGGCGGGCGTCGAAGTCGAACGCGTGTCCAGCTGGGGCATGCACTGGATGGAACCGTTGGTCGACATTGACGGCATGGGCTATGGTCAAGTCTCGGCTGATCAAGTTCCTTCGATCTTAAGCGGTGACGCTCAATCCATCGGGCGGATTGAGGACCACCCCTTCATCGCCAAACAGAACCGGTTGACGTTTGCGCGGGCGGGCAAGATCCGGCCGACATCGCTGGACGATTATTACGCATCGGGTGGTTGGCTGGGTCTTGGCCAAGCACGCGCAATTGGCGCTGACGCAACCATCGAAACAATCATGGCATCGGGCCTTCGCGGTCGCGGCGGCGCGGGTTTTCCGGCTGGCATCAAATGGCGGACGGTGGCGGACGCCCCTGCTGAACAGAAATATATCGTCTGCAACGCCGACGAGGGCGACAGCGGAACCTTTGCCGACCGGATGGTGATGGAAGGCGACCCGTTCATGCTGATCGAAGGCATGGCGATTGCCGGTTTCGCCGTCGGCGCGAGCAAAGCCTATATCTACATCCGTTCCGAATATCCGCACGCCATTGCCAAAATGGAAGCCGCTATCCGGCTGTCTGCGCATTTGATTGCGCCATTTGTCGTCGAAGTCCGCGTTGGCGCGGGCGCATATATTTGCGGCGAAGAAACCTCGCTCTTGAACAGCCTTGAGGGCAAGCGTGGCGAAGTGCGCGCCAAGCCCCCCCTACCCGCGTTGGAGGGCCTGTTTGGCAAACCCACTATCGTCAACAATGTGCTGACGCTGGCTGCCGTGCCATGGATATTGGCGCATGGCGGTGAAGCATACGCCGCCTACGGCATGGGCAGGTCAAAGGGGACGATGCCCGTTCAGCTTGCCGGAAATGTCAAACATGGCGGCCTGTTCGAAGTTGCCTTCGGTATTACGCTTGGCGAGCTGGTCAACGATATCGGCGGGGGCACGGCAAGCGGTCGTCCGGTGCGCTGTGTTCAGGTCGGTGGGCCATTGGGCGCCTATATTCCGCCTGCGCAGTTTGATCTGCCTTTTGATTATGAGGCGTTCGCCGCGGCGGATGCGCTGATCGGACATGCGGGGATTACCGTTTTTGATGACAGCGTCGACATGGCACAAATGGCGCGCTTTGCGATGGAATTTTGTGCGATCGAAAGCTGCGGCAAATGTACGCCCTGCCGATTGGGCAGCACGCGCGGCGTCGAGACGATCGACCAGATTATCGCAGGCAAAAATGTCGACGCCAATCTGGCTTTGCTTGCCGATCTTGCCGAAACCATGAAGTTCGGTTCATTGTGCGCGATGGGTGGATTTACGCCCTATCCCGTTATGAGTGCGATTAAGCTCTTCCCCGAAGATTTCAAATGAGACGGCTGGGCGCGATCATTGCCGGCGGCAAGGCTACGCGCTTTGGGAGCGACAAGGCAGCTGCATCCCTGAATGGAACTGCGCTGATCGAACATGTCGCCGATGGCTTGCGCGATCAGGTCGACAAATTGATTGTCTGTGGCCGCGCTTGGCCGGGCATGGATTGGGTCGAAGACCGACCATTCGCGGACATGGGGCCTTTGGGTGGCCTGAATGCGGCGCTGCATTATGCGCAGCAAAACGGGTTTGATGCGGTGGTGACCGCGGGTTGCGATGTCGTACCCGTGGCGCAGTTTCCGATAGATGGCCCTTCTGAACGCGCCATCTATATTGATGGTCATTATCTGTTTGGCGTCTGGCCTGTCGCACTTGCGCCATTGCTGGACAGACATCTGCGTCATCAGGATAATCTATCTATGCGCAACTGGATTGCCGTATCCGGCGCACAAGCAATCACATCCGCAGATGTTTTTCACAACTTGAATACGCCCCGGGAGCTGGCACAATATGCTGCTCAACGGTCGAATATGGGTATAAGGTAGACATATGACATACCAGCCGCAAAATGATTTTGGGACCCCTGAAAGCCGTTCGGATGAAACAGTTTCGCTTACGATTGACGGCCGCAATGTAACTGTACCTGCAGGAACAAGCGTCATGCGTGCGGCTGCGGAACAAGGCACGTCGATCCCCAAATTATGCGCCACCGACAGCGTTAAAAGCTTCGGTTCATGCCGCTTATGCTTGGTCGAAATCGACGGCCGCCGGGGGACCCCAGCGAGTTGCACGACGCCTGTGGAACCCGGCATGGTTGTGCGCACGCAAACCCCGCATCTGGCAAAATTGCGCAAAGGCGTGATGGAGCTGTATATCTCCGACCATCCGCTCGATTGCCTGACATGCGCCGCAAACGGCGATTGCGAATTGCAGGATCAGGCCGGCGCCGTTGGTTTGCGCGATGTCCGCTACGATGTGCAGGCCACGCATCTGGGGCAGGAAAAAGATCACTCCAATCCCTATTTCGATTTTGATCCCAGCAAATGTATCGCCTGTTCGCGTTGCATCCGCGCCTGCGACGAAGTGCAGGGCACCCTTGCGCTGACCATGGAAGGCAGAGGTTGGGACTCCAAGATTTCTGCAGGTCTCGCGAGCGACAATTTCCTCGGCTCTGAATGCGTGTCTTGCGGCGCTTGCGTGCAAGCCTGCCCGACCGCGACATTGGTTGAGAAAAAAGTGGTCGAAGTCGGCACACCCGAACGCAGCGTTGTCACGACCTGCGCCTATTGCGGTGTTGGCTGCACCTTCCGCGCCGAAATGCGCGGCGAACAACTGGTGCGGATGGTCCCGTACAAAGACGGTAAGGCCAATCGCGGACATAGCTGCGTAAAGGGCCGCTTTGCTTGGGGCTATGCGCAGCATCAGGAACGCATATTGAAGCCGATGATCCGCAAGTCGATCAGCGATCCTTGGCGCGAAGTCGAATGGGACGAAGCTTTTGCCTACACCGCGTCCGAACTGAAACGAATTAGCGCGAAATATGGTCGCAACGCCCTTGGTGGAATTACGTCGAGCCGGTGCACCAATGAAGAAACCTTCCTTGTGCAAAAACTTGTTCGGGCAGGCTTTGGCAATAACAATGTCGATACTTGCGCACGCGTGTGTCATTCGCCGACCGGATACGGCCTAAAAACAACCTTTGGCACCAGCGCGGGGACGCAGGATTTTGACAGCGTGGAAGACACCGACGTCATCCTGATCATCGGGGCCAACCCCACCGACGGACACCCGGTTTTTGCCAGCCGGATGAAGCGCCGTTTGCGCGGACAGGATGGTCGCCCGGGCGCGAAGTTAATCGTCATCGACCCGCGCCGCACCGACATTGTCCGATCGCCGCATATTGAGGCGCAGCACCATCTTCCGCTTCGCCCCGGCACGAACGTTGCCGTGCTGACGGCGATGGCCCATGTCATCGTCACCGAAGGGCTCGCTGATGAGGCATTCATTCGGGAGCGTTGCGACTGGGACGAATATAGCCATTGGGCCGAGTTCGTTTCGCAATCCCGCAATAGCCCCGAAAATCTGCAGCCGGTAACGCTGGTGGACGCCGAAAAGCTTCGCGCAGCCGCGCGGCTTTATGCCACAGGTGGCAATGGAGCGATCTATTACGGCCTTGGTGTGACCGAACATTCGCAAGGCAGCTCGACCGTTATGGCCATTGCAAACTTGGCGATGGCGACCGGTAATATTGGCCGCCGGGGTGTCGGTGTTAACCCGCTTCGTGGCCAGAACAATGTCCAAGGCGCATGCGATATGGGCAGCTTCCCGCATGAGTTGGCCGGATATCGCCACATCAGCGATGGCAATACACGGAAATTGTTTGAAGATGACTGGGGCGTGACACTGGATCCCGAACCCGGCCTGCGCATCCCCAACATGCTCGATGCCGCAGTCGATGGCGTATTCAAGGCGCTATATTGCCAGGGTGAAGACATCCTTCAATCCGATCCGAACACCGCCCATGTGTCGGCTGGGTTGGCAGCGATGGAATGTGTCATTGTCCACGATCTTTTCCTGAACGAGACCGCCAACTACGCGCATATCTTCTTGCCGGGATCAACCTTCCTTGAAAAAAATGGCACGTTCACCAATGCCGAACGCCGCATTCAGCCGGTGCGCAAGGTGATGACGCCGATGAATGGTTTGGAGGACTGGGAAGTCACGCAGCGGCTGGCGCAAGCGATGGGGCTGGATTGGAACTATACCCACCCGTCCGAAATCATGGACGAAATCGCGCGGCTTACCCCGACCTTTGCCGGTGTGTCCTTTGCACGGCTGGATGAAGCCGGCTCGCTGCAGTGGCCCGTGACCGCAGACGCGCCTGATGGATCGCCGATCATGCATGTGGACGGCTTCGTTCGCGGCAAGGGCAAATTCGTTGTGACAGATTATGTCCCAACCGATGAGAAAACCGGACCACGCTTTCCGTTGTTGCTGACGACCGGACGTATATTGTCGCAATATAATGTCGGCGCACAAACGCGGCGGACAGAAAATGTCGCCTGGCATCCCGAGGATTTGCTGGAAATTCACCCGGTGGATGCCGAGGATCGCGGCGTTAAATCAGGCGATTGGGTCAAATTGGCGAGCCGTGCGGGAGAAACCACGTTACGCGCCACCGTAACCGATCGCGTTGCCCCCGGCGTCGTCTACACCACATTCCACCATGCCGTAACGCAGGCGAATGTGGTCACCACCGACTTTAGCGACTGGGCAACCAACTGCCCAGAATATAAGGTCACCGCGGTTCAGATTAGCGCATCGAACGGGCCAACCGAGTGGCAGGAAGAATATGAAGCATTGGCGGCGCGCTCTCGCCGGGTCGAAACGGGAGTTCCTGCCGAATGAACAGCGTTGAGCGCCTCGTCCACATGGCCAACCAGATTGCAACCAATCTGGCGACGGACGATGCGCCTGTTGCGGCGGTCGCCGATCACATTCAGCAATTCTGGGACCCGCGCATGAAAAAGATGATTTTTGCGCACGGAACCGCGGGCCTGTCGCCGGTTGCTGCCGCCGCCATCAGCTTACTGGCCGACGCGCAAAATGGCGCCTGATCAGGGTTCAAAACCTATCCAATTTTCTGTGCTGAAACCTGATCAGGGCGCGACCGAAACCATAGAACGCAGCATCATTGTCGAAGCACCGGTCGCAATCGAATATAATGGCATCGGCTATGCCGTGATGATGGCGACGCCCGTTGATCTTGAGGATTATGCTATTGGCTTTAGCATGTCCGAGGGGTTGATTAGCCGCGCTGACGAAATTTTGGCCGTTGACGCACATCAGGCCGATTTGGGCTGGATATTGCGGATTCAGGTGCCAGCAGAAAATGCCGAAAAAGTCTTTGCCCGTGCGCGGCAGCGCGTTTCCGAAAGCAGCTGCGGGCTGTGTGGCATGGATAATCTGGAAGAGGTAATGCGCCCCTTGCCGCGGGTCACCGCGCAGATCGATGTATCGGACGCCGCCATGTTTGCAGCATTATCGGCATTGCGTGCACATCAGACACTCAATGCCCAAACGGGTTCCGCGCACGCAGCCGCATTTTGTGCGCCCGATGGCTCTATCTTGATGACGCGGGAAGATGTTGGCCGGCACAATGCACTCGACAAATTGATTGGAGCGCTTGCGCGCGCACACATCGACATCGCAGCCGGCTTTATCATTTTGACCGCGCGCTGCAGCCTTGAACTGGCGCAGAAGGCTATTCTTGCCAACTGTCCAATGCTCGTCACGATATCGGCGGCGACGGACCTTGCGATCGATGTGGCGGAAAAATCCGGCCTTCGCCTGATCAGCCTATCGCGTGCAGATTCGGCGCTTGCCGCAATGCCGCAAACCGGTTGATCAGCCAGCTGCGGAACATGGAAATCGCGGGATCGCCCAAATCATCCGCGTGGAGTTTCAGATAATAGCCATAGCCGTCTTCGATGACTGCATCATATGGCATGACGAGCCGCCCGTCAGCGATTTCCCGGGCAAACATATCTATGTCGCCTAAAAACACCCCACTTGCGGCCATCGCATATTGCGCAGCGGCAATCGTCGTGTCGAAGGCGAGACCACCATGTGTGGCCATGGTCAGCCCATTTTGTCTCAGATAGGCCGTCCACAAAAGATCGCGCGGCTCGCCGTCCAGTTTCAGGTGAAGTAGCTCCTGACTTTCCAGAAATTCCTCCAGCGATTTGCCCTGACTGGCAATCGCCGTCGCTGGCGCACAAAGCGGCGCGACCCGGACCATCCAAAGAAGGTCGGTAATCCGGTCGTCGACATTGGGCCGGTCATAGGCAATCGCCATATCGAAATCGGTGGCTGGCAAACCGGTGACATGCGCGCTCGAAACATCAAGCCGGATGTCCGGATGTTCAGCGCGAAAATCGCGCAACATTGGCAGAAACAGCTGCTGCAACAAGGATGGCGGCACATGGAGCCGAAGCGAACGGCTCGTCACTTCATCATTGCGGATCGAGTTCATCGTTTGCTCAAGCCGGTCGAGGCATTTGCTCACGACGGGCAACAGCTCTTCCCCTGCAGGTGTTAGCAATAGGCGCGATGCATCGCGGACGAAGAGTTGCTTACCCAACAATTCCTCAAGCCCGCCGACATGCCGGCTCATGGCACTTTGCGACACCGAAAGCGCCGATGCGCCGCCTGTGAAGCTCAAATTCTGGCCCACCGCTTCAAAGGCGCGCAAGGCATTCAACGGCAACCAACGACGGTTAATATTACTGCGGTTGGAAATGGGATCGACCTTTCAAAAGCAAATTGGTTTCCGCTGACGACACTGCCCGACATTTTGACATAGGGCTATGCGAAAATGCGATTTTATTCGACCGGTCAAGTGGCCCATTCTCCAATCTGGGGAAAATTAACCAAAGGCATAAAAATGGACTTAGGGCGGATTGACGCGCTGTTCCAGCAGCGTCGCGAAGGACACACCTTACCGCAGGGTCTTTATACGGATCCTGATAGCTTCGATTTCGATATGGCCGCTATTTTCGGCCAAAGCTGGCTGATGGCTGGTCTCGAATGCGAACTGCCCAAGGCCGGAAGCTATCTATCGATGATGGTCGGCAAATGGCCGGTTATCATCACGCGTGACCGGCAGGGCGATATCCGCGCCTTTCACAACAGCTGCCGCCATCGCGGCTCCATGATTTGTGCCGTGGGCAGCGGGACCGCACCAAAGCTGGTGTGCCCTTATCATCGTTGGACATATGATCTCGATGGCTCTTTGTTTGCCGCAAACCGGATGGGCGATGATTTTGACAAAGCCGACCATGGCCTAAAACCTGTCGCTATCGAATGTGTTGCAGGCGCGATCTTCATCTGCCTGTCCGAAACACCGCCACCCATTGACGACTTTAGCGCGAAGCTTGCCGAATATGCAGCGCCGCATAATCTGAAAGACGCAAAGCTGGCCTATGAGAGCGTTCTGGTCGAAAATGCCAATTGGAAACTGGTTATGGAAAATGGCCGCGAATGCTATCACTGCAGCACCGGCCACCCCGAACTGTCCAAAACATTTCCGGTCGGAATGTCGAAGCATTTTGACAGCGGTCATGACGCGCGCGTCATGGCTTTTGAAGAAAAAATGGATGCGCTTGGCCTGCCGCAAACCCCGGTTGAGGGGCATTATTGGCAAATCGCACGCTTTGCATTGAACGAAGGCTGCGTTTCGATATCAGGCGATGGGAAGCACCTGTCCCAAAAGCTGATGTGCGACGCCAATGAAGGCGATATCGGTTCGATGCGCTGGGCAGTTGATCCGCACTGTTTTGTCCATTGCACCGCAGACCATGTTTTCATGTTCAGCGCCATGCCCGTCGGCCCCAATGAAACCCACGTGACCGGCAAATGGTATGTCCATAAAGATGCTGTCGAAGGCGTCGATTATGACGTCGAAAAACTCATATCGTTGTGGACCATGACAAATTTGGAAGACAAGATGTTGGCCGAAAACAATCAAGTAGGTGTGAACAGCCCCGGCTACACCCCCGGCCCCTATTCGCAAGAAGCCGAAATGCTCGCTTTGCGTTTTACCGACTATTATTGCGACAAGGCTCGTGATTATATTGCAACCCATGGCAAAGGATAACATCAAGGGGTTGCGCCCCGAAACGCTGGCAGTCGCATTTGGTTATGACCCGGAAATGGGCATGGGATCGGTCAAGCCGCCGATCTTCATGACATCCACCTTTGTCTATCCCTCGGCGCAACATGCCAAGAATGTGCATGAGGCCTATTTCGACGGCACAGGACCGCTGGTGGGCGAAACCAACCACATTTATTCGCGGTTGGGGCATCCAGGCTTGGACTTCCTCGAAAAACGCCTCGCGGCAATCGATGGTGCAGAAGAAGCGGTTGCATATTCCAGCGGCATGGCCGCGCATTCCAGCATTGCGCTTGCATATGTCCGCCCCGGCGACAGCGTGTTGCATGGCCGCCCGATCTATGGCGGCGTTGATATGCTCTACAACAGCATCATGCCGCAATTCGGATCGCACGTCGCCGCCTATACCGATGGCACGGACGAAAACGATGTCCGCAAAGCGGCTGATGAAGCGATGGCCAAGGGCCCGTTGAAGCTTATCATCGCCGAGACACCCGCGAACCCGACCGCAGCCTTGGTTGATCTTGATCTGATGGTTCGGATTGCGGACGAAGTGGGAGCCAAGCAAGGCCACCGGCCGCTGGTCGTGGTGGACAACACCTTGCTCGGGCCATTTGCGCAGCGCCCCATTGAACATGGTGTCGACCTGTGCATGACGTCGCTGACAAAATATTGCGGTGGGCATAGTGATCTGCTTGCAGGCGGGATTTCCGGTCGCAAGGACTTGATCGACTATCTGCGCATGCAGCGCACGACGTGGGGCAATCACCTCGATCCTTACACGTCATGGCTGGTGTTGCGTTCGTTGGAATCGGTCGCGGTGCGCACCGAGCGTGCGATGCAAAACGCGCGCGGTGTTGCCGAATTTCTGCGCGATCATCCCAAGGTCGCGGGTGTGACCTATTTGGGTTTCCTTGAACCCGGCACACGGCGTCGCGCGGTCTATGATCGGCAGTGCAAGGCAGCCGGTTCGACATTCTCGTTCCACCTGCATGGCGGTGAGGCAGAGGCCTTCCGCATGCTTGACCGTTTAAAGCTGCTTAAGCTAGCGGTCAGTCTGGGCGGTTCGGAAACTTTAATCTGCCATTCGGCGAGCACGACGCATTATGCGCTCACCCCCGCTCAGCGGTTGGCAGGCGGTATTACCGATGGCACGATCCGACTGTCGGTCGGGTTGGAACATGTTGACGATTTAATAGGCGATTTGCGCCAAGCGCTGGAGGCGGTGTAATGGAACTGAATTTTACCGGAACCGATTTATGCGCGATAAATGGAACGCGCAGCGCTCCTGAAACGCATTATGATATTGTTGTTGTTGGCGCGGGGCCAAGCGGCATCGCGGCGGCGATCGACGCGGCCAAAGCCGGAGCAAAAGTTCTGCTGGTTGATGAAAACCCCGTTTCGGGCGCTTTGATGGGCAATGATATACCGCTGTATTTTGGCGGGCGGATGACCGCAGCGACCCAGAATACAGAACGCATGCTCGAAGCTATTTTCATGAGCATGCCCGCGCTTGAAACCGCAATGGATGCCGGCGTCGAATTGTTGCTCGGCACAACGGCGTGGGGTGTTTACCGCAATGGTCCCGGCGTTGCCAGCCTGCCGCAGCAAGTTGTCGGCCTCGCCGATTCCGAACGATCATGGCTGGTCGGTTTTGATAAAATTGTCCTTGCAACCGGTGCGCGCGATTTGGCGATGTCTTTCCCCGGTTGGAACCAGCCCGGCGTCATGGGCGCGGCGGCGCTTCAAATGCTGCTTACCCGTTATGAGGCATTTGCCGGACAGCGCATTTTGGTCTTGGGCTCGCATGATCTCGCGCTCGAAACGGCGCTATTGGCGCAGGCGCGCGGTATCGACGTGGTTGGCCTGATTGAAGTCCGCGATGCACCGCAAGGGAATGCCGAACTGGTCGCCAAGGTCGCAGCCGCTGGCATCGCTATCCGCTGCGGACAGACCATTACATCGGCAACAGGCGGCATCAACGGGGTCGAAGGCGCTACGCTGTCGTCCGGAGAGAAGATCGCCTGTGACACCATCTGCGTCGCTATCGGCCTGATCCCGTCCATCGAACTGGTGGATGCGATGCACGGCCCGCGCGCGCTGAACGCCACGCGGGGCGGTTATATTCCGGCCGGCGAACCTTCGGTCACGGCCGTGGGCGATTGTGCGGGGCTTGCGGATAGCGGTTTTGACCATATCGCTTACCGTATGGACTGGATGCGTGCGCTATCTGACATCAGCGCCGATGACACGATCATTTGCCAGTGCGAAGAAGTCACGCGCGCCGATTTGATTGGCGTGCAGCCCCCGAATTACCTTTCGCGTCCGGCGGCGATGTGCGCCCGTTCGCTCGACACTTTGCTTCAGGACGGCCCGGCCAATCCGGACCAGATCAAGCGTCTGACGCGCGCAGGCATGGGCGTGTGCCAAGGTCGCCGTTGCCGCGACCAAGTTGCAATGTTGCTCGCGATTGAGGCGGACAAGCCATTTGGTTCAATCCCGCTCGCCAGCCACCGTGCACCGGTTCGTCCGCTGCCGCTTAAAATCCTTGCTGAATGGGATGAGCCAGCGGAAATGGACGCTGCATGGGATGTCTGGTTTGGCATCCCGACCCAATGGGTGCCGGTTGAGGATATCAACACGCCTTATCAGGATGAGCATCGCCAGATGCTTTACACGGGGATGTACACATGAGCGGTTCGGAAGTTGTCATCGTCGGCGGCGGCGTTACGGGCCTGAGTGCGGGCTGGTGGCTCGCGCGTTCGGGGGTCAAGGTCACAGTACTCGATAAGTTCATCGTCGGTTGGGAAGCCTCCGGACGTAATGGCGGCGGTGCATCGCATTATTCGAGCCCGTTGTTTGACGAAGAGCAGCGGCTATGGCCGCAAATGGACGAATTGCTTGGCTATCCGACCGAGCACCAGAAAGGCCGCATCCTGATTGCGATGACCGAACGGCAGTGGGAACAATATCGTTTCATTGCCGAACGGCACACGCGGCTTAATCATCCGGTGGAATTGCTGGACGTCAAACAAGTGCAAGAGGCTGTGCCATTGGCAGGCGATAATTGTTTTGGCGGTGTGCATTATAAATTTGGCGGGCATGCCAACCCACAGCGCAGTGTTCAGGCTTATGCTTGGGCTCTGCAGGATCTGGGTGGAAAAATCGTTCAGCACAGCCCGGTAACCGGTTTCGAAACCGCCGGTGGCAAGGTGACGGCCGTGAAGACCGCGAACGCCACTTATGGCTGTGACGCTGTCGTGGTGGCGGCTGGACCGCAGATCCCGCAATTGATGGCACAGCTTGGCGTCAACGTGCCATTGGCAGCCGCCCGCGCGGAAATGATTATCACGGAACCTGCACCAATGATGCCGCTTGGCGGCGTTGACGGCCATAAAATCTATGGCCGCCAAACGCTGCGCGGGAACCTCGCTTATGGCGGTGGCCCGCATGAATGGCTTGATGTGGACGCAACCGGCCCGGCCGCACGTCCCTCAACGCCGTTGGCCCGCAACCTTGCGAAACGATTGGCGGAACTTTTGCCCAAGGCGGCGCATCTGAACGTCATCCGCAGCTGGGCTGGCATCATCGAAAACTCGCCCGATGGCCGTCCCATCATCGACCGCCTCACCAGCCCAGACAATGTCGTGGTTGCGTCGATGTCGAGCGTCGGCTTCGGCCTATCGCCAGCGTCGGGTCACGCCATCCGCGATCTGGTGATCGACGGGAAATGTTCGTTTGCCGATATCGATATCCTCAAACTATCGCGTTTCGACAATCTCGAGTCCGATTGGCGCGAAAAGCGCGGGTGGATGCCGATTTCATGAGCCAATATTCGGCTTTCGGATTGCTGCGCGGTGCTTTGAACGGGCAGAAGCATTGGCAGCCTGCATGGCGCGATCCGGAGCCTAAATCGCATTATGATATCATCATCATCGGCGGCGGCGGGCACGGGCTGGCGACGGCTTATTATCTTGCCAAAGTCCATGGCCTGAAAAACATCGCGGTTCTGGAAAAAGGCTGGATAGGCGGTGGTAACACCGGACGTAACACGACGATTGTTCGGTCAAACTACCGGCTAAAGCCATTGCACGACCTGTTCGAATTCGGCCTGAAAATGTGGGAGCATTTAAGCGACGAGTTGAATTACAACGTCATGTTCTCCCCACGCGGCGCAATGTTTCTGGGTCACAGCGACGCCGATATGACCAAGCTTGCCGAACGCGGCGACGCGATGCGGTGTGACGGGATCGATGCCGATTTAATGACCCGCGACGAAGTGCAAAAGCTGGAACCGTTGCTCGACATGTCACGCGATGCACGTTTCCCGATTGAGGGCGGCTTGATTCAGCGGCGCGGCGGTACTGCCCGCCATGATGCCGTCGCCTGGGGCTATGCGCGCGGCGCAGACAGCCTTGGCGTCGACATCGTCCAGAAATGCGAAGTCACAGGCTTTGTGCGCGATGGCGATGCGGTGGTCGGCGTGGAAACCACCCGCGGGCGGATCAATGCCGGTCGCGTCGGCATTTGCGTTGCGGGCCATAGCGGCCATGTCGCAGGGCTGGCGGGCCTTAAACTGCCCGTGGAATCGCAAACGTTGCAGGCGATGGTAACCGAAGGCGTCAAGCCAATGATAAACAGCGTCATCATGTCGCAATCACTGCATTGCTATATCAGCCAGTCAGACAAGGGCGGCATCGTCTTTGGCGGGGACCCTGATAACTGGCCAAGCTATGCCCAACGCGGCAATCCGATGGTGATGGAGCGTGCTGTGGCACAGGGCCTTGCGCTCGTCCCGGCGCTATCACGTCTGCGCATGGTGCGGACATGGTCTGGCGTGACCGACATGAGCTTTGACGGCGCGCCGATCATTGGCGAAACGCCGGTGAAGAACCTCTTTCTCAATGGCGGCTGGTGCTATGGCGGGTTCAAGGCGACACCGGCATCGGGTTGGACATATGCGCACACGCTCGCAACCGGCAAACCACATGCCCTGAATGCGCCATTTGCGCTCGACCGTTTCGAGCGCGGTGCGACAATCGATGAAACAGGGAGCGGCCCAATGCCGAACAGTCGCTAATGATGCAGTTCACCTGTCCCCATTGCGGCCCGCGCGATCAGGCGGAGTTTATATACGAACGCACCGTAGACGCCGTGGTGTCGCTTGATGCTGCACCCGAAGAGGCGATGAAATCGCTCTTCACACGCACCAATCCACGCGGTGTTGATGACGAAATCTGGCGGCACACTTATGGATGCCGTGCATGGATGGTGATCACGCGCAACCGTGTGACAAATGAAATCAGCGCCACCCGTGCCGTTGGTCCGGAGGCTCTGCCGTGATAAACTTCAGTTTCGACGGCAAGACCTATCAAGCGGAAAAAGGCGACACTCTTGCCGCCGCGCTTTTGCGCAACGGCATTGGCCTTGTTGGCCGCAGCTTCAAATATCACCGTCCACGCGGGATCATGACAGCTGGCGTTGAGGAGCCAAACGCGCTCGTCACCATTGGTGATGGCGGACGCACTGAACCCAATACCCGCGCCACCGATGTTTTTGTGTATGAAGGACTGGTCGCCAAAAGCCAGAACCGCTGGCCGAACCTGTCATTCGATATCGGCGCGGTACTTGGCTTGGCCGCGCCTGCCCTGTCTGCGGGTTTCTATTACAAGACCTTTTTCGGTTCGGCCAAACGTTGGATGTTCTACGAATATTTCATTCGTAAAGCGGCGGGCCTCGGCAATGCGCCGACGAAGACCGACCCCGACCTTTTTAGCCAACGTGCGGCCTTTTGCGATGTGCTTGTGGTCGGTGCCGGACCAGCCGGACTTTCCGCCGCTCTCGAAGCCGCTGAAGCTGGCAAACGCGTCATCCTCGTCGAACAGGACAATATTCTCGGCGCCTCGTTAATCCGCGACGGCCAAGATCGCGATGGTGCATGGGTGGAATCGACCCAAGCCCGCATCCGCGCCGCCGGCGGACGCATCCTCACACGCACCACCGCGTCTGGATATTGGGAACATGATCTGGTCACGCTGACGCAGCGCATAGCCGAACCTGGTCAAATCCCGCCGCACGGCGTTGCACAGCGGCTTTGGCATGTGCGGGCGGGCCAAGTGATACTTGCGACTGGCAGCATTGAACGCCCGATGGCCTTTGCGCATAATGACCGTCCCGGCGTAATGCTGTCGCAAGCGGTGCGGACCTATCTGAATCGCTTTGGCGTCGTCCCGGGCAAACGCGTGGTGATCGCAACCAATAATGATGACGCGTATAAAACAGCCTACGCGCTCAAGGCGGCTGGGGCTGAGATCGTGGCCGTCCTGGATGCACGGCCAGCACCGGCGGGCGCGGACAGCGGCCTGCCAGTCTATCACAACGCCGTTCCGCTTTCGACCAAAGGCGCGCGCCATTGCCTGAAAAGCGTGACCGCACGTGTCAGTGGCCTGACCCAAAGCTGGGACGCTGATCTGATCGCTGTTTCGGGTGGCTTCACGCCCGTGGTGCATCTGCATATGCAGGCAGGCGGCACGCTCGATTGGAATGATGCGGCGCAAGCCTTTGTCCCTGCGACATCGCGTCAAAATGTGACGACGATAGGCGGGGCGGCCAATCCCGAACCCGTGTTCAATGTTGTTCCGGTTTCCACACCAAAGAAAAGCTTCATCGATTTTCAGAACGATGTGACGTTGTCGGATGTGGATCTGGCGTGGGCCGAGGGCTATCGCTCGGTCGAGCATCTCAAACGTTACACCACACTCGGAATGGCGACCGATCAGGGCAAGCTTAGCAATATGGCGGCGCTCGGGCGCTTGGCCGAAAAGCAGGGCGTGGCTATTCCCGAAGCCGGGCTGACCACATTCCGTCCGCCTTATACGCCCGTTACGATGGGCTTGTTGGCTGGCGCTGGTGCAAAAGACGCAGGCGCGCATGTTCGCCGCCTCGCGCTATACGATGTGCACGCCGCGAAAAACCCGATCTGGCAGCCGCTGGGATATTGGTTCCGCCCCCGCGCCTATCCGGTAGGCAGCGAAACTTTGGCGCAAGCCGCGATGCGTGAAGCCAAAGCGGTGCGTTCAAATGTCGGGATGACGGACGTGTCGACGCTCGCGAAGTTTGAAGTGTCCGGGCCAGATGCAGCCGCGTTTCTGGAAATCATCTGCGCAACGACGGTCGGCAAACTTGCCGTCGGACGTGGCCGATACACGTTCATGCTGCGCGAGGACGGTTTTGTTTTCGACGATGGCACCGTTTGGCGGTTGGACGAGAACCGTTATCTATTAACCAGCTCAACCGGCGGCGCGGACCGGATGGCGACGCATATTTCCTATGTCCGCCAATTTCTCTGCCCGCATTTGCGCGTCTCCGCGGTCAATGTGCAGGAACATTATGCCGGGATTGCGGTCGCAGGGCCGCAAGCTAAGGCGACGCTGGCGGCATTGATTGGCGAGGAACCACCGCGCCATATGTCGACGGTTCTGGCCATGATTTCCGGGGTTCCGGTCATCATCCTCGCCGCCAGCTACAGCGGCGAACGCGCATTCGAAATTTATGTTGAGGCAAGCCATGCCGGACCCGTTTGGGCGGCGTGCGAGACCGAGGTCGCCAAGCAGGGCGGTGCACTTTATGGCCTTGAGGCCATGGAATTCCTGCGTATCGAAAAAGGCCATCTGGTCGTCGGCGGTGAAGTCGACGGGCGGATGACCCCGCATGATCTGGCGCTCGACAAGATGCTCAACAAGGCCGGTGGCTATGTCGGCGCGTCCGGCCTGTCGCGCCCTGCCTTGTCCGAAGCCGGACGACGGCAACTGGTCGGGCTCGAAGCCATTGAGGGCAACATTCCCGAAGGCGCAATGCTTGTCACAGGCGAAGGCGCATCGCCGCAGGGCCATGTCAGCGCCGCTGCGTTCCGGATACTGGACGGCGGGTCGATTGCGCTTGGCCAATTGACCGACGGCTTTGCGCGGCACGGGGAAGAACTTATCGCAACCTCGCCAACGCGCGGTCAAATGGCGCGGGTCCGCGTTGTGGCACCGCATTTCTACGACACGGCCGGGGAGCGCTATCGTGACTGATGTAACAATCACAATGCTGCCCGCAGCGCCGCTTCATACTCTGGAGATATGGGGCAATCCCGCGTCTGTAGCGAAAAGGTTCAAGGAAGCGGCAGGCTTTTCCTTACCAGCCATGGGTCGTTCTGACGGCAATGATGCACTGCGCCTGATCCGCTATGAACCCACCGTCTGGTTGGTCGAAGGCGATGTGTCGGCACTGCCCGGCCTATTGGCGGATGACGGTGCGCTCACGGCAATTGGCGGCAGCGTTGTGCGGGTGCAGCTTTCTGGAAAAGGCTGGCGCACATTGTTGATGGAAGGCGGCGTTTTTGATGCGGAAAACCCGAATTTCGCGGCCGGATGCAGCGCGGCAACGATCATCGATCACGTCAATGTTCGCCTGCACGTGGTGGATGACGATATCTGCCACGCCTATGTTCCGCTCAGCTACAGCGAAGCCATGATCCATTTTTGGAAGACAGCCGCGCTCAGTCTGACGCTTTAGGCGCATAAAGAAGGGTCATGCCGCGCGCATGCCGTTGCTGGAAGCCCTTCCATAATGTCACGCCTTCACCGCCCGGGCTATACGCGCCCCATCGCGTCCCAGCGGGCGCATTCCACACGCCATCGTCTGAATTTTCAGTGGCGACATTCAGATACGCATTTTTGCTCTCATCGCCCCGTAAGTGCACCGCCAGAAACGCGGAAATAAAGTGCAGGTTGATGGCATTGATCCGGTCCCGCCGCCAAATCGGGTCTTCGAACCAGTCTATGTCCCACAGCGAACCGCGCATTTCACGCGGCGTAGGGTTGAGCGCGATTGCATGGCCAGCTTGCTTATAAGTCAGCAAATAGCGGTCGGCATTTACAGCGCCACCAAAGACCGCCAGCGCGCCCGTTTTATAGTCAACAGTAAAGTCGCTATCGCCATGAATCAGAAGCAGCGGCGCGGTCAGCGCGGCGAGGCCCTCGGCGCCCCATGCGCTGCTTGGTGCGCCGCCAGCCGGCGCCAGTGCCACCACGGCCTTGACGCCGGGCACTTTGAGAGCGTCCGCATCCGCACTGCCGCGCGCGAATTTCTTCAGCCACCCCCCCGCAACCAAATTCATATTCGGACCCGCAGGGTCAAGCGTTGCACCACCTGCGGTGAGCACCCCATAACCACCTTGTGAATAGCCAATGAGCGCAACATTATCCGGGGCAATCAAATCGCCCAACGTGGCGCGGAGCTGCGCCGCGGCAAATACAATGTCATGCGGCCGGTTGAAATTCGGCGCAGCACGCGTGGTTGGTGCAACGACATAAGGGTTTGGATCGCGATGATGGATCGCCGCGACGACATAGCCTTTTGACGCCAGATTCTCGGTCAACCACGTCATGACCGCCGGGTTGTTGCTATAGCCATGGCTTATAATTACCAACGGGTGCTTGCGGCCTGCGGCAGGCGCGCCCGCAACCGCGATACCATTTTGCGTGAACGCGACCGGCGGAAGCGGTGGCTCTGCCCACAGGCTGCCGCGATATAGGACGGTTTTGGCGCCCTTTTTCGGCGTGGCGGGATACCAAATGTCCACCTGCACGATGCGGTCGACGAGGCGAACGCTGCTGGGGTCCGCATTTGCATTTTCTACATCGGGCTGGTCACGATGCGTGAAGGTGACGGAACGAAAGCCAACGCCATAAGCACCCAACGCGGCAAGCTCGGGCGCATCGGCGCCGGGCACGCTGGGCGGGCTGGCGTAAATAGGGGCAGCCAGCAATATCAGTATGGAAGCGATAACGCGCCGCATCAGGCTATTAACTCCGCGCCTTCGGCCGAAGCCGACGGCCACGCCAATTGCTGCGCCATCCATGGATATTCCTCGATGAGCGGCGGGAAGATTTTTTCCTGCAATACCTGCTGGCACAAAGCCGCCGTAAGGCTAGGGATATTGCCCAATTCATCGATCCGCGCGACGACTTGGACCGACCGTGAAAACCGCCCCCTTGTCATCGGTTCGGCGCGCAATTGGGAAAGCAGTTCCGGCACCGCCGCCAAGCAAACGGGCGTGGTAATCGCCCAACCAATCCCCGCTGCCACCAATGCCAATTGTTGATGCGACGATTCCACTTCAACCATCTGCGGCAGTTTCAGTTTCATCCGGACAATCTGGCGTTCAATCTGCTGCCCCGTTCCGGTAAGCCGCGAAAAGCGGATGAACGGCAATGACGATGGCAAGCCGACAAGATCCAGCGGTTCTCGAAAATCTTTGGGGAAAACGAGAATGAAGCTTTCCTCAAACACCGGGTGCAGCTCGACTGTATCACGATGCTCAAGATTGAAGCTACCGGTCACCAGCATATCAATGTCGCGCGCCAGAAACTCGCCCTGATGCTCCATGGAGATACCCGATCGGATATTCCACCGGTCTGCCCGCGCACCGAGACTATGCAAAATCGGGGCGGTCAGTTGGTTGGCAAGGCTGAACGACATCGCGACCGTAATGCTGGATATGGGCAAGTTTGCGCCTTCGCGCACTTCGTCATAGGCCAGTCTGGCGTGCGCAATCAGCTTTTGCCCGCGCGCAAACAGGGACTTTCCGCTGGCCGTCAGGCCCAATGGCCGCATCGTGCGGTCGAACAAAGACGCGCCTATGCCGGCCTCAAGCTTTGCGATGGTTTGGGAAACTGCCGACTGTGTCACCTGCAAATGGGCCGCACATTGCGACATGCCGCCAAGTTCGACGGTCATCACGAATACTTCGAGCGCGTGCAGATCGAATTCTTGTGGCAGTTTCATGCAGCAACCCTCCCAAGCGTGCAGGCATAGCCGATGGCTAATATTACCTCAGCTAATGGCTATCCGATACCCCCGGTAATAGTGCTATGCATTTTCGACATAGCCAGATTATGCGCCAGGTGCGTTGCAGGCTTGCATCACTTTGCTGGACGTCGGCCCAGCTACAAAATGTCCGCTTATATGTTCCCGCTGCAATCCGGATTGCGATGCAGCGCCAACAATCCTCTCAGCGTACCCAGACACATGCACAATAACACCAAAGCCAAGGGCAAGCCCGTGGCGATTGCACCCGCCTGCAGCGACGTGAGGCCTCCGCTCAGCAACAGAACAATACCAATACCGCCAACAGCGACCAGCCAGATGGTCTTTTGCCGCAGCAGCGTATCGGTGCGTCCGCCTGCGGTCATTGTGTCAATCACCAGCGTGCCCGAGTCCCAGCCCGTGACGAAAAAGATCAGGATCAAGCCAATGGCAACGAATGATGTGAGCTGCGCCCAGGGCAAAGTGCCGAGCAGCACAAATAGCTGCGTATCCAGTGATGCTTTGGCCAAGTCCGCACCATTGCCCGCAACGATTTGTGCGATGCTTGCGTCCCCAAAAATCGTCAGCCACAAGATGCCCAGCAGGCTGGGCGCGATCATGGCCCCCGCAATGAATTCACGCACCGTCCGGCCCAATGAAATGCGCGCCATGAACATGCCGACAAATGGGGCCCAGCTGATCCACCATGCCCAGTAATAGACCGACCAATCATTGTAGAAACCGGTGTCGGTGCGGCCGACCGGATTCGATAACGCTGGGAGAAATTTCAGATAGTTGACGATATTGGTCGCAAGATCCCCGATCAGCTGAAGCGTGGAGCCCGTGGTTAAGACAAACACCAGCAAGGCAAAGGCAACCCACATGTTGACCTCGCTCAGAATGCGGATGCCGCGATCAATGCCACCCCGGATCGACAGAAACGTAATTGCGGCCATCACCGCTATCAACGCCAGTATCGTGAGTGACGAGCTCGTTACGCCATAAAGATAGACGATCCCCGCCATCGCTTGCTGCGCCCCAAGCCCAAGCGACGTGGCCAGTCCAAAGATCGTCGCAAGGACCGCAAGCACTTCAATAACGTCGCCTGTGCGGCCCCAAACCGCCTTTCCAAACAAGGGGTAGAATGCCGACCGCATCGACAGCGGCATTTTGAAATCAAAGCTGAAGAGCGCAAGCGCCAGACCGGTGACTGCAAAAATGGCCCACGGATGCAACGCCCAGTCAAAGATGGTCGCCGCCATAGCGATGCTGCGTGCCGCTTGTGCGTCGCCAACAGCGCCGCCCAACGGCGCTGCAGGACCGCCTGCCATGGAAGAGGTGAAATGGGTGACGGGTTCACCCACGCCATAAAACACCAGCCCGATGCCCATGCCTGCGCCAAACAGCATCGCAAACCACGACAGTCGCGAATAATCAGGCGTAGCGCCTTTGCCGCCCAACCGGATTTTCCCCAGCGGTGACAGTGCAACAACGACGCAAAAGATCAGAAGCAAATTGCCCGACATCATGAAGAACCAGTCGAAATGGGCAACCGCACCACTGCGCAAACCCGCAAACAGGTCCGCCGATGCTTCAGGCGCGATCAGGCTGAATAGTATGACCGCGAACGCAATAATGGCCGTCGGGAAAAAGACAGCGGGATTGATATGCATCCCGCCCCAATGGCGATTGGATTGGCCATAGTTCCCCAGATCTATTGCTTTGTCCCAATCGGCCAATGAACTCTCCTTAAGGTCTCAAGCCACCATCAATGGCTGGCAGCCGTCGTGAACGCAGTCCATAGCCATGCGGCAAAACTGCGCCACACCTCAACATGGAAACGATCTTCGCCCTCGCGAATGATGATGATTTCGACCGTTTCATAAATTGTTCGTGTGGCCCGGCCGACCGCGAAATTGTCGAGATCAAGCGGGCAACCTGTCATCAGCACTTCCGCTGCGCGTGGCCCTTCAAGGACAAGGCAGATCGATCGTTCGCTGATGTCCGTGATGGCAACTGGCAACCCCGTGCCGGTTGGCATGGCCGCCTCCGCTGGCGTGCGCAGGAGCCATTCGTCCGGACCAAGGCACGCAATGCCACCTTCGGTCGCGCCGATTTTCTGTGGCACTTTTACGTTGAGCACCGTTTCCAGAGCGTCGGCAGTGCGCGCCCGCAGCGAATAGCGCTTCAGCGGTGCAGCAAGGCGGATGCTGACACCATCGGCTACGTACGGCGTTGAAGAAACAGGTTCGTTCCTGAAAAGGGCATCAGACATGCAGCCGCGCTCCTTCTGCATCATAAAAAACCATGCCGGTCACTTTCGCTTCATGCGTTTTGCCGGGCATCGGGATGTACAGCGTGCCACCCATCATCTCATGCCCACCTGCCACTAAGGCAAAGGCGATCGACCGGCCAAGCGTTTCGCTCCAGTAAGAAGAGGTCACATGGCCGATCATCGTCATCGGGATTGGCTGACGCGGGTCGGCAACAATCTGTGCACCTTCTTGCAGGACAACATTGGGGTCATCGGTCAGAAGCCCGACCAACTGTTTGCGCCCCGGCGCAACAAGGTCAGGCCGTGCCATGGACCGTTTACCGACAAAGTCAGGCTTTTTCTTGCCCACCGCCCAATCGAGACCGGCATCAAATGGCGTTATGGTGCCGTCGGTATCTTGCCCCACGATGATGAACCCCTTTTCGGCGCGCAGCACGTGCATAGCCTCCGTGCCATAGGGGGTGATGTCAAATTTCGCCCCTTCTGCCATCAGCCGTTCCCACAAAGCGCGGCCATAAGCCGTCGGCACGTTGATTTCGAAACCAAGTTCGCCCGTGAAGCTCACGCGGAACAGGCGCGTTGGAATGCCGCAGATTGTGCCTTCGCGAATGGCCATATGCGGAAAAGCGTCGGCGGACAGGTCAATGCCCTCGACCAGTGGTTCCAACAATTTGCGCGCATTTGGACCTTGCAGCGCAATGACCGCATATTGCTCGGTCGTGCTGGTCAACCAGACGTCAAGGTCAGGCCATTCTGTCTGGAGATAATCCTCCATCATATTCAGCACACGCGCGGCACCGCCGGTCGTGGTCGTCAGATGAAAGCGGTCGGGCGCCAACCGCGCGGAAACACCGTCATCGGTGATGAAGCCATCCTCTTTCAACAGCAGACCATAGCGGCAGCGGCCTGGCTCAAGCGCTTTCCAGGGGTTGGTATACATGCGGTTCAGGAATTCGGCGGCATCGGGGCCAACGACTTCAATCTTGCCCAAGGTCGACGCATCAAAAATGCCGACTGACGACCGTACAGCAACGCATTCGCGGTTCACCGCCGCGTGCATATCCTCGCCCATTTTGGGGAAATAACGCGCGCGCCGCCACTGTGCGACCAGTTCAAACACTGCGCCATTTTCCGCGGCCCAGCCATCGATATTGGTCGTCCGCGTCGGTTGGAACAATGCGCCCTTTGCATGGCCCGCCAACGCACCGAAAGTCTGCGGCGTATAGGGCGGACGAAAGCTTGTCAGACCAATATCGGTCACCGGTTTTGCAAGGGCTGTTGATGCAATCTGCAAGCCATTGAGGTTCGATGTCTTGCCCTGATCGGTCGCCATGCCGTTGGTTGTGTAGCGCTTGATATGCTCGATAGAACGAAAGCCCTCACGCACCGCCAGCTTGATATCCTTTGCCGTGACATCATTCTGAAAATCGACGAAGGCCTTTATCCGGCTTTGGTCCTTGGGCGTTGGCAACACATCAACAATCACGCCGCTGCCAAAATCCCAGCCGCCTGAACACGCCCCGACACAGCGCGCATTTTCGTTTGGTTGATCAGGAACATACGCGCCGATGTCATCGCGCCACGCAAGCGATCCTTTGCTGTGCGACCATAAATGCACACTCGGCGTCCAGCCACCAGCCATCAACAGCGTATCGCAATCGATGCGCGTGCCGACATAATCGTCATTATTGCAGATCTGGATGGATGTGACGCGGTGCCGGCCATTTACGCCAGTGACGCTATGGTTGAGGTGCACGTTAATGCCAAGCCGGCTGGCCTCGTCCAGCAGCGCAGAGGACAGCTCGGTACGCACATCGATGATCGCCTTTATGCCGACACCCGCTTTTGCCAAGGCGAACACATCATGCCAGCCGCTGTCATGCGCGGCCATCAACGCGACCGATTTGCCGACCGCAACGCCGTAGCGAAGGCCGAAAACCTTTGCGGCGGACGACAGCATCACGCCGGGCGTGTCGTTGCCGTCAAAAACGAGCGGGCGTTCAATCGCACCTTGCGCAAGGACCACCTCACCGGCCCGCACGCGCCATAATTTTTCGCGCGGGCTGTCCGAATTGTCCGGCGAGTGATCGGTCAACCGCTGCACCGCGCCGATAAAGTTATCGTGATAATAGCCGAACGCCGTCGTGCGGGTGAGTATCGTGACATTGGGCGCATCGATGAGCGCTTTGCGGCTGCGTTCCAGCCACGGCCATAGAGCCGGATCGGCAAGCGCACCGCCGCCAAGTTCATCCTGTTCATCGATCAGAATGATCCGCTTGTTCGAACCCATCGCTTCCAATGCGGCATCAATACCAGCGGGTCCCGCGCCAACGATCAACAGGTCGCAATGGGCATAAGTGGATGCATAAATGTCGGGGTCTTCTTGGGTCGGCGCATCGCCAAGTCCAGCCATCTTGCGGATCGCTGGTTCATACAGCTTCTCCCAAAAAGAACGCGGCCACATGAAGGTTTTGTTGTAAAAGCCCGCAGGGAAAAACATACCCAGCCGGTCATTTATCGCGCCAAAATCGCGCTTTAGCGACGGCCAGCGATTTTGACTGAAGGCGTTGAGCCCCGCATGGATCTCGACACTGGTCGCGCGCAGATTGGGCGTGAAGCGACCTGCCCCCCGATCCACCGATATGAGCGCGTTCGGCTCCTCACTGCCCGCGGCCATAATTCCGCGCGGGCGGTGATATTTAAACGATCGGCCGAACAGGCTGATACCATTGGCAAGCAAAGCTGAAGCCAAAGTGTCGCCAGCGAAACCTTGATAGGAATGTCCGTCAAAGCGAAATTCCACCGGTCGGTTGCGATCAATGCGCCCGCCATTATCGAGACGATATCCGGTCATCGCCGCGGCTCCCCAGCCTTGTAAGTCGTTTCAAATTTGTCGGTCACAGTGTCGCGTACCGCGTTGAAAAAGCGGCCGCAGCCATGCACATGCCGCCAGCGTTCGTGGTGCCGTCCGCGCGGATTGGCGCGGATGAAAAGATAGGCTTCCCATTCTTCGTCGCTCTGGCTTGACGGGTCCAATGGGCGGGCAACATGCGCCTGCCCGGCATTGGCAAATTCGATTTCGGGACGTTTTTCGTCACAATAAGGGCAGTGAATTAAGATCATTAGTGTGCCACCGCCGCTGCTGCTGCCTCGTCAATCAACCGGCCATTGCGGAAGCGGTCGAGATTGAAGGGCGCGTTGATGGGATGCGGCTCGTCCTTCGCCATGGTGTAGGCCAGCAAATCTCCGGCCCCGGGCGTCGCCTTAAAGCCGCCAGTGCCCCAGCCGCAATTGACATATAGCCCCTTGACCGGGGTCTTGCCCAATATCGGTGAACGGTCAGGCGTCACATCGACTATCCCGCCCCACGTCCGCAACATGCGCATCCGCCTGTAAATCGGAAAAATTTCGCAGATTGCGGCAAGCGTATGTTCGATAATGTGGAGCGCACCGCGCTGCGAGTAGCTGACATATTGGTCGGTGCCCGCACCAATGACCAATTCGCCTTTGTCCGACTGGCTCATATAGGCATGGACTGTGTTCGACATCACGACGCACGGGAAAGTTGGTTTTACGGGCTCTGAAACCAGTGCCTGCAAGGGGTAGCTTTCCAACGGAAAGTCCAAACCAGCCATCTGCATAACAACAGACGTATTGCCCGCAGCCGACACGCCAATACGCTTTGTGGCGATAGGCCCTCGGGTGGTTTCAACACCTTCGACCGCGCCATCGGCACCGCGCCTTATCGCCGTAACCGCGCAATTCTGGATGATATCGACGCCCAAAGCCGCCGCGGCCCGCGCATAGCCCCACGCCACCGAATCGTGCCGTGCTGTGCCGCCGCGCCGTTGCAATGCGGCCCCCAGCACAGGGTGCCGCGCATCTGGCGAAATGTTCAGGGGCGGACAATAATCTTTCGCCTGCTGCGGTGTCAGCCATTCATTGTCGACACCGTTCAGCCGGTTGGCATTGACATGCCGTTGCAGGCTCTGCACATCGTGCACATTGTGCGCGAGCATCATGACGCCGCGTTTCGAATACATGACGTTGTAGTTCAGTTCCTGGCTCAACCCATCCCAAAGCTTCACCGCGTGATCATAAAGATGCGCGCTTTCGTCATAGAGATAGTTTGACCGGATAATCGTTGTGTTACGCCCGGTATTGCCGCCACCTATCCAGCCTTTTTCAAGCACGGCGACGTTGGTAATCCCATATTTTTTGGCGAGATAATATGCCGCGCCCAACCCATGCCCGCCGCCGCCAACGATGATGGCATCATAAGCTGGTTTTGGTGCCGCATCGGGCCATTGTTCGGGCCAATCCTGATGTCCGCCAAGCGCTTTGGCGAAAAGACTGAAAGCACTGTGGTGGGTCATGATATTTTCTCAAGCGCGGCTGTAGCGCGGCGCACATAGAAGCTCTTAAAGTCGTCGACCAGCTTTTCTTCAACGGCATAAGGCCCCTGAATATAGCCATCGCTGGCGATCCCGCGATGGTTGATCGCAGAGAAATGCCCGTCCTGCTCGTTTGTTTTGCGCCACAATGCGGCCAAATGATCGGGATCGTAATCGACGCCCTCAACTGCATCTTCGTGCACCAGCCAGCTCGTGCGCAGCAATGTCTTGTCCGGCGAAATCGGGGTCAGTGAAAATGTCACGACATGGTCACAGCAGAAATGGTGCCAGCTATTGGGCTGGGTCCAAACAGACAGGCTAGACGTTTCAGGCGCCGTAAATGGCCCGATCAATTTTTGACATGCAAGCTTGCCATCTATCGATTGGGTTACCGCGCCATTGGCCAGCGCCAACCGCGCGACCCGGTGCCACCAGCCGTCAGGAAATTCGATCAGATCATGGTCGATGCCGAGCGCTTGCCACTCTTCATGCTTCGCTGCATTATCGGGCGCATCTTTACCAAAGCCTGTTGTCCCAAGCACACTAATCAGTTCAGGATGACCGACGTCGCAATGGTAACATTCGCGATTATTCTCCATCACCAATTTCCAGTTGGCGTCTTCGATATAATTGTCCTGAACAACGACCTTTAACTTTTCGAGATCATAAACCGAAATCTGTTTGGATATGTCGGCCTTTACGCGGTCAATCGGCGGCGGATTGTCGCCGAGGCAGATGAAAATAAGGCCGCCGACATTTTCGAGCGCCACCGGCGAAAGCCCATGATCGGCTTTGTCAAAATCCTCCGCCATGCTGCGCGCGGCAAGAAGCTTGCCGTCAAGGCCGTATGTCCATTGATGATAGGGACACATTAAACGCGGCGCCCGGCCACGCTGTTCCAGGCAGATTTTGGCCCCACGGTGCCGGCAGCTGTTCCAGAATGCGCGCACTTGCATGTCGCGGCCACGCACAATGACGACGGAATTCTGCGCCAGTTCGAACACGAAAAAATCGCCCGGATTTTTCACATGCGCGACGGTACAGGCATAAAGCCAAACCGATTTTAGCATGACCTGCGTATCAAATTCGAACGCGGCGTCGCTGACATATAATTCGCGCGGCAGGGTGTAACCGTTGCGATCCTGCGCCAACAAATCGGCGATGGGGGCGAAACGCGACATCGGCTTAGCTCCTCAGTGCATTATTTTCAGGGTCGAATGGCGAGTCCGCGATGATCGTCGCCTTATGACGAACACCCAAGATCGCGATTTCAAACTCGGCGCCTACATGCGCCAAATCAGGGCGCACCATCGCGAGCGCAAGCGATTTGCGCACGCGCCAACCATAACCGCCAGACGTCACGCGACCGACAATATCATCGCCGTGATAAATCGGCTCAGACCCGCGTGCATCGGCATCGGTCACACCATGCACTTCCATCGTCACAAGCGTGTTGGCAGCGCCCCGTTCGCGCCACGCAAGCAATGCATCGCGGCCATGAAAGCCTGGCTTCTTCAGGCTGACAAATCGGTCCAATCCGCTTTCAAACGCCGAATATTCAACCGACAATTCACGCGGGATCAGCTTGTAGCTTTTTTCGAGCGCCATCGACGTCATCGCGCGGATACCGAACGGCTTAATCTCAAACTCGGCGCCTGCCTCCATCAACCGGTCAAAGATGTAATTCTGCATTTCGATCGGATGATGGATTTCCCAACCAAGCTCGCCGATGAAATTGACCCGCAGCGCATCGACCTGCGCCAGACCGATGCTCATTTTCTTGCCGGTCAACCATGGGAAGGCGTCATTGGACAGGTCGGTATCGGTCAGCTTCGCCAACACATCGCGTGAATGCGGGCCCGCCAGAACGAGCACGCCCATCGCCGTGGTCAGCCGTTCAAAGCTGACAGAGCCATCGCGCGGCAGGGCCTTTTTCAAATAATCATGGTCATGCCGCTCATAGGCGCCAGCCGAGACAAGATAATAACGCTGCGGCGCGACTTTATAGACGGTGAACTCACTGCGCACGCCGCCCTTGTTGGTGAGCAGATAGGACAAGCTTACGCGCCCGACCTTTTTCGGCACCGCATTTGTCAGCAATTGGTCAAGCCAGGCTTCTGCACCCGGACCTGATATTTCGCATTTGGCAAATGCGCTCATATCCTGAATGCCGACTTTTTCGTGCACATGGCGACACTCATTGCCGACATGCTCGAAATAGTTGGACCGACGGAACGACCATTTTTCACGAATGGGTTCATCTGCAACGACGGGATGATTGTCGTTCAAAAGCACGTCGGGCTTGTCGAGATCGGCCTCGCTGAGCGCATAGCCTTCCGGCGCGAACCAATTGGGGCGTTCCCAGCCAAACACACTGCCAAACACCGCGCCCAGCGCCTTCATCCGGTCATAGCAAGGGGTGCGACGCAATGCGCGTCCCGCTTCACGCTCTTCATCGGGATAATGCACGGTGAAGACCTTGGCATAGGCTTCTTCGTTCTTTTCAATCAGGAATCCGCGCCCAGCATAGTCGCCAAAGCGGCGCGGATCGACGCCCATCATATCGATCGTCGGTTCACCATCGACAATCCAATGTGCCAATTGCCAACCAGCGCCACCTGCGGCGGTCACGCCAAAGCTGTGGCCTTCGTTGAGCCAGAAGTTTTTCAGGCCCCATGCTGGTCCGACAATCGGCGACCCGTCGGGCGTATATGCAATTGCGCCGTTATAGACGCGCTTGATGCCGACCTCGCCAAAGGCGGGCACGCGCTTCATTGCGGCAAGAATATAGGGCTCGAGCCGTTCAAGCGCGTCAGGGAACAGTTCATATTCGCTGGTTGCCGAAGGGCCATCCACATAGCAGGCCGGCGCACCCAGTTCATATGGCCCCAACAACAGCCCGCCCGCTTCCTCACGCATATAATAGCTGGCGTCGGATTCGCGCAGGACGCCCATTTCGGGCAAACCGGCTTTTTTGCGTGCCATGATGTCCGGGTGCTGCTCAGTCACGATATATTGATGCTCGACCGGGATAACGGGGATATCGAGGCCCACCATTGCGCCCGTCTGACGCGCGAAATTGCCGGAGCAGGAGACGACATGCTCGCAGGTGATGTCGCCCTGATCCGTTGAAATAAGCCATTCGCCGTTCGGCTGCTGCGTGATCGCGGTGACCGTTGTGTTGCGATAGATGGTCGCGCCGCGCTGCCGCGCGCCCTTGGCCAATGCCTGCGTGAGATCGGCGGGCTGGATATAACCGTCATCGGGATGCTGGATAGCGCCAATGACGCCGTCCATATCCGCAAGCGGCCAAATATCTTTGACGTCGTCGGGGCTCAGGAAATTGACATCGACGCCAATGGTGCGCGCAACGCCCGCATAATAATTATACTCATCCATCCGGTCTTTGGTGGTCGCCAGCCGGATGTTCGTGACTTGCGAAAAACCGGCATGCAGGCCGGTCTCTGCCTCTAGCGTTGGATATAATCCTACCGAATATTGATGCAGCTTGCCGACGGAATAGCTCAGGTTGAAAAGCGGCAAAAGGCCCGCCGCATGCCAGGTTGAGCCGGAGGTTAACTCCTTACGCTCAAGCAACACGACATCGCTCCACCCCATTTTTGCAAGATGGTACAACGTGCTTACGCCGACAACGCCGCCACCAATTACAACTGCCCGTGCTGTGCTCTTCATATGATCCACCAATTTTCGTTATCGCGGCCCTATGTCAGACAAAAAGCTGGTGCGGCAATCGGATTGCGCCATGGAATCACAGCAACAGTTTTTTCTAATATTAAATATTAGTACTGGTTACGTGGTGGCCAAGCAAGGCTAAGGAAAAGGCGCTTGGCTGGCATCGCCAGTTAAAACCCATCAACGCGTATGTGCTATGCTAACCCGTCTCTCTTCATCCTGAAACATGTTCAGGATGACAATATGGTCACGAAGTGAGGTCGAAAGTCACCCCTTGCGCAAGCGGCAGTTCGTTGGAGTAGTTAATCGTGTTCGTTGCGCGGCGCATATAGGCTTTCCATGCGTCGGAACCGGATTCGCGGCCACCGCCCGTTTCTTTTTCACCGCCAAAGGCCCCACCGATTTCAGCGCCGGATGTGCCGATATTGACATTGGCGATGCCGCAGTCGCTAC
Organism: Sphingomonadales bacterium UBA7471; assembly: GCA_002479765.1. GTDB lineage: Bacteria > Pseudomonadota > Alphaproteobacteria > Sphingomonadales > Sphingomonadaceae > Sphingorhabdus_B. Next base: position 148,251 of record DLOZ01000004.1, on the reverse strand, counting down.
CTTCGGCAGACAGGAACCGTTCGCACTCGCGGACGTCGGTTGAGAATATTGAGGACGAAAGCCCCGCGCCGACGCTGTTTTGAAGTGCGATGGCGTGCGCCAAATCGTGATAGCGGAAGATGTAGAGTATCGGGGCAAAGGTTTCGCGCAATGCCGGGCCATTGTGGGTGGGCATCTCCACGAGCGCAGGCCGGACATAGGCACCCTTCATGTCCATCCGCGCACCGCCCGTAATGCTTGCACCAAGCGCGCGTGCTTCATCGAGGGCGATCCGCATCCCGTCATATGCCGCTTCGTCAACAAGGGGGCCTGCAAGGTTGCCGCTATCTAGCGGGTCGCCAACCGCCATCGATGTGCTGGCGGCCTTCAATGCCTCTACAAAATTGTCATAGATCGCATCATGCACAAAGACGCGCCGCAGGCTCGTGCACCGCTGCCCGCTTGTGCCGAACGCGGAGAACAAGACGCCGCGCAACGCTAATGCAAGGTCGGCTTTGTCGCTGATGATCGCGGCATTATTGCCGCCAAGTTCCAATATCGTCTTGGCAAAGCGCGCGGCTGCAACCTGTCCAACTTTGCGGCCCATTTGCGTGCTGCCAGTGGCAGAGATGAGCGCGATGCGTGGGTCCGCGACCAAAGCTGCACCAATGTCGCGTCCGCCGTGCACCACTTGAGACACATGCGCTGGCGCATCGCCAAATGCGGTCACCGCACGTTCAAAAATGGCTTGTACGGCCACCGCAGTCAGCGGGGTTTTCTCCGACGGTTTCCAGATAACGCTATTACCGCAGACAAGTGCCAACGCCGCATTCCACGCCCAAACAGCGACCGGGAAATTAAACGCAGAAATGACGAGCGCCGGCCCCAAGGGATGCCATTGTTCCATCATGCGGTGGCCAGGACGCTCGCTGGCGATGGTAAGTCCATGAAGCTGGCGCGATAAGCCGACGGCGAAGTCGCAAATGTCAATCATCTCCTGCACTTCGCCCATGCCCTCAGACAAGGGCTTCCCACATTCGATGGTGACAAGGCGCGCCAGTTTCTCCTTATCTTCGCGTAAGGCATTGCCGAACAAGCGGACGAGCTCTCCGCGACGCGGCGCGGGGACGGCGCGCCATTTGTGAAACGCAGCAGTGGCATTTGCGCATGCCGCGTCAATATCTGACGGCGAAGCGATTGGTACCGATCCGATATTGCTGCCATCGACGGGCGAGTATGACGCCATATCCCCCGAAATTTGCATTCCGAGGTGTGTCAGAATCGTCTCTACGTCTGCTGCCAGCTTCACCGCTATCTCCCAATTGACTGTAAGGCGAATAGACGGGTTCCAAACATTTTGCCAGCTTGCCCGCAGCACACAAAAAGTTTAGCGACCCATGCAACATTGGAGAAAGTTTATGGCCGAATTGGCAGCATTTGATTGGTCCGACCCCTTCCGTCTGGATGCGCAGCTTACCGAAGATGAACGCATGATCCGCGATTCGGCGCATGCCTTTGCGCAAAGCGAATTGCAGCCACGCGTGATTGAGGCGTACCGGACCGAATGTGATGCGCCCGAATTGTTTCCGCTCATGGGCCAAACCGGTTTGCTTGGCGCAACGATTCCGGAAGAATATGGCGGCGCTGGCGCGTCTTATGTCGCTTATGGCTTGATTGCGCGTGAGATTGAGCGCGTCGATTCGGGCTACCGTTCGATGGCATCAGTTCAATCGTCGCTCGTGATGCATCCGATTTATGCATATGGTTCCGAAGAGCAGCGCCGCAAATATCTGCCCGGTCTTGCGGCAGGAACGCTCATTGGCTGCTTTGGATTGACCGAGCCCGACGCCGGGTCCGATCCTGCGGGCATGCGCACCTTCGCCAAAAAGGTTGATGGCGGATATGTCATCAACGGATCGAAAACGTGGATTTCAAACGCACCCTTTGCCGATGTCTTCGTCGTCTGGGCAAAATCGGAAGCGCATGGCGGTGGCATTCGCGGCTTTGTGCTGGAAAAAGGCATGAAAGGCCTTTCTGCGCCAAAAATTCAAGGCAAATTGTCGCTGCGCGCATCCACCACGGGCATGATCATGATGGACAATGTCGAGGTTGGTGAGGACGCGCTTTTGCCCGACGTGCAAGGCCTGAAGGGTCCGTTTGGTTGCCTCAACCGTGCGCGTTACGGCATCAGCTGGGGCGCGTTGGGGGCTGCAGAATTCTGCATGCATGCCGCGCGCCAATATGGCCTTGATCGCCATCAATTTGGCAAACCGCTCGCCGCAAACCAGCTCTATCAAAAGAAGCTGGCCGATATGATGACCGACATCGCGCTTGGGCTTCAGGCATCGTTGCGCGTAGGACGGCTGATGGACGAAGGCCATTTGGCGCCCGACATGATTTCAATCGTGAAACGCAACAATGTCGGCAAAGCGCTCGATATCGCCCGCGCCGCGCGCGATATGCATGGCGGCAACGGTATCAGCGAGGAATATCAAGTCATGCGCCATATGGCGAACCTTGAAACGGTCAACACGTACGAAGGTGCGCACGATGTCCACGCGTTGATTCTGGGGCGCGCCATCACGGGTATAGCCGCATTCTGATAAAAAAATGGGCCGCCAAGCTTTACAGCAGGCGGCCCAGTTATGGCTTTGCAGCCAACGGGGAGGAAAGTGTATCTCCGAAAAGACACGCATCCTTTTAACGTAAAGATGGTTAATAATTCATAAACGCCGCGACGACGGCGATTGGCCTAGCAAGGGCCAATCTTTCGGCCTTCGACCGAAAACGAAAACGGCGCATTATTGTGAATGCCCTGCGACTGAATGTGGATGATCCGGTTGGATTCCTTACGGATGGTCGTCAGGCCTTGTCCTTGACCTTTGCATGTGTAGCTGACCGTAACTGAATTGACGGTTGAACGGACAACGTACCGCTCACAGGCGACACCGGAATGCTGGATTTGGGTGAGCAGCTCTGGGTTACCAAGACAGATTTTTGTTAATGGCGCCTCAGCCCCAACGGCCCGGAAACTCCACTGCCCCCGTTCCAGCGTGTGCAATAACGACAAATCATTTGCGTTTGCGAACGCAAGTGAGGTTGAAGTGAGCGACAGTAAAATGGCGCCAACGAGATGATATTGGGAGAGTTTCAATGTCATAAGCTTCAATCCATAAACCCGCCATTTTCATTGAAATGGCCTGTTTATTTTCGGGACATACCACAAAATGCTACATTTTGCATGATAGAATATGGTCCATGAACGATGAATGACCCGATCGGCCCAATCGCCTCTATCAGTTATTGAAACTCGCCAAACTCACCGGAAAGCGGCGCGAGCAAAATTCGCAATCTACCACGATATCTCCGGCATCATCGGCCATCTCCGCACGGTCTTCTGCCGGAAATTTTGCAATGACGTCCCTGATATGCACAGGATCACAGCGACAGCCCTTGGACAGCGGGTCGCCTTGTTCAATGCGCACTTCCTGTTCCTCATGGAACAAACGCCAGACGATTTCTTCCAGTGGCAATGACGGATCGGCAAGTTCGGCGCGGGCGATGGTAGAGGCAATGATTTCCACATGCGCCCATTCGGGATGGTCCAGCCGGACATGAAGACGTTCGCGGCCTTCTTCGCCTTCCGGGAGATGCTGGACAAGCAGCCCGCCAGCCACACAGCGGCCGTTCACATGATCAACCGCAACGCGAATGAGCGTCGGAATTTGTTCAGACTGCACGAAATAGTTCGCGGCGGCATCCGCCAGCGTATCGCCCTCAAGCGGTACAATACCTTGATACCGGCCGCCGCCCTCAACCGCTGGCTTCATCCGGTCGAAGGTGATGGCAAGATAGCCTTTACCGAAGATACCAAATAATGTGGCATCGTCGGGCAGCGCAGCGACAGTCGCTGGATCGAACTGCGCATATCCGCGCAACGCACCGTCCTTATAATCGCAGGCCAGCAAACGAATGGCACCCTTTTCGGTTTGCGTCTGTAATGTGAGCTGGCTGCCCTCTTCCTTCAGCGAAGCGCCCAGCAATGCCGTGAGCACAAGTGCCTCTGCGAGCGTTTTCTCAATGAGCGGCGGATAAGCATGCGCGGCCAATATTTCAGCCAACACTTCGTCAAGCCGCACCAACCGTCCGCGTGCGTCACGGGTCGGAATGGAAAAGCGCAAAGGCTGATTACAAAAAGTTTCCGACTGCCCAGCCATTAAATTTGGCCAAAACACCAGCGTAAGATGGATTTTTGCGCGTGTAGCCGGTTTTCGGCCTCGTCCCAGATGACCGACTGCGGTCCATCGATCACGGCGTCGGTGACTTCCTCGCCACGGTGCGCAGGCAGACAGTGCAAAAATTTGGCATCAGCCTTCGCCATAGCCATAAGCTGTTCATTTACCTGATAAGGCATCATCGCGGCTATTTTGTTGTGGGCATGCTCTTGCCCCATCGACACCCAGGTGTCGGTGACAATCACGTCTGCGCCACGTACCGCTTCGGTAGCGTCGCGGGTGAGCGTAACGTTTGCGCCCGCCGCGCGCGCACTTTCGATAAAGCTATCGTCGCTTTCATAACCCTGTGGCACGGCAATCCGCACGTTGAACTTCAACAATCCCGCAGCCTCAACGATGGAGTTGAGGACATTGTTACCATCGCCCAGCCACGCAAGCTCAAGCCCGGGCAACGCCTTTCCATGCTCGGTTATCGTCAACAGGTCAGCCACAATCTGGCACGGGTGTGACAAATCGGTCAGTCCGTTGATCACAGGCACGCTGGCGTGATGCGCGAGCTCTTCCACCTTGGCATGATCATCGGTGCGGATCATGATGGCGTCGACATAGCGCGACAAAACGCGTGCGGTATCGGCGATAGATTCACCGCGCCCCAGCTGCATTTGGCCAGACGCCATAAAAATACTGTCGCCGCCCAGTTGCTTCATCGCCATTTCAAATGACGTTCGCGTGCGTGTCGAATTTTTTTCGAACACCATCGCGAGCGTATGCCCGGCCAATGGCGCATCCGCATCTGCCTTGCCCTTTGGCCAGCCTCGCCGTGCGGCTTTGCGATCAATGGCGTCGTTCAGCATGGCAGCAATCGCATCGCCGCCAGCATCCGCCAGATTGAGGAAATGACGGGTCATGCCGCCTGCGGCACCTGGTAACTTGCCGCGCCAGCCGAAAGCTTTTCCATGAAAATCTGGATTTCGGTATCGGTAATGTTCAACGGCGGCAGCACACGGAAGGTGTTGTCACCAGCGGCAACCAACAGCAGCCCATGATTGTCCCGCAAATGCGCAACGAACGCCCGCGTTTCGTGCGTCATCATCACGCCCAGCATCAAGCCCTTGCCACGCACGCCGGTAAACAGATCGGGATAGTTACCAATGAACTGTTCAAGTGAGCTGCGCAATTTATCGCCCGTCGCGCGTACATTTTCGAGGAATTCGTCATTCGCCACGACATCCCACACCGCCTGGCATGCCGCCATCGCAAATGGGTTGCCGCCATAGGTCGAACCGTGCGTCCCGACGACCATGCCGCGGGCGGCCTCTTCGGTCGCCAAGCAGGCACCCACAGGGAAACCGCCGCCCAAGCCCTTTGCCGTCGCCATAATATCTGGCGTGATGCCATATTGTTCATAGGCATAAAGCGTCCCCGAGCGCGCAACACCGCACTGGACTTCGTCGAGGATGAGCATGATGCCATGTTCGTCGGCCAGCGCGCGCAGGCCCTGTATAAAGGCGTCCGACGCAGGGCGTACGCCGCCCTCCCCTTGAATGGGTTCTACGAGGAAGGCCGCGGTCTTGGGTCCTAATGCAGCCTTAGCGCCTTCAAGATCGTCGAAGTCGACATATTTGAAACCTTCGAGCAACGGCAGAAAGCCTTTGTGCATCTTTTCCTGATTGCTGGCAGAAATCGTCGCCATCGTGCGGCCATGAAAGGCGTTTTTGAAGGTGATGATTTCAAAGCGGTCGCTGCCTTGGCTCTGGTGGTACGCGCGTGCGGTCTTGATCGCGCACTCGACAGCTTCTGCGCCCGAGTTTGTGAAAAACACGGTGTCCGCAAAAGTTGTATCCACCAGCCGCTGGGCAAATGCCTCACCCTGCGGGCTGCCATAGAGGTTCGATACATGGATCAGCGTCGCTGCCTGATCCTGAATGGCTTTGGTCAAATGCGGGTGGCCGTGCCCCAGCAAGTTCACAGCGATGCCCGCTGCGAAATCAAGCGCGCGGCTGCCGTCTTCGGAAATCAACCAAGCGCCCTCGCCGCGCACCGGTCGGAAACCGCAACGCGGATAGACAGGCATCAAAGGCGTGATCGACATGGTATATTTCCTTCCAACCAAATGCTTGGCATATTCCAAAAGCCAAAAAGCGGCCCCGCGGGACCGCTTGTTTTGCCCTACCGCTATAAGCTTGCAAATATGGCAAATCAACCCGTGCGACCGCTGCTGTATCACCCCTGATATCGGCGCATGGACGCGTAGTGGCTACAGCCCCTTGTCGCGTTTCGCGGCAGCAATCTGTCGTTTAAGGTAACCGAACAACAGCAGATGCACCGCCACCAATAATAAAACGACGATTAAGATGATTTTGCCAGCGTTCATGCGGGCACCCATAGCATCTGCGCGCGCATCATCACTCCACCGTGACAGACTTTGCCAAATTGCGTGGCTGGTCGACATCCGTGCCTTTGGCGCACGCCACATGATAGGCGAGCAGCTGGACAGGCACGGCATATACCAATGGCGCGATGAGTGGGTGGACGCTGGGCATTTCGATAGAAGCGAGACAGCCCTCGCCCGCTTCGGCTATGCCCTCGGCATCTGAAATCAGCACGACCTTGCCGCCCCGCGCGCGCACTTCCTGCATATTGCTCACGGTTTTTTCGAACAGCGGGCCGCTTGGTGCGAGGACGATGACGGGCACGGCTTCGTCGATCAACGCAATTGGCCCATGCTTCATTTCACCCGAGGCATAGCCTTCGGCATGAATGTAGCTGATTTCCTTGAGCTTCAACGCTCCTTCCATCGCCAATGGATAATCAGGGCCACGGCCAAGGTAGAGCACGTCGCGCGCAGGCGCGATGAGGTGTGCCATCGCCGCAATGTCGTCGTCATGTGCCAATGCGGCGTTCAAGGCAGCGGGCGCTTCGATCAGATGACGCACAATCTCGCATTCTTCTTGTGCAGTCAGCTTGCCTTTGACGCGCGCGAGATGCGCGGCAAGCGCCGCGAGCACGGCGAGTTGGCAGGTGAAGGCCTTAGTCGAAGCAACGCCGATTTCGGGGCCAGCATGTGTCGGCAGCAACAGGTCCGCCTCACGCGCCATTGATGATGTCGGCACGTTGACCACGACCGCGATGGTTTGGCCATTTTCCTTACAGTGGCGCAACGCAGCCAGCGTATCTGCGGTCTCGCCAGACTGCGAAATGAACAGCGCCAGACCGCCTTCTTCCAACACCGGATCGCGGTAGCGGAATTCGGACGCGACATCGATATCGACGGGCACGCGGGCGAAGGTTTCAAACCAATATTTGGCGACCATGCCAGCATAATAGGATGTGCCGCAGGCAACGATGGTAATACGCTTCACGCCCGCAAGATCAAAATCCATCTGCGGCAGGGCAACGGTCTGTTCAACGGGGCGGATATAGCTGGAGAGCGTTTGCGCGACCACTGTGGGTTGCTCAAAAATCTCTTTCTGCATGTAATGGCGGTAATTGCCCTTTTCGATCTGCGCTGCGGACACGCCGCTGGTGGTGACTTCGCGCGTGACAGGATGATTATCTTTATCGAAAATCTGCGCCCCATCGCGCGCGATAACAACCCAGTCGCCCTCTTCCAAATAGGCGATTTTCTGTGTCAGCGGCGCGAGCGCCAACGCGTCCGAACCCAAATAGGTTTCGCCGTCACCATAGCCAACAACAAGTGGGCTACCGAGGCGCGCGCCAATCAGAAAATCGGGACATGCGCGAAACGCAATCGCCAGTGCAAAGGCACCGCGCAAGCGCGGCAGCACGGCCTTCACGGCATCGGTCGGCGCATGGCCAGCCTCCACCTGTTCGGACACCAGATGCGCAACCACCTCAGTATCCGTTTCGCTTTCAAATGTCCGCCCGCGGGCGATGAGTTCATCGCGCAGCTGCTTGAAATTTTCGATGATACCATTGTGCACGAGCGCGACTTCGCCCGTCGCATGGGGATGCGCATTGCTCGTGGTCGGCGCGCCATGGGTGGCCCAGCGCGTATGCGCAATGCCAATGTTGCCAGCCGCGTTGTCCGTTTTCAGAACATTGACCAAGTTCGCAAGCTTGCCCTCTGCACGGCGACGGACGAGCTGACCATCATGCACAGTGCACACACCGGCGGAGTCATACCCCCGATACTCCATCCGCTTCAGCCCATCGACCAGCCGGTCTGAAACCGCAGATTTGCCAACAATTCCGATAATTCCGCACATTTATTTTGTTTCCCAATCTGCTTTGTAGGGGACCCTTATTCCCGGCATTTCTGCGGGAAAATCCTTGGTGTTTCGTGTGACGAGTATACGCCCCGTCACCTGCGCCGAAGCCAGGATGATCGCGTCCGGCGATTTCAGTGATTTGCGCTGGTGCCGAAGCGCCGACGCACGTCGCGCAATTTCTTCGTCAATCTCGCTCATGGCGAACAGACGCAAAAATTCTTCAGTCTCGGTCGCGGCATCATCTGGAACGCCAGACATAACCTCAATCCATGTCATCCGACTTATCCAAGCACGGGCGACGTTGCGCACCTCTGCCCATGCTGCGGGCCGGTTATGCAACATGTCGATAACAATATTGGTGTCGAAAAAGCGCTCGCTCACGCAGCACTGCGTTTCTTTTTGGCAGGCGCAACGTCACTGACGTCGGGCCATTCGTCGCGCAACTGCCGCTCATACTCAAGGCCATCGACAGTCGAGCCGTACCGTTCCCAAAGGCCGAAATATTTCTCGAAGCCCTCTTTGCGACTTTCAGCGCGATATGCTTCGACTGCCTCGCGTAATACCGCCGCACGCGACTTGCCCTGCTCGGAAGCAAGTTGGTCGAGCCATTTGATGTCTTCATCAGGCAAATCGGCGAGGATTCGAGTCATGATATATTGATATCATATCATGATATCATGTCAATATAATCATAAGTAATTTGGGTATTTGCCTTGAAAATCAAGCCTCACTTCTTTTCCGCCTTCTTCTTCCGCATCGCATCGTGGAAACGGTCCGCCCAGCCGGGCTTTACCAGCTGTTCGGCGCGGACCATGCGGAGTTCGCCGTCGGCGACGTCGCGGGACACGGCGCTACCTGCCGCGACGATCGCATCGCGGCCGATTTTTACCGGCGCGATGAGGGCGCTGTTGGAACCAATGAAAGCGCCTTCGCCAATCACCGTCTGATATTTGAAATAGCCGTCATAATTACACGTAATCGTGCCCGCGCCGATATTTGCGCCTGCACCGATTGTCGCATCGCCAAGATAGGTGAGATGGTTGGCCTTTGCGCCCTTGCCCAGATGCGCTTTCTTGGTTTCGACGAAATTGCCGATTTTGGCTTTTTCTTCCAACACCGTGCCGGGCCGCAACCGGGCGAAAGGACCAACTTCGCAACCGCTGGCGATTTGCGCGCCTTCGATATGGCTGTTCGCGCGAATTTTGACGTTATCAGCGATGCGCACGCCGGGACCGAAGAACACATTGGGTTCAATCAGGACATCGCGGCCAATTTGCGTGTCCCATGTGAACCAAACGGTTTCCGGCGCGATCAAGGTTGCGCCGTCGTCCATCGCCTGCACGCGGCGACGCTTTTGCCATTCGGCCTCCATCTCGGCCAATTGTGCGCGGCTGTTGATACCCGCAACATCAAAGGGATCCGTGGTGACTGCAACGCAAACACGGCCATCGGCGTTCGCGATGTTGACGATGTCGGTGAGATAATATTCCTTCTGCGCATTGTCGTCCGTCACGCGGTCGAGCAATCCAAACAGATCGCGTGACTTGACCGCCATCAGGCCGGAATTGGACAGCTTCACCGCTTTTTCAGCGTCGGTCGCATCCTTCTGTTCGACCATTTTCACGATGCGGCCGCCTTCGACAATCACGCGGCCATAGCCTGTTGGGTCCTCCGGCGCGAACGCCAATACAACCACGGCAGGCGCGTCGGCGGCGTTCAGCCGTTCGACCATCGCCTGCATGGTTGCCGTCGGCACGAACGGAACATCGCCGTAGAGAATGAGGACATCGCCATCAAAGCCAGCCAATGCGCCTTGCGCCTGCTGCACGGCATGGCCTGTTCCATGTTGCGGTTCTTGCACGGCCAATTCTGCGGACCCTGCCAAGGCAGCTTCAAGCTGATCCTTGCCGCTGCCAACAACAACAACCTTTTTGGCAGGACTTAAGGCATCAACCGACGCCATCAGGTGCATCAGCATTGGCCGGCCAGCGATAGGATGCAGGACCTTGTGCAGATCGGATTTCATGCGAGTGCCCTTGCCCGCGGCAAGGATGATGGCAGCTAATTCAGTCATGTGCATTGTCATGCCAGCAAATTGTTGCGGTTTCCAGAACTTGCAGCCATTTGGGAGTGATATGACCAAAATTCCTTTCGACATCATCGGCTTCGACCTTGACGGTACTTTAGTGGATACCAGCGGCGACCTCACCGCCGCGGTCAACCATGTCCTCACCAGCGTCGGCAGACCCACCCTTTCGGCTGAAACGGTTAAGCAACATATCGGCGGCGGGGCGAAGCTGATGTTGCAACAGGGACTGGAGGCAACGGGCGGCATTCCCGACGGCGATTTTAAGCCGCTCTACCGCCAGATGTTGGCTTATTATGAAGCCAATGTGTCGGTCCACAGCCGGCCCTTCGACGGTGCCCTCAATGTGCTGGACACGCTGGATGCAATGGGTGTGCGGTACGCGGTTGTGACCAACAAGTTCGAAAGCCTGGCGGTCAAGTTGCTCAACGACCTGAACCTTGCGCATCGTATGGGCTGCATTTTGGGTGCGGACACGTTGGGCAAAGAAAATGCCAAACCATCCGGCGCACCCATCTTTGAAATGGTCAAAAGATGCGGCGGCGGACGTGCGGCCTATATTGGCGATTCCATTTACGACATCATGGCCGCGAAAAATGCCGATGTGCCGAGTGTGGCCGTTAGCTTTGGTTTTCTGCACGGGCCAGTGGAGGATATGGGCGCAGATGCCATCATCGACCATTTTGATGATCTGATCGCGGCTTTGCGAAACCTCTCATAATCAAATGTCCGTTATTTCATCGGCGATGCTTGCACGCAAAAACTGCGTCTATATGTGGGGCAATGTAGCCGGTAATAGCTAACATGGGGTTGGCGCAGATCGCGCTGACATGGACGAGTCAATATAGTGAACAGTTGGTTTTCTCCCCGCGTGCTTTTTGCCTTTGGCCTTGCTTTTGTCGGCGCCGTTTTTGCAGGGCAAATGCTTGGTATCGCCGAACGCATCCTTGTGGTGTTCGTATCCATGCTGATTGCTTTGTTCGTTGTCGCCGAAGGGCATGACCATGATGAAGCCGTTATTGATACGCCGCGGTCAGACGAACCGCGGGCAATCGATGCAGCCTCAATCACGTCGCACCCCCAGTTGCAGGCGTTTATCGATGCATCCACCGATGCGATATTGATGGTCGAAAACGCGCGCGTCACGGCTGCGAATATGGTCGCGTTGCGTTTATTGGGGAGCAATATTGTTGGTCAAAATGTCCGAATGGCATTTCGGCATGCGGGAGCAATCGAGCGGCTGTCTGATCCTGATGCCCAGCACAGCGGCCACCCCATAAAACTTACGGGTATCGGCCAGAAAAACCAGCTTTGGGAAATGCGTATCCAGACGATGGGACCGGGACAGAAAATCGTCCATTTGGCCGACCGCAGTGGCACGCAAGCGGCCGAGAAGATGCGCGTTGATTTCGTTGCCAATGCCAGCCACGAACTGTTGACGCCACTCGCCGCTGTTAAAGGATTCATCGAAACATTGGATGACCCCGCTGCTGGCGACGACCCCGCCACACGCCGTCGATTCTTAGGGATAATGGCACAAGAAACAGATCGCATGCAGGCGTTGGTGCGCGACCTTATGTCGCTTAGCCGTATTGAAGCCGAGAAATATGACCCGCCACAAACACCCGTCGATTTTGCCCAGATCGTGATGGAAACGGTGGACCAGCTTCGCAACAGCCAAAAGGACCGCGGCGCGGATATTGCGGTCGACATCACCGCGGATTTACCCGCAGTGATTGGCGATGCTGGGCAATTGCGGCAGCTTGCCAGTAATATCCTGAATAATGCCATGAAATATGGAAAAGACGGCACCCCGGTTCTGGTCTCGCTTGTGTCGTCACGATCCGGCGCCATGCTGAACTTCGCAGTTGCGGATGAAGGCGACGGGATTGCGCCTGAACATTTGCCGCGACTGACCGAGCGTTTTTATCGCGTGGATTCGGGGCGCAGTCGGCTGGTTGGCGGAACGGGTCTGGGCCTTAGCCTGGTCAAACATATTGTGGACCGGCACCGCGGCCATCTGGAAATCCGCAGCACGGTGGGAAAAGGCACAACTGTGTCGATCCTGCTGCCCGTTGCACCGGCATGACTGTCATGATAATGTAATATAAGGGTCATTTATCAGCCATCTGCACCCGCTAATGACGCCAAGAGCGCATTTTTTTCTGTATTGAATCCACCATAGGGACAACAGTTATGATTAAGAAAATTTCACTTGTTGCTATCAGCGCGCTCGCGCTCGCGGCATGTAATGACCAGGCAAGCACGGGTGGGGCCGCTGGCGGCTCGCGTCAGGAAATCCGCATTGTGGGTTCATCGACGGTATTTCCATTCGCAAAAGCAGCAGCCGAAGCGTTCGCAAAGGCAGACACATCGCGCAAATCACCCGTTCTGGAGTCGACCGGAACCGGCGGCGGAATTGAACAATTCTGCAAAGGCGTAGGCGCAGAGACACCAGACATCGCAAATGCTTCACGTCGCATGAAGAAGAGCGAATTCGAAAATTGCCAGAAGAATGGCGTTAAGGACATTATCGAAGTTCAGATTGGCATTGACGGTTTGGCGCTGGCACAATCGAACAAGGGCGCAAAGTTCGCATTGTCGACGGCTGACGTCTACAAGGCGCTGGCAGCTAATCCGTTCGGTAAGCCACAGACCGCAAAGCTCTGGTCGGACGTGAACCCGTCGCTGCCCAAATTGCCAATCTCGGTATATGGCCCGCCAACGACTTCGGGTACGCGCGATTCATTCCATGAGCTGATCATGGAAGTCGGTTGCAAATCCGACGCTGCAATGAAGGCGCTGAAGGACACCGACGAAGACAAATATAAGGCCATTTGCACGGAAATCCGCACCGATGGCGCTTTTAAGGAGCAAGGCGAAAACGATAACCTGATCGTGCAGAAGCTCGATTCCAACCCCAACATGGTGGGTGTGTTCGGTTACAGCTACATGGAAGAAAATGCATCCAAGGTGCACGGTGTCGTGATGGACGGAGTCAGCCCCACGATCGCAACGATTTCGGATGGTAGCTATCCCGGCGCACGCAAGATGTTCATCTATGTTAAAAAAGCCCACATCGACAAAATTCCCGGCATCAAGGAATTTATTGCCGAGTTCCTTAAGGGCGGCGCAGTTGGCGGATATCTGACCAAATTGGGCATGATTGCATCCACCGATGCGGACTATAAAGCGGCAACTGAAGCTGCAAACAGCCTCAATGCCATGACGGGCGCAGATTTGAAATAAATCTGCAACAATCATCGCGTCTATGGACTTGGATCGAATCTCTGTTTGATCCAAGCCCATTGCTATTTTGGGTTCGGTATTCAGCGGAATTCGGCCAATTTTGGTCCAAGGGGGCAATGTTAAGTTTATGACCGGAACGGCTTTGCTCTTCCTTGTCCTTGGCCTCGGCCTCATTGGCTGGATCGTTGGGCGTGCCCGCGCGTCGGGTTTCGTCCGCAACGCAAAGGGTGGCCCGCGCGGCACCGTGAACAGCCTGCCTTATTATCATGGCTGGTTTGTGGCGATATGCGCCGTTACGCCTGCGCTGTTGTTCATGCTGATCTGGCAATCTGTTTCGCCTGCACTCGTTACCAATATGGTATTGTCGGCACCCGCAGCAGCCGAATTGCCGCAAGACACCTTTGCCCGCGCAGCGATATTGTCTGAAGCACGCGCCATTGCGCAGGGTTTCCAAACGACCGCGTTTCAGGACATGAGTGGAAAGCTGGTTCCCTTATACCGGGGCGCTTTGTCTTATTATAAATGGCTGGGCGTGGCAGCCACGTTGCTACTGTTTTTTGCTGGTGGGGCTTTTGCCTTTACCCGTCTGAAACCCGATTTTCGCGCGCGCGGTAAGGTCGAGCGCGTTATTATGTTCGGGCTGCTTTTGGCTTCGCTTATCGCCATCATCACAACGCTTGGCATCTTCGCCTCGTTGATATTTGAATCCTGGCGCTTCTTCTCAATGGTGTCGCCATTTGAATTTCTTTTTGGAACCGACTGGAATCCGAAATCGGTTGTCACGCCTGGCGCGGACAATGGCTATGGCGCCATACCATTGTTCTGGGGCACGATTTTCATTGGCGCGATTATCGCGATGATCGTCGCCATTCCGCTTGGTCTGATGAGCGCTATTTTCCTGACGCAATATGCGTCCGCGAATGTGCGCAAATGGATGAAGCCCATTCTGGAAATTCTCGCTGGCGTGCCCACCGTGGTATATGGTTATTTTGCGGCGTTAACCGTGGCACCAGCCGTGCGCGACTTTGCGGTCATGCTGGGTGTCAGCAACGCAGCATCTGACAATGCGCTTGCTGCAGGTATCGTTATGGGCGTGATGATTATTCCATTGGTATCGTCGATGTCGGATGACAGCATTGCTGCAGTTCCCAACGCGATGCGGGATGGCAGCTTGGCCATGGGCGCGACCAAGAGCGAAACCATTAAACAGGTACTCCTACCAGCCGCACTTCCGGGCGTGGTCGGCGGCATATTGCTCGCCGTCAGCCGCGCGATTGGCGAGACGATGATTGTGGTGATGGCCGCAGGCTACACCGCGAACTTGACTGCAAATCCTTTCGACACCATCACCACCATTACCGTCCAGATCGTCGCGCTTTTGACCGGCGATCAGGATTTTGGCAGCCCGCATACGCTTGCCGCGTTCGCGCTTGGACTGGCGTTGTTCATCACCACGTTCTTTCTGAATTATGTCGCATTGCGGGTCGTCAAAAAATACCGGGAAGCATATGAATAAAGCCGTCATCGACCCAAGCCCGACCGACTGGAACGGGCACATTATGCAAAAGCGTATTGCCAGCCGTTATGCGGCTGAGCGACGCTTTAAAGCTATGGGCTTTATGGCGGTCGCGCTATCGACGCTTTTCCTTGCGTTTTTGTTGTTCACCATGCTTGGCCAAGGCCTGCGTGGCTTCCAGCGTACAGAAATCGCCGTAGAGTTCGATTTTCCGGCACTCACCTCTGGCGCGACCGCAGCATCCGTGACGGGCCCAAATGCCGATGCGGCATTGAATTCCATGGACATTCCCGGCCTCGTCGAATTGGCTGTTGGGCAACAATATGCTGGCTTGGGCGACAGCCTACTGACATCCGCCGCAGCTGAAAATGTGCGACAGATGTTGATAGACAATCCCGAACTGGTGACGTCCAAACAAACGCTTTGGTTGCCAGCAGATTCCCGATTGGACGTCGCATTCAAACGCCAAGGCGAGCCGGCCGCGGAAAAGACGGTTTCCGCACTTTCTGAAAAAGACGCTTTGCGCACGGGCTTTAACTGGACATTCCTAACAGGTGCCGATGCGACGGACCCATCTGCGGTTGGCATTTGGGCTGCGTTCAAGGGATCGCTGATGACGATGGCGATTACCCTGTTGCTCGCCTTTCCCGTCGGCGTC
Source organism: Sphingomonadales bacterium UBA7471 (assembly GCA_002479765.1). GTDB lineage: Bacteria > Pseudomonadota > Alphaproteobacteria > Sphingomonadales > Sphingomonadaceae > Sphingorhabdus_B. The sequence continues at coordinate 132,296 of DLOZ01000004.1, read as the reverse complement.
CTCGCGGCGTTATATTTGGAAGAATATGCGCCGAAAAACCGGCTGACGGACATGATAGAAGTGTCGATCAACAATCTGGCCGCTGTTCCATCGATCATCTTTGGTCTTTTAGGCCTCGCCGTGTTTCTCACGATCTTCGGCATGCCGCGATCTTCCGCATTGGTGGGCGGGTTAACACTCGCATTGATGACAATGCCCGTCATCGTCATTGCCGGCCGTAACGCGGTCAAATCCGTGCCGCCGTCGATCCGTGAAGCGGCGTTAGGTATCGGCGCGTCACCTGTTCAAGTCGTTTTCCACCATGTTCTGCCACTTGCTCTGCCTGGCATCCTAACGGGCACCATCATCGGTATGGCGCGTGCGCTTGGAGAAACGGCGCCACTGCTGATGATCGGTATGCGCGCCTTCATTCCGGCGGCGCCTGAAGGCTTTACAGATGCCGCCACGGCATTGCCGGTGCAGATTTACCTGTGGTCGGATGAAGTCAACCAAGGCTTTGTCGAAAAAACCAGTGCGGCAATCATTGTGTTGCTGATATTCCTGCTGGGAATGAACGCTTTGGCCATTTATCTTCGCAACCGTTTTGAAACGCGGTGGTGATTTATGAACAAAAAGGACGTTAATGTGGGCGAAAACCCCGGAAATCCGAAAATATCCACGCGCAATGTGAATGTTTTTTATGGCGATAAACAAGCGATAAACAACGTATCCATCGACGTCGACCGCGACAATGTGACTGCCTTCATTGGCCCGTCGGGCTGTGGTAAGTCGACCTTCCTACGGTCACTTAACCGCATGAACGACACCGTGATTGGTGCGCGCGTCGAAGGCGAGATTTTGCTCGATGGGCAGGATATCTATGCATCGTCGATGGACGTCGTACAATTGCGCGCCCGCGTCGGTATGGTTTTCCAGAAACCAAATCCGTTTCCCAAATCCATTTATGACAATGTCGCTTATGGCCCGCGGATCCACGGGCTGGCGAGCGGCAAGGCAGAGCTGGACCAGATCGTAGAAGGTTCGCTTACCCGGGCCGGTTTGTGGACCGAGGTCAAAGATCGGCTGAATGAAAGCGGCACTGCGCTCTCCGGCGGTCAGCAGCAGCGTTTATGCATCGCCCGCGCCATTGCCGTTGATCCCGAAGTCATTTTGATGGACGAACCGTGTTCGGCGCTCGATCCCATCGCGACGGCGCGGATTGAGGAGTTAATCCACGACCTGCGCGGAAAATATGCTATCATCATCGTGACGCATAATATGCAGCAGGCGGCGCGTGTGTCACAACGCACCGCATTCTTCCATTTGGGTAATCTCATTGAATTTGGTGAGACATCCGAAATCTTTACCAATCCACGGGAAGACCGCACTAAGGATTATATTACAGGCCGCTACGGTTAGGAATTGATAGCATGAGCACAGGCACAAGGCACACCATTAGCGCGTTTGACGATGACATGGACGAAATCCGCGGCCTCATCGCCGAGATGGGTGCGCGCGCCGAGTCCGCTTTAGTTGCGGCCATGAAAGCGTTATCGGAGCATGACGTCGAGCTGGCGGCCTCCGTTCGTGCTGAAGACAAAGTGATCGACACTCTTGAGACCGACGTCGAACGCTTGGTTGTGCGCACCATTGCCTTACGCGCACCGATGGCCGACGATTTGCGTGAGCTTATCGCCGCACTCAAAATGTCTGCGGTTATTGAACGTATTGGTGATTACGCGAAAAACATCGCTAAACGTGTTCCCAAAATGAATGGCAAAATTCCCTCGTCCGCCATGGTTCAGCTTGGCCGGATGGGCGAAATCGTTGTGGAAATGATCCGCACCGCGATGGACGCTTATGCAAAGCGGGACGTCGATCTTGCCCGTGCTGTAACTGTACGCGATGATGTTGTGGACCAGCTGAACAAAGATCTGTTTGTCGACTTCGTCGCTTATGTTGTGAAAAACCCCGAAAACGCGACGGAGGTTGCGCACTTGCTTTTCACCGCAAAGAATTTGGAACGTATCGGTGATCACACCACCAATGTTGCCCAGATGATTTATTTTACCGAAACAGGTGAAAACCTTCCTGACGCTTAACGCGGAGAGACATATGCCCAAGGCGCAGTTGCTTTTGGTTGAAGACGATAGTGCTCTGGCCGAGCTGGTGCGCTGGCATTTCGAACGCGAGGAGTTCGATGTTCAGCATACCGGGGACGGTGAAGAAGCGCTGCTGATGGCCAAAGAACGCACGCCCGATCTGGTTTTGCTGGATTGGATGTTGGAGAATCTATCGGGCATCGAAGTGTGCCGGCAATTACGCAAAGCCGACAACACCGCCAATGTGCCAATCATCATGTTGACGGCGCGCGGCGAAGAAGACGACCGGATTCGTGGGCTTGAAATCGGCGCTGATGACTATGTCACCAAGCCTTTTTCACCACGCGAATTGGTCGCCCGTGCAAAGGCCGTCCTGCGCCGGGTCCGTCCTGCGCTCGCTGGCGAGGCATTGCGCTTTGGTGACGTCGAAATGGATACGGTCGCGCATAAGGTAAAGCGCGGCGGAAAACAGGTTCCACTTGGGCCAACCGAATACCGGTTGCTCAAGCATTTCCTCGAATATCCAGGCCATGTATTCTCGCGTGAGCGCCTTTTGGACAGTGTCTGGGGCCATGACAGCGATATCGAAATACGTACGGTTGACGTCCACATCCGCCGCTTGCGCAAGGCCCTGAATGAGGGCTTTAGTAGCGATATCATCCGGACGGTGCGTTCGGCAGGTTATTCGCTTGATCAGGACGCTGTTTAGAAGGAAATCTGGGCCCGTACGGCAAATATGTTGACGCCGTAGGCCCTGCGCCCTGAGACGGATATATCCGCGTCGCTATAATTGAGTGTGGCGTATTGCCCCATAAGACGAAAGTTTTCGGCTGGCGTCCAAATCAGTGAAGCAAGATATCCTTTTTGCACGCCGCCTATAACCGCGGAGCTGTTGAGGTCTAAAAAGTCATAGCGTATATTGAATTGTAACGCGCCGATGCCTCCACCGCCTACAGGATTGCTCGGTTTAATGGCTCCAAATAACCCACCCTTCAAGGGACGGCTGTCCTTGGTTACAAAGACACCGACCTCTGCATAGGCCCCGAAAAAAATCGGGTCAGTCAAGCCATCACGTTGCGCCTTTAACCAATGTACCTCAGATGCCACATGCAACCGGCCATGAACGGCTGCGGCCTCCAATCCAAAGCGTTGCTCCTTCTCAACAGACAACGCTGGTGTTCCAATATAGCGCGTATCCGTGATGCGAAGCGCTGGACGGCTAAGGTAGCGTATGGGGGCATTCCCGATATCGTTCAGGTGGCGCCAGTGATAGGCTGCACCGAAATGCATTGTCGTCTTCGCAAATCGCGGAGACCAGTGCGCACGGACATCGACGGACCTGCTGTTTGTCGCAACGTCGTTTAATAAAATCAGCGGATCGGTATAAATCCCGCCCGAAACGCCAAAATCGCCCGAGATATAATGTCCCGAAATGCCCATACGCCGCGAATAGCCAAATGCGCTTACAAAAGCTGCACGTTCCAAAAAGCTGGTATTGAGCGTGGCTGTGTCCTCGTCGAGCGGAAGTTGCGCCTTCTGCTGGCCTAAAACGACCTTAAAGCGGCTATTACTCCATTGGACATAGGCATCCGCCAATGTGATTGGGTCCGTCGAAAGCTCGGTGTCTAGGCGAGCGGCAAAACCATGGGGCATTTTGAAATCCACGCCAACGCGCGCACGGCGGATGCCCTCCAAATTACCGATACCGATCAGGCCATTTGGTCCATCCAACGCCGCGACATCATATTGGAAACGCCAGCGCGGCGTGAATTGCCACTGTGGTTCAGGGTCTGCCTTTACCGGCTCAGCTTGTGGTATTTCCGCAAAAGCGCGTTCAGACGCTGACCCCGCGTTGCCTGTCGTCTCGGCAGTTGCAGGCGCGGCCAAAACAAGCGACACGAAAGTCGCAAATACAGCAGTGAATCGCGCCGAATACATAACTGGCTCCTATGTGGGGTTCTTAATCAGGTTTGCCCAGAAACGCCCTATATGTCGTAAACTTATCTATATCATTCTCTTTTGTGACGCAGCGCGCGCCTTGCTTTACGCTTGCGTCAAGTGGCGCTCCATGCCAAGGCACAGCGTGTTTCGGCGGCTTTGCTCGCCCCTGATTATGGAGATATTATATGACCATCAATTTTAAAGACAAAGTCGCTATTGTGACCGGTGCAGGCGGTGGATTGGGCAAGGCCTATGCGCTTGAACTCGCCAAGCGCGGGGCAAAAGTGGTGGTCAATGACTTGGGTGGCGCGCGCGATGGCACAGGCACATCCGATGCAGCAGCTCAGGTTGTCGAGCAGATCAAGTCTGCTGGCGGTGAAGCCATGGCCAATGGCGGCAGCGTCACTGAATATGAGCAGATGGTCGAAATGGTCGCCAAGGCGAAAGAAGCATGGGGCGGCGTGCATGTGTTGATCAACAATGCCGGCATCCTGCGTGACAAGAGCTTTGCCAAGATGGACATGCCCGACTTCAATCTGGTGCTGCAGGTCCATGTCATGGGATCAGCAAACTGCACCAAGGCCGTTTGGGATACGATGCGCGATCAGGCCTATGGCCGCATCTTGATGACCACATCGTCAACCGGTCTGTACGGCAATTTCGGCCAAGCCAATTATGGCGCAGCGAAGCTCGGATTGGCTGGCTTCACGAAGACACTTCACCTTGAAGGCGCCAAATATAATGTCCGCGTCAATTCGCTCGCACCTGTTGCAGGCACGCGCATGACCGAAGATATTTTCCCGGAAGGCCTGTTCGAGCAGTTCACGCCGGAAAACGTGGTCCCAGCCGCATTGTATCTGGTTAGCGAAGATGCGCCAACCAACATGATCATCGGCGCAGGCGGTGGCGGCTATCACGCAGCCTATGTTACAATGACCCCGGGTGTTGCCCTTCGTCCGGAAGACCGCAACGTCGAAGGCTTTGCTGCGGCGTGGGACAAGATTATCGACCGCACCGGTGAGACGGTACCGCAGTCAGGCGGCGAGCAATCCATCGCCGTAATGAAGGCGCTTCAAGCACTCGGCTAATTGCCTTCCAAATGTTTCGAAAGAGCCCGGTCTTTGGCCGGGCTTTTTTTATGCGTCGACGAGCTTCATGAGCTTTCGTTCAACTGGCGCAAGGACGGGGCCAAGGTCATGCCCGCGTTTCAAAATTGCACCACCTTCACCGACCAATGCCCACATGCCTTGGCGGTTGCGTAATGCGGGCCGCTTTTCAATCCGATATTCGGGTCGCTCGGTGGCGCGCCGGAACGCGCTGAACACGGCGGCATCGCGGCCAAGGTCGATGGCATAATCGCGCCAATTACCCGCTGCGACCATCCGCCCGTACAGATTGAGTATCTGGGTTAGCTCGCCTTTTTCAAAACCAACCTGGTTGAGCCGGTTGGTTATCGGGAACGGCGTGATGATTGCGCTCAACTGGTCTTGCTTCCCTTGCTCGCACGGGGCTTGACCGGTGTCGCGGCGGGCGTTCCATCACGCTCGGCCATCATGTCGGCGATACGTTTGCGCAGGGTTTCGATTTCGCACTGCAAGATCTCGAGGCTTTGCGTCGCCGGGTCGAACATCTCGCGGCATGGCGTGCCATAAGGCATGAAATCACGCGCATAGGTTTCGGCCTGAACCAATGTCGTTCGCGCCTTTTGGCCAATCATCGTTGCGCCCGCCGGAACGTCATCTGTCACCACGGCAGCTGCGCCAATGCGCGCGCGTTCGCCCACGGTGATTGGGCCAAGGATCTGCGCACCTGATCCAATGATAACATTGTCCAATATCGTCGGGTGCCGTTTGCCGGCCAACCCGTTGGTCGGGTTGGTGCCACCCAAGGTGACGTTCTGGTACATGGTGACATTATCCCCAATTTCCGCAGTTTCACCAATCACGCTAAAGCCATGGTCGAGGAAGAAATTGCTGCCAATCTTGGCACCGGGGTGAATATCTATGCCCGTTAGAAACCGGGCCAAATGGTTCACCAAGCGCGCAAGAAAGAACATTTGGCCAAGGAATAGCCAATGGGCAACACGGTGATAACCCACAGCCCATACACCGGGGTAGAGCAATATCTCCCAACGCGAGCGCGGCGCAGGATCGCGTTCTTTAATCGAGTCGAGATATTCGATGAGATTTGAAATGAACATAGATGACCCTGACGTCCCTGCCGGGACCATTGAGCATCTAAGCTAAGACTTTCAAACCGGCATTTCCAGCAAACTATGAACCTTTTCGCTAAATATTGCTAGAATCATCGGTAAAAACGATTATATGGTCCATAATAATAAACGGGGTCGATTTATGAGCACCTATCTTCCAACATTGAAACAGCTGCAATATCTGGTTGCGCTTCAGGAGCATGGCCATTTCGGTAAAGCTGCGGAGTCGTGCTTTGTGACGCAGTCTACGCTTTCCGCGGGGATACGCGAGCTGGAGTCGCTGCTTGGCCTGATGCTTGTGGAGCGCACACGCCGCGTCGTCCGCTTCACGCCGCTGGGTAACAAGATGGTGACCAAGGCGCACCGCATCTTACGTGAAGCGGAAGAGCTCGCCGAAATGGCGCGTTCCGCAGGCAAGCCACTTGCGGATGATTTGCGCATGAGCGTCATCCCGACGATTGCGCCATTCCTGTTGCCCAAATTGTTACCAGCATTGCGCAAGAAATATCCCGATTTAAAGTTGTACCTGCGTGAGGAAGCCAGCGCGGCTGCGGTCGAAGCCTTGCACCATGGTCAGGTCGACTGTGTTCTGCTGGCGCTTCCTTTCCCGGCGGGCGATGTCGAAAAAGCGCATCTGTTTAACGACGCATTATATGTTGCCTTTCCATTGGATGATCCGCGCGACCCACCCGAAAGCATCGAACCAGAGCTGATTGATGAAAACAGGCTTTTGTTATTGGTCGATGGCCATTGCTTGAAGGACCATGCGTTGGCTGCCTGTAACAGACCGGAACTGCGCGCAACGGCCATGATGTTGGGCACGTCGCTGCATACGCTTGTGCAGATGGTGGACAATGGCTTGGGCCTTACCATCATTCCCGAGATGGCCGTCGCGGCTGGTCTATTGAACGGAACCGACGTTCAGGCGCGGCCATTGAATGCGGACCATGCGACGCGCGAAATTGCGCTTATTTGGCGGACCAACAGCCCGCGCCGTGAGGAGTTTGAGTTGCTTGCAGAGTCCCTGCGGGAACTGCAATTAACGTAACCGCTGAACCGCAACCGAAGCCGTTAGGCCCAGCGTGAAGACCTGTCGTCGTCGCTGGATTTGGCATCAACCCAGACGGACGTACCGTCTGCATAATGCTCTTTCTTCCAAAATGGCGCGTCTGTTTTAAGCCGATCAATCAGGAACGCCGTGGCCTCGAGCGCGTCTGCCCTATGCCGCGACGCTGCGCCGACAACGACCACGGGTTCGCCCACCGCAACGCGCCCGATCCGGTGCACAATCGCCGCGCCAAGCAATGCCCAGCGGGCAAAGGCTTCATCGATTAACCGCATCAGACTTGATTCCGTCATGCCGGGATAATGCTCCAGCTCAATCGCGGTCACACCGCCATCGTCCCGCGATATGCCAGTAAAACTGGACACGGCGCCGCCCCCCAAATCACTCAGCCCCGCCAGCGCAACCTCCGTGCTGATCGGCTCGCCGCTGATAAGGACGCGTTTCATCCGCCGGTCACTGGCGGGAAAATTGCGAGCTCATGTGCATCGCCAAGCACGGCATCCAACGGCACCATATCTTGGTCCAAAGCAAAACGAAGCCGCGATTTGTCTTGAAAGGCCAGCGCGTGGCCGGATGACTGACCGGCCAGCCAGTCAATGGCGTCATGAATATTGCGCACATGTGCCGGCAGATCACATGTTTCACAGGCCACACCAATGGCCTCGCGCACGGCCGCGAAATAGACCAGCCTCATATGGTCAATCCATATGCTTTATGCCGACGCGCAGATAATCCCAGCCGGTAATCATCGTCAGCACCGCGGCGATCCACAGCAGCGCAAGTGCGGCTTGCTTCAGCAACATCCAGTCCGGCAAGGCGCCCGCCAAAATGATACCGCCGAGCGAAACAAGTTGAAACGTCGTCTTCCATTTGGCGAGTTTCGAAACAGGCACCGAAATCTGCAGGCCAGCCAAAAATTCGCGCAGGCCCGATACGATCATTTCACGCAACAAAATGATGAGGGCCGCAATGACATGCCAACCGTCGACATCGCGCGTGAACACCAGCATCAAAATGACAGCGGCGACCATGATCTTATCGGCGATGGGATCAAGGAACACTCCCAATTTCGACACTGTTCCCTGCGCCCGTGCAAGATAGCCGTCAAAATAATCGGTAATACCCATCAGGCAGTACAATATGAATGCAAAGCCATAATCCAGTGGCACCGGCTGAATGCCTGTCTGCTTGGCGCCGGGCCAAAGCAAAAAGACGAGGATGGGCACAGCAAGAATGCGCGACAAGGTCAGAACGTTTGGTAAGCTAAGCATCCTATAGCAATAGCGCCATGTGCCAGCAAAATCACGCGGCTATTTCACTGTCACATGAAATGCGCTTTGCCATGATAGGGCGGGAACGCTAAGGCTTCAAAAACGTCCGCATGGGAAGTGCAAAAACCAATGGCCACAACAATGTCACTGTTGAACAAGCGCAGATTTTTACCGCTTTTCGTCACGCAGTTCCTGAATGCCTTCAACGACAATTTTTACAAGATGGCCATGGTCATTTTGGTGACCTACGAAATCTATTCGGACCCCACCCAAGAAGCGAATTTTAACGCCATCGCAGGCGCGCTCTTCATATTGCCTTTTTTCCTGTTTTCCGCGCTTGCGGGGCAACTGGCCGATACCATCGAAAAGACGCGCGTCATTCGCATGGTCAAGACAGCCGAGATTTTTATCATGATCTTCGGCGCTGCGGGTATTTACCTGCACAACATTCCGATGATGCTCGTCGCATTGTTCGCAATGGGCGTGCATTCCACCTTCTTTGGCCCGATTAAATATGCGATTTTGCCGCAGCATCTTAAAGAAGACGAGGTTTTGGGCGGAACCGGCCTTGTCGAAGCCGGCACCTATCTCGCCATCTTGGGTGGGACGATTGCGGGCGGCATCATTCCCGGAAAAATAGCAGGCATAGGGATTATCATCGTTGCCATCATCGGACGCGTGACCGCGCAATCTGTACCGATTGCACCGCCCGAAAGCGATGCGCCAACCGCCAAAATGGACTGGAACATTTTTCGGAGCAGCTGGCAATTGGTGCGCGATACGATGCACATACCCCGCCTGTTTTTGGCGATCATGGCAATCAGCTTTTTCTGGGGCGTAGGCGCTGTCCTTGGATCGATTTTCCCGCCTATGGTCAAAAATGCTATCGGTGGCGACAATACTGTCGCGACCTTGTTTACCGCATTTTTCTCTATCGGCATTGCCATTGGCTCAGTCGCCATCAACCGCATATTGAATGGCACAGTGTCCGCCAAATATGCACCGATTTCCGTCATCATAATGGGTCTGTTCGTCCTCGATCTTTGGTGGACGGTCAGCCACTGGCAACCCACGGGGCCCGAACTGATGGATTGGTGGCAGTTTCTGACGCTTGGCTATGGCGAGCGTATGATTGTCGATCTTCTTGGCATTTCGATCGCCGGGGGCATGTTTGTCGTCCCGCTCTATGCGTTTCTGACAACTACGGTTGCAAAGTCGCAAACCGCCCGCACCATTGCTGCGAATAACATCGTGAATTCCGGTGCGATGGTGATTGGTGCTGTGATTTACAGCCTTCTCGTCAGCGCGGGTGTTAGCATTCCCGACACGCTGTTTATGATTGCTGCGGCCTGCCTTGTTTCAGCATGGATTTCGTGGAAGCTGCACAAGGCGTGCGACCCCGCCGCCGCCTAAAAATCAGGCAATATAGCTGCTTATTGCGACAAAAAACGCGCTGAAGCTGAGCATAAACAAATGCGTATCTTCATTGCGCCACCACGATGTGGGGCGTGGCGCGATGACGGCGTGCGCCATCTGTGGTGGGGGAAGCATCCGCCGAAGGGGGTGGCGGGCAGCTTGGTTGTGGCCGACTAATCTTTTTTTCATCATGATCAGACGTTAACCTTTTATTAAGCATAATGGCCATGCCAAAAGATGGTTAAAGAGGGACCCCAATTCGACTGTCCCGATTTGCGACAGTCGCTCATGCTTTTTTAACCATATCCGCAGCGCGGGTTGGCGGCCTGCCACTGGCTCTGTTAGGATGCATGCAACAAACAGGAGTTCTCCCGATGGAAAGAGCAGCACAAATTCGGCAAACCGGTGGGCCGGACGTTATTGCATGGATGGACGTTGAGCTGGCAGCGCCCGGTCCGGGTGAAGTCCGCATGCGCAATCTGGCCGTCGGCCTGAACTTCATTGACACCTATCATCGTGGCGGCCTGTACCCCATGGCACTGCCCTCTGGCCTTGGCATGGAGGCAGCGGGCGTCATTGAGGCTGTGGGCGAAGGCGTGACCGACTGGCGCGTGGGCGACCGGGTTGCGACTTTTGGCCCCAGCATCGGTGCTTATGCCACCGCGCGGAACATTGCCGCACATGGCCTGTTTTTGGTGCCGGACGACATCAGCGACGACATCGCGGCAGCGGGCTTGCTCAAGGGCTGCACCACCGAGTTTCTTGTTGAACGCTGTGCCAAGGTTCAACCCAAATGGGACATATTGGTGCACGCGGCGGCAGGCGGCGTCGGACTGTTGCTTGTGCAGTGGCTGAAGCATGTTGGCGCCCGCGTCATCGGGACAGTCAGCACCGATGAAAAGGCGGCGCTGGCGCGTGCGGCGGGGGCCGACCATGTCATTCTATATGGTAAAGAGGATGTCGCGGCGCAGGTCCGCGAACTGACGGGCGGCAAAGGCGTGGAAGTGAGCTTCGATGGTGTTGGCCGCGACACATGGGAAACGTCGCTAAACGCAACCGCGCGGCGCGGCCTGATCGTCAGCTATGGCAATGCCAGCGGTCCGGTGACGGGTGTCAATCTTGGCACTTTGGCACAAAAAGGGTCGCTCTACGTCTCGCGCCCCACCTTGTTCGATTATTATCACAATGCCGCAGAGCGGGCGGCGGGCGCGGAATATGTGTTCGACATGTTCCGCCAAGGCATCATTGATATCACGATCGGTCACCGCTACGCGCTGGAAGACGTTGCACAGGCACATCGCGACCTTGAAGGACGGAAAACCCTTGGGTCTTCGATATTGATTCCCTGACCATTCAGGGCAAGAGTGATTCAAGGCAATATTGAGGGGGATTTATGGAACTTAAGGGTAAGACCGCATTGGTTACGGGTGGGACCGACGGCATCGGTCTGGAAATAGCACGCCAAATGATGGCGAAAGGCGCCAGCGTTATTGTCTGCGGTCGCCGCGACGACGTGCTTGCGTCTGCACGGCAAGAAGGATTGGAGGCGATAAAGGCGGACCTTTCCAATGCTGCGGGCTGCGCCGACCTCGCTGCCGCGCTCGCAGGACGCGAGCTGGACATACTGATCAACAATGCTGGGATGAGCGGTAATTTCGGCCCCGGTGAGCCGCTTGATCTGGCGCTCACTGATCAGGCGATTTTCCTGAACCTCAACGCGCCATTGCACCTGATTGGGCACCTTTTGCCCGGCTTGCTGCAGCGGCCGGAGGCGTCGATTGTGAATGTCACCTCCGGCCTTGCCATTGCCCCGCGCGCGGGTGGTCCAGTCTATTGCGCGACCAAAGCGGGCCTTAGAAGCTTTACCCAATCGCTGCGCCACAATCTGCGCGATACCAACGTTCATGTTATCGAGGCATTGCCGCCGGTCGTCGACACCGCGATGACGCGCGGCCGCGTGAATGGCAAAAAGATGTCGCCAAAGGAATGTGCCGCAGAAATCGTTGATGCCATTGCGACGAACGCGCCGGAGGCGAATGTCGGCATGGTGAAGCTGCTTCGGCTTGTGTATTCGATGTCGCCCGCACTTGCCCGACGGATCATGATCAGATTCTGATCGTCAGCATTCGACGACATTGACGGCAAGCCCGCCAAGGCTGGTTTCTTTATATTTGGAGCGCATATCCTCGCCAGTCTGGCGCATCGTTTCAATGACGGCGTCCAGGCTGACGACATGTGCACCATCGCCCTGAAGCGCGAGATACGCCGCATTGATCGCCTTGATCGCGCCCATGGTGTTGCGTTCGATGCATGGAATTTGCACAAGACCGCCAATGGGATCGCAGGTCAGGCCCAAATTATGCTCCATGCCGATTTCGGCTGCATTTTCGACCTGCGCATTGCTGCCGCCCAATGCTGCTGCAAGCCCGGCGGCCGCCATCGAACAGGCAACGCCAACTTCACCCTGGCAGCCCATTTCTGCCGCGGATATGGACGCGTTTGTTTTATACAGGAAACCAATCGCACTGGCGGTTGTCAGAAATAGCCGACTGCCTTCGGGCGTCGGGTTGGCTGTGAAGATTTCATAATATTTCAGCACTGCGGGAATAACGCCCGCCGCGCCATTGGTGGGCGCCGTCACCACACGGCCCCCGGCTGCATTTTCCTCGTTCACCGCAAGCGCCCATAAGCTAACCCATTCGAACACCGTCGAAGGATCGCTGCGTGGGCCTCGTTCGACGAGCCGCTCGTGTAAAGATTTCGCGCGCCGCTTTACATTTAAGCCGCCCGGCAAGATCCCGTCTTTTGCTATGCCGCGCTTGATGCAATCGAGCATAGCGACGCGAACATCGTCGATAAACGCATGAGTTTCTTCGTCGCTGCGCCACGCCGATTCGTTGGCCTGCACGATAGCGCCAAAAGTGAGCCCGGTCCGTTCGCCTACCGCCAACAATTCGGCACCCGATGCAAAAGGATAAGGCAATTCGAAATTCAAACGCGGCGCAGCAACACCGTCCCGGATGATGGCGCCACCACCGATGGAAAAATAGGTTTCACTATATTCGGAGCTGTCGCTGTAGGTTGCAGTGAAGCGCATGGCATTTGCATGACCGGCGAGAAAAGTGCCTTTGCAAAACAGCAAATGCTGACTTTCGACAAAGCTGACCTGCACTTTGCCAGCAAGATGCAACCGGTCCGCTTCCCGAATGGCGCTAACCACATCAGCGATCTCGTCGGGGTCCGTGCCCTCAGGCGTGTAACCCGACAGCCCGAGCAATATGGCCGTGTCGGTTGCATGGCCATGTCCTGTGAGAGCAAGCGACCCAAATAACTCGCACGTAATTTTGCCAATATCTGGCCGGATCAGCGACCGCTCGGCAAAGTCGCGCGCGGCGCGCATCGGCCCAACAGTATGCGAGCTGGACGGCCCGATACCGATGGTGAACAAATCCATGATGCTGAAGGGCTGATACATTTGAGGCCAGGCCTTTAACACCGCAACGCGTTTACACAACCATTTTAGGTCCAGACGAAGTTAATCGCCCGCCGAGCTTAACGCGCCGAGTAATGTTGCTTTTAAAGTTTCAGGATTGTGGTGGTGCCCCAGGCCCGACTCGAACGGGCACTCCTTTCGGAACAGGATTTTGAATCCAGCGCGTCTACCATTCCACCACTGGGGCACATCTTCGTCAGGGCGAACCCGTTGAAGCGGAGGCTCCTCTAACCGAGCCTCCGCCCCGATGCAAGCGCATCCTTATTTCTTAAGTTCCTTAGCGAGTGTCTTCAGCGTCGCTTTGCCATAAGGCGCCTTGAATCCGCCAATTCCGGCAACATCGACGCCTGTCTGACGATAGACCGCACGCATGTGGCTGAAGGTTTTGAACCCGTCCGCGCCGTGATAATTGCCCATGCCCGACGGCCCGACTCCACCAAAGGGCAGGTCTTCCATCGCATTGTGGAAGACGACATCGTTGATCGTTACGCCGCCAGAGACCGTCCGCGACAAGACGCGTTCTTCCTCGGCCTTGTCCGATCCGAAATAATATAGGCCAAGCGGACGATCATGTGCATTCACATAATCAATCGCCTCGTCCATCGACGAATAGGTCATGACCGGCAGAATTGGTCCGAAGATTTCTTCCTGCATCACCTTCATGTCGTCGGTGACATTGCGGACAATCGTCAGCGGCATTTTGTTGCCGTTTGATCCAACAAAATCCTCATCCGCAGGGTTGATTTCGATGAGTTCAGCGCCCTTTTCACGCGCATCGTCCAAATAGCCCTGAAGCCGCTGATAATTTCGGCCGTTCACAACCGAAGTGTAATCATCATTGTGCAGCAAAGTGGGATATTGCGCGATTGCGCCAGCCTTCACCGCCGCGATGACATCATGCTCTTGGTCGTCGGGCACCAATAGATAGTCCGGTGCGAGGCAGATTTGACCTGCATTCATCATCTTGCCCAGGGCAATGCGCTCGCCCGCCTTTTTCGTGTCGGCACTTCGGCCAATGATGGTCGGTGATTTGCCGCCAAGCTCAAGCGTGACGGGCACGAGATTGTCCGCTGCGGCGCGCATGATATGCTTGCCCACCCCTGTCGCGCCGGTGAATATCATATGGTCGAATGCCAGCTTTGAAAACGCCATGCCGACTTCAGCGCCGCCCGTGAAAACAGCCATTTCCTCTTCCGCGAAATATTTTGGCACGAGCTCTTCGAACAATGCCGACACGCGCTCGGTGAATTCCGACGGCTTGATCATCGCGCGGTTACCGGCGGCGAGAATACCTGCCATCGGGACCATCACCATACCAACGGGGAAGTTCCATGGCGCAACAACGCCGACAACGCCCTTTGGCTGGTAAACGACTTCGGCCTTGGCACCGAGCAGACCTAGCGGAAATGTCGGCTTGCGCTTTTCCCCCTTGGCCCAGCTTTCAAAATGCTTCTTCGCATGCTTCATCGCGCTCACAGACGGCATGATGTCGGTCAGCAGCGTTTGTTCGCGGCTACGATGACCAAAATCAGCAGAAACGGCCTTTGCAAAATCTTCCGCATGATCGATCAGCATCGCAATCGCGCGGTCGATACGGTCACGGCGCACGGACATCGATTCTGGCATCGCTGCGGTAAATGCTGCGCGCTGCTTCTCGAGCACGGTCTGCATATTTGCGGTCATTTTCTCTCTCCATTTAACCAGTTGATGAATTGCTAGCGTGAAGCGTTGCAAATGAAAACCATTTTGGCGTATCCACACGTCCAACATGCACAAAGCATGGTGCGTATATTGGAGAGAACATGATTGAGGCCGGTAAAAAGTGGACACCACCTGCGGGTTGGCCCGTCATGACGCGAGATCAGGTAAAGGCAGCATTATGCGCACCGGGCATGCCGTTCGAAATGGAAACGGTCGAGATTGAAGGTGTGCCAACGCGCGTCTGGAAAAACGCATTACCCAATCTTGCGGTACTGGCCGCACACGCCAACGCATCATTCGGGGACCGCGAATTTGTGGTCTATGAGGATGAACGTGTCACCTACGGCGCTTGGTACCGCGCGGTCGCAAACCTCGCCCATGCGCTGCAAGAATGTGGCGTGAAAAAGGGCGACCGCGTTGCCCTCGCCATGCGCAACCTGCCTGAATGGCCGGTCGCCTTTTTTGCGGCCGCCGTCGCGGGCGCGATTGTCGTGCCGTTAAACGCATGGTGGACAGGCGAAGAGCTTGCCTTTGGTTTGGCCGATTCGGGTGCAGCGGTTCTGATCTGCGACGCAGAACGCTGGGACCGCATATCGCCCTACAAAGCAGAAATGCCTGCGCTCGCGCATGTCATGGTCGCGCGCGCGGGTGCAGTGGCAATGGCGGAGCCCGCCATCACGATCGAAAGCATCATTGGCAGTCCAAAAAGCTACGCCGATTTGGCTGACCTACCGTTGCCTGATGTGGCGATTGCGCCAGATGACGCGGCCACCATTTTCTACACCAGCGGGACGACCGGAAAACCAAAGGGTGCCTTGGGTTCGCACCGCAACCTGCTGACCAATGGCTTTTCCAGCGCCTATTCTGGCGCTGCGACTATGTTGCGCCGGGGCGATCCTTTGCCCGAACCAACCATAAGGGCGAGCCTGCTTGTCATTCCAATGTTCCATGTCACCGCTTGTTCGGCGTCCATGATCCCCACAATTCAAGCAGGGCACAAGATCGTGCTCCTCCACAAATGGGATACCGTGAAAGCATTCGAGATTATCGAACGCGAAAAGATCAATGCCACGGGCGGCGTGCCGTTCATCGCTTGGCAGTTAATCGAACACCCCGACCGCGAGAAATATGACCTCAGCTCAATCGACGCGATAAGCTATGGCGGTGCACCATCCGCGCCAGAGCTTGTCAGCAAAATCTACGAAATATTCGGCGCATTTCCGGGTAATGGCTGGGGTATGACCGAAACTATGGCGACGGTGACCTCGCATGTCGCCGAAGATTATCTGAACCGCCCCGACAGCTGTGGTCCGGCCGTTGCCGTCTCGGACGTGAAAATCATGTCAGAGGATGGCCAGGTGGAATTGCCCGTTGGCGAAGTCGGCGAATTGTGGGCACGCGGCCCGCAAATCGTCAAAGGCTATTGGAACCGTCCGGACGCCACCGCAGAGACATTTGTTGATGGCTGGGTGCGCACAGGCGACCTTGCCCGCGTCGATGACGAAGGCTTCTGCTTCATCGTTGATCGCGCCAAAGACATGATCATTCGCGGCGGCGAGAATATCTATTCGTCCGAAGTCGAAAACATCTTGTACGAACATCCCGCGGTCACCGATGCCGCGCTGATTGGCATTCCGCACCAGACACTCGGCGAAGAACCGGCGGCTGTAGTCCATCTGGCGCCCGGCATGACCGCAAGCGAGGACGAGCTGCGCGAATATGTCAGCGCACGATTGGCAAAATTCAAAGTGCCCGTGAAGATCATCTTCACCCAGGATACCCTGCCGCGCAATGCCAATGGCAAAATCCTGAAACGCGATTTGAAGGCCTTGTTCTAACGCGGCAAACGGGGCGGATTCACATTTGTTTTTGATGCTGCGCCGCCCTATAAGGCGGCAAATCAAAATCAAAGGAATCTCCCATGCATAACGCCGATCCTGTCGTCATCCTGTCCTATGCCCGTACCCCAATGGGGGCCATGCAAGGGGCGTTGGCAGACGTTTCTGCGACCGACCTTGGCGCGACTGTGGTGAAGGCCGCGGTTGAACGCGCTGGCGTCGATGGCGCGGCGATTGAGCGCATCTACATGGGTTGCGTGTTGCCGGCAGGGCTTGGCCAAGCCCCTGCCCGGCAGGCCGCGATTAAAGCGGGCCTGCCCAAATCTGTGCAAGCAACGACGGTGAACAAGGTTTGCGGTTCGGGCATGCAGACCGTCATCATGGGCAGCGAGGCACTCGCCGCTGGCTCAGTCGATTATGTCATCGCCGGCGGCATGGAAAGCATGACCAACGCGCCGTATTTGCTGAAAAAGCACCGCAGCGGCGCGCGCATCGGTCATGACACCGCCTACGACCATATGTTCCTTGATGGCCTTGAAGACGCATATGAAACGGGCCGCGCCATGGGCACGTTCGCACAAGACACCGCAGACGAATATCAGCTGACGCGCGCAGGACAGGATGCTTACGCGCTTGAATCGCTGCGCCGCGCACAAAACGCGATTGCGGACGGCGCATTCAAAGCGGAAATCGTTCCGGTGACCGTTGCCACACGCAAGGGCGACGTGATCGTCGACACCGACGAGCAACCCGGCAAAGGCATGCCGGACAAGATTCCAACGCTCAAGCCAGCCTTTGCGAAGGACGGTACAATCACGGCCGCAACCAGCTCATCAATCTCAGATGGTGCCGCCGCACTGGTGCTATCGCGCCAATCGGTAGCCGACGCCAATGGGCAAAAACCGATTGCGCGTATCGTCGCGCATGCGGCGCACGCCCAGGAGCCATCAGCATTCACCACCGCTCCGGTCGGCGCTATCAACACATGCTTGGCAAAGGCTGGCTGGACCATCGCCGATGTTGACCTGTTCGAAGTGAATGAAGCATTTGCCTGCGTCGCGATGTTTGCGATGCACGATCTTGGCATAGCGCACGACAAGATTAACGTTCATGGCGGCGCGACGGCATTGGGCCATCCCATTGGCGCATCGGGTGCGCGGATTATCACAACCTTGGTCGCCGCGCTTCAGCGCCATGGCAAGAAACGCGGCCTGGCATCGCTGTGCATTGGCGGCGGTGAAGCGACGGCTTTGGCGATCGAGCTTATCTGATCGATACAATTTACGACCTTTGGGCCGTCGGAGACATCCGGCGGCCCTTTGTTTTTTGCGTCGTGCAGGTTAAGCGTGCGGCATGAATATCGTCTTCGTTCTCTTCGACAATGTCACGCAACTCGACTTTACGGGGCCGGTGCAATTCCTCTCGCGGTTGCCGGGCGCGGATGTTCATGTCGTCAGCAAAACGGGCGCGGCGGTGACCACTGATAGCGGCTTTTCCATTCTCCCAAGGTCCAGTTTCGCAGACTGCCCACAGGCGGACATAATCTGCGTGCCGGGCGGACATGGTGTGCGCGACGCGATTGCTGATGCGCAGATCGTCGATTTCGTCCGCACGCAAGCACGCGGCGCGCAATATATCACCAGCGTGTGTACCGGTGCCTTCATATTGGGCGCTGCCAATTTGCTGCGCGGCAAAGAAGCGACATGCCACTGGGCTTACACACATTTATTACCGATGTTTGGCGCAACGCATCGGCCAGCACGCGTGGTCCGCGATGGCAATTTGGTCACCGCAGGCGGTGTCACATCGGGCATCGACTTCGCGCTTGAACTGATTTCAGACATTGCCGGCGACGATGTTGCGCGCACCATTCAGCTCGCGCTGGAATATGATCCGGCACCGCCGTTTAGCGGCGGAACACCGGCAAACGCACCGGATGCGATTCTGTCCAACCTGCGCGCGCGCGTCTATGAAAAGGCAGCGACCGAGATGGAAAGCGCCATAAAAAAGATAATTTAACCCGTCAGTTAAATTCCCACTGGACGAAGCCTTTTCAAGGGCATAGCCTTTCGATCAAGGGGGAGAAGAATATGACGAATAAGCTTTGGTTCGCAGCCGCATTTGCTGGCGCGACATTATTATTGGGTTCTTGCCAAAAAGTAGCTGGACCAACCGATGTGCCTGCATTCGCCAAGATTAACGGGGATTATCTGAAAACCGGTGGTGATGGCTCAAACTGGGCGATGACGGGCTTCAATTATAATGAGCAACGGCACAGCCCGCTTACCCAAATTAACGACAGAAATGTGCAGGATCTGGGCATTGCCTGGTTCGCTGACTTGCCAGATGCGCGTGGGCAGGAAGCAACACCCGTGGTTGTCGACGGCAAAATGTTTGTTTCGACCGCATGGTCCAAAGTATTTTCTTATGACGCCAAAACCGGCAAACCATTGTGGAGCTTCGATCCCAAAGTCGACAAAGCGCGTGGGGTCAAAGCCTGCTGCGACGTGGTCAACCGCGGCGTTGCGTTCTGGAAAGGCAGCGTTTTTGTCGGAACCATCGACGGACGTTTGATTTCCTTGGACGCTACCACGGGCAAGCAATTGTGGAGTGTCCAAACGCTTGATCTCAAATCCAACGGCACCATCACGGGCGTTCCGCGGGTCGTAAAGGACAAGGTGGTTATTGGCTTTGGCGGCGCAGAGTTCGGCGCGCGCGGTTATGTAACCGCATATGACGCTGCGACCGGCAAACAGGCATGGCGTTTTTACACCACGCCCAATCCCAAGGGCGAACCCGACAATGCCGCGAGCGATAAGATCTTAAAAACGGCGGCAAACAAAACATGGAGTTCCAAGCCCAAAAAGGGTGACTGGCGCGAAAGTGGCGGCGGCGGTACCGTGTGGGACGCAATCGTCTATGATGCCGAACTGGACCAATTATACCTTGGCGTTGGCAACGGAAATCCGTGGAACCATGGTATTCGTTCCAATGGCGAAGGCGACAATCTGTTCCTCTCGTCCATCGTCGCGCTGAAACCCGACACGGGCGAATATGTCTGGCATTATCAGGAAACACCAGCCGAAAGCTGGGATTACACCGCGACCCAGCCTATCATATTGGCGACGGAAACCCGCGGCGGCAAAGAACGCAAAGTTCTTTACCATGCTCCGAAGAACGGGTTTTTCTTCACCATTGATCGCCTGAACGGCAAGTTGTTATCAGCCAACCCGTTCATCGACGGCATCACCTGGGCAACCGGCTATGACATGAAAACGGGGCGGCCAATCGAAAACCCTGCAGCGCGGTATGAAAAAACCGGCAAGCTCTATTTGGCGAACCCTTCGGCGCTGGGTGCGCATAACTGGCACCCGATGAGCTTTAACCCCGCCACGGGATTGGTCTACATTCCCGCATTGTACATTGGCGGCGCGTATATGCCACCCGTTGCGCCAAATGAACAAGAGCGCAAGGCGTTGGGCTTCAACGTAGGCGGCGCGATGGCAACGGCCGACCTTCCCGATGACATCAATTTCGTGAAGGCTGTGAAAGCGGCCACGGTCGGAAAGCTTGTCGCGTTCGACCCTAAGACCGGCAAAGCAAAATGGACCGTCAACCACCCCGCCTCATGGAATGGCGGGACGATGACTACGGCCGGAAATCTTGTTTTCCAAGGTACAGCATTGGGCGAATTCCGCGCTTATGCTGCGGATAGCGGCAAGCAACTGTTGAACCTTAACGTACAGTCGGGCGTGTTGTCCGGCGCATCGACCTATATGGTGGACGGCGAACAATATGTCGCCTTCCTGACCAGCAAGGGCGGCGCGTTCCCGCTCGTATCGGGTTATGCGGGTTCAACCAGTGCTGCGGTTCCCAATATCCCCCGCCTGATCGTTCTCAAGCTGGGCGGAAAAACAGCCTTGCCACCCGTGCCGAAAGCGCCAGCCCATGTGTGGGCACCGCCAGCGCAATTCGGCACCCCAGCCGATATCGCTGCGGGGGGATCGAATTTCCAACGCTATTGCCTCGTCTGCCACGGCCCCGGGGCGGTCGGGAACGGCGTGCTGCCTGACCTGCGTAAATCTGGCGTGATTGCGGATGCCGCAACCTGGAAATCGGTTGTGATTGACGGCATATTGAAGGGCAATGGCATGGTCAGCTTTAGCAGCGTGTTAACAGCGAAAGAAGCCGAGCAAATGCGCGCTTATGTTGTCAGCCGTGCCCATTATGCAAAGGCAAATGATGCCGCATTGAGCGGTGGCGCAAAAAAGGCAGCAAAGTAAAAAACTGCTGCCCATGAATCTGGCATCTGCCTAAAATTTAGGCAGATGCCATGGACTATATGGCCCAAAATAGCGCGTTTTGGTGCTGGTCAATTTTGGCACGATACTTGATATGCTTAATACATCATCTGCGCGCGCGGAGCATCTGCCTCACGCGCCATAAAGGGAAAAGCCATGAAAAAGATCGAAGCGATCATCAA
>DLOZ01000004.1:0-110689 GCA_002479765.1 Sphingomonadales bacterium UBA7471 | reverse complement strand
GTCAAAGGCTTTGGCCGTCAAAAGGGCCACACCGAACTATATCGGGGCGCCGAATATGTCGTCGACTTTTTGCCGAAGGTAAAGCTTGAGGTTGTCGTTGAAGACGGCCTGGCCGACCGCGTCGTCGAAGCCATTGCTGCAGCGGCCCAGACGGGGCGCATTGGTGACGGCAAGATTTTCGTTATCCCTGTCGAAACCGCGCTGCGCATTCGCACCGGCGAACGCGATAACGACGCCGTTTAAAAAAATCCAAAATATCCAAAAAAGACAAGCCAAAGAAGGAAAGTAAAATGGGTACCTCAGCTAAGGACATTATCAAGCGTATCAAAGATGAGGAGATCGAGTGGGTCGATGTCCGTTTCACTGATCCCAAGGGCAAATGGCAGCATCTGACCATGTGCGCTGGCGTAATCGGCGAAGACGAGTTGGAAGACGGCCTGATGTTCGACGGTTCGTCCATCGAAGGCTGGAAGGCCATCAATGAATCCGACATGATCCTGAAGCCTGATCTTGATGCCGTGTACGTAGATCCATTCTCCGCCACGCCAATGATGATCATCTTCTGCGATATCGTCGAGCCATCAACGGGCGAGCTTTACAGCCGCGACCCGCGCTCGACCGCAAAGCGCGCTGAAGCCTATTTGAAAACCACAGGCATCGGCGACACCGTATATGTCGGTCCAGAAGCCGAATTCTTCATGTTCGACGATGTGCGTTTCGAAAACGGCTACAACACGTCATATTACAAGATCGACGATATTGAACTGCCAACAAACACCGGCACGAAATATGAAAGCGGCAATATGGGCCATCGCCCCCGTGCAAAGGGTGGTTATTTCCCCGTCGCACCCGTCGACAGCGCAATGGACATCCGTGGCGAAATGGTTTCGACAATGCTCGAAATGGGCCTACCTTGCGACAAGCATCACCATGAAGTTGCTGCAGCCCAGCATGAGCTTGGCCTGACTTTCGGTACGCTGACACAGACCGCTGACCGTATGCAGATCTACAAATATGTCGTGCATCAGGTCGCACATGCATATGGCAAGACCGCAACGTTCATGCCGAAGCCAATCAAGGAAGACAATGGTTCGGGTATGCACACCCACCTGTCGATCTGGGAAGGCAAGACCCCGCTTTTCGCAGGTGACGGCTATGCCGGTCTTTCCGATATGTGCCTGTATTTCATCGGCGGCATCATTAAGCATGCCAAGGCCGTGAACGCATTCACAAACCCGACCACCAACAGCTACAAGCGTTTGGTGCCCGGTTATGAAGCGCCTGTGTTGCTCGCATATTCGGCGCGCAACCGCTCGGCTTCATGCCGTATTCCATATGGTGCGGGTGCCAAGGCGAAGCGCGTTGAAGTCCGCTTCCCCGACGCAATGGCGAACCCATATCTGTGCTATGCGGCTTTGTTCATGGCTGGCCTCGACGGCATTCAGAACAAGATCCACCCTGGCGATGCCATGGACAAGAACCTTTACGACTTGCCACCAGCAGAGCTTGCTGAAGTGCCAACCGTAGCCGGTTCGCTGCGTGAAGCGCTGGAGTGCTTGGCTGCGGATCACGACTTCCTGCTGAAGGGTGACGTGTTCTCAAAGGACCAGATTGACAGCTATATCGAATTGAAGATGGAAGACGTCGCCCGTTGGGAAATGACACCAAGCCCGGTCGAATTCGACATGTACTACAGCTACTGATCCTACGCATCGGATCATTAGCGTAAGGCCCGGCGGTTGGGGGACTGCCGGGCCTTTTTATTTGGAGGCTAGTCATTGCGTCCTTGACGCCACGTCTTGCCGAGGCAGCGCGTGAGCCGCCGTTACAGCAAATGCGCAGATTAAAGCCCGGCCTCTACCGCAATGCGGATGGCTTCGGCAGTTGAGGCTGCGCCCAACCGCTCCATCAACAACGCACGGTGCATTTTTACCGTTTGCTCACTGAGCCCAAGCCGGAAGGCGATTTGCTTGTTCAAATGGCCCAGCGCCATTTCGGCCAACACTTCACGCTGCCGCCGTGACAATGCCTTCACCGCCGTCGCGGCCGCAGCATGACGGCTCTCGTAAGACACTGGCGTACTGGGTTCAAGTTCGACCTGAGAACCAAGAAAGAACTCAAGTTCACCTTCTTCGTCAAACAACGGCGCAACCAGCACTGCATTGCGAAAGGGTGTGCCATCGCGTTTGTAGTTCAAAATTTCGACCATGACCGGGGCGTGACGTTGAACGCCATTGCTGATCGTTTCGGTTAACCAAGGTTCAGTCTCTGGGCCGGCCAAAAATTTGCAGTTCCGCCCAATGATTTCATGTTCCGCATAGCCCGTCAGTTCAAGAAACGCAGCATTACAGGCAATGATTGGATTGCCGTTTTGACGCGGGTCGCTGATCACCGACGCTATCGGGCTATTCGCGATTAGCGCGTCTAGTTTCTCGTTAGACCGGCCAACTACGTCCAAATTGCAGTGCCTCCCGCGTACCCCCATAGGCGCATTTCAGCGTTAACCATTATATATGCCAGTTCCGCGATGTCGAGGGCCATATCACAAAAACATGGTATAAAGGTTAGGTTGTTGTCCCCAGGTCAGCGTTTATGAAAAATGCCCCGACATCCGAAATGATGTCGCAAAGGGGGAGAAAAATCGTGGAAAATCTAACTTTTGGCCAATATTCCTTGGTCTACAATGCATTCTCATTTACATTTGCCACTATGGCAGCAGCAACGCTGTTTTTGTGGCTCGGCCGCTCGCAAGTGGGCCCAGCCTACAAGACAGCGCTCACCATTTCCGGCTTGGTTTGCGCCATCGCCGCATATCATTATTTCCGTATTTTCGAAAGCTGGGAAGCTGCATATTCCGTTGAAGGCGGCGTAGTAGCGGCCAGCGGCTATGCATTTAACGATGCCTATCGCTATGTCGACTGGTTGCTCACCGTGCCATTGCTTCTCATCGAACTCATCCTCGTGATGCGTTTGAGCGAAGAAGAAACCGTCTCCAAGGCGTTCAAGCTTGGCGGTGCCGCTGCATTGATGATCATTTTGGGCTATCCAGGTGAAATCGCAACGGACATTCCAACCCGCGTATTGTGGGGCACATTGTCGGCAATCCCGTTTGTCTACATCATGTGGCAGCTGTTCGCCGGTCTTGGTGCATCCATCAACAACCAACCAGAAAATGTACGCGAACTGGTAAAGAAGGCACGCTTGCTGACCTTCGCATCATGGGGTTTCTACCCGATCGTATACATGATCCCGTACACCAATCTGAGCGGTTCGGACGTAACCGTTGGCGTACAAGTCGGCTACACAATCGCTGACTTGATCGCAAAGGCAGGCGTCGGCGTCTTGATTTACATGATCGCCGTGCGCAAGTCGCAAGCCGAATATGGCTAAGGCCTTCGGATAAACAGTGGACGTGCGCCGCTGTGGCGGCGTACATTCCTGTATGAATATTATTTTACATCCGCATATTGCAGGCGCAACATTGTCCAAAATGTTGCGCCTGTTTGCGTTACCGGCAGCAACGTTGCTGCTGATTGCCCTGGACCGCCTTCTGGGCGGCATGGACAGCGTTGAGGCCAATATGCTGGCTGCTCTGGCTATCGTGCTTGCAGGTATTCCCCACGGCACGCTGGATGTCGAAATCGCTGCCGCCCATTTCGGGCAAAACGGTTGGGCCGGTAGGACCAAGATTATCGGCAGCTATCTGGGATGCGCGGCGGCTATGGTCGTCTTATGGCTGCAGCTTCCGGAGCTTGCGCTCATTGCATTCCTGCTCATTTCTATAGTCCATTTCAGCCGCGATTGGCGTGGCGGCGCTGATCCGTTTCTGGCTATGATGGTTGGGTGGGCATTGGTCGCCTTGCCTGCGCTGGCCAGCCCCGACGATGTCGCGATGATATTTGCCGCGCTAACGGGAAGCCAAAACGGCGCCATGATCGCCGCGCTGCTTGGCGCGACATCAGTTCCGGCGGCGCTGGGCAGCCTTGTCTTTGCTTATTGGGCGTTTCGGCATGATGACACGCAAAGCGCGCTTGAGGTTCTGGCCTGCATCACAGCCGCCCTGTTCCTGCCGCCGCTCGTGGCATTTGCCGTTTTCTTTTGCGGGCTGCACTCCCCGCGACATATGGCGGACGCGCTGCGTGAAACGGGTGGCATTTCGAAATTCAAAAAAGCAGCCATTGTCGCCACCGTGTCCGCGCTCTCTTTGGGGTTAGGCGTATTGATGTTCCTATACCAAGGCGACGTTCCTTCGGACATGGGTGTCGTCCGGTCTGCGTTCATTTTGATATCAACGCTGACGGTGCCGCATTTCATCCTTGAGCATCTGATGACCTATAAAAATCACCATGCGCTATAGGGACTGAATCATGACTGCGGCTGCTTGCGCAGGTTTACAATATCAGCCCGGGGTTTCAAGATAAGCGATAACATCGGCGCGCTTCTGCGCGTCCTGGATGCCTGAGAACATCATTTTTGTTCCCGGGATTACGCGCTGCGGCTTTTCCAGATGTTGAAAAAGCTTTTCTTTCGTCCACACAAATTTGGCCCCGGCATTTGCGGCCGAGTAATTATAGCCAGGCGCTGTTCCAGACATGCGGCCAATTATATTGTGAAGTGATGGGCCCGACATATTTACGCCTGCATCCGTGACGTGGCACGCGCGGCATTGGGCAAAAACTGCCTTGCCGTTCACAGCATTGCCGGTGAAACTGGCTAACGTGGTACCATCGAGTGTCGTCACGTCTGATGCGGCTACCACCGAAGGCTTTGTTGCAGGCGCAACCTGTTCCTCCGTTTGGCTTTCCGAGCTATCAGAGCAAGCAGAAACCAATGCACACAAAACCAGTAACCCACCCATCGCTCTTGCCATAATCATAGTCTTTCTTTGTGACCCGTCACGTAACGCAAAGTGCGGAAACGTTGCGAGTCAGCTTCTTGCCAGTGATCTTGCAACCCTAGATACTTATGCATTTTAGATAGCATATTAAAGTTTTCAATGCCTTGTGTCGTCAACGGTTCACGAAAAAATGTGTGCGATGCACGCAAGAGACGCCGGAGCCGGTAGCATTTAACCGGTATCGCTGAAGCGGCTTTACGGTTCTGAGGGGATCAGCGTGATTTCAGTTTGGCGTCCATCGATAAAACGCACAGTCTTGCCATCAAAAAAAGCATTCTCTTCGCTGCGGAAATCCACGCGTTGTCCGCCCCATTCGGGAACGGCGGCATAAGTTGTAAGCTCGATGGACCATGCTGTGTTGGCGTTTATCACCCCGCTTCCACGCGGGTCGGCGTTTTGATTATCCCAAAAGCCAATGGACGGCCCGGCGCCATGACCATGCAAGCCAATCGGGTGCGTATAAATCGACGGATCAAGTCCGGCCGCCACGGCTTCTGCTCGCGCCAATGCCAAGGCGGCATTCCCGCTGCGTCCAACCGCAAACTGCCGCCTCAGGATATCCTGCACCCGGTTGCTGTTCGCCAACCCCTGCCTAAGGCCAGCAGGCGCATCGCGCTCGCCGGGTTTCAGGACATAGGCAAGATGCTGCGTATCGGTGCTGAGCCGCAGATAATTGATGCCGAAATCTGTCCATAGCAGGTCGCCGGGTTGAATGACCTCGTCACCTTCCAACATGCCCTTCGCCCCTGCCCGCTGGATCGCGACCGAAGGATGGAACCATAGTTCGAGGCCAAGCTGAAGCAGCCGGTCACGATACCACCATTGCACCTGCTCCGCCGTTGTTACCCCCGGGGTGATTACGGCACGCGAAAACGCTTCGGCAATGATCGCATGCGCGGTGCGCAGGATGCTGGGGTAAATTTCCATCTCGGCGGGCGTCCGCGTTTCAAGCCAACGGATGGCCAGCGCTTCGCCGCTGACGATCCGCGACCGCAAAGGTGCGGGCAACGCGCCTGTAAATTTTTCATATTGGCTGAGCGTCATGCCGTCGGCGAATTGATACAGGTCCGACGTGTTGATCGCAATTTTGGCCGGATTGCGCGCGGCGATTATGTCTGCGGCCGCTTGCCACTGATCAGGCTGCTTATTTGGGTCCCAAGCCGGCGTAAATAGACCGCCAAGTCCATAACGGCTAACCGTCAGACGCTCGATTGGCTTTCCGTTACCGGGATCATGGAAAATTAGGATTGTGCGGCGCCGCGCATGCATATTCTCTGCATCCAGCATCGACGCGACCACGGGCTCTTCAAAATATTCGCGCGCCACCATCAACCACACATCAATGCCCTGTTCGCGCATGATGGCAGGAATGATCGTGTCCAACCGCGCGGCTAAAATACGGTTTTCGGTCGCGGCCCTTTCACGGGCATTCAATATAGGCGGAAGCGCGGGTGCCTGCGCCTCAGTCTCGCGCATGACGACAGGCGCAGACATTGTTGCGGTGGCTGGCCCAAACATGGCCGCAAGCAGAGCCAGTCCAGATATCACGCGCTTTGCCATCATGCTTCCCCCAATCATATTATGCACCGACATTGGCTGGCCGCGATGCAAGGATCAAGTCCAACGTGCCACGCGATGTGAAAGCAGGCCGTCTCAGGGATGGGAGGCATGAAGGAAGTCGGGATATTCCCTTATGATATGTTCCCCCAAAGCATGTTGAAGCTGTAAATTGGCGCGATGCACCTCCGCTAAGCGCTTGACGACAGGCGGGTTTTCCCGCCATGCGGTTGCGCATGCGTTTCTTCTCTGACAATGCCGCCCCGGTGCACCCCGCTGTCATGCAAGCCATGGCCGATGCCAACCATATCGACACCGCATATGATGGTGACCAATGGAGTGCGCGGCTCGATGCCGCATTCTCCGCTGTCTTCGGCCGCGATGTCGCGGTGCTGTGGGTGGCGACCGGCACAAGTGCCAACTGCCTCGCGCTTGCGTCGCTGGTTCAGCCGCATCAGGGCGTCATTTGCCACCGTGAAGCCCATATTGAGGTTGATGAATGCGGCGCGCCGGGTTTCTACACCGCTGGTGCCAAGCTGATGCTGATTGAAGGCGATGGCGCCAAGGTCACGCCTGAAACGGTCGAGACTTGTCTGAACGGCATTCGCAACGATGTGCATCAGGTGCAGGCGGCGGCATTGTCGATTACCAACGCAACCGAATATGGCATGGTCTACAGCCCTGCGGAAGTCGCGAAACTCGGTGCATTGTGCCATGATCGCGGCCTTGGCCTGCATATGGACGGCGCGCGTTTTGCCAATGCAGTGGCGACCTTGGGCTGTGCTCCCGCCGATGTGACAGTCAACGCTGGCGTCGATGTATTGAGTTTCGGCTTCGTCAAAAATGGCGGCATGGGGGCAGAAGCCTTGGTCTATTTTGACCCGGCGCTCGCCGACGCGGCGCGCTATCGGCGCAAGCGGGCCGGGCATTTGCAGTCAAAGGGCCGCTTCCTTGCGGCGCAATTGTTGGCGATGCTGGAAAATGATCTGTGGCTGACCAATGCGCGTTCCGCCAACGCAGCGGCGCAGATCATTGCGGGCGCAGCCGCCGAACGATTGCTTTATCCCGTCCAAGCCAATGAGATCTTCTTGCGCCTGACGCCCACTGAAGCGGCGGCGTTGCGGGCGCAAGGTTTTGACTTTTACGACTGGGGCGCAGTTGACGAAAATTGGGGCGCGGCGCGGCTCGTCACCAGTTGGCAACATACCGAGACCGACGTCGCCCCGCTGGCCCGCGCGATCGCTACATTATGAGCACGACCGCAGCGGAATCCCCCACAGAACCCGGATTTCTGACACCGCGGGTATGGATACCCTTTATGGTGACGTCGGTTATCTGGGGATCGACCTGGCTGGTTATCCGCGATCAATTGGGCACAGTGCCGCCAACCTGGTCTGTGGCCTATCGCATGATTGTGTCCGCCATCGCTATGTTCATCCTGGTCATCGCGATGCGCCAGCCGGTGAAAATAGATCGGCCAATGGTCGGTTGGACAATCCTGCTTGGCGTGATGCAATTCGGCATGAACTACAATTTTGTCTATGCCGCTGAACATTTTATCACTTCGGGATTGGTCGCAGTGGTATTCGCGCTGTTGATTGTACCCAATGCGGTGCTCGCCAAATATTGGCTTGGACGGCCAATCGGCGGAGCGTTCATATTAGGCTCAGCGATTGCCTGCGTCGGGGTCGGGTTATTGATGCTACAGGAATATCGCGCTGCCCCGATGGGCGGAACCGATGCACTGCTTGGGCTATTTTTGGTGATATGTGCCGTCGCTACGGCATCGGTCTCCAATGTGCTTCAGGTAACGCCAAAGGTTGCGCGATACCCGACGCTCACGATATTGGCGTGGTCAATGTTGTGGGCCAGCTTGGCCAATGCGGCTTTTGCATTCGTCATGGATGGTCCGCCCGTCATCGACATGCGTCCCGGATATATTGGCGGCGTGCTGTATCTGAGCATCATCGGTTCGGTCGTAACCTTCCCGCTTTATTTTCGTCTCATCCGTGACATTGGCCCCGGCAAGGCTGCGTACACAGGCGTGGTCATTCCGGTCCTTGCGATGATCCTGTCAACAATTTTCGAAGGCTATGTCTGGTCGACATTGGCGCTGGCAGGTGGCGTATTGGTGATGGTGGGCCTTGTCGTCGCAATGCAGACGCGCAAGGCTTAGGGTACGGAAGGGGGTTAGGTGAATGCCTGTCCCTCACCCGTCAAGCCGTTTCCAGCCCCGCAAGGCGGCAGCCCAATTCTATGTTATTGCGCGCGCAGCCAATAATGCGCTGAGGCCCCGCCGGTAATCCGCATATTTCGGCGTCCATCCCAGCAGCCGTTTCGCCTTCATATTTGAAACACGCCGGTTTTCGGCATAGAATCCGCGCGCCATAGGCGACAGCCCTGCCCCGTCCAAAGTCATGAGCGGCGGCCAATCCTGCCCCAAAAGATCGCAGGCATATTCGATAACGTCATTTTGCGACGCCGGTTCATCATCGGCGATGTTGTACACGCCAGCGGGCCCATCAAATGCCGCAATGACGGCACTAACAATGTCATCAACATGCACACGGCTAAAGATTTGCCCGGGCATATCGATACGGTGCGCCTTGCCATCTTCGACGCGTTCCAACGCAGATCGACCCGGGCCGTAGATGCCGGGCAAGCGAAAGACAGCCACGTCCTGGCGCAAGGCCTGCCACGCAAGGTCGGCGTCGGCACGCGCGGTTCGGCGCCCTTCACCAATAGCCGCGCTCTCGTCGACCCACGCACCGCCCGTGTCGCCATACACACCCGTTGAGGACACATAGCCGAGCCAAGAGGCGTCACCACGTGCAATCCTGTCGCCATATTTCAACAGCACGGGGTCGCCGCCCTCACCCATAGGTGGAACGCTCGACAAGATATGCGTGGCGTTTTCGATTGCGGCACAGACAGCCGCTTCATCGTCAAAGGCAATCGCGTCACCGCCGCTCATCCGCCGCGTTCCGGTGACGTGCCAGCCGCTTTCACGAAGGCTGTCGGCAAGACGCGAGGCGGTGTACCCCATTCCAAATATGAGCATGTGACGGTGCATCGGCATGGGTTCGCAATCTAATGGCTTGCCGTCAAGCGCCGCAGTTGCAATTAAGCGCATAGGGAGGAACCACGCCACGTGACCGTCGACGTTATCAAGTCAAAATTACTCGGTGATATTGCGCACGGGTTCCTTGGCCGCGTTGGCGGTGTTTCCACCGGCATTTATGCAGGGCTGAACTGCAGCCTTGGTTCGGACGATGTGCGCGACAATGTCATCGAAAACCGGCGGCGTGCGGTATCTGTCGTGATGCCCGGCGCGGCACTTGCGCGGGTGTACCAAATCCATTCGCCCGACGTGGTCACCGTTACTGGCCCCATTGACCAAGACGACCCGCCCAAGGCCGATGCGCTGGTGACGGATAGGCCGAATATCCTGCTTGCGGTCCAAACCGCGGATTGCGTGCCGGTGTTATTTGCAGACAGGCAGGCCGGTGTCGTTGGTGCAGCACATTCGGGATGGAAGGGCGCATTCACAGGCGTCAATGAAAACACGATATTGGCAATGGAGGCACTGGGTGCACAGCGCGAACGGATAGCCTGCGCGATCGGCCCATGCATCGCACAAAAAAGCTATGAGGTGGATTCAGGTTTCTTTGAACGTTTTGCCGACGCCAACCCCGAAAATGCGCGGTTCTTCCGCGATGGCAGAGCGGATCATTACCAATTCGATATCGAAGGCTATGTTGCGGCGCGCCTGGCCGCCGCCGGCATCACAACGGTCGAATGCATGGGGCAGGATACCTACAGCCAGCCAGACCGCTTTTTTAGTTATCGGCGCAGCTGCCACCGCAGTGAGCCGGGCTATGGCGGACAAATGTCGTTGATTGGACTGCGGAGCAATGATCGTGACTGAACAGGGCATAACGCGGCAACGGTTTAAATCGATAATCGGCGGTTCCGCAGGGAATTTGGTCGAATGGTATGACTGGTTCGCCTATGCGACATTCAGCATTTATTTCGCGCCGTTATTTTTTCCTGAAGGCGATTTGACAGCCCAGTTGCTGAACACAGCTGCAATCTTTGCGGCTGGTTTTCTGATGCGTCCCATCGGTGCCTGGGTGATGGGTATTTACGGCGACAAACATGGCCGAAAGGCCGGGCTTACCTTGGCCGTTTTGTTAATGGCGGGCGGTTCGCTTGCCATCGCCTTTGCGCCGACCTATGCGCAGGCTGGGGTTGTTGCGCCGACGATCTTGGTCATCGCACGGATGGTCCAAGGGCTGTCCGTCGGCGGGGAATATGGGTCAAGTGCCACCTATTTGTCGGAAATGGCCCCAGCGGCCCGGCGCGGCTTTTGGTCGAGTTTCCAATATGCAACGCTGAGCGGCGGGCAGTTGCTGGCCATTTTGGTCGCCTTGGTCTTACAGGCGATATTGAGCGAGGCGCAAATGGCCGATTGGGGCTGGCGCATTCCGTTCGTGATTGGGTCCATTCTGGCATTGTGCGTGTATCTTTTGCGC
Source organism: Sphingomonadales bacterium UBA7471 (assembly GCA_002479765.1). Lineage (GTDB taxonomy): Bacteria > Pseudomonadota > Alphaproteobacteria > Sphingomonadales > Sphingomonadaceae > Sphingorhabdus_B. Next base: position 99,700 of record DLOZ01000004.1, on the reverse strand, counting down.
CGGACGATGTCTGAAACAAAATCATTCACAAATATTGACCAGAAACGCGAACATTCATCGCTGAAATTGCTTTGGCGTGATCACAAGCGCTCCTGCATATTGGTTGCGGTGATGTCGGGTGGCGGCGGCCTCGCCTCTTATGCTTTCACCACCTATATGCTAAAATATCTCATCAACACTGCAGGTTTCGAAAAGCAAACTGCGACGTTGATTATCGCCGGCGTGTTGATTTGGTCCTTCTGTCTGCAGCCCATTGCCGGGATGCTCGCCGACCGCTTTGGGCGAAAACCGCTGCTGCTGATCGCAGGCGCTGGGGTCGCGCTGGTTGCCGTGCCCATCTATACATTGGTTGGCCAAGCCACCTCGCCCATCGTCGCGTTGGCGCTTATTTTGATCCCGATTACACTGCACGGCGGATATACCGCCAACAATGCAATGGTAAAAGCGGAGATGTTTCCTGCCCATATCCGCGCACTGGGCGTTGCGTTTCCTTACGCGATCGGGAACACCATATTTGCCGGGACGCTGGAATATGTCGCATTGTGGTTCAAAAGTTCGGGCAACGAAACGGGGTTTTTCTGGTATGTCGCGATCTGCGTAGGTGCGACGGTGATTGCCTATCTGATGCTTCCTGAAACACGCGATACGAGCTTAATCAAGGAAGATTAAGCCAGGCTGCTATCCCACTTCCAACAGGCCTTCGCTCAGGCTGGAGGATCACGCCAATCCAATATGGGCCAGCCCTTGGTCACCGCAAGGCGGGCAAGCCGCCCGTGCGGATTGGTGGCGAAAGGTTCATCGGCATAGCTGAGCAACGGGGCATCGGACACATGGTCCGAATAGGCACGGATATGGCAGCTTTCGCGCAACAGACCATGGGCTTCCATCCAGCCTTTAACCCGTTCAAGTTTCGCCGCATCGTAACAATTATGCCCATCAATGCGGGCCAAAACATGGCCAGTGCTGTCCGTGGCAAGGTCCGTCGCGATGACATCATCAAAGCCAAGCCGCTTTGCGATCGCGTCGACATATAGCCGGTATGACGCCGTTGCCATGACATGGCGATAGCCCGCTGCCTTTTCCTCAGCCACGCGCGCAAGCAACTGCGGATAGACATTTTTGCCCACCACAATGTCGGCATGGCTTTCCAGATATTTGGCAAATCGCGTCCTTGGAACGCGGTGGCCGATAAGCAAGGTCTGCGAAAACTGCTTTAAACGCGCCCGGTTCCACAGCTTCAGCGCATATAATACCAGCCCAATCGACAATAACGGCGCAAGAAACAATCGCCACGGTGACTTGTTAAACGCCATATGCAGGAGGAACCCATTATAGGTGGCACGTCGCGTCACGGTCTTGTCCATATCATATATGGCAAGCAGCGTTGGTTTGGCATCAGTCATCGGTCTGTTACAGGCATAATATAATGGAAGAAGTCTAGAGGCTTGTGATAGATCCCTTTATACGCCAGTTATATGGCTATGGCTAACGCTGCAGAGTTCTTGCAAGAAGACCTGGCCGATGGCGGGCAGATACTCCGCTTATCGGGCAGCTTCACCATAGCTTTGATCGGCGATATCGACGGCCGCTTGCGCGATTTGTCGGCCGATGTGCGCAAAATCGATCTCAGCGCGGTTGAACATATGGATACCGTTGGCGCGTGGCTTGTTCACCGCACCGCAAAAACGTCGGGTGCAGAAATCGTGGGTGCAGGTAAAGACGCCAGTCGCCTGCTTCAGGCTGTCAGTGGTGCGGATCAGACCGATATACCGCCGCGACCACATCCGCCATCATTTGAGCGGTTCCTGGCCGAAGTGGGCCATAGTGTCATCATCAGCTTTACAACGCTGTTGCAATTTCTGGGCTTTGTTGGTCAGGTTGTGAAGGCATGTTTCATACTTGCGATGAACCCCGGCCGCTTCCGCTGGCATGCCGTGGTCCAGCATTTTGACATGGTCGGTGTGCGTGCGTTGGGTATCATTGGCCTGATGAGCTTTCTGATCGGTATCGTCATCGCGCAACAAGGCGCGGTCCAGTTACGACAATTTGGCGCCGAAGTGTTCACCATCAACCTGATTGGCCGGCTAACCTTTCGCGAATTGGGAATTTTAATGACCGCGATCATGGTCGCCGGTCGGTCGGGCTCTGCTTTCGCTGCGCAAATCGGCACGATGAAAATCACCGAAGAAATTGATGCGATGCGCACCATAGGTGTCGTGCCAGCAGAAGCCTTGGTTGTTCCAAGGGTCATTGCGGCCGTCATGATGATGCCCTTATTGGGCGTATACGCATCGTTAATGGCCATTATCGGCGGCGGACTTTTGTGCTGGATCGTTCTCGAAATTCCACCCGCGACCTTTGTGCAGCGGCTACGCGAAGTTACGCCAATGACCGATTTCTGGATTGGCATGATTAAGGCGCCCGTGTTCGGTGCAATCATCGCCATGGCCGGCTGTTTCCAAGGGATGCAGGTGCGCGGCAATGCGGAGCAGGTCGGGCTGAAAACCACTGCTGCAGTGGTGCAGGCCATATTCCTCGTCATCGTTCTCGATGCATTTTTCGCCATATTCTTTAGCGAAATTGGCTGGAATTAAACCATGGACCAGCCCAACATCATTTCCGTGCAAGGCCTGTGCAATAGCTTCGGCGAGCAGATCATCCACCAGGATTTGAATCTTGAGGTACGCCGCGGCGAGATTCTGGGTGTTGTTGGTGGGTCAGGCACGGGCAAGTCGGTGTTGATGCGGTCCATCATTGGTCTTCAAGAACCCGTCGCCGGGAAAATCCGCGTTTTCGACGAAGGCATGATCGGCAAAGAAGAGGACGAGGCCAGTGACGTTCGGCGCCGGTGGGGCGTATTGTTTCAGGGCGGCGCGTTGTTTTCCACATTGACGGTGGCTGAAAATGTGCAGGTCCCGCTGCGCGAATTCTATCCCGATTTCAGCAAGGCGTTGCTCGATGAAATCGCGCATTATAAAATCTACCTCAGCGGGCTTCCTGCCGATGCAGCCCATAAATTTCCATCCGAGCTTTCCGGCGGAATGCGCAAACGCGCGGGCCTCGCGCGGGCCTTGGCGATCGACCCAGAACTTCTGTTTTTAGACGAACCAACGGCTGGGCTCGATCCGATAAGCGCCGCAAATTTCGACAATCTGACGCGGGATTTGAAAGAAACCCTTGGCCTAACCGTATTCCTGATTACGCACGATCTCGACACGCTCTACGCGATTTGTGACCGGGTCGCCGTAATCGCAGACAAGAAGGTCATCGCGGTCGGTGCGATTGAGGAATTGCTGGCCATAGATCACCCATGGATTAACGAATATTTCAGCGGCCCACGCGGGCGGGCAGCACGCCGTGGCCATGACAAACACAATAATCCACAACCGCATTTACATCAGCCAGGAAGGTCATAGGACAGTACGATGGAGACCAAATCCAACTATGTGATGGTGGGCGCTATCACCCTTCTACTTATGGCCTTGCTTGCTGCATTCACCTTTTGGCTGTCACGCGCTGGCGAAGGCGACAAGAAAGAATATGATATATTCTTTCAGCAGTCGGTTAATGGACTTGCTAAGGGCTCAAGCGTTTCCTTTTCCGGTGTGCCTGTTGGCGAAATCCAAAGCATTGAATTGTGGGAACCCGATCCAGAATTTGTCCGCGTTCGCATCGCTATAAAGGATAGCGTACCCGTGCTTCAAGGTACCACTGCGACGATCAACGGCGTGGGCTTTACCGGCGTTTCTGAAATTCAACTGGATGGCGCGGTCAAGGGTGCACCTGCTTTGGTATGTCCAGAAGCCAACCCGAAATCGGCATGTCCGACCGGCGTTCCCGTTATTCCCACAAAGCCAGGGGCCTTGGGGGAATTGTTGAACAACGCGCCGTTATTGTTGGAGCGGCTTTCAGCGTTGACCGAGCGTTTGACGAACATTCTGTCTGACAAGAACCAGCAGTCCATTGAACAGATATTGGACAATGTCGAAAATCTGTCGGGCACGCTGGCTACACAAGGCCCGGATTTGCGCGCAGCGATTCAGGAATCGCGCATCGCGTTGCAAAAGGCAGGCCTTGCCGCAGATGAAATCACCAAAATGGCGGGCACCACCAACAAGCTGCTTGATAGCGATGGCCGCCCCATGTTGGCTGAACTGCGTAAAACGCTTCGCTCCGCCAATGGCAGTCTGGCTGCGCTGGAAACGACGTTGAACAATGCCAACCCGGCAATTGAAACGCTAAATACGCAGACATTGCCAGAGGTTACGCAATTGGCGCGCGACCTGCGCGAATTGTCTGTCTCTTTAAAATCGGTCACCGACAAGGTTGATCAGGGGGGTATCGGTAGCGTCGTCAACGCGCCGGCATTGCCCGATTATCAACCTGGCAGCAGGAAGCAAAAATGATGTTCAGCAAATTATCCAGCGCACGCTTATTGGCCTTACCCGTCATTCTCAGCCTCGGTGCGTGTGTAAGCTTCGGGACGAAAGCGCCGCCGTCCATGCTCGTGCTGACCGCCGATAACAGCGTGACCGCTGGCGCAGCCCGAATGGCATCGGCAACGGACGCCTTAGTCATACAAACGCCCGAAGTGCCACGCAAACTCGACACGAACCGCGTGCCTGTTCAGATCGATGCCAGCAGCATTGCCTATTTGAAGGAGGCGTTTTGGGCCGACAAGCCTGCCCGCTTGATGCAGCAACTATTGTCCGAAACGGTGTCGGCCAAAACCGGTCATCTGGTGCTCAGCGAAGTCGATGCCGGTGGCAAAGCAACGCGATTTATCTCGGGCAGCCTATTGGAATTTGGCGTCGACGCCGCGACCAATGAAGCGGTGGTCGTCTTTGACGCAGTAAAAATCACGCGCGGCAACCCAACCGAGAAACAAAGATTTGAAGCCCGCAGACCTGTTGCTGCTGTTGAAGCTACGCCTGTTGGGGCCGCATTGAATGAAGCGGCAAATGAGGTGGCGTTGCAGATTGCCGAATGGGCGAACTGAGCGCTTCAGTCTGACCTAACGCGCGAATCCTTCGGGTTCGGGCCAGCCCTTTGCATATGTCGCCATCACTTTGAATAACGCGCCCATGGATTCACGGACAACAAGCCTGCTGCGCGCGGCGGAAATCTCCGTTGCCCGATCAGGATTTGCCTGCGCCAAGCTCATGGCGCGCTGGTCGATACCCAATCCCGACAACCAAGCACCCTGATTACATGGCCCCGCAACGTTGAGGCCAGATCTTTGTGCGCAGACCGAAAGCGCATGGAAATTGACATGGGCGGTCAAATCGCAATGGCCCGGATCCGAAAATGGGTCCGCATATGTGTGATTTTGCACCGCCTGCAACGTACTGCCCAGCGCTGGTTCGACATAACCATAATCAATGGTCAACATAACCCCGCCTTGGCCGGACAGTCGCGTGGAAAGCATGTCCATCACCGCAGCGGCATCCGGGCACGTTTCGTAGATACTTCCAACCGACGCCATGCGAAATTGTTTTGGAACTAGGGCGTCCGTGGAATGCGGCCCCGGCATTGCGGCAAACCGTCCACTATGATCGGGGACGACAACTCGCTCGCACCAGCCAGCATTCGTGGCAATCATCTGCACTATCGGCAGCGCATCAAAGAATTCGTTAGCGACGATGAACAATGGCGCATCGGTTGGGAGCGATTCCACATCATCATGGAAAACGGCAGCAGGGACAGCCGCCAGCTGCCTTTCTTGCAAAACCGGGCTATTCTCGACAAAATGAACCTGTGGTTCAAATCCGAAACGCTTCATTGTCCGAAGCGCATCGGCAGCCAGCGTACCCCTGCCCGGCCCAAGTTCGACATAATAACATGACGAAGGACGGCCACGCCGCAACCAGATATCGCTCAGCCAAATCCCGACCATTTCGCCGAACATCTGGCTGATCTCAGGTGCCGTTATGAAGTCGCCATCGGCGCCCAAAGGATCAGCGCGGCCATAATATGCGGTGTTTGCCACACGCATATATTCGGCAACGCTGATGGGGCCCGACGCTTCAATGCGATGTGTGAGGCGTTGGCTTGTCGTCTGCGTGTCAGGCCGCACTATTACCCTGCCTGCGAGCCCCTGCCGTGAATAAGAGGAACAGGCCGATTAGAATCATCGGGGTGGTCAACCACTGCCCCATGCTCAGGCCGCTTGCTTCGACCAACCACTGTAACTGCTGGTCAGGTTCCCGGAAGAATTCGATGGTAAAGCGGGAAAGGCCATAGATGACAGCCGCCATGCCACACAGAAAGCCGGGTTTATAGCGTACGTCTGTTTTCCAGAATAATGGCCACATAATCGCGGCCATCAATAGACCTTCGAGCGCAGCTTCATACAGCTGACTTGGGTGCCGCGGCAAATCGCCACCATTTGGAAACACGATGGCCCAAGGCACGTCCGTCACGCGGCCCCAAAGTTCATCATTCACAAAATTTGCCAACCGGCCGAAGAAGAGGCCAAACGGAACGCAGCATGCGATATAATCACAAACCCGCAGGAACGAGATCTTATGCTTGCGCGCCAACAGCCAGAGAGCAAAAATGATTCCAAGCGCGCCGCCATGGAACGACATTCCACCTTCCCACAGTTTGACGACATCTAACGGGTTCTGCAAAATCGATGGCTGGTAGAACAAAATATAACCCGTTCGTCCGCCCAATATGATGCCCAGCGTCGCATATAAAATGATATCGTCTGCATGGTCACGCGACATCGGCGCGCCCGGCCGCGCCAGCAGTTTGAGCAAAAAGCCGTAGCCAAGCAAAATACCTACAAGATAGGCCAAGGAATACCACCGCACCTGAAAGAAGCCCAAATCGAGGGCAACAGGACCTACGCCAAGGTCGGTGAATTGAATATAGCCAGCGGCGGTTGAAATAATCTCGAATGACACAATATTTCCTTAGCATCTTTTGACATTCCTATAGAGCCAAATAGAAGGTGCACAAAGAGTTTAGGAGAGAATCAAATGCCGTCCCAATTGGACCTCGCGATCGACGCTACCATAAATCGTCTCATGACCGACGATGGTCCTTTAACGGTGACCTATGTTGAAAAATTTGGTGTGCAACTGCCCATGCTGGCGAAAGCACCGGGCACCATGGCCGACTATCTGGCATTTTTTTGCGCTACGCACGCGGACAAAGAATTTCTGGTGGATGGCGACATCCGGCTAAACTTTCGCGAAACTTATGCCGCAGCGCGCGCGCTGGCCGGCGGCTTGGTCGAGGGGCATAAGCTTCAAAAAGGCGACAGGGTCGGGATCGCCGCACGCAATTCGGCCAATTGGATTATTGCCTACATGGCCATTGTTATGGCCGGCGGCGTCGCAACTTTGCTCAACGGCTGGTGGCAAGGTGGCGAATTGGCTGAAGGTATCCGAATGGTCGGCTGTCGCTATGTCCTCGCGGACGAACAGCGCGCTGCGCGTTTGGCAGGGCACGACATTGGCGGTTGTGAACTATTGATATTTGGTCATGATGGCGCGCCGATGGAAGGCCTGTCTGTCTTGACATCAAAAGGGGGCGGCGCAGAAACACCGCTGCCCGCGATCGAACCCACAGACAATGCGACGATCTTGTACACATCAGGTTCGACAGGTCAGTCCAAGGGCGCGGTTTCCGACCATCGGGCCGTCGTTCAAGGTGCGATGAGTTACGTCGGCCAGACACTCGTTTTTTTCGAGCTGCTCTCGTCCACTGGGCAGGCCATGCCGGCTCAACCATCGGCGCTGGTCAACGTGCCACTGTTTCACGTTACCGCTTCAATTCCATTGGTTCTGCAAAGCTTCGCCATTGGACGCAAGTTGGTGCTGATGCCGAAATGGGATGCAGAAGAAGCCATGCGCATCATCGAAAAAGAGCGTATCAGCTATTTCGTCGGCGTTCCGTTGATGAGTATTGAACTCGCGACGCACCCCAACCGTCACAAATATGACCTTACCAGCTGCACGGCCTTCGCGGCTGGCGGCGCGCCACGCCCGGTGGAACATGTCAAAAAAATCCGTAAGGAAATGAGCTGGGGTTATCCGCTGCTGGGTTATGGCCTTACCGAAACGAACGGCGTGGGCTGCGGCAACTTCACCGATAACTATCTGGAAAAGCCCACCAGCACTGGACCAGCCACGAAGCCCTTGGTCGAAGTGCAGATGCTTGATGATGATGGAAATGTTCTTCCGCAAGGTGAACGCGGCGAAGTCGGTATTCGCACCATTGCGAATTTCAACGGTTACTGGAACAACGAACAATCGACACGCGACGCGTTTACCGCTGACGGATTCTTCCGGACCGGTGACATCGGTTATCTCGATGAAGACGGTTATCTGTTCATTGTAGACCGCAAAAAAGACATCATCATTCGCGGCGGCGAGAATATCAGTTGCCCGGAAGTAGAAGCCGCTGCCTATGAACATGACTCAATTGTCGAGCTGTCCGTGTTTGGCATTGCCGATGACAAATATGGGGAAGTTCCAGGCATCGTCTATCACACGAAGGATGGGGTAACGCTCACCGGGGATGAGCTCAAAGCGTTCCTTGCGCAGCGGCTAGCACCATTCAAAATCCCCGTCCATTTCTGGCAAGTGGCGGAACCATTGCCGCGTCTGGGTACCCAGAAAATCGACCGCGTGGCTTTGCGCCGGGAATATAATGCAAAGGTTTCTGCTTGATGCTGACATAGGGCGTGATCGCGCCTAGAGTGTCTGTATGACTTCAGCGCCCGACCGGATTATAAAGCAACGCGACATTATCGACAGGACTGCGCTTGCCGATAACATTGAGTCTATTGTTGCAGAAGATGGTCCTCAGCACTGCCGTCCTCAGATCCTTGAGCTTTTGCAAGGCGCGTTGGCGGAAGGGCGCGCCGAAGTCAAACGACGACTGGGCGAAAACCCGTCACAGGGTTACCGCGCGTCCGCGGAGCAAGCCTTTCTGGTCGATCAGATTGTCCGGCTCATTTACGACTATGTGACGGCCCACGCATATCCCGCAGCGAACCGGTCAGCATCGGAACGGATCGCTATCCTTGCTGTGGGCGGATATGGCCGCGGCGAGATGGCGCCGCATAGCGACGTCGATATTGCGTTTGTTACCCCGTACAAAAGGAGTTCATGGACCGAACAAGTCGTCGAAGCGATTTTGTACCTTCTCTGGGACCTCGGCCTGAAAGTGGGCCAATCCAGCCGCTCTTTGGACGAGACGGTGAAAATGGCGCAGGAAGATCTAACGATCCGTACCGCACTTTTGGAAAGCAGGTTCGTGTGGGGTGATCGCGCCGTGTACGAAGAGGCGGCATTACGCTTCTGGAACGAAGTGGTCGCAAATACGGCGCCCGATTTTGTGCGATTGAAAATGGCCGAACGCGATGAACGGCACAAGCGCATGGGCGACAGCCGCTACGTTGTGGAGCCCAATATCAAAGACGGCAAAGGCGGACTGCGCGATTTGCATACCTTGTATTGGATTGGAAAATATATCCACAAGGTCTCAACGGCATCTGATCTCGTCGATGTTGGGCTATTGTCGGTCGAAGAATATAACCGGTTCAGGAAAGCCGAAAACTTCCTCTGGTCCGTTCGTTGCCATATGCACAATATTACTGGCCGCGCCGAGGAACGCCTGACATTTGATTTGCAGCGCGAAGTGGCCGAACAGATGCAGTTCGCGGATCGCCCCGGTCGTTCGGCGGTTGAGCGGTTCATGCATTATTATTTCTTGAATGCCAAAACCGTGGGCGACGTTACAGGCTTATTCTTGGCGCATTTGGATGAGGCCATGGCGCAAAAAGGCCGCCGGTTCATTCCAAGCTTTAACCGAAAACCACGCAAGCTGAATGGCTTCCAACTTGACCGTGGTCGCTTGGCATTACCCGACGATCAGTTTTTCGTCGAAGACCCCGTTCGGCTATTGGAAATTTTCCACCTCGCGGATTTGCATGGGCTGGAAATTCACCCCTCAGCCATGCGGACGGCCCAGCGCGACGCCCGGCTTGTAGATAAGACAGTCCAAAAGGACCCGCGGGCCAACGCGCTCTTTTTAGATATTCTGACGTCACGTCGCGATCCGGAAACCGTATTACGTTGGATGAACGAATCCACGATTTTTGGACGGTTCATCCCCGATTTCCGCCGCGTGGTCGCGCAAATGCAGTTCGACATGTACCATCATTACACCGTCGATGAACACTCGATCCGCGCCATTGGGCTATTGGCGAATATCGAAAGCGGAAAACTGAAACAGGATCACCCGCTTTCGGCTGCCATCATGCGGAATATCGTCAGCAGAAGGGTATTATATGTCGCAACCTTGCTGCACGATATTGCAAAGGGCCGTGGCGGAGACCACAGCGTTTTAGGCGCTCAGGTCGCGGAAACATTATGCCCGCGACTTGGTTTGTCAGCCGCGGAGACCGAAACAGTCGCGTGGTTGGTACGCCACCATTTATTGATGTCCGCAACATCGTTCAAACGTGACCTTGCGGACTTCAAAACAATATTGGATTTTGCGCAGGCGGTTCAGTCGCCTGAACGGTTGAAATTGCTGCTGGTTTTGACGGTGGTGGACATTCGCGCCGTGGGTCCAGGCGTTTGGAACAGTTGGAAGCGCCAATTATTATCCGATCTTTTCGAAGCCACTGAAGAAGTGCTGCGGCTTGGCCACAAGCAACGTGGCCGTGACGAACGCATAGCGTCGAAAAAATCGAAGCTCGGGTCAGCATTACAGTTGTCCCCTGAAAAATTTGCGCATTTCACAAAAATCTTGCCCGACGCCTATTGGATAGCCGAGCCAGACGACATCATTGAGCGCAATGCACGGCATCTGCTGAAAAATGAAGGTACTGAACTCGCCATTGATGCTTGCTACTACCCCGACCGGGGCGCCACGCTCGTTACTGTTTTCGCGGCCGACCATCCCGGCTTATTTTATCGCATTGCAGGTGCAATTCACTTGGCAGGCGGAAATATCATCGATGCACGGATCCACACAAGCAGCGACGGGATGGCGATCGATAATTTCCTGATCCAAGATCCGCTCGGCCGTCCATTTCGCGAGCAGGGTCAATTAGATCGTTTAGCGCGCAATATCGAAGAAGCATTGACCAACCGTGCCAAGTTGATGACCCAACTGGATGCCAAGCCCAAGGCTCTGCGGCGTGCGGACGCATTTAAAATTGCGCCTTCAGTGTTAATCGATAATCAGGCTTCTAACCGCTTCACTGTTGTAGAAGTAAATGCGCTGGACCGGCCGGCATTGCTGAACAATTTGGCCTTGGCTCTGTTCGAGTCAAAGGTAACATTGCACAGTGCGCATATCGCAACCTATGGCGAACGCGCCGTAGATACATTCTATGCGACAGATCTTTTCGGTGCAAAAATCGAGAGCAAGACCAAGTTGAAATCATTAGAAACAAGGCTGCTTGAAGCGGCCACTGTCCGTTCCAGGGTAAAAACCAAGGCCGCGTAAGCACGCCGAACTTTCGGTTGCGTCAGTCATAAAAAAAAGGCCAGTCTTTCGACCGGCCTTTCTTTTAACATGATCGTCCGTTCGAAATTACATTCCCGAATTTGGACCGTAGGTAACTTCAACGCGACGGTTTTGCGGTTCACGCTCACCATCTGCAGTCTGAACCAATGGTGCAGTTTCACCAAATGCTTGGGATGCAATTGCACCGCTCGCAATGCCCTTGGACTCAAGGTACGAACGCACAGTGGTGTTACGACGCTCGGAGAGGCCAACATTGTACTTTGCGCTACCCGACTTATCGGCGTGACCGGCCAGCATAACCTTCGCAGTGCCACAGTTGGCATACTGCGCAACAGCGTTGTCCAGAACTGATGCTGCGTCAGGACGCAAGTTCGACTGATCCCAATCGAAGAATACGATATAAGGACCGGTGTTGCACACTGGCGCTGGCGGCGGCGGTGGTGGTGGTGGAGCTGGTGGTGCCACATATGGTGGTGGTGGTGGAGGAGGCGCAACTTCAACTGGCGCAGGTGCACCGCCGAAGTTGTAAACCAGGCTTGCCATGACGCTGTGCGAACGGAAGCGCGTGTCGACGGCACGGCCAAGACGGTCAACAAGACCAACATTGTTTGCGTTGAAGAAACGGTACTTCAAACCGGCGTCCCAGTTATCGCTGAGTGGCGTACGGATGCCGGCAAGAGCCTGCCATGCCAAACCGGTGTCTGAATCGTCGAGGAACGCTGGAGCAACGACAGTAGCCGTCACATCAACGCGTGCCACGCCAACGCCGCCGCCGACAAAGCCCTGAAGGCCATCATCGTCGCCGAAATCAACAAGACCATTGACCATGAAGCTCAATGCACTTGCATCGCCATCAAGCTTATACGAACCGCTAGGTGCGAGTGCAGATGTTGCGCCGTTCGTAATCTGAGGCGTCTGGCTGCTGAACGCAGTTACATTCGCCGTACGATAAGAAACTTCTGATTCAAGACGGAAACCGCCGAAATCATAGCCGACTAAGCCGCCGAAATCATAACCATTTTTTGTGTCAACCGACGCAGCATTGTTCAATGTGCCGATATCCAAAGCCAAGTCTTCTACTATCATGGCACCGCCATCCACTCCAACATACCACTGGTCGTCGCGGGCCAACGCCGGTGATGCCAGAGCAGTAGAAGCGAGAACCAAACCTATGGCTAACTTACGCATCAACTTTCCCCTTTTTCTATCTTTAGGAACGGAAATTGTAGAACGTATTTCTATCGATTCTGTTCCAGCGAAGCAAGTCGCTATGTCCGGATACTGTTGCTAAAATGTCGCCATTATGCACATTTCATACGAATACTGGCCGTGTTTTTGCGATGCCGCCACTCAAGGCGTCAATATACCAATCAACCTAAAATACTGTAACATCGCACCGAGTGTAGCCCGCGCTTCGGTATCGACCACGACCCCACCAGACGGGTTTGCGATAATTGGGCCGCTACGCCAAACGCCGCCGGTATAAATGCTATCACGACCATTGGACCTGTTCCAAAGCCGCGCCCCGTCATCACCAGCCATGTGCGCCAATCACCCTGCGGTTCAAACTGGTCATCGCGTCGCCAGAAACGCCAACTGCGCGATTCCGCCATTTTGTGGCGGTTCCAGCTTTTGATGCAGGCGACCATCTGTTCATAGGGCATGGCCATCAGCGCCTGGGCATTAAGCTGCGTCATTCGCCCGCTCCGCACGTTCGCGCATTTGGGTTAACTTCAAAATCAATTGCGCCTTCAACGTCGGCAAATCCGTTGACGCAGGCGCTGGCGTTGCGGCAACCGGCGCACCCTTCACCGCGGCGCGATGTGCGCTCAATAACGCAATCGCCAGCCGGTGTTTTTGCGCCCGCGCTTTCAACGTAGCCTCCGCCGTTTTGCCATTGGCCGCCAACAAGGCCTCGCCCAACAAATCCGTCTCCAGCCGCGCATAGCCCTCGCCAAGCGCCCGCGCCCAATCATCGCGAAAGCCCGCCGATCGCCGCCGTTCGGCATAGACGGCGCTGCTGCCAACACCCGCCGCTCTCGCCGACGCCGCCACATTTGCGGTTTCGGCCAGATGGTTGAGGAAAAGACGCCGCGTGCGCGCGTTCAAACGGGTGTCGGGCACGCTGATTTTATCTTTCGTCATCGCCAACCTCCTATTCCCAAAGAAAAAGGGCCGAAGATCGCGCTTCAGCCCATGATATGTTCGCAAAACCGCCGCAGCGCCGCGAATCGCAATTTTCGACTATGCCCAACACTAACCAAATAACGTTACGATGTCAATATGTTTTTACCTATTTGGTTATAATTTTACGCACCTGTAAGATGATTTCCCCTTTTCTGGCGGCTTCGCTATGGGTTGGGGATGTCGCGCGTCATTCTGTTCAACAAGCCTTATGGCGTCTTGCCGCAATTTACCGACAAGGGAACCGCCGGTTCGCCGCGCCCGACCTTGTCCAACTTTATCGATGTGCCCGGGGTCTATCCCGCTGGCCGGTTGGATATGGACAGCGAAGGGCTGATGATCCTGACCGACGACGGGCGGTTGCAGGCGCGCATTTCCGATCCGCGGTACAAGCTGCCGAAAATCTACCTTGTTCAGGTTGAGGGCACGGTTTCCGACGATGCGCTCGTCCAATTGCGGCGCGGTGTGCAGTTGAAGGACGGGATGACCTTGCCCGCAGAGGCAGAGCGCATTGCCGACCCGCAGCTTTGGCCGCGCGATCCGCCCATCCGCGTCCGCCAGACGGTGCCCGACAGCTGGATACAGCTTATCATCCGCGAAGGCCGCAACCGGCAAGTGCGCCGCATGACCGCCGCGGTTGGCCACCCGACATTGCGGCTGGTGCGCCACGGCGTTGGCGATTGGACGCTGGATGGACTTACCCCCGGCAGCTGGCGCGAGGCCTGACGCAGCGGCTTAGGGTCAGGACCTAGTCCACCGGGCGCGGCACGCGCTTGCCCTTGGTCCGGCTCGTCAGATGAAATTGGCCGCATCGGTCGCAGCGGTAATGGCGCAGCGTGATTGTCGCCGCCGCCATTGCGGCCATGGCATCCGCCTCCGCCGCGTAAGCTGCCTTTCTTCGGCAAATGCTCAGCCGCGTGCGCAAATCAATCTTCGCCGTCGAACGCGATGCACCCCATGTTGCACAGCTGCGTCAGCAGGTCGATTGCGGCGTCCACTGACGCAAGTGCGGTGTCGAGGACCAAGGCATCTTGCGCGCACAGCTGCCGCGCCAGATCCGCTGTCTCCGCCCCGCAGTCAAAACATGCGCCGTCGGCAAAGAACATCACCGCATCCGCGCCATCGCCCACAAATGCCAACCGGCTGGCCGGATTGCGCGACAGCAGGGCCTGATCAGCAATAGATTGTCGCACATCGTCCGGCTCAACGGGGGTTTCCGGTTGCCAGTCCATTTCGGCATATTTGGGCGTGCTGTTGAACATGCCGAACCACCGGGCAAAGGCACGTGGGTCGGAAAGCGAATCCAGCGTCATCCGGTGCAAGCGCGCCAAGGCGTCGGGCATAATCTCGCCCGGGTTGGCCTGAGCTCCTAAATCCGGATCGCGGTACAAATCATCCTCGGGAATCTGCTCAAGCATATCATCGACAAAATGCCCCAGCAGGTCGGCGCGCGACGGCGCACGAAAACCAACCGAATAGGTCATGCAGTCCGACCCGACGGCAACGCCATTATGCGCGATGCCCGGCGGGACATAGAGGATGTCGCCGGGTTCAAGCACCCATTCTTCGGTCGCTTCAAATTCTGCGAGCAGCTTTAGGTCCTCATGCGGCACCAGCGGGCTATCGCCGTCACAATGCGGCCCAATCTGCCAACGGCGGCGGCCGTGGCCCTGAATCAGGAAAACATCATATTGGTCGAAATGCGGGCCAACCCCGCCTTGGTCCGCGGCGAGGCTGACCATGACATCGTCAATCCGCCAGTTGGGAATGAACCGGAACGGCGCGATGAGATCAGCCACCATCGGCACATGGTGATCGACCGCCTGCACCAGCAAAGTCCAGTGCGACTCGCCAAGGCCGCCCAAGCGATCTTCGCGCTGCGGCCCCTGCTCCATCTCCCAGCCCTTGGCGGTCTGACAAATCAGGCGCGATTCCACTTCTTCTTCGCAAGCGAGACCGGCAAGCTCATCGGGCTCAAGCGGGTTTTGCCAATCGCGCCACGGATTGCGGATAAGCAGCGGCTTTTTCTGCCAATGTTCGCGCAAGAACGCATCTGTATCGAAGTTTTCCAATTCCATTCCCACCCGCTGTGCATTCGCGCGACAGAAAGCAAGTGTTGATCATGCTGATCCTGGTCATTGCGGGCAACCCATGCGGACATCGCACGGAATATGCCGATGGGTTAAAAGCTTGCACTTGCGGCCGTTCGCGGCTTAACCCCGCAGACAATGTTGAAACGCCTCTACGAATGGATGATGGAAAAGGCCGGGCACGCCCATGCCGAACGCTGGTTGTTCCTGTTTTCCTTCATCGAAAGCTCCTTCTTCCCGATACCACCGCACCCGCTGCTTGGGTTGATGTGTCTCGCGCGCCCGGACAAGGCGTTGCGCTATGGGGCGATTTGTACTTTGGCCTCCGTCATGGGCGGGCTCTTTGGCTATGCCATTGGCTATTTTGCGTATGAAACCATCGGCACGGCGCTGCTGAAGGCGCTTGGGCTATGGGACAGCTTTCCTGCGGCTGCATGTTATCTGCGCGAATTTGGCGCGGAGATTATTTTGATCAAGGGCGCGACCCCCATTCCGTTCAAGCTGCTGACCTTGACCGCAGGGTTCATCAAAATGGACCTGTTCACCTTCATCTGGGCCAGCGTGTTGAGCCGGGCATTCCAGTTCATGCTGGTCGGATTTTTGTTCTGGAAATTCGGACGCCCGATTAAGGCATTTATCGACAAATATCTGGCGTGGGTGACCGCCGCGTTTCTGGTGTTGGTCGTCGGCGGATTTTTTGCGTTCACGATGCTGGCTGGCAATGGGGCGCGCAAAACGGATGCCTGCTCGAACGTCACAACGATTGAAGCACGTTAGCACCGCCACACACGAGTTATTTACAATATCGGAAAGCAGACATGGACAGAAGCTCACGCAGAATCGTCACCTTCATCGCGGTCGTCACCATCATTGTCATGGCCGCCATGGCCACGCGATCTTATCTCGACGCGGACCAAAGCACGACTGCCGCGCCGGTTGAAACCAATGAAGCGACCGCTCCGGAAGCACCAAAGCCGCAGCGGTCCGAAAATGTGCCAGACGCAAGCAACGAAACGCCCGTTGCCGAACCGGAAATCGAAGAAGTGCCGGCCATCACTGGCGAACCGTCGATGACGTTTGAAAGTGAAGACAGCGAGACGCGTGAAGCAGCTTCGCTGGAAAATGACGAATAAGGTCCGTTAACGCGCGAATAGATTTGCGTCGTCGGCGAATGCCTTGAATTCCAGTGCATTGCCGCTTGGGTCACAAAAGAACATCGTCGCCTGTTCGCCAATTTCGCCTTTAAAGCGGACATGGGGTTCAATGCCAAAGCTTATGCCTGCGGCGGTGACGCGGGCGGCCAGCAATTCCCACTGCTCCATCGTCAGCACCACACCGAAATGCGGCACGGGAACGTCATGTCCATCCACCGGATTATGCGTGGAAACGGATCGCGCATTGGCATCGAGATGCGCGACGATCTGATGCCCGAAAAAGTCGAAGTCGACCCAGTGATCGGATGCGCGCCCTTCGGGGCACCCCATGATGTCGCCGTAAAAGCGCCGCGCTTCGGATAAGTCACGGACGGGAAAGGCCAAGTGGAAGGGACGTAAGCTCATTTTGATGTCACCGGTTTTGGAAGAGGTTGATCGGACATATCGGCCGTAGCGAGTTCCTGCGACATTTGCATCGCGCATTTGTGGATTATTGCCGGATCGCTTGGGCGCTGAAATTCGGCTTTCGCCGCTTCGGCCATGGCAACCGCCACCAACGCACGCGGTTGGCCGCTTTGTTCGGTGATGCGGCTGCCGACGATGCCGGCCCACCGTTTTCCCGATTGCCCGACATTGGGCAGATCGGACGGCGCGGTGCCGAGCCGCTGCCGCTCCGCCAAGGTCGCAAGGGTCGCAACACAGGCGATATCCGACTGATGCGTTTCAGTCAGGGCGGATGGCGCCGAAAGCGCGAGCGCATACACAAAAATAATCATGGCGATGAATTAGCACCGAAAGCCTGAACCGCAAGCAACGACGATTTTTGTGCGATTGCAATTGTCATATATGGTGGGCAAAAGCGCGCCATGCAGAAATTATCGGCTTTGCTCGGAAAGTTTCCCCGTTGGACGGCGCTCGTGGCGGGTGCCGCGTCGGCTTATGGTTTTCAACCATGGGGGCTGTGGCCGCTGACATTTGTGTGCTTTGCCTTGCTCATCCAACTGATAAGCCAAGCGCCGAGCACCAAGCGCGCGTTCATGCTCGGCTGGCTTTTCGGGGTCGGGCATTTCACCTTTGGCAATCAATGGATTGCGGTCGCCTTCACCTTTCAGGCGGCGATGCCGATCTGGCTTGGTTACATCGCGGTATTCGGGCTGGCGCTATATTTGGCGGTGTATCCCGCACTGGCTGCGGCTGGAGCCCATTGGATCCATCACCGCACGACGAAAGACCTTCCTGATCCCGGCGGAGATGATACGAAGCAAACCCCCACAGCCACCCTCCACCTCATCCTGGCCTTTGCGGGCTTGTGGATCATCACCGAATGGCTGCGCAGCTGGGTGTTCACTGGCTATGTCTGGAACCCGCTCAGTGTGGTTACCCTGTCGATTCCATATCTTTCGCAACCTGCGACCGCCCTTGGAACCTATGGCCTTTCGGGGTTCTTCCTTCTTGTTGTTGGGATGATCCTAAAGTTCGTGACTTTGTGGACGCCAGCATCTGGCGTTGAACGCGGCGATGCCGGGTGGACCGGCTATTTTCTTGGCGGTTTGATATCATTGGCGCTTGCAGCAGTCGCTCTCACCGCCCAGATCTCCAACTATCAAAGCGCATCGGATAGGACGCCTGTCGCACTCACCATCGCGCAACCCAATATCAGCCAAGCCGACAAATATGCGCCGGGCTATGACGCGATCAACTTTGCGAAGCTGGCGATGAACAGCCGCCCGATTCCCAATCAAGGCCCGCGCCTGATTTTATGGCCAGAAGCCGCAATTCCCGATTATTTGGAAGAGGGCTATCCCTATCGTTATTATCAGGGCCAGCCGGGCGAAAGCGCGGTCGGCGCGCGGGCGCGGCTGACGACGCTGATGGGTGACGGCGATGCGCTGGTCACGGGCGCAAACCGGCTGGTGATTGAAAAGGGCCAATTGGTCGCGGCGCGCAACAGCGTTTCGGCGATGGACGCGAACGGCAATATCTTGGGCCATTATGACAAGGCGCATCTTGTCCCTTATGGCGAATATCTACCACTGCCGTGGTTGTTGCGGCCTTTGGGCTTGGCACGATTGGTGCCCGGCGACCTCGACTTCTGGCCCGGTCCGGGCGCGCAAACGATGACAGTCAATCTGAACGGCAAGCCCGTAAAAATCGGCATCCAGATTTGTTATGAAATGATATTCTCCGGCCAAGTCACCGACCGCAAGAACCGACCAGACTTCATCTTCAATCCTTCAAACGACGCGTGGTTCGGCACCATTGGCCCGCCGCAGCATTTGGCACAGGCACGTCTTCGGGCCATTGAAGAAGGCTTACCCGTTGTGCGCGCCACACCGACCGGCATCAGCGCCGTCATCGATGCGAACGGCCGGATCATCAAAAGCCTGCCGCTGGGAACATCTGGCCGGATCGACGCAGTTGTGCCACAGGCCAAGGCGCCAACATTGTTCGCACGTTTTGGAAATATCTTACCGCTCGGCTTTGCAGGGCTGCTCATCGCTTGTGCGCTGTTACCGCTTGCCCGCCGCACGCGTTCTCGCTAAGGGCGAGAAACGACATAAAGAATTCTTTATACGCAGACACAGCCAACAGACTGGAACAACCATGCGCACAAATTACCTTTTCACCTCCGAATCCGTGTCCGAAGGGCACCCAGACAAGGTTTCGGACCAAATCTCCGACGCAATCGTCGATCTATTTCTTTCCAAAGACCCCGAAGCCCGCATCGCGTGCGAAACCCTGACTACGACTCAGTTGGTCGTGCTGGCCGGTGAAATCCGTTGCAAAGGCGTCTATGAAGATGGCGCATGGGCACCCGGCGCGCAGGAAGAAATCGAAGCCACCGTTCGCCGCACCGTGAAAGAAATCGGTTACGAGCAGGAGGGTTTCCATTGGGAAACATTCCGCTTTGAAAACAATCTGCACGGCCAATCCGCGCATATCGCGCAAGGCGTTGATGCATCGGGTAACAAGGATGAAGGCGCTGGTGACCAAGGCATCATGTTTGGCTATGCGACCGACGAAACCCCCGATCTGATGCCGGCAACGCTCTATTACAGTCATAAGATTTTGGAGCGCATGGCCGCTGACCGCCATTCCGGCGCAGCGCCGTTCCTTGAACCAGACGCAAAGAGCCAGGTTACCCTGCGCTACGAAGGCAGCTTGCCCGTCGCCGCAAAGGCTGTTGTCGTGTCGACGCAGCATGCTGCGGGTTATGACAAAGGTGATAAGGAAGCGGAACTGCACGCTTATGTGCGCAAGGTTGTGGCCGAGGTTATTCCCCCGGTCTTGTTGCGCGACACGGTCTACCACATCAACCCGACCGGCAGCTTTGAAATCGGCGGCCCTGACGGTGACGCTGGCCTGACGGGTCGCAAGATCATCGTCGATACCTATGGCGGCGCAGCGCCCCATGGCGGCGGCGCATTCAGCGGCAAGGACCCCACAAAGGTTGACCGCTCGGCAGCTTACATCACACGCTATCTGGCGAAGAATATCGTGGCCGCTGGTCTTGCGACCCGCTGCACCATCCAGCTGGCTTACGCGATTGGCGTTTCAGAGCCACTTTCGCTATATGTCGATACGCATGAAACCGGCACGGTTGGCGATGACAAGATTGAAGCTGCGATCATGAATATCGAAAAGCTGGGCGGACTTACCCCGCGCGGCATTCGCACGCACCTTGGCCTCAACAAGCCAATCTATCGCAAGACTGCGGCTTACGGACATTTCGGACGCAAGCCCGAAGGTGATTTCTTCCCTTGGGAACGCACCGACCTTGTCAACGATTTGAAGGCGGCTCTCGCCTGATTAGACTTGCAGCGTGGCGGCTGAAAGTTTAGCCGCCACCGCTATGACTGCGAACAAGCCCGGAGACCCTACGACACTGAACCGCCTATATGGCCGTTCAAAGGGTAAGAAGTTGCGTGTCGAACAGGTTGATCTGGTCGACAATCTTTTGCCGCAAATTTCGGTCCCTGAAACGGGCGAGCTTAGCAGTATGCAATTGTTTGGCGACGAACGCGCCATGCACTTTGAAATCGGCTTTGGCGGCGGGGAGCATTTGGCTTACCGCGCGGACCTTTTACCCGACCACGGATTTATCGGCTGCGAACCGTTCATGAACGGGGTCGCGCAAGCGCTGTCGCATGTGCGTGAAGGCGCGCTGCGCAATGTGCGTTTGCATATGGGCGATGCGCTGGAGATATTGCGCCGCGTGCCCGACAAGTCGCTTTCCTTCGTCTATCTTTTGCATCCCGACCCTTGGCCTAAAGCGCGGCATGTAAAGCGCCGGATGATGAACGATGGTCCGCTTGATCTCATCCACGCAAAATTGAAACCCGGCGGGGAATTCCGGTTCGGCACCGACCACCCGATATATGTGCGCCACGCCCTCATGGTCATGCAGCGCCACCGGCACCAATATAAATGGCTGTGCGAAGCCGCTGCAGACTTCCAAAGCCGGCCCGGCGGTTGGCCCGAAACGCGTTATGAAGCCAAGGCCCGCCGTTTAGGGCACGAAGTCTGGTATTTCCGTTATCAGCGCAAACCCGATTAAGCAGCCAGCGGCAAAACATTCGATGAAATCGGCGAAGCGTTCGACGAGAAACGGTGGGCGTGGTGCAACCGGCTGAAAATCGGGTATGAAAGGCTATGGAGAATGTCACGTCGCGAAAAGCATTGATTGGCCATCAAATGGCTTTGCTTACCATCATCGGGTTTTGGGCTTTTTACGCGCTCATCCTGTCACTGCGCGCGGCATTGCTCGATTTTCCAGCGCAGGCGGTGCTGTTTGAACGGCGCCTGATGGTTGCGCTGGTGGGCGTATTGGTCACTTGGATTTTATATACTGGTCTGCGGATGGCGGACAGGCGGCCGCTGGGTTTCCGCGTCAGCGTTGCGTTTCTGGGTGCAATTCCCTGTGCCATCGCCCTTGCGTCCGCAAATTTCTATATCTTCAACCTGTATGATCCAATCAGCCTATTCAAAGACCCCAGCGTTGGGCGCAGTATTGAAGATCTCAAGGCCCAATTGGGGCTATCCTTCTGGCAAGAAATCGCCGACATCTCCGTCACTCATTATTTTTTCCTGATCGCATGGAGCTCGCTATATGTCGCCATCGGCTATGCGCGCGAGGTGCGCGAAGCCGAACGCAAAACATCCAGATTTGCGCAAGCCGCACAAGATGCCGAACTGCGGTCGCTGCGCTATCAGGTCAATCCCCACTTCCTTTTCAACACCCTGAATTCGCTCTCAAGCCTTGTCATCACCGGTAAGCCCAAAGAGGCCGAAGCGATGATCCAGAACTTGTCCAACTTTTACCGGACGAGCCTGTCCTCCGATCCGTTGGAGGATGTCACGCTGGAGGAAGAAGTGGAACTGCAACGTCTGTATCTGGAAATCGAAAGCGTGCGTTACCCCAAGCGACTGCGCATCAGCATCAACATTCCGCCTGAGCTGATGAACCAGCATGTGCCTGCACTCATTCTCCAGCCGCTTGTTGAAAATGCCATAAAATATGGCGTGTCGCGGGCAACGCGGCCGGTCTCCATTACGATCAGCGCGGATCGCCGCGATGATAATCTGGTGCTAAGTGTTATTGATGACGGCGAGGCTGTTGAAGTAGCACATGTCGGCGGAAATGGCATTGGCCTTGCCAATGTGCGCGACAGGCTGGAGGCGCGATATAAGTCCGCGGCTCGGCTCGATACACAGTCGCTCGCAAGCGGCGGGTTCATCGCGATACTCACTTTGCCTTTAAGCCACAGGATCGCAGCATGAAGCGCCTGCGCACATTGATCGTTGACGATGAACCTTTGGCCATTGAACGGCTGGAAACCCTTTGCGCGGATCATGCAGCTATTGAGGTCATCGGCACAGCGAATGATGGCGTAGAGGCGCTGCGTATTGCGCAACAGCTCACGCCTGACCTGATTTTCCTCGACATTGGTATGCCCAAAATGGACGGCATCAACGCCGCGCGTGCATTGGGCCTGATGCACAAAAAACCGGCCATCATCTTGATTACGGCGTACGATCATTTTGCGGTCGAAGCCTTCGACCTTGATGTCGTCGATTATGTTTTAAAGCCGGTGTCGAGCGAGCGGCTGGGCCGCGCCATTGCGCGTGCGGCGGGCACACAAGACGCCGACACCAGCCCCGCCACAACCACAGCGAAATCCGACAGCCGTTATGCCCATGAATTTTGGGTATCCCATCGCGCCGAACTCATCCGCATTGCCGCAATGGATATTGAACGGATTGAGGCCGAGCGCGATTATATGCGGCTGCATACTGGTGGGCGCAGCTATTTGTTGCACCAGACAATCTCAACGCTGGAACAGCGGCTTGACCCCGAACAATTCCAACGCATCCACCGCAGCCATATTGTGCGCCGGGACCTGATTACCGGGCTGCGCCACGAGGGCGGCGGTGTGTGGCACGCGTTGCTGGGTGAAGACCTGTCGATGCGCATTGGGCGCAAATATCTGGCCGAGGTCAAACGGCTCGCCGGCAAATAGCAAACTCGGGCTTTGTTTAGATCAGACCGGCAAGCGGGCTGGACGGATCAGCATACATGCGCCGTCCCATGCGACCGGCCAGATAGGCCATGCGTCCTGACTGGACGGCCAGCTTCATCGCTGTCGCCATAGCAACGGGGTCTTTGGCTTCCGCGATAGCCGTGTTCATCAACACACCATCGCAGCCCAATTCCATGGCCACGGCCGCGTCAGATGCCGTCCCGACGCCTGCGTCGACCAGTACGGGCACCTTCGCGCCCTCTACAATCAAGCGGATTGTCACGCGGTTTTGAATGCCAAGCCCAGAACCAATCGGCGCCCCCAATGGCATCACCGCGACTGCACCGGCATCCTCAAGCTGCTTGGCGGCGATGGGGTCGTCGACACAATAGACCATTGGCAGGAACCCGTCCTTCGCCAATATTTCGGTCGCCTTCAATGTTTCGCGCATATCGGGGTAAAGCGTTTTTGCTTCGCCGAGCACCTCAAGCTTTACCAAGTCCCAACCGCCTGCCTCACGCGCCAGACGCAGCGTGCGGATCGCGTCGTCGGCAGTAAAGCAGCCTGCGGTGTTCGGCAGATAGGTATATTTCTTCGGATCAATATAATCCGTCAACATCGGCGCTTTGGGGTCCGAGACATTTACGCGGCGCACGGCAACCGTGATGATTTCTGCGCCCGATGCCACCAACGCGGCGGCATTTTGTTCGAAGTCTTTATATTTGCCGGTACCGACGATCAGCCGCGATGTGAAATGGCGGCCAGCGACGGACCAGCTATCGTCTTGCCCGCCGCCCACGAAATGGACGATTTCCAAAACATCACCGTCGGCCAAGTGGACATTTTCCAATGTAGAACGCGGCACGATTTCAAGATTGCGCTCGACCGCGACCTTGGCTGGATCCAGCCCAATATCGCGGACAAGGTCAGCAACGGTTGCCCCGGCCCGAAATTGCCGCGGATCGCCATTCAGCGTGAGGGAGATAGAATCGGTGGAAAGGGAAGAGGTCATTTCATCTCGCTATTTTTATCGACGCGCATATAGTGCTGGAACGATGCGGTTCGCAACCGCTGCTTTGACAATATCAGGGGACGTCCTTTGGCGGATAAGCCGATAATCTTTGTTCTGAATGGACCAAATCTCAATTTACTCGGTACAAGAGAACCCGAAATTTACGGCACAGATACGCTTGATGACATTGCCGGACATCTGGATGACCGCGCACGGGCAGCCGGCGCGTCTATCGACTTTCGTCAGTCAAATCATGAAGGGCATTTGGTCGATTGGCTGCAAGAGGCACAAGCCGTGGGGGCCAAGGCGGTGTTGTTGAATGCAGCAGGATACACCCACACCTCGGTCGCGATCCTTGATGCCATAAAGGCCATCAATGTTCCGGTTTTCGAGGTGCATTTGTCTGATCCGCACAAACGCGAAGCATTCCGGCATTTAAGCTATGTCAGCATGGGCGCAAAGGCGGTGTTTGCAGGTCATGGCGCAAAGTCGTACGAACTCGCCCTAGACGCGGCGTTGCAAGTTTGACATTAGGCGCATCATTGCAAGTTTAGGGGCCAAGGAGTTTTAAATGGCGGCGAAAACAGGAAATAGTGGCAGCATGCAGGTGGATACGGACCTTGTCCGCGAACTCGCGGCCATGTTGAACGACACCGGTCTCAGCGAAATTGAGGTTGAGGACGGCGAGCGTAAAATTCGTGTGTCGCGGACCATGACTGCGGTTGCAGCGCCTGTGGCAGCAGCGCCCGTTGCGGTTGCGGCGCCCGCTGTGGCTGCGGCCCATGAATCCCCAAGCGCGCCTGCGACCGCAGCAAACGCCTTGAAATCACCGATGGTAGGCACCGCCTATCTGACACCTGAACCCGATGCCGCGCCGTTCGTCAGCATTGGCCAGCAAGTGAAGGCCGGTGACACCGTCTTGATCATTGAGGCGATGAAGGTCATGAACCCGATCATCGCGCCAAATGCAGGGACGGTTACCGCGATTTACGTGGAAAGCGGGCAACCGGTCGAATTTGACCAGCCATTGCTGGTGATTGCTTAACCCATGGCAATCGAAAAAATCCTTATCGCCAACCGCGGCGAGATCGCGCTGCGCATTCACCGTGCGGCGCATGAAATGGGGATCAAGACCGTTGCTGTGCATTCGACGGCAGATGCCGACGCCATGCATGTGCGCCTCGCCGACGAAGCCATTTGCATCGGACCGCCATCTGCAACCGACAGCTATTTGAATATTCCGGCGATTATTTCAGCCGCGGAAATCAGCCATGCTGACGCCATCCACCCCGGCTACGGTTTTCTGTCGGAAAACGCCCAGTTTGCGGAAATCGTTGAGAGCCACAACATCAAATGGATTGGCCCCAAGCCCGAACATATCCGCACGATGGGTGACAAAGTTGAAGCCAAGCGTTCGGCAGGCGCATTGGGTTTGCCGCTTGTCCCGGGCTCTGACGGCGCAATTGAAGATGTCGCCGAAGCCAAAGCAATTGCCCGCGAAATCGGATATCCGGTCATCATCAAGGCGGCGTCTGGTGGCGGTGGCCGCGGCATGAAGGTCGTCAACAGCGAAGAAGAGCTTGAGACCCAAATGCAGCAGGCAGGGTCAGAAGCAAAAGCCGCCTTTGGCGATGCGACGGTCTATCTCGAAAAATATCTCGGCAACCCACGCCACATTGAATTCCAGATTTTTGGCGATGGCAACGGCAATGCCGTCCATTTGGGCGAACGCGATTGTTCACTACAACGCCGGCACCAAAAAGTTCTCGAAGAAGCGCCATCGCCGATTCTTGCGACCGCTGAACGTGATCGCATGGGTAATATCTGCGCCAAGGCGATGGCCGACATGGGCTATCGCGGTGCGGGTACCATCGAGTTTCTGTGGGAAAATGGTGAATTCTATTTCATCGAAATGAACACCCGGCTTCAGGTTGAGCACCCGGTCACCGAAATGATTACCGGCATCGACCTCGTCCGCGAACAAATCCGCGTCGCCGAAGGAAAGCCGCTTTCGTTCACACAAGAAGACGTGACCTTCACAGGCCATGCCGTCGAATGCCGGATTAACGCCGAAGACCCGCAAACCTTCATGCCGTCACCCGGAACGGTGTCATGGTATCACCCACCCGGCGGCCTGTATGTCCGCGTCGATAGCGGCCTGTATCATGGCTATAAAGTTCCGCCATATTATGACAGCATGATCGCCAAGCTGATTGTCTATGGCCAGACGCGCGAGGGCTGCCTGATGCGGCTTCGCCGTGCGCTTGGCGAATTTGTGATCGAAGGCATGAAGACGACCATTCCGCTGCATCAACGTTTGTTGGAAGAGCCCGATTTCCAAAACGGAAATTATACGATCAAATGGCTTGAAGAGTGGCTGGCGAAAGACGCAAAATAATCCTCTCCCGCCGGGAGGTGGCTTTGGGGCTGGCGGCACTGCCGCTGGCCAGCTGTGTTCCGGTTGGTCCCGACCGCGATGTGTCGTTCATCCCCGCCAATGCCGCTGCACGGCTTAAAGCGGACGATCCCAAGCGTCTGATCGAGTTGGTCACACTCGACCCTGCAATTAAGCTCGATATGCGTTATGCGACCGCCAACAATTTCACTGGGCGGGTGCTGTACGACGAAGCGCGCGCCTTTTTGGCCGCCCCTGCCGCGCAAGCGGTCGCCCGCGCCAGCAAAGCAGCCCAGGCCGATGGCTTTGGCCTGACAATTTACGACGCCTATCGACCATGGCGGATAACCAAGAAATTATGGGACGCAACGCCGGCCGGGCCCAAGAAAGAATATGTGGCGAACCCCAAACGCGGGTCCAAACATAATCGTGGCTGTGCCGTCGATTTGACTTTGCATGACCTGCGCACCGGACAGCTGGTAGAGATGCCAACCGAGTTCGATGATTTTTCCGAAAAGGCCCATCGCGACTATATCGGTGCCACCCCGGCCGCATTGGCCAACCGTGCCCGCTTGCAAGGCTATTTGGAAGCCGAGGGGTTTGTTGGCCTTTCCAACGAATGGTGGCATTTCGATTTCACCGGCTGGGAACAGTTCCCGGTTATGGACATACCATTTCACAAGATAGCTTAATGAAACCATGCATAAACATAAGAGAGGTTTTTTGATGTTCCGTAAGATATTACTCGCTGGCGCAGCTTTATGTGTTTCAGCCCCTTCATTGGCAGCGACGCAAGCGATCATCGTCGGCAATCTGGTGCCCGACGCGGCAACTGGCCCAACTGGCCCAGCGGTTATCTTGGTCGAAGACGGACGCATTAAAGACATCGCCAAAGGCACAAATAATCCGTTTCAGGCGGATCGGGTCGTCGACCTTTCGACCAAAATATTGGTCCCCGGCCTCATCGACCTGCACGTCCATTTGACCGGTGACCCCGGCGATGATTTCCGCGACGAAGCCGTCAACCCTGACGAATGGGGCGTCGTCATGGGCGTGAAAAACGCAGCATTGACCGTCAAGGCAGGTTTCACAACGGTGCGCGAAGCCGGTTCTGCGCAAAATACTGCTTTTGTCCTGCGCCGTGGTACCGCGGAAGGGCGCATTGTTGGCCCGCGCATTATCGCGGCTGGTCCAGCATTGTCGATCGTCGGCGGGCATGGCGATGTCACTGGTTTCCGCAGTGACGTTTTGACCGCGCTGGATTCCGGTTTCACCTGCACTGGCCCGGTTGAATGCGCCGAAAAAGTCCGCAAATCGTCAAAGGCTGGTGCCGATGTTATCAAGATTACCGCGACCGGCGGGGTATTGTCGCAACAGGGCAGAGGGCTGGAAGCGCATTTCACCAATGAGGAAATGGTCTCCATTGCCAACACCGCGCGCTCGCTTGGCCTGAAGGTCATGGCGCACGCCCATGGTGCCCGAGGCATTGAGGCAGCGGCGGCCGCTGGTATTGATTCCATCGAACATGGCACATTTGCAGATGAAGCCGCTTTGAAGGTCATGAAGGCCAAGGGCACGGCATTGGTCCCAACGTTGATGGCACTGGAGGGCGTGCGCGCCCGCCTTGGCAAAGGCATTTACACGCCGACCGTTGAGGTCAAGGCCAAGCAAGCACTCGAATTTGCAGGGCGTCAGGTTAAGCTAGCAAAGGCAATGGGCGTTACTGTCGCCTTTGGAACCGATGCGGGCGTCTTTGAACATGGCAGCAATGCCGGTGAGTTCGCTTTGCTGGTAAATGCGGGCATGACCCCAACCGAAGCACTGGCCAGTGCAACGACGGTTGCGGCCAAAACGCTCGGGCTGGAAAATGAAATCGGTCGGATTGCCGTAGGATATTCCGCCGACATGGTCGCCGTAAATGAAAATCC
Source organism: Sphingomonadales bacterium UBA7471 (assembly GCA_002479765.1). Classification (GTDB taxonomy): domain Bacteria; phylum Pseudomonadota; class Alphaproteobacteria; order Sphingomonadales; family Sphingomonadaceae; genus Sphingorhabdus_B. The sequence continues at coordinate 70,917 of DLOZ01000004.1, read as the reverse complement.
GCTGACCAACATCCGCACGCTCGAAAAGGCGGAATGGGTGATGGTAAGAGGACGTATCGTTCCGTGATTCGGTGATAAAATGCAGCCTGATACGCCACCCAAAGAGTTCGATCCCAATAATGATCCGGCAAAGCTGTCGCGGATTGGTTCGCACGTCACAAAGCGGCTGAATGCCAATCCGCTTGTCCAGCCGGTCGATCATCCTGATGCGCAATTATATGTGTATCAGGGGTTTTTGGGTGCGGCGGACTGCAAAACGTTGATCGCCAAAATTGACGCCGATGCCGTGCCGTCAACATTGTACAAAGGGACCGAGCAAGCAGGCTTCCGGACCAGCTATAGCTGTCACCTGAATCGCTGGGACGCGTTCATCGCCAAAATCGAGGCGCGCATGAGCGATGTTTTGGGCATCGACAACAGCTATGCCGAGACAATGCAGGGACAGCGTTATCAAGTCGGTCAAGAGTTCAAGGCGCACCACGACTTCTTTCACCCCAGCCAAAGCTATTGGCTTCAGGAAGGTCCGGCCGGCGGCCAGCGCAGCTGGACTGCGATGATATTCCTCAATGAACCAGAAGAAGGCGGCACGACCGAGTTTCCACATCTTGGCCTTGGCGTGCGACCGCAAGCGGGCATGATGCTTATCTGGAATAATATGAATCTGGACGGATCGTTGAATTATAAAACGCTGCATACCGGAACGCCTGTTACCCGCGGCGTGAAGCATGTGATTACAAAATGGTACCGGCAGAATAACTGGCTTGAACTCAACACGCAAAAGCCGTCCTAATTGCGGAAACGATACGGTAACAGATTGCAAATATTGTATATCGTCTGCCACAGATTATCCGTCGTCTGTCGAATTTATCTTGTGCCGGACACGCGGAGGCCAGACATCCGCTAATACTTGCCCGCAACATATTATTGATGCGTCCAACACAATTTTTGGAGAGACCCATATGAAACATAGCCCACGCATTCTTCTTCTCGTCAGCGCTGCATTATTGGCGCCATTTGGCGCAGCGCACGCGCAAACCGCGACAACCGAGGCCGCTGCGACGGAAAGCCAGCGGCTTGCCGCTTTGTTCGCTGCGGACGACGAAGCCAGTCTGAAGCGCAACCCGCTCAACGCGATGTTCCGCGGCGATATGCGCTATGCGGACCGCTTTGGTGACTACATCTCCGACGCCTATTTCGACAATGAACGCAGCGCAGCGCAGGCCAATCTCGACGGCTTAAAAACAATCGACCGCGCAAAGTTGAATGACACCGACAAAATTGCGTACGACGTGTACAAGCAGAGCCAACTTGACGCACTAAAGGGCCTGTCCAAAGAAATTATGGACCTAACGGTCGTGCGTCCCCTCAATCACTTTTTCGGCTTCCACACTTTTTATCCAACCTTCGCCAGCGGACAGGGTGCAGCGCCGTTCAAGACGGTTCAGGATTACGAAAACAACCTGAAGCGCCACAAGGAATTCATCGTCCTGATGGACGCATCGATTGGCCGGTTCCGCCAAGGCATGGCGTCCGGCGTATTCGAAACGAAAATGACGATCCGCAATGTCATCGACCAGCTCAACACACAATTGGCGCAAAAGACCGAAGAGTCGCCTTATTATGGGCCAGTACTAAAATTCCCTGCGGATTTCAGCGATACTGACAAAGCGCGGCTGACGGCGGAATATCGCGATATCATCGTCAACGGTCTGTACCCCGCCAATGCCCGTCTGCGTGACTTCCTACGTGATAGCTATTTGCCATTGGCGCGCGAACAGGTCGGCTTATCCGCCATGAAGGGCGGCGAAGGCCTGTATCAATATCTGATCGAACAAACGACCACACTGCCATTAAAGGCCGACGACATCCACAATCTGGGATTGTCGGAAGTCGCCCGGATTACATCGGCTATGGAAGCCATCAAGAATGAAGTTCGCTTCAAAGGCACCCTGCCCGAGTTTTTTGAGCATCTGCGTTCGGATCCAAAATTCAAAATGTCGAGCCGCGATGCGCTGACGCAGGGCTATTACGATATCGGCAAGAAAGTCGACGCAACGATTTCGACGCAGTTCAAGTATCTGCCCAAGGCACCGCTTGAGATTAAACCCTATGAAGAATTCCGCGAGAAATATGAAGCGGGCGGCAGCTATCAACAGGGTACCCCTGATGGATCGCGTCCCGGCACATTTTATTTCAACGCCTATGACCTGCCGAGCCGCACGATCCCGGGCATGACCACGCTTTATTTGCATGAAGGCGCGCCTGGGCACCATTTCCAGATCAGCATCGCACAGGAAAATGAAAAGCTTCCCGCGTTCATGCGCTTTGGCGGCAACACGGCCTATGTCGAAGGTTGGGCGCTATATTCCGAAACCCTCGGTTACGATATGGGCCTGTTTAAAGACCCGTATCAACGCTTTGGGACGCTGTCCGACGAAATGTTGCGGGCGATGCGTCTCGTGGTCGACACAGGCATCCACAGCAAGGGTTGGACCCGCGAACAGGCCATCGACTATATGCTCGCCAACAGCGATATGGGCAAAACCGACGCCACGGCAGAGGTCGAGCGTTACATCGCCATTCCGTCACAGGCATTGGCTTATAAAATCGGCGCCCTCACCATCCTGCGTCTGAAAGACAAGGCGAAGAAGGAACTTGGCAAGAAATTCGACGTGCGCGAATTCCACAATCAAGTTCTGAACACCGGCGCACTGCCGCTGACCGTGCTTGAGAAAAAGATCGACGCCTGGATCGCCGCGTCGAAGTAAACTGCGCGCTTCCCGGCAGGATGTCTTGTCGGGAAGCGAACAGCTTGATTGGTCCCCTGCCTTAATATAGCGCTTGTCATGAGGGGGAATGCAATCATGCCAAGTTTTACCGCCAGCCTTGCTGGATTTGTTTTGCGCACCACGGGCTATTATCGCCGGATGTTTACTGGCGGCCCGCAGTTTCAACAAAACATCATCAAAGTCCGGGCAGCGCCTGCGCCGCGACCAATCGCGAAAGGCGACGTTGACGTTCGGCAGAGCGCATTTCAGGGCCGCAATGTCTGGCATATTGCACCCAAGGACAGAGCGCCCAGCGCGCATATTTTGTTCTGGCACGGCGGCGGCTATGTCTATTCAGCCACGGACATCCATTGGAAATTTTTAAGCCACATGGCATCGCAACATGGCTGGTCAATCACCGCACCACTGTATCCGCTCGCGCCGGAAAGCTCGGCCGAGGCGATTACGGAATGGGCCAGCGCATATTACGCAGCATATCAAGCCGACATCAACGGCGCGCCGTTCGTCATGGGCGGCGATTCCGCAGGGGGTGGCTTGACCGCGGCATTGGCGCAAATGGCGCGCGACGGCGGTCAAACACTGCCCGCCGGCCTGTTGCTCATTTGCCCTTGGTTGGACCTGGACCCGGCACATCCCGACCAGTTGAAAACAGAACCGCGTGACGGGATTTTGACCATCAGCGGCATTGCCGAAGGCGGTAGTTTGTACGCAGGCGACTTGCCCCTTACCGATCCACGGTGCAGCCCAATCTTTGGAAACTGGGATGGCTTGCCCCCCATCTTGGCCTTTGCGGGCGGCGATGACATATTGGTCACCGATTCCAGAGCGTTAAAGGCTAAAGTGCCGTCCATTGATCTCACTGAACTTGCCGGCATGATGCACGACTGGCCGATTTTCAGTTTCAGCGAGTCGCGCAAGGCACAGGCCGCGATGGCCGGCTTTGCGGCACGGGCGGTGGCGTAACGCATTTGCGTGGTCGGGTTGGCTGCGATATGAAGTTGCCATGAAAGGCGATGCTCCATGCCGGCAGTAAAAGCAGCCAATCCACGCGACGTTTTTGCATCGGATGACTGGCGTGCCATCACGACCTTGTCCCTATGGCGCGGTATCTGGCTCATCATCCATGCGTGGATCATCGTGGCGCTTGCGGCATTTGGTGGTGCTGCGGCGTGGAACTATCACTGGCTGGCCGGGATATTGGTGACGCCGCTGGCGCTGGCCATATTGGGCGGGCGGCAATTGGGGTTGTCCATCCTGATGCATGACGGTGCGCACGGTCTGCTGCACCCCAATCGCAAAACCAACAACTGGCTCGGGCAATGGCCGTCGGGCGCTGCAACGGGTAGCGACCTGTTCGCCTATCGCACCTATCATCTGACGCACCACAAATTTACACAGCAACCCGAAGATCCCGACCTGTCCTTGTCCGCGCCGTTTCCAACCAGCCGCGACAGCCTGCGCCGCAAGTTCACGCGCGACCTGACCGGGCAAACTTTCTTCAAACAAAGGCGCGCGCAATTTGCGGCGGCGTTGCGCGGTGTAGCCGCGATACTGCGGGGCGAAAACGGCGCGGGTAAGGCTGACACGCACGCAGGCCGGGCATTCAACATGCAAAACAGAGCGGGAGTCGGCGCGCCAATCGCCAATGTTGAAGGCGCCAAAACGACCGCGCGTACCGTGGGCCGGTTCCTGATTGTGCAGGCGATATTGCTCGCGATATCGTTGACGTTATGGGGCTGGACGCCATTCTTGCTTTGGCTGGCCGCGCTCGCGACGACATTTCAATTGTTCCTGCGCATCCGCAACATTGCCGAGCACGCCTGCACCCCGACGGGCAGCGGCGACCCGTTCACGCATGCACGCACGACCTATGCCGGTGCCGTGGCGCGCATGACGGTTGCGCCATATTGGGTGAACTATCACAGCGAACATCATCTGTTCATGGGTGTGCCGTGCTACAAATTGCGCGACACCCACCGGCTGCTGGGTAATGGCGGCTATTATCCGCGCATGACGATATCACCCAATTATCGCGATGTTTTGCGGCAGGCGGTCAACCGGCCTACAGCCACCCAGACCGCTTGAACCGGATGAAGAGGGTGACACAAATGGTCACCATCACCCCGACGATCAGGAAATATCCATATTTCCACTCAAGCTCCGGCATATGTTCGAAGTTCATGCCATAAATGCCCGCAATCGCGGTCGGCACGGCCAATATTGCGGCCCATGCGGCCAATTGGCGGGTAATCGCCCCCTGCCTTTGTTGCTCCAGCAATCCGCTCGTTTCAATCACGGACGTGAGCGTGTCGCGCAACCCTTCAACGCGGTAGACAATACGGCGCACATGGTCGAGCAAGTCGCGCATATAGGGATAAATGTTCGCATCAATCTGCGGCAGCTCAAGGTTGATAAAGCGGCTCGTCAAATCCTCGGTCGGGCCCAATATCCGCTGCAGCCGGAACAGTTCGCGCCGGAGCATGAAGATACGACTGGTTTCGGCCGAGCTTAGGAAGTTGTCGATTGCGCGCTCTTCCATGACAAGCACTTTTTCTTCCATGATATCGACCAGGTCACCATAGCCGTCGACGATGAAATCAAGGATCGCGTGCAGCACATAATCTGCGCCTTGCTTCAGCAGCCAAGGCGTCGCTTCAAGCTGGTCCCGAATGGGGCTGTGCGAACGTTCCGAACCATGACGCACGGTGATGATGAATTGCCGGCCCATGAAAATGGCCGTGTTGCCATAAATAATTCTGTCACCCTCCAGCTTGGGCGTGCGGATCACCAAAAACAGATGGTCGCCGTAAACTTCGACCTTGGGCAAATGCTTGGGATCAAGGGCGTCTTCCACCGCAAGCGGATGCAGGCCAAAATGGTCCTGAACGCGCTTAAGTGCGCCATCGTCGGGTTCATGCAACCCAATCCAGATGAAATCCTTTGGCTGGGTGATATGCGGAATTGGTTTACCAAGGTCGATTTCCTGCGCGACCTTGCCATCATGGTAGAGGCGGGCCGCAACCGTGGTCATGCAAGCGCCTCCGCAATTAACTGGCGGCTGTTTGCAATCCCGTAGAGCGCGATGAAGCTGCCCATGCGCGGACCAGCGCTTGAGCCCAACAGCGTCTCATACAGCGCCTTGAACCAATCACGCAGATTTTCAAAACCGCCCTCTTTGCCGATTTCATACACGATATTTTGTATGTCCTCGGCGGTCGCGTCCGCAGGCAGTTCGGCCAAACGCGCATCGAGCGTTTGCAACGCAGCAACCTCAACGCCCTCGGGCTTGCGCTTTTGCAAGGTCGGCGCAACAAAGTCGCGATTATAGGCAAGCGCGATGGGAATAAGCTCCGCCAGTTCAGGCGCATTTTCCGGCGACACATTGTCGGCATAATTGCCAAGATAGGCCCAGACCTGCTCCTCGGTCGCGCCTGCACCCATGACACCCACGAGATTTAGCAACAGGCCGAATGTAACGGGCGGCTGCCCGCTTGGCACCTGTCCATTGTGGATATGGTGGACCGGGTTGCCCAGCCGCTTTTCAACGGGTTGGTCATGCCATTGCGCACGGAACTGGAAATATTCGTCCACCGCTTTCGGCACAACGCCCAAATGGAGTTGCTTTGCGCTCTTTGGTTCGCGGAAAGCATAAAATGCGACGCTATTTTCCGTGCCGTATTTCAGCCAATCCTCAAGCGCGAGGCCATTGCCTTTCGACTTCGAAATCTTCTCGCCCTTTTCGTCGAGGAACATTTCATAGATCAGGCTTTCGGGCGGACGCCCGCCGAGGACACGCGCAATCTTTCCGGATTGCACGCCGCTGTCGGTCAAATCTTTCCCGTACATTTCGTAATCGACGCCAAGGGCAACCCAACGCATGGCCCAATCGACCTTCCACTGAAGCTTCGCTTTGCCGCCAAGAATCGACTGCGTGACAAGGTCGCCGTCATCGTCGAAACGTATAAGCCCGGCTTCGGCATCTACGACTTCCACCGGCACCTGAAGGACAATGCCGGTCTTTTCGCTAATCGGCAGAATCGGCGAATACGTCGCGGCGCGTTCTTTGCGCAAGGTGGGCAACATGATGTCCATGATGCCCTGATAATTGCGCAGCACATTTTTCAGGGCAGCGTCAAATGCCCCGCTTTCATATTGCGACGATGACGAGATAAATTCATAGTCAAAGCCGAATTGGTCAAGGAAATCGCGCAGCATCGCATTGTTGTGCGCGGCAAAGCTTTCGAACTTTTCGAACGGATCGGGAATGCGCGACAGCGGCTTGCCCAGATGCTCGGTCAGCATCGCCTGGTTCGGGACATTGTCCGGAACCTTGCGCAGACCGTCCATATCGTCCGAAAATTCGATCAGCCGAGTCGGCGCGTCAGACAGGGTTCCAAAGGCGTTGCGCACCATAGTTGTGCGCAGGACTTCATTGAACGTGCCGATATGCGGAAGACCCGACGGGCCATAGCCACATTCAAAGATGATTGCCGCGCCATCCGCCTTGCCGTTTGGATAACGTTTCAACAAACGCCGCGCCTCTTCAAAAGGCCAGGCTTTCGATGCCATTGCTATATCGCGAAGGTCAGTCACGTGTTGCTCTTTCGTTCCAAATACGACTATCAGATGTTATGGACACTCCCCTAGCCTTTCCTGCGCTCCATGCAAGCCATGCCGGCATATGGGTGGGTTCCATCGATGGTCAGGTAACAACCGTCGGGAAAGGCGAAGCGGCTGGCCGTGCGGCGGAAACGCCGATGGTCATGCTGAATGCCCCGTTGGTGGCACAACGGCTTGGCTATCCGGATTTATCGGGCCTCGACCTGCTGGAACTGTTCGCGTTCGTATATCCTGCCCGCTTTGCAGTTCCGACGCCAAAAGGCATGGCCAAGGCTTTGGGCATTACGCCGCCGACGACGGATCAGGAGGTCCCGCAATTTCTGCTTGTGGCTGCGCGCACTTTGCTTGGCGTTCTTGATGCGCCGGACTGGGCAGAGCGAGAGGGTGCTTGGGACGCAGCGCAAGCGTTGATGCGGCTGCGTTGGCCATGGTCCAACCTGATTTTGTCGCGATTGAAAAAACCCGAAAAGCCCGAACGCTGGCTGTTCAGTCGCTTGCCTGAATGGGAGGAAGCACCACCCCGCACACCGCCGCGCGTTGTCACCCTTGGTGCCGAAGCCGTGCAGCAACGGCTGGCATCGCTTGTTGGCGGTTCTGCCGAAACACGGCAGGGGCAGCGCGATTTTGCACAAGCCGCAGCCGAGATTTTTGCGCCCCGCACGCGCAAAGGCGAACCGAATATGTTACTGGCTGAGGCCGGGACCGGAATTGGCAAGACGCTTGGTTATCTTGCACCCGCCAGCCTTTGGGCGACGGCAGCGGACGGGACCGTTTGGATTTCAACCTTTACCAAGGCGTTGCAACGCCAATTGGTCCGCGAAGCACAGCGTATTTATCCGGACTATGACACCTTCAAATCCAAGGTGGTTGTCCGCAAGGGCCGCGAAAATTATCTGTGCCTGCTGAACCTTGAAGATGCGTTGCAAGGCGGCTTTGCCGGACGTGCGGCGATCCTCGCACATCTCGTGGCGCGCTGGGCCGCGTATTCGAACGACGGGGACATGATTGGCGGCGATTTGCCCGGATGGTTGCCGACATTGTTCCGGCGCAACGGGTCGACCGCGCTCACCGACCGGCGCGGCGAGTGTATTTATGCCGGATGTCCGCATTACAAAAAATGCTTCATCGAACGCGCGTCCCGATCATCGGTTCAGGCCGAAATTGTTATCGCCAATCATGCGCTGATGATGGTCAATGCCGCGCGCGGTCGTGATGAACTCAACCGCCCAAGCCGCATCATTTTCGACGAGGGCCATCATTTGTTTGATGCTGCGGATTCGATGTTTGCAGCAGCGCTCACCGGCCAAGAAACTATCGAGCTGCGCCGCTGGGTGATCGGCCCCGAAGGCAAAGCCCGCGGCCGGCGCCGTGGTTTGTCGGCGCGCCTCGCCGATGTTGCCTCTTATGATGAAGAAGGCGGCCTTGCCATCGAAATGGCACGAATGGCGGCCGAAGCGTTGCCCGGCGATGGTTGGCTGGCGCGGTTGGCAGAAGGCGCGCCCTCGGGCCCCATTGAACGGTTTTTGGCGGCGGTTCGCGCGATGGTGTTTGCCCGCGATGAAACCAATGCCACCGAAGGCGGCTATGGTCTGGAAACCGAACTGGCTGATCCCGACGCCGCGGTTGTCGATGCCGCCGCAGACGCAGCCGTAGCGCTGGAGGCGCTGGCGCGTCCTCTGACAGTGCTGGGGCAGCGGCTTGAGGCGATGGTGTCCGATCCCCCCGATTGGCTTGATGGCAGCGCCAGAGCCCGCGTTGAGGGCGCTATGGCGAGCTTAAGCTGGCGGATTGATACGGTCCGCGCATGGATATCGATGCTGGCGCGCGCAGTAGGCCCGGTGGACCCCGAATTTGTCGATTGGCTCGCCATTGACAGGTTCGAAGGTCGCGAAATGGATATCGGTATGCACCGGCGTTGGCTTGACCCGATGAAACCCGTCGCGGACATCGTCCTGAAACCAAGCCACGGCGTTCTTGCCACATCCGCAACCTTGCGCAGTGGCGGCGACTGGAAAAATGCGGAGGCCCGCACAGGCGCGTTGCATTTGGATAAGCCCGCGACGCATTTTTCTGCGACCAGCCCCTTTGACTATACCGCGCAGGCAGAGGTCTTAATCGTCACGGACATTAAAAAGGGCGATGCTGCGGCGTTGGCGGGGGCATATTCCGCGCTGATCACGGCATCGGGCGGCGGCGTCCTTGGCCTGTTCACGGCCATTCGGCGCTTGCGATCAACCTATGCGCGCATCGCCGACCGTTTGGCGCGTGATGGCCTGCCGCTCTATGCGCAACATGTCGACCCGATTGACACCGGAACCTTGGTCGACATTTTCCGGGATGATCCGCACGCCAGCCTGCTGGGTACAGATGCCTTGCGCGACGGCGTAGATGTGCCGGGGCATTCGCTGCGCCTTGTCATCATGGAACAGATACCGTGGCCGCGTCCGGACATATTGCACCGCGCCCGTCGCCTCAAAAATGGCGGCATTGATTTTGATGACCGCATCATCCGCGCAAAAATGGCGCAGGCATTTGGCCGCCTGATCCGCAGCGCAGACGACAAGGGGCATTTTGTTCTGCTGTCGTCCGCCGTGCCCAGCCGCCTGCTGACCGCTTTTCCGCCAGGGACGCCTGTGCGAAGGGTGACGTTGGCTGAGGCAGTCGCTTCTGTGAAAACAGGCCTTTCGCCGGATGAAAAATTGCGGCAGGACGTCAAAATCAGTCTCGATGAAAGCAACCCGTTTTGACGTTCACGCTCACATTATTCCGTCATGCAAAATCGAGCTGGGATGACTCGGTGCCGCGGGACTTTGACCGCCCGTTGAATAAACGCGGCGAGAAGGCTGCCGTCACGATGGGCACATGGGTGAAGCGGAACGGTCTGGTTTTCGACCATGTCGTTGCCAGCCCTGCTGTGCGCGTGATCGACACGATTGACCAGTTTGTGAAGGGTACGGGTGGGCGCATGGACCCGCATTGGGACCGCCGCATATATTTGGCATCATCGGCCACGTTGATGGACGTGCTGCGTGACCAGTCGGACGAACATAAGAACCTGCTGATGGTCGGACATAATCCCGGCATGGAAGATCTGGTTTTCGATCTTTGCCCCGATGATGGCACGTCGCCATTGCGCGACCTTGTTTGGGAAAAATATCCCACCGCCGCCATTGCGCGTATGGAACTGAATATCGACCATTGGGCGAATGTTGAGCGGTCGTGCGGGCAGCTGACGCATTTCATCCGACCGCGCGATCTTGATCCCGATCTCGGCCCGGAAGACGGATGACTCCCGTAATTTGGCGTAAAGCAGGCGTGCATGACGCGGATGCGCTGGCGCTTCTGGGATCGGCAACATTCCTTGCGACCTTCGCCTTTGACCATCCCGGCCAACCACTTGTCGCGCATTTGCGTACCGAGCATAGCCCGGAATATTATGCCAATGCCTTGGCGCAGCCCGGTGTCGATATCGTGATGGGTGAGACACCGCTCGGCGCGCCCGTCGGCTACGCCATGATAACCCCGCCATCGCACCCAGGTCTGCAACAGGATGGGGATATTGAGTTAAAACGCATTTATTTGCTTGGACCGTGGCAAGGTGGCGGAAATGGCCGACAATTGCTTGAGCAAGCCTTTGCCATTGCGGCGGAGCGTCGCGCAAAACGCATGCTGTTGGCGGTGTACGAAAACAACGAAAAAGCGGTCGCTTTTTATGAGCGCGCCGGTTTTGCCGCGATTGGAAATACCGTCTTCATGGTCGGAGACGTCCCGTTTCGCGATATGGTGTACGCGCGGACGCTTATTTGAAATTACGCCGCGGCGAGCGCGGATGCGAGCCTATCGCGAATGGCCCGAAGCGCCGAAATATCAAACTGTGGACCAGTGGCAGCGGGGGCTGATGCAGCAACCGGCGCTGGGGCAGGAACGTCACCTGTTTCCAAAAAGCGTCTGGCGCCTTTGACCGTATATCCCTCGCTATAGAGCAACCGGTGGATAGTGTGCAGCAAGGCCACGTCATCCGGTCGATATAGACGGCGTCCACCCGCGCGGGTCAGTGGTTTCAGCATCGGAAATTGCTCTTCCCAATAACGCAAAATATGCGTCCGCACGCCCAAAATCTGCGCCATCTCACCAATGGTTCGAAATGCGTCCGCCGATTTTTCAACCATGATGGGTTATTTGACCTTTTGACGCATGCCTTGGCTGGCCCGAAATGTCAGGACCCGACGCGGCGTTATGGGCACTTCCACACCCGTTTTGGGATTACGCCCTACCCGCTGGCCTTTATCACGCAAAACAAAGGTGCCAAAACCGGATATCTTTACATTTTCGCCATCAAGCACAGCGGTCGTCATATGATCGAGAATAGACTCAATCATCAATGCCGCGTCAGCACGCGACAAACCGATTTGACGATTGAGAATGTCCGCCAGATCGGCGCGCGTTAATGTTCCTGTGTCTGCCATTTACGGTCTCCGGATGTACGGCCACCCCTAATCCCGCAATATACAGCAGAATTTTCAATTGTAAAACGGCGATCGTTGGAAATCGCTTACATGCGAACGACAGAAGCGCCCCATGTAAAACCGCCGCCCATTGCCTCGATCACAATGACATCTCCGGCTTTAATCCTGCCGTCCCGCACGGCGACGTCAAGGGCAAGCGGAACAGAGGCGGCAGAGGTATTTGCATGCTGGTCGACCGTCAGAACAACTTTGTCGGCGTCGAGCCCAAGTTTCTTGGCCGTCGCTTCAATGATGCGGGCATTTGCCTGATGCGGGACGACCCAATCGACATCGGCAGGCGTGAGTTCTGCTTCCTCAAGAACTTCGTACAATACGCTGGTCAGGTTCGTGACCGCGTGGCGAAACACTTCGCGGCCCTTCATGCGCAACTTGCCAACCGTTCCAGTCGTCGATGGGCCGCCGTCGACATATAATAATTCATTATGCTGGCCGTCGGCATGCAGCTTGGTGGCCAAGGCACCGCGCGCTCCGACTTCGCCTGACAGGACGACTGCGCCGGCACCATCCCCAAAAAGTACGCAGGTTGTGCGGTCTTCCCAGTCCAAGATGCGGCTGAAGGTTTCTGCGCCAATGACCAATGCGTTACGCGCCGATCCTGCGCGGATCATGCTTTCCGCCACGGAAAATGCGTACAGAAACCCTGAACACACGGCAGCGACATCAAAGGCCACACCGCCATTGCAGCCAAGCGCATGCTGGACGATGGTGGCCGATGCAGGGAATGTCTGGTCGGGAGTGGCGGTCGCCAAAATAATCAGATCAATGTCGGACGCGGCCATATTCGCCGCCTCAAGCGCGTTGCGCGACGCCTCTATCGCAAGGCTGGATGTCGTTTCATCGGGTTCAGCGATATGGCGAAATTTGATACCGGTGCGTTCGGTAATCCATTCGTCCGTCGTGTCGACTTTGGCTGCAAGTTCGGCGTTTGATACCCGGTTGCGCGGAAGCGCGGACCCTGTGCCTTTGATGACGGCATGAAGGGTCGCAGCCGTCATTCCGCCTGCACCCGCGCCAGATCTTGCGTGATGCGCGCCGTAATATCTTCTTCCACCAACCGCGCGGCGACTTCTACTGCGTTAGCCACGCCCTTCACGGTCGCACTTCCATGACTTTTTACGACGACACCGTTCAGCCCCATGAACACGGCGCCATTGTGATTATTGGGGTCAAGATGATGGCGCAGCAACTCGGTCGCGGGGCGCGACACCAGAAAGCCGAATTTTGACCGCAATGAGCTTGTAAACGCGCGGCGCAGCAGATCGGTCACGAACCGGGCAGTGCCCTCAATCGACTTCAGCGCGATATTTCCCGTGAAGCCATCGCAAACGACGACATCGCATTCGCCGCGGTTGATTTTATCTGCCTCGACAAATCCCTGAAAATCCATGTGCAGACCCGTCGCATTGCGCAGATGCAAGGCCGCATCGCGTAGCTGATCGGTGCCCTTCATTTCTTCTGTGCCAATGTTCAAAAGCCGAACCCGCGGGCGGTCAAAACCGAAAATGATGCGGGAATAGGCCGCGCCCATGATGGCGAACTGAACCAGGTTTTTCGCTTCGCACTCGGTGTTTGCGCCCAGATCGAGCATCACCACGTCGGTGTCTTCCAGCGTCGGTAAAAGCGCAGAAAGCGCTGGCCGGTCGATGCCGGGCATGGTCCGTAAGGCTAGCTTTGCGGTGGCCATCAGCGCGCCGGTATTGCCTGCGCTGACTGCAGCACTGGCTTCTCCGGTTTTCACGGCGTTTATCGCCATGCCCATGGAGCTGGTCTTGGCCTTGCGCAAAGCTGCGCTGACCTTGTCATCCGCAGTTACGACATCGTCGGTGTGCAGGATTTCGGAGGCAGCGCGCAGATTGGGGTGTTGATCAAGCGCCGCTTTGATGCGGACTTCATCCCCAACCAAAAGAAAGTTGAAACTTTCGTGCCGGTGCCGCGCCAACGCCGCACCTGCAACCATAACAGGTACGCCCTCGTCACCGCCCATCGCGTCTATGGCGATACGCGGTTTCGTGGACACCTATTATTCTCCTTTAGGAAGGATCAGGCGACTGCAACCACTTCGCGGCCATTATAATGGCCACACGCATCACACAGGTGATGCGGACGCTTCAGTTCGCCGCAATTTGGGCATTCTTGATATGCTGCAACAGTCAGCGAATCATGGCTACGACGCATGCCGCGCTTTGAAGGGGATGTTTTTCTTTTGGGGACAGCCATCTCGGCACCTGTTCCATTTCAAAATCAATAAGTTCTAGGCCATGCTAGGCGAAAGAGGTCGTCATGGCAAGCAATCGCCAGAATCAGCCTAAGTCAACCGCACATGTCTGTGTGAGCCGCGCGCTATACTTCTTTTTCTGGGCTTTGCAACCCGTGAGATAGCAGATAAGCTCGCCAGACAAACAGGGAGAGTATATATGTTGAGTTTACCCGTAACCCTTACCATCGCTGCAGGCGCCGCTTTGGTGAACATTTGGCTCATGATACGCTGTGGGCAAGCGCGGACCAAAGAAAGCGTTTCGATTGGCGATGGCGGCAGCGAATTTGTTATCCGGCGGATGCGCGCGCATGCCAATTTCGTTGAGAGCGCGCCATTTGTCTTGGTCTTGATTGCCGCACTTGAGGCAACAGGCGGCACGAACAACTGGCTATGGGGCCTGGGCATCGTGTATATCGTGGGCCGGCTTGCGCATGGTGTGGGCATGGACGGCGGCGCATTGGGCAAAGGCCGTATGGTTGGCACGCTGACCTCCATGCTGACGCTGCTCGGGCTCGCTGGATGGGCGCTCGCCCGCGTTTACACAGCGGTGCTGTAACTCACCGGGCAGCCAGAACGTCATCGGCGACAAATGCATTATGCTGTCGCTCATAACCGAACTGGCTGGTTGGTCCGTGACCGGGGATGAAGGTAACATCATCCCCCAACGGCCATAGCTTTGTCGTAATCGCATGGATGAGGTCCGCGTGGTTCCCGCGTGGAAAATCGGTGCGGCCGATAGAGCCCTGAAACAAGACGTCACCAACAATTGCAAGACGACTGGGCGCGTGATGAAAAATCACGTGCCCCGGCGTATGTCCGGGGCAATGAATAACATCGAGCGTTAGATTGCCCACGGTGACCGTGTCGCCATCCACCAGCCAGCGATCCGGCTCAAACGTATGTGCTTCCATACCCCAGCGTGCGCCGTCATCGTCGAGCTTTGCAATCCAGAAGCGGTCTTCTTCATGCGGGCCCTCAATCGGCAGGCCTAATTCTTTGGCGAGCATTCCGGTCTGGCCGCAATGGTCAAGATGGCCGTGCGTCACCAATAGCTTTTCAAGCTCAACCCCCGTCTGCGCCACCGCGGCTTTCAACTTATCCAGATCACCCCCCGGGTCGACGAGCGCCGCCTTGTTCGTTTCGGTACACCAAAACAGCGTACAATTTTGCTGAAGCGGCGTCACCGGAATGATGGCGGCTTTTAGGGGCGGTGCTTTGGGTGCAGCAGATGTTACGTTCGACATGTGGCACTATGTGGCGGACTGATGCGTGCGAGGCAAGCCTTCAGAGCCGACGCCCTGCCCACACCACGCGGCCGATGACGGTAACAGTTGCGCCGTCCACATCTGGCCAGTCCGGATAATTGGGGTTGTCGGAAAGTACCGACAGTCGCCCCCGCGGCCCTTGCGCCAGACGTTTTACCATCAACATATCATCAAGCCGGATAACATGGATGCCATCACGCACCGATTGGGCCGCCGCGCGGTTATCGACCATGATATCGTCACCATGGTTCAGCGTGGGTGCCATCGATTCACCGTCCACCCGGATGAGAGAGAGCTTGGCTGGATCAAGCCCCATCCTGCGCAGCCATTTTTCATCAAAGCCGATCTTGCCGGCAAGCGCCTCCCCATCGTGCATAGCCCCGGCACCTGCAGAAGCGCCGACGGCCAGCTTCGGAATGAGGCGAATTCCAGACGTCACCTCAGCGTCTGCGGATTTGCCCAACAAAACCTCATCAACACCAAAATAACGGGCCAATATGCCGCGCTCGGTCTCCGGCAACTTCTTGGGCGTTCCGCGCTTGATAAATTGCTGGATATAGGCCGGATTGCGACCCACCAGCTTCGACAATCCGGCAAAATCTTCGCCGCTTTCCGAAATGAGCCGTTCCAGAGCAGCTCTTGGTTCTTCCTCCATCGTCATCCCTCCGCTTCGGTTGGAAATATCCTAGACTTGTAGGATTTATCCTATCACGTTTGTTCTATATTTGTTCTAACTGATTCGGGCAAGCAAATCCGGGTCGAACTTGGAGGAGACATTATGCACATCAAACGCCTGATTGAACGGTTTCTGCGTGATCAGGGCCTACCTCCCACCAAGTTCGGGCGCTTGGCAGCGCGCGATCCGCGACTCGTGCTCGACATCAGAATGGGTCGCGAAATCCGACCCGAAATGGAGGAAAAACTGCGCGCATTCATGTGCAGCTATAGCAAGCGATCCGACGCACAAGCGAGCCATCGACAATGACGGACCACGCATCGTCCCGCGGCCTTGTTCGTGCGCTGCAAGCGTTACTGCCCCAAGCAAGCATTGCGATATTGCATGAACGGCCCTGGCATAGCCTTACATTTAGCGGCACCCAAATATGCCTGTCCATCGCATTGCCAATAACCGCCGCAGAACAACGTTCAGCCGTCGCAAAGCGCGTGGAAGATCATGAATTTTCGTTGCCGAGCCAGCTGGTTGCAGACATCGCCATAACCGGGACCGCGATATTCGACGCCCAATACCGCATGATTATCGATGCACTCTTACTGGATGACTAGCGCCTGCCGGCATGAATGCGATGCAGCGCCGCGAGGGCCGCTGCAAGGGCAGAATCGATGTCGTCATCCTGCACGGCTTCGCTTGGCACGGCCTCCAAAACGGGGCCGGGCATTTGACGAAATTCAGCAACGGCTGCGTCATATTCTGTGACTACCAGAGCAACCGGTTTCGAGCTCGCGGCGCTGGGTTCATCTCCATTGGTGGTATCAGCCGACAAGTCGGCTGCCACGGCTTCGAGCTCAGCCAGCTTCTGACGGCGAAACGCGACTGCGGCTTCCAATTGCGCGACCATCTCCGCAATGCTTGGCTGGGCTTCCGCGGATTCCGGTGCAGCTTCAACGCGTTGTTCTGCCTCGTGCGGCGGCTGCGGTTCGACCAAATACTCTTCGGAAAGCTCCAGCGGAGGCAAATCTTGCGAGGCGACCAAAAGCCGCCGCGCGGGGGCATCCGGATGAACGTCGCCAATACGCAACGTCGGTAAATCACCGAGCTCTCGAATATCGTCGACGCCTTCGTTCCATGGCATGTGCCCGCGCAATGTCTCGGCCATTTCGCCGTCCTGCTGCGCTGCGGCGTCGCACATGCCGACATCGTTCGCGGTCGGGCGGACCAAAGTGCCTTCTCCGCGTAACAAAAGATAGGATAAGACAGCCAGTGTCATTGCCCCTGTAGCAAATGCAATAGCTGCGCGCGCGGCATCGCCTAACGCCGCCCCAGCGGCAGGTATAGCATCGGATAATCCCGACAATCGCGCGACACCCTCAAGCAGCGAAACGGGCACAAACATCGTCGTCACCGCTACCAAAGCTGCGCCTGCCACCGCCATGGCAAGCGCAGCTGTCTGGCCATTTGGTAGTATGCTACGCATTGTCAGTCCTGCTTTTAAGCCAAGCCTCAGGCGGCTTTAGCGGTTCCATTGTGCTGTAACAGCGAATGGTAAACAGGATCGTAACGATAAACATTGGCGTACCGGCTGCACTCTATCACCACATAATGCCGGGCTCTTTGCCGCATTGCATCGCATGGGCCGCGGTTGCAAAAGGCGCGAATATTCTGCGGCGTGACCCGCCCCGGTTTTCGAACATGTCGCATGCCAAAAGGTTGTTAAGCGGCGCATTCGGCCTTACACATGAAATATGAAAGCAAAATCAGCACCGGTAATTCAGCGCATTGAACCAGACGCGGTCATTCCACGGTTCCAATATTATTGGGACGCAATAGTGACGTGGGTTCAGGGCAATGTTTTTGAACTGAGCCTAGCCATTGGCATGGCCATTATCGTTTTCGCAGCGCTGAGCTGGTTGAAACGCATTGCGTCCAAAATTGCGCGTGAAAGCGAACATCGCGCGCATGTAAAATCAATCATCGCGCGCACATTGGCCCGCACGAGCAAGTTCTTCCGCGTCATGGTGTCGATTGAGCTGGTGAACCAAATTGCCAATGCGCCTGCGGCGCTTGCCCATGCCATCGATATTTTATTCACTATCGCGATCGTTGTGCAGGTGGCGATATGGCTGCGCGAAATCATATTGGGCATGATTGAACGGCGCGCCGGTGAAGGGCTGCAGGAACATGAGACGCTGCAAAGTGCGATGGTCTTAATCCGGTTGCTGGTCAGCTTTGCTTTGTTTGCCGTTGCTGCAATCGTCATTCTCGACAATCTCGGCGTTAACGTCACCGGCCTTGTCGCCGGCCTTGGCGTTGGCGGCATTGCCATTGGCCTTGCCGCCCAAGGGATTTTCTCCGATCTGTTCGCTGCCATATCAATCATTTTTGATAAGCCATTCCGCCGCGGCGACACGGTGTCTTATGACAATACCGTTGCCCGGGTCGAAGTCATCGGCATGAAAAGCACAAGGCTGCGCGCGCTAACGGGTGAAGAGAAGATCATTTCGAACAGCAAGTTGCTTGAGAAGGAAATCACGAACAACACGCTGACGCTCTATCGCCGGGTCACCTTCGTCCTGACACTCGTATACCAAACCCCGCCTGCCCTTGCGAAGCGGATCCCGGAAATTTTGCGTGAAGTTGTCGAGGGCAATGGCGCGCAGTTTATCCGCGCAGGGTTCAATAACTTTGCCGCAAGCTCGCTCGATTTCCATCTCGTTTTCGATATCGAAAGCGATGATGTGGAGGTTATGTTTCGGGCGCGACATGACATCGGCATTGCCATCATCGACCGGTTCGCCCGTGAAGGCATTTCCTTTGCCTATCCCACACAAACGACATTCACCGCAGCCCCCGATGGCCATATGGTCATGCCCTATGCGCCGCCTGCTCACGCGCCGAAAGCCTGATTCGCGGATGCGGGGTTGCCGGGGCGCAAGCTTGCCGTAACGGCAAATCGCCGGGGCTTGTATTGAACGTTCGAAACCGCCACGGTGCGGCCAAATAGTTTGCAGGAGACACACCCATGACCACTATTACCCCAGCGGAATTCGCAACCAAGGTCGGCGAAAAAATCGGCACTTCTGAATGGATTTTGGTTGATCAGGAGATGATCAACAAATTTGCAGATGCAACCGGTGACCACCAGTTCATCCATATCAACGAAGAAATGGCCAAGATGACACCGTTCGGTGGCACCATTGCGCATGGATTTCTGACCCTTTCGCTCTTTCCCGTACTCAGCGCGAAGTCCGATTGCCCCAAGATCGAAGGCGTCAAAATGGGCGTCAATTATGGTGGCAACAAAACACGTTTTCTGGCCCCTGTCCGTTCGGGCAAGCGGGTGCGCGGACATTTCAAGCTTCTGGAACTTGTTGAAAAGCGTCCTGGCCAATGGCAGCAGACGCTTGAGTTCACTGTCGAGATTGAGGGTGAAGACAAACCAGCACTTCAGGCTGAATGGATCAGCCAGTTTTTCGTATAATTTTTAATTCAAGGAACCATTACCATGCGTGACGCAGTAATCGTATCAACCGCCCGTACCGCCATTGGCAAAGCCTATCGCGGCGGATTTAACGCAACGCTCGGGCCAACGCTCGGCAGCTATGCGTTGAAGGCCGCTGTGGAGCGCGCAGGCATTGAAGGCGGCGAAATTGATGATGTCCTTTGGGGCTCCGCGCTGCAGCAAGGCACACAGGGCGGCAACCTTGCACGTCAGGTTGCGTTGCGCGCTGGCCTGCCGATCTCTGTTTCGGGCATGACGATGGATCGCCAATGTTCGTCAGGCCTGATGTCCATCGCAACTGCAGCCAAGCAAATCATCGTCGACAATGTCGACGTGATGGCAGCTGGTGGTCAGGAATCCATCTCATTGGTGCAAACCAAGGAGATGCGCGTTCAGCCCGACCCTGCATTGGTTGCCCTGCACAATTCGATTTACATGCCGATGCTTCAAACCGCTGAAGTCGTGGCCAAGCGCTACAACATCAGCCGCGATGCGATGGACGAATATGCCCTGCAATCGCAGCAGCGCACCGCCGCTGGTCAAGCAGCCGGTTATTTCGATGCTGAAATCGTTCCCGTCACCACGATGATGAATGTCGTGAACAAGGAAACGGGCGAAGTCAGCCAGAAAGAAGTGACCATTGCCAAGGATGAAGGCAATCGCGCCGATACGCAGCTGGCAGGTTTGCAATCGCTGCAGCCCGTACTTGGTCCAGACATGACCATCACGGCCGGTAACGCCAGCCAATTGTCCGACGGTTCTTCCGCGTCCATTTTGATGGAAGCCAAGGTTGCCGAGAAAAAGGGTCTGAACCCGCTTGGCCGTTATGTCGGCATGGCGGTTGCAGGCACAGAGCCAGACGAAATGGGCATTGGCCCCGTGTTCGCAATTCCAAAATTGCTGCAGCGCTTTGGTCTGAAGATGGACGACATCGGTATCTGGGAATTGAACGAAGCATTTGCTGTTCAAGTTCTGTACTGCCGCGACAAGCTTGGCATTCCAAACGAGTTGCTGAACGTCAACGGCGGTTCGATCTCCATTGGGCACCCATATGGAATGACGGGCGCACGTTGCACCGGCCATGCATTGATCGAAGGCAAGCGTCGCGGTGCGAAATATGGCGTCGTTACGATGTGCGTTGGCGGCGGCATGGGCGCAGCCGGCCTTTTTGAAATCTTCTAAAAACGAAACGGAGCAGCCGCATGCCCGCCATTGGTGTCATCGCAACTTTAACCGTCGCCGACGGCAAAAACGAAGCCTTTGAGGCTGTGTTTGCAGAGCTTGCGGCTGCCGTTCGGGCCAATGAACCGGGGAACGTATTTTATACGCTCACCCGGTCACGGTCCAACCCACAGGTTTACAAAGTGCTCGAACAATATGTCGATCAGGATGCGCTCACCGCACATGGCGCCAGCGACTATTTCAAGGCCGCTGGTCCAAAGCTAGCGCCCTGCCTCGCGGGCGCGCCCGATATCGAGTATCTCGACGCGTTATAAAGTTTAAAACCTCGATTGGGCCGTGAACGCATAATTCTCACCTTCACGGTTTGAGGCCATTTTGTTCAGTGACAGGAATTCTCCTTCATTCCTGTCACTGTTATTCCCGCATGTGCATACCTTCTGGGTTCTCTACGCCTCTGCGTGCAAAACGAACTCACCCAGAGGCGCGGAGGGCGCAGAGGGAGGGGAGGTAAACATTCCCCACCCCCGTCACCCTGAACGTGTTTCGGGGTCCATTGATCCTTTCAAGCTCCGGGCGTGCTGCACGATGGACCCTGAAACAGGTTCAGGGTGACGAAGTGGACGGATGAAGGCGCGCAACGTCCGCCGCGACATGGCACCAATGGCCCTAGCCATTGTGGCGGACAATCCAGTCTTCGACGACCGGTGCAATTTTTTCGCGCCATTTGCTGCCGTTGAAGATGCCATAATGGCCAACCTCTGGCGCCATATGATATTTTTTGAGCGTATCCGGCAAAGCGGTCGCGATGTTGAGCGCGGCTTTGGTTTGCCCAAGGCCGCTAATGTCGTCCCGCTCACCTTCAATCGCCAGCAGGCCGATGTCGGTAATTGCACCGGGATCAACGAGCTTACCGCGATAGTTGAATTCGCCCTTGGGCAACAAATGACGCTGGAACACGGTATCTACTGTCTGCAGATAGAATTCGGCCGTCATGTCGCAGACGGAGCGATATTCGTCGTAAAATTCTTTGTGCCGATCCGCACTTTCGCCGTCGCCTTTGACGAGGTCGGAGAACATCGACCAATGGCTGATCATATGGTTACCCAGATTCATCGACATAAAGCCAGAAAGCTGCAGAAATCCGGGATATACCCGCCGTCCCGACCCTTTATAATATGGCGGGACGGTCGCAATGACATTTTGTACGAACCATTCATGCGGGCGGCGTGTGGCGTGGTCGTTCACCGCCGTCGGCGCTTCGCGGGTGTCGATTGGACCACCCATCATCGTCAAGGTGCGTGGCCGCAACGGATGGTCCTTCGCGCTCATCACCGCTGTCGCGGCATAAGCGGGAACAGAGGGCTGACATACCGCCAACATATGCGCGCCGCGTCCGCCGGCATCGGGTCCGATGAATTCAAGCCATTCGATGAGATAATCGATGTAAGTTTCCAGATCGAAACCGCCGCCGGTCAACGGCACATCGCGGGCATCTTTCCAGTCGGTGATATAGACATCATGCGTTGGAATCATGCGTTCGACCGTGCCGCGCAACAGCGTCGCGAAATGGCCGGACATCGGCGCGCAAATAAGCAACCGTGGCTTCGCGCTGCTGCCTTCATATACGAACCGCTTCAGCTGCCCAAAGGGCTTGCGCGCCAGATTTTCTTCTTGAACCGGCAACGTCTTGCCATTGACAGTCACATTATCCAATCCAAATGCAGGCTTTCCACGGGGCAAAACCGAATGCGCGAAGACATCCAACGCCGACGCCGCGATGGGGGCAAGACCGCCCACACTAAATGGGCCAGTAAAAGTCTTAAGCATATCTGCCTGCGCCTGTGCAATTTTTCCTGCACCTGCTAACCAGCTCCGTTGCATATCATAAGCGGTGTAAAGCATCTGCAATCCTTAGATTTCCGTCTTTAGGCCCAGAAAAACAGGGCGTTCTTGTGGAATCCATAAGCGTTTATTGTGCATTGCACCATAGAAAAAGGCATCGGCATCATCTGTCGCGCATTGTTCCCGCTTCGGCGCACTGCTAGGCGGACCGAATGACGAACGAAATTTCCGAAATTCCAACAACGCCTGCACCCGACGCCATTGAGGCGCCTGCCGTAAAACAAAAGCCTAATTTCGGCAGCTTGCGGATGATCGGGCATTTTACGATCAAATACCCACAACAGATTGCATATGCGCTTCTCGCGCTGATAGCGGCAGCATCATCGACACTGGCTATCCCTTATGGCCTGCGGCTGATTATTGATGAGGGCTTTGCGAAAAATGGCGGAGACCCCGCGCCATATTTTTATCTGTTGCTGGGCATTGTCGTCATCATTGGTGTTTCGACAGCATTCCGTTTTTACTTTGTCAGCTGGTTGGGCGAACGCGTCGTCGGCGACATCCGCGTTGCCGTGCAAAGCAACTTGCTGCGGCTTGCGCCTCGGTTTTTTGAAGAGAATAGGCCCGGCGAAATCGCGAGCCGGATGACCGCAGATACGGCGATTATCGAACAGATTGTTGGCACCACAGTGTCGGTTGCGTTGCGGAATATCTTTATCGGCATCGGCGGCGTGACATTGCTTTTTGGCTTGGCTCCAAGTCTGACCATTTGGCTTTTGGCGGGCATTCCGGTTGTTGTACTGCCCATCGTTTTTCTCGGTCGGCGATTGGAAAAGGCATCGCGCACCAGCCAGGATAATGTCGCCAGCGTCGGCACCATCATTTCGGAAGCCCTTGGCGCAATCAAAATCGTTCAGGCATTTGGTCAAGAAACGCGTGAGGGCGTCAGATTTGCCGACGCCGTTGAGGGCACATTTGCCGCCGCGAAAAATCGTATACGGATACGCGCGTTCCTGACAGCGTTGGTCATGGCCCTCGTTTTTGGCGGCATCACGCTGCTGGTGTGGGAAGGCACGGACCAAGTCAAAGAAGGCATTATAACCCCCGGAACATTGTTTTCTGTAGTGCTCTATGGCGGACTTGTCGCGGGATCCTTCGGCGCATTGACTGAAGTATATGGGGACCTTGTGCGCGCATCCGGCGCGGCTTCGCGTTTGGCAGAATTGCTGCATGAAGTACCCGAAATTGCGGCGCCCTCCAGCCCGGTTATCATGCCACCAGCGCGCGGCCAGCTGGAGTTTCAGCATGTCCGGTTCCGCTATCCGACCCGACCCGAAATTACTGCGCTTAACGATTTCAGTCTGAAGGTTTCCCCCGGTGAGACCGTCGCAGTCGTCGGGCCATCAGGTGCCGGCAAGTCGACTTTGTTCCAGCTTGCTGAACGTTTTTACGACCCAGAGGCCGGCACTGTCCGCATTGATGGCGTGGCCCTGACCAGCGCCGACCCAGCCGAATTCCGCCAGCGCATCGCCCTGGTTCCGCAAGACACCGTATTGTTCGCCGCCTCTGCAAGGGACAATTTGCGCTACGGTCATTGGCTGGCTGACGATGCCGCCATTTGGGCTGCAGCAGAGCAAGCAAATGCCGCGGAGTTCCTGCGCGCTTTGCCGGAGGGGTTGGACACGTTTTTGGGCGAAAGCGGTGCGCGCCTATCTGGTGGCCAGCGACAGCGTCTTGCGATTGCGCGCGCGCTGCTGCGCGATGCCCCAATTCTGTTGCTCGACGAAGCAACCAGTGCCTTGGATGCCGAAAGCGAACGTCTTGTTCAGGACGCACTTGAACGCCTCATGGTGGGCCGCACGACGATCGTCATTGCCCACCGTTTGGCGACTGTACGTTCGGCCGACCGCATCATTGTGATGGACCAAGGCCAAATTGTTGAAGAAGGCGACCATGCGACACTTAGTGCGGCGGGTGGCCTATACTCACGTTTGGCCAGCCTGCAGTTCGACGCTTAGAACGAGGCGCGCAAACGGTCGCGCATGGCAACTGGTTCCGACGCCTGCGGAACAGGGGCACGCATTTTTTCGCTGAGCCGTTGAAGCCGGACATATAATTCTTCGCTCGCGCCGATCAGCGCTTGTGTCTCTGGTGGGAATTGCAACACCAGCGGCCCATCGCTGGCCGGCGCATAGCCCAGATTGTTGGTTTCGTTTCGCGCTTCGCTCTCGGTTATTTCGCCAGCCCGCAATGCCTTTTGATTCAACAACCACGCAATGCTGTGCATCAGGCGTGTGGTGACCTTGAGAGACTCGCAGGAAAAGGCGACCGAAATCTCCGGAGACAAATGCCCCGCATCAAAGCTGCGATCAAAACAGGCGCGCGCTTCATCGGCGAGCAGCATCGCTTCTGTGTACAGAGAATCCACTAATAAAGGGGTTAGTTCCAGTCGTGCGTCGCCCATGCGCCTTTATGGCACGGCCTATGCCCCGATGTTAGTGCAAACAATCCCATCGCGGCAACATATTGCGAGTGTGCCGGTATGAAACAATCATCGCGCAATTGTAAACGTTCGAGACGGGAACAGATCAGGCAATGATGTCTGGTACAAGCTGATCTTCAAGACGCATGATTCGGTCTTTCAATATCAGCTTCTTCTTTTTCAGACGCGCAATCTGAAGCTGATCAACAACCGACTGCATGGTCAGCGCCGTAATAGCGTCATCCAAATCGCGATGTTCAATCTTCAGTTGTTCCAGCTGCTGCTGGTAGCCGTCGTCGTTCATTCCCCCTTCTAACCAGAGTCGTGCAAACAAGTCATCGTTAAAAGCGGGCATGATTGCAGGCGCATGTTTCTGGTGCACGCCAAACGCAAAATTATCACGAGACTCGCGCGATGTTTCGTGATTTACTTTGGCTGTTGGACCACCGAGTCTTACGCTGAAGGAGAATGATGTGAATAATAATCATCTGTCCGCACTTCGCAGCAAACATGCTGATCTTGAACAAAAGTTACAGCGCGAAGAACATAGACCCTTTCCTGACACCGGCATCATTCTGAGCCTTAAGAAGCAAAAGCTGCATCTGAAGGACGTACTTATGCAGGAATCGGCCCTAACTGGCTGACTACGAATAATTTCAAGCGGGGTATCGCTTGCCTTTTGTGTCTCTGCTAGATGGGACAGATGGAAAGCGCTACCCGTTCTGCCCGCAACATATTGACAGGTCTTCACGAAGTGATGGCCTCGCGAAACCATGCGCAGGGCAAATTGAACCATGTCGTCAATATCATTGGCGAAGCGCTGTCGAGCGAAGTGTGCTCGATCTATCTGTTGCGTGATGGTGCGCTTGAATTATTTGCGACGCGCGGATTGAACGAAGCGGCGGTCCACGTCACCCGCCTGGGTTTAGGCGAAGGCCTTGTCGGCACGATTGCGGAAAATGTCGAAACATTGAACTTGGATGAGGCCGCAGCCCACCCGAATTTCCGTTATGTGCCCGAAACAGGCGAAGAACGCTTTCACAGCTTTGCTGGCGTGCCGATTGTGCGTTCCGAACGCGCGGTTGGCGTGTTGGCAGTGCAGCATGTCGAGCCACGGAAATATGAAGAGGTCGAAATTGAGGCGCTTCAAACCGTGGCCATGGTGCTGTCAGAACTGATCGCCAATGCAGACCTTGTCGACGAACCCGGCGCGCGGGGCGGGAATGACACCGGCACCATTAGCCTCACGGGCCTACCGCTCGTAAAGGGCGCGGCGGCTGGCGTTGCTATTTTCCACCAGCCCAATGTCCGTATTGAACACACCGTCGCGGAGGATATCGAAGCCGAGCGTCACCGCGTCTATTCCGCATTCGACAAAATGCGCGAACAAATTGATCGCATGGCGAGCCAAATTGATTTCGGCACGGGCGGCGAGCATGAAGAGGTCATCGCGACCTATAAAATGTTCGCATATGACGAAGGCTGGAGCCGCCGCATTAACGAGGCGATCGACAGCGGCCTGACGGCGGAAGCCGCCATTGAGCGGGTCCAGCAACGCACCCGTATGCGTATGCGCCAGATTGACGATGCGCTGCTGGCGGACCGGATGCACGATCTGGAAGATCTATCCAACCGGTTGCTGCGGATTGTGTCGGGCCAAATGAGCACGGCTGCGCAACTGGGCCTGAAAAAAGACTCGATCCTGATTGCGCGCAATTTGGGGCCGGCCGAACTGCTCGAATATGACAAACGGCGTCTGCGCGGCGTGGTGCTTGAGGAAGGTTCGCTTACCGCGCACGTCGTTATTGTCGCACGCGCGATGGGTATCCCCGTGCTGGGCCGTGTTCAAGGCATTCGCCACAAGGTGCGCGATGGCGACATGCTGCTCCTCAACGCCGACGAAAAAAGCGTCATCGTCAGGCCATCGTCGGCTGCCGAAGAGCTTTTCCAGCACGATCTGGTCGACCGGCAAAAGAAAAAAGCCCGCTATGCAGCGATGCGTGACGCGGCATCGGTCACCAATGATGGCGTGCCGGTGACGTTAATGATCAACGCCGGGTTGCGCGACGATATGTCCGCCTTGGCCACTACCGGCGCGGAGGGCGTTGGCCTGTTCCGTACCGAATTCCAGTTTCTAATATCGGCCACGCTGCCTCAACGTGAGCGTCAGCAACGCTTTTATCGCGATGTCATTGAAGCGGCAGGCGACAAGCCGGTCATTTTTCGTACGCTCGATATCGGCGGCGACAAACCCCTGCCTTATTTGAAAGACGAAACGAGCGAGGAAGAAAACCCCGCACTCGGCTGGCGCGCGCTGCGCCTGTCTTTGGACCATGCAGGGCTGATGAAGGCGCAGGCCCGCGCACTTATTGAAGCATCCGCAGGCCGCACATTGAACGTCATGTTTCCCATGGTGTCCGAGCCGTGGGAATTCGACGCCGCCCGGGAAATATTTGAAGGCCAGATGCAGTTTTTGGGTCGCCGAAAGAAACGGCTGCCGACGAAAATCCGTTATGGGGCCATGCTTGAGGTGCCGGCACTGGCCGAAACACTTGATATGTTGCTGCCTAAAATCGACTTTTTGTCGATTGGCACCAATGACCTCACCCAGTTCCTGTTTGCAGCAGACCGTGCTGACCCGCGCCTTGCTGAGCGATATGACTGGTTGAGCCCCGCCATTTTGCGTTTCATTCGGCGCGTGGTGCAGACAACGGACGGCTATCCCGTCGACGTCGCGGTATGCGGCGAAATGGGTGGACGGACACTCGAAGCGCTCGCGTTGATTGGCTTGGGCATCCGTCGTCTGTCGATCACGCCAGCGGCCGTGGGACCCATAAAAGCGATGGTGCGCACGACCAACCATGCGGATATTCGCAAGAAGATGGAAGAGCTACTGAAAAATCCCACCGGAAATTTGCGTGAGGAGCTGGCAATTTGGGCCGCAAGCCAAGGCATTGAAACCGGCTAAACTGCAGGATTTCCCAAAGGTCAAAAGTTGTTATCGCCGTTGACTTTATCAACAAGATGACCATTGTCCGCATAACTGCACAAAAAGGTAGAAAAAACGGGGTGTGGAGATTGCAGTGGACTTATTAGCTTCTGTTGACGAAGGACATGGGTCCGTAGGTAGCCAGCTAAAAGCAGGCCGCGAGCGGCTGGGTTTAAGTCTTTCTGATATCGCGGCAAAAACCCGTGTGCCGACTCGCCACCTCGAAGCTATCGAACAATCAAATTTTGACGCCCTCCCAGGCCAAACCTACACGCTCGGTTTCGCGCGATCTTATGCAAATGCTGTGGACATGGATGCCGCCGCAATCAGTGAGGCGATGCGCTGGGAATTGGCGCGCAGTGGTCATGAAGGCTATCAGCCACCAGCGCAAAACTACGAACCAGCGGACCCGGCACGCGTACCGTCGAAAACACTCGCATGGACGTCGGCCGCAATCGCGGCAGTGGCGCTGGCGGCATATTTGATTTTCAGAAGCCTAACTCTCACAGATGCTGCGCCAGCCGATAAACCGATCACTTCACAGATCTCCGTAAAGCCAGCCGCCACAGCACCGATCGCGCCGCTGCCGGCAAATAATGCTGATTCTGCGCAGTAAAGCGCCGACAACGCCGTATAAATCCAAATAAAATCAGGTTTTCTTTGCACTGAAATGGTGTGATGGCTATTTATCGCGTTGGTCCAATCAGCGATACGTCCAAACTTGTCAGTTTAAGGGGAATGAGCAATGAATTTTCGGCTTGCTTTGTTGAGCGGCGCAGCATTTGCACTCAGCGCATCCGCAGTTGCGCAAGATGCAAATATTGACGGACGCGTAAGCAAGCTTGAAAAGGAAATGCGCGCTGTCCAGCGTCAGGTCTTTCCCGCCGGTGCCGGTAAATTTATCGCACCTGACATCCAGTCACCGACCAATGCGCAGCCCGAGAATCCCTCCACCACCTCAGCGACCTCTGACCTGTTGGTGCGTGTAGACGCATTGGAAGCACAGTTGGCGACTTTGACGGGTCAGGTCGAGCAGCAGGGCAACAATATGCGTGGCCTCGAAGCGCGCCTGAAAATCTTGGAGGCGCAACTGGCGAGCGCGCAGCTGGCGAGCGCATCACAGGAAACCGCCGTGCCGGCAACCGCACAGGCCTCAACCCCTCCAAGCGTCTTACCTGCAGCAACACCTGTGCCAGCAGCAGTGGCCGTCAAGCCAAAACCCGTTGTAGCAGCAGCCAAACCAGTGGCTACGGCGGCTAAACCAAGTACCGCCCGCGTTGCCGCGGTTGCTGCCATTGAACGGCCAGCCACGGGCGACGCTTTTGAAGATGGTTACACATATGGCTTCAGATTGTGGGAAGCGAAATTCTACCCAGAAGCGCAAGCCACGCTGGAAGAAACGCTCAATAAATATCCAAAGCACAGACGTGCAAGCTTCCTGCGTAACTTGCTCGGACGGGCGTGGCTTGACGACAAAAAGCCTGCGACCGCCGTCAAAATTTTCTACGACAATTACAAAGCAGACCCGCGTGGCGAACGTGCACCCGACAGTCTGTTGTTCTTAGGGTCAGCTTTAACCGACCTCGGCAAAACCGCTGAGGCATGCGAAGCATATGGTGAGCTTACACGAGCCTATCCCGACGTTGCCAGCGGTCGTTTGGCAGATCGGGTCACTGCCGGTAAAACACGCGCGAAGTGCAAGTAACCGTCGACGCTGCGCTTCTCGACCGTTTTAACGGCGCGGTAAATGCGATGCATATCCCTGACGGCGCGCGCATATTGTGCGCGGTATCCGGCGGGCCCGACAGCTTGGCACTGCTTGTATTGTTGCACAAAACCATGCCCGATCGCGTCGTCGCGGCGACGGTCGATCATGCGTTAAGGCCAGAATCTGCCGAAGAGGCACAATATGTGCAGCGCATGTGCAAAGACATGCATGTGCCGCACGTCATTTTGTCGCCTGCCGAAAAAATCAGCGGAAATATTCAATCCGCTGCACGAGCCGCAAGATACGCATTGTTGACGCAGGCGGCAGAGCAGCATGATTGTCGTTATATCGCCACCGCCCACCATGCCGATGATCAGCTTGAAACCATATTAATGCGGCTTGCGCGCGGCAGCGGCGTTGACGGGCTATCGGCTATCCGGTCGAAAAATGGTAACATACTGCGCCCCTTATTAGGGTTCACGAAGGACGAGTTGATGTCCATTTGCGCGGCCGCTGGGCTCAATCCGGTGGAGGACCCCAGTAACGCAAATACCGACTTTGAACGGGTCGCGATGCGTAATTGGCTGGCGAACACCCAGCACCCCTTTCGCGCCGAGCGCGCCGGACGCACCGCCAGCGCCATGGCCGATGCCTCAGAAGCGCTGAATTGGATGACCGAGACACTCACGCAAGAGAGGGTTCGGCGCGAAACGGATGCTATCATCTGCGATGCACGCAATGTCCCGCGTGAGATACAACGCCGCCTGTTGATCCATTGCCTGCAGCTGATGGAGCCCGAACTGAGCCCGCGCGGCGATGCCATTGACCGCTTGCTTTCCGAACTTTCGGACGGGCGCACCGCCACCATGGGTGCTGTCAAATGCGAAGGTGGCGACAATTGGCGGTTTACCATGGCACCGCCGCGGCGGAACTAAGTTTACACCGGCTGGAATTTTGCCAATCGCTATATTGCCATTCACATAATCGCACCTACATTGCAGCATTATCTCCGCGTATTTGGCGCGGAGCTGAAATCAAGGCAGTGATGATGAACGACGAGCAGGAACCAAAGAGCAACCCGATGCTGCGGAATATGGCCATCTGGTCGGCGATCATTGTGGCGCTTCTGGTCGTCGCCTCCATTTTCAACGGCTCATCCACGCCGACCAACGGCATTACATATTCGTCATTCCGCGACAAAGTTGAAGCGGGCGAAGTTAAGTATGTTGCCATCGCGCCGGACCGGATCAATGGCAAGTTTCAGAATGATGAAACCTTCGCAACGGTGCCGCTGCCGAATGACTCCAGCCTTCCCCCATTGCTTGCTGAAAAAGGCGTAGTGGTTGAAGTGAAAACTGCGGAACAGCCAAGCCTGCTGCTACTCCTCATATATCAGGCACTGCCATTCTTGCTCATCTTGGGCATCGCATTTTTCGTTTTGCGCCAAATGCAAAAGGGCGGCGGTGCTGGCGGCGCGATGGGCTTTGGTAAGTCCAAGGCAAAGCTGCTGACCGAAAAGCATGGCAGGGTTACTTTTGAAGACGTTGCCGGCATTGATGAAGCGCGTGAAGAGCTTCAGGAAATCGTAGAGTTTTTGAAAGACCCGCAGAAGTTCAGCCGTCTGGGCGGCAAAATTCCCAAGGGCGCATTGCTCGTCGGTTCGCCCGGTACAGGTAAAACGTTGCTCGCCCGCGCAATTGCAGGTGAAGCAGGCGTTCCATTTTTCTCGATTTCGGGTTCCGACTTCGTTGAAATGTTTGTCGGCGTTGGCGCGAGCCGCGTGCGCGACATGTTTGAACAGGCAAAGAAGAACGCACCGTGCATCGTCTTCATCGACGAAATCGATGCCGTCGGTCGCAGCCGTGGCGCTGGTCTTGGCAACCAGAATGACGAGCGCGAACAGACGCTGAACCAGCTTCTGGTTGAAATGGATGGGTTTGAGGCAAATGAAGGCATCATCATCGTTGCCGCCACAAACCGTCCCGACGTGCTCGACCCTGCCCTGCTGCGTCCCGGTCGTTTCGACAGGCAAGTCGTCGTGCCGCGTCCTGACATTGATGGCCGCGTAAAGATCCTCGATGTGCATATGAAGAAAGTGCCCTTGGCACCTGATGTCGATGGCCGCGTCATTGCACGCGGTACGCCCGGTTTCTCCGGCGCTGACCTTGCGAACCTCGTCAACGAAGCGGCCTTGTTGGCTGCGCGCCGTGGCAAACGCCTGGTGGCTATGCGCGAATTTGAGGACGCGAAAGACAAGGTGATGATGGGCACCGAGCGTAAGTCGATGGTCATGACCGAAGACGAAAAGAAAATGACCGCCTATCACGAAGCCGGACATGCGATTGTTTCAATCCATGAAGCGGCGTCGGACCCCATCCATAAGGCGACCATCATTCCGCGCGGTCGCGCTTTGGGGATGGTCATGCGCCTGCCCGAGCGTGATAATTACAGCTATCATCGCGACAAGATGCACGCCAACCTGTCGGTATCAATGGGTGGCCGCGTGGCAGAAGAGCTGATCTTCGGTTATGACAAGGTTAGCTCCGGTGCCTCAAGCGATATCCAATATGCCACGAGCCTTGCGCGCGACATGGTGACCCAATGGGGCATGTCGGACGAAATGGGCCCGCTGCAATATGAAGAGCGGCAGGACGGTTATCTTGGCTATGGCATGTCGCAGCGGTCGGCGATGTCGGACGAGACAGCACGCAAGATTGATGCGGAAATTCGTAAGCTGGTTGAGGGCGGCCATAAACGTGCGACCGACCTTTTGAAAAAGCACAACAAGCAACTTCATCTCCTGGCCAACGCGCTTTTGGAGTTCGAAACCTTGTCCGGTGACGAAATCAAGCAGCTGCTTGAAACCGGCAAATTCGAACGCGACGATGGCAAGGTTGCGCAACCATCGTCCGTCCCCACTGTGGGCACGGCCATTCCAAAGGCTGGCCGTCGCAAATCATCGTCTGTGGGTGACGTGACGCCGCAAGGCGTCTGATTTTCATCTTTGCAAGATAAACTCAACGCTCTAATCCGGTTGACGAGAGAGTTGAGGTCGCAAATATGAAGTTCGCCGTGCTGATTGCCAGCGGTGCACTATTGTGTGCCGTTCCCGCCCAAGCCATGGATGCGGAAACATTTTATGTGAAGGCGCTCGCCCTTAAGAAAAAGGGCATGGGTGCGGTATTTTCAAAAGAGATCAAGCCGATGGCACAGCTGTTTCAAGCGGCAGCAGCTTCCGTTAAAGCAGAAAATGAACAAGCGCATGCTGCGGGCAAGCCATTGTTTTGCGCACCCAAAAAATACCGTCTGACCGCCGAGCAATTTCTGGAGGGTTTCGCGAGCATTCCCCAAGAACGCAGGCGCATTCAAACCGTTCGGGACGCATGGCGGGAAATCGTGATACGTCGTTTCCCTTGTTAGGCCGAACCGAGACGCCACCTCATTCTGTCGCATGCGGGCCACTTCGCCACAATTATTTCCTACATCGCACAGGAGGATATCCGAATTGAACCGAAATTCTGTAATTCTGGCGGCAGCAGCATTGCTAACGGCACCGGCTACCGCCGCCCCCGGTGATATGAACATCAGCACGTTCCTCGCAAAAGCTGATGCCCTGAAAGCGAAGGGTATTTTGGCCCTTGGTTCTTCGGACATTCAGTTACTTCAATCCGAAGCGAAGGCAGCTGGCGCGGCATATCGAAAGCAGATCAGGATGGATTTGGCGCAGAAGCGCACGCCGCATAGCTGCCCCCCTGCCAAGGCTACTTTGAAGTCCGATGAATTTCTCGCGCATTTGCGGACATATCCAGCTTCTGCACGGTCGGGAATATCAGTCACCGCCGCGACAGCCGATTTTATGAAGAAGCGTTATCCCTGCACATAAGCAGCCGGAGCAGAGCCCGCATGTCGATACATTGCGATGCATCGGGCGGGTCGGGCTGCTGTTCGAACTGTTGGAGCATGGTGTGCGGACCGCAATTGTCGCGCCCTATTTTGAAAGCAGGAAAATCAAAATGCCTATATTGTCAGCTAACACCGATGGCGACAACGAGCACGGCAAATAACGTCAGCGCGGTCATGGCAAAGACGGATAACAAGCACATCCGCCAAAAGGCGCCAAAACGCGACGTTTCATATGCCTGATGCAATTGCCGGTACATGTGAATGGGCGGGTAAAATGTGAGCAACAATCCGCCGATGGTTTCTGTCGGGCCAAAGCTGATCAATATCCCGCAAATCAGGCCAAGCAACATCATGAAGGTCAGTGAATAGGTCACGAACACTGCGTGATCGAACATCTTGAACCGCCGGCGCCAGAAAAACAGCAGCCAGACAAAGGGAACCGATATCGGAATAAGTGCCCAGCTGTATTTATAGGCATTGGATTGCATCTTATAAAAAAGCAGCTGCGGATTTTTCTTCGCCGTTTCCGCTGCTGTGTTCAAATAGGCTGCGCCCGGAAATTCCAAGTCGGTAAATTGGTACCCGTCGGCGTCATTGGTTCCGTTGCCGAAGCTGTTCGCCGCGGTTCCCATGAGCTTCAGGCCCAGCCTGTCGGATTTCAGCTCTTGCTCCAACGCTTGCGTCGGCTTGCCTGCTTTACGGGCCGCAAGAACGTCCTTTTCCAGCCGGGCGATATCGTCCCGCAATTTGCGTTGTTCGGCCGCAAATTCGGGCGTAGCGACCTCTGCTTTGGTGGTTCCAGCGCCCAAATCGACAGCGCCTTTGCTGCCATGCGACATCCAGTTAAATGCCGCAAAGGTCAGGAACACGGAAAATAGAAACAGCGCGAGTGGAGACACAAATTTGGCGCGCTCACCATGGACATAGCGCCGCGTTAACTCCCCGGGCTTCCAGAACAGCATAGGCAATGTCCGCCAAATCTTGCCATCGAAATGCAGAACACTGTGCAGGATATCGTGACCAAACGCACTCAATGTGCGGTGCGCCTTCGCCTTTTGGCCGCATATATGGCAATGTGGTCCATGGAGGGCCGTGCCGCAGTTCAGGCAGATATCAGATGGAGCTTTGCCCTCGCCCGCATCCGGCTCAACAGCGCGTGCGACTGCGGCGCCCGTGATGATGTCTGCTGCGGCTGCCAATTCCCCACTCATCTGGCTTTTGTATCAGCGGCGCAATCAAATGCCAAAAGAAAAGGCCCGGACAAGCCGGGCCTCTTTCTTCAATATATGTGCGCGATATTAGCGGTCGTAATCGCGCTGCATGCCTGCGCCACGTGCAGGAGCCGCTGCCGTGAGGCGAAGTGCTTCTGCCGAAAGGCTGATCGAACCGACTTCATCGGCTTCTTCATCCTCATCCACCTGAACCTTCTGCAACGACTGCACGAGGCCTTCTTTCAGCTGGTCTGGACGAATCGTTTCTTCAGCGATTTCGCGCAAAGCCACAACGGGGTTTTTATCGCGATCGCGATCAACAGTCAGTTCAGCACCACCAGAGATTTCGCGCGCGCGTTCGGCGGCGAGTAATACGAGGTCAAACCGGTTGGTGACCTTGTCGATGCAATCTTCAACAGTAACGCGTGCCATCTTGGCTCCTGATTCTTCGGAATTTCGGGAAGTTGCACGCGCCTAAAGACAAGCAGCGAAAATGTCAATGAAAAGGGCAGGCAGCTTGCCGTAATCCCCGCAAAGCGGTAAACTGGGTTATGGCAACGCAATCAGGCACCCCGGGGTTCCCCGGAAAGCAGTTTCAGGTTGCTGGCCATCAGCTCCATCTGGTGCATGCCCCGAACGACAGGCTTGATGCGGTGTTACGCCTGATCGCGGTCGCGGAACACTCCATCCAGATGTTTTTCTATATGTTTGCCGATGATTCGGTTGGACGCGACGTGCGGACGGCGTTAGTCGCAGCGGCACATCGCGGTGTGCAGGTGCAGCTGATCATCGACAGCTTTGGCTCTGCCGAAATTAGCGACCGTTTCTTTGATCCACTGACGAACGCAGGGGGAAGCTATCATTGCTTCAGCACCCGCAAGGGCTTGGGCTATATCATCCGCAATCATCAAAAAATCCTCATAGCCGATGGCAAGCACGCGCTGGTCGGCGGATTTAACATCACAGATCAATATTTCGGGCGAGCAGGCGACGATGATTGGGAAGATTTGGGCATCATTATAACGGGTCCGGAGGTGCCAAGACTGGCGCGCTACTTCGACGACATGGCAAGCGCATCGGCCGACGGAAAGGTGCGTTATCGTAAAATCCGGTCGATTATCCGGCAATGGCGACCGGGCATAGGCGAAGTCCAATGGCTGTTGGGCGGGCCGACAAACCGGATCTCGCCATGGGCGCTGACGTTCAAACGGTCTTTGCAGGTCGGCAAAAGGTTCGACATTGCATCGGCCTATTTTTCGCCGTCGCAAACGATATTGCGCCGATTGGCGAAGGTATCGAAACGGAACAAGGGATCGCGCCTCATCATGGCTGGCAAAACCGACAATGGGGCCACCATTCCCGCGGCACGCTTACTCTACCGGTACCTGCTAAGGCGTCGGACGAAGATTTACGAATTCCAACCGCGCCGTCTCCACATGAAGCTGATGGTCATCGATGACGCGGTGTATATTGGTTCAGCCAATCTCGACGTCCGCAGCATGTTCATCAATCTTGAGATCATGGTCCGGATAAAGGATGATGCACTGGCGCTGTATATGCGCACATTGATTGATGGGCTGGTCGCGCAATCCGAAGAACAAACGCCTGTCTTGTTAAAAGCCCGCGACACTGTTTGGAGCCGGTTCAAGGCTGCAATTGCATATTTTCTGGTTAACTCGGTGGACTACACCATCGGTCGGCGGATTAAGTTCAGCCTGCTGCGCAACCGGTAATCTCTCTTTCCAGCCCCGGAAAAGGGCAAAAATTGTTCCGGGCTTCTGGCCGTCACGATTGGGCTCCGTTTATGCAAACGCATTAAGCAATAATCTGTCCCGCCGCGCTTGCATTGTCTAACATATCGGTCGTAATGCCATCGGCATGGCACAGCTTCCCCGGGGAACAATCGCAGTGATTTTCGTGGCGCAGCGGACCCATGCTGACGCTATGGGCTATGCACGCGCGGCCGCGATGATGGAAACGCTGGCTGTGCAACAAAAGGGATATATCGCCATGGATTCAGTGCGGGGGTCGGACGGGCTTGGCATAACCGTCAGCTATTGGACAGATGAAGCCAGCGCAAAAGCATGGCGCGATCACCCCGAACACACCGCTATCCGCGATTCAGGACGCGATCTTTGGTACAGCGATTACAGCCTGCATGTCGCAGAAGTCACGCGCAGCTATGATTGGAAAAAGCCATGAGCGCAGTTCAGGCCATACCCAACAGCCGCGTCGTCGTCCTTTTTCTCGTTATGCTCGTGGCCGCCGCAGGCAATACGGCGATGCAGTCGGCATTGCCGGCCATCGCAAGCGAACTGGACATGCCCGACGTGTTGGTTAGCCTCGCATTTAGCTGGTCTGCACTTTTATGGGTCATCACCGCACCCAAATGGGCGCGCTTGTCCGACCGTCGGGGCCGCAAACAATTGATGAGTGTCGGCATCATTGGCTTCATCGCATCAATGGGCCTTTGCGGATTGGTCTTGTGGCTTGGCCTTGCCGGCCTGATCGGCCCAATCGTTACATTCATACTCTTTGCGGTCTTCCGCAGCCTGTATGGCGGCTTTGGTTCTGCTGCCCCGCCCGCTGTTCAGGCCTATGTTGCCGCACGAACCGAACGCGCCGAGCGGACGAAGGCATTGTCGATGCTTGCATCGTCGTTCGGCGTGGGCACCGTCATTGGCCCGGCGACCGCGCATTATTTGTTGTTCCCGCCCTTTGGACTTGCCGGACCGTTGATCATGTTTGCGATATTTGGCGTCGCTGTCCTGATCGCTTTGCATGTGCAGTTGCCGAATGACACCCCGCGCTTTGCCGCGCGTGGCTCGGTTGCAGCCTATCCCAATGCTGCGTCGATGAACGCGCTCGATACCGAAGACGTGGACGGCGAAGCGCTCGGCTCCGTACCCGATGCCGAAGTCCGCTTGCCATGGCGCGATGAAAGAATGGCGTCCTGGCTTGTTGCGGGCCTCATTGGCGGGCACGCGCAGGCAATCATCCTGGGCGTGGTCGGATTCCTCGTCCGCGATCGGCTTGGGCTGCATGATCGCCCTTGGGAAGCGGTGCAGGCCAGTGGCTCAGTCATGCTGATAGGCGCAATGGCGACGTTATTGGCGCAATGGGGCCTCATCCCGATCTTGTCGCTCGCCGCACGCAGTTCCGTGCTTTGGGGTTCGATACTGGCGCTGATTGGCACCATATTAACGGGCGTTAGCCACGATTTTTACGGCATCAGCACAGGCTTTGCGATTGCGTCTTTGGGCTTTGGGCTGTTCCGGCCGGGATTTACCGCAGGTGCCTCATTGGCTGTCCGGCGGCACGAGCAAGGCGATGTCGCCGGAAAAATCGCCTCGATCAATGGCGCAGCCTATATTTTCGCGCCAGCCATCGGCGTCGCCCTATTGAGCTGGTGGGAGCCAGCAACCTTCATTCTCATCTCTGCTTCATTGGTCTTTCTGATCATTTGGGGCAGACGGGCGTTGATTGTTCCCGACGAAGCGTAACGCGCATTCCGCATCATTGCTAAATCACCACATCATGTCGGCTCGACGAACAGAAGCAGATTTTACGCAAAAAAAAGGGCCGACCAAAGTCGACCCTGAAAAAGTCTTTAGGAGAGGATGCCTATAAGGCTTTTCCCCTATCGCTATATTGTATTTTTTGTGCAAGTGCGAACAGTGCAATAGCAGTTGCATATCATGCAACTGCTATTTATAAGATTAAACTGAATTCTGCGGCATTTTCACGATCGCAGAATCAAATCACTTTTGTTGCAGTGCGACAAAAAAGGAGATGATATGCGCAGATTGCCACCATTACGGTCGTTAGAAGCCTTTTTGCGCGTCGCCAAACTGGGTTCGGCCAAAGCCGCGGCCAGTGAACTGGCGCTGTCACCTCCTGCGTTAAGCCGCCGCATAAAGGCGCTTGAAGATTTTATCGGCAAATCGCTTTTTGACCGCCGCGCTCAAGCCATGGTCATTAACGCCGATGGCGAAGCTTTGCTGGCGGCTGTAGAGCCGGCGATGGATGCGATGGCCGAAGCGGTTGAAGAGCTTGCCGGCCGTGGCGGCGAATATCGCCTGCGCCTCGGCTTGCTGCCACTTTTTGGTTCACAGCGCCTTATCCCGCGCCTTCCCGAATTGCGCAAAGCTTTCCCGAAATTGCATATCGATGTTGATACCTCTGGCCATGCAGAAAATCTGTTGGGCGATGTGATTGATGCCGCGATTATCATCGCTGCCGAGGTAGACCCAAAACTCTACAGCGTTCGTCTCGACCGTAACCTTGTCTATGCCATTGCTTCGGAACAATGGGCCAAGGAGCACAATGTGCAAAAGCCAGAAGATCTGGCCAAACATACGATCATGGTCCACAGCGATATGCCCATGATATTCGACGCCTGGCGTCAAGCCATGGGCGTACCCCGTTTAAAACCCGCCGCCATTGATAGTTTGGATAGCGGCGCGCTCATGCTTGAAGCAGCCGCCAATGGGCTGGGCGTCGCGATCATGCACGGGAGCCATTTTTCGGACGCGCGTGATCCGCGCCTGACGCGGCTTTTCAATGCAGAGGTCGAAAGCCCCTATAGCTATTGGTTCGTGTGCCGCCCCCGCGCGCTGAAGCAGCGCGCTGTTAAGATTTTCCACGACTGGTTGTTAAAGGCCGGCGTATAAATTCGGTAGCGCGAACACTTGACCCATCGCCCACCCCGCGTCATTGCAGTGTGATGACTGACGACGTTGCTGAACTGAATTTCGAACAGGCGCTCCGCGCGCTTGAGGATATCGTCCACAAGCTGGAAAGTGGTGAAGCGCCGCTTGATGAATCCATTGCGCTATATGAACGCGGCAACACGCTGCGCGCGTTGTGCCAGCAACGGCTTGATATGGCAAAAGCACGGATTGAAGCGATTACGCTTGGCCCTGACGGTGCGCCAACGGGCACCACATCGTTCGACGCGGGATGAATGTGATGTCGGGGGTATCGACATCTTCGCTGCTTCAAGATGCGCTGACCAGTATTGCAGCAGATGTTGACCAAGAATTCGACACGCTGCTGAAAATACCCGGGGACGCACGCGACCGTTTATATGCAGCCATGCGACATGCCACGATTGGCGGCGGCAAGCGTCTTCGTCCCTTGCTGGTAACGGCCACCGCAGCCTTGTTCAACGTCGACCGCAAAACAGCTTTGCGCGTCGGCACGGCGGTTGAGGCCATTCACGTCTATTCGCTGGTGCATGACGACCTGCCCTGCATGGATGATGATGATTTGCGCCGTGGCAAACCCACCGTGCATCGCGCATTTGACGAAGCAACCGCGGTTTTGGCGGGTGACTCGCTGCATGCGCTTGCCTTTGAAATCTTGGCCAATCCAGATACCCATAGCGACCCATTTGTGCGTGGCGAGCTGGTGTCGACGCTGGCGCTGGCCAGTGGCCCTGAGGGCATGGCGGGCGGCCAGATGATGGACATTGAGGCGGAGAACGCATCGTTCGATTTGCAGACTATCATGCGGCTGCAGGCGTTGAAAACCGGCGCACTTATTGCCGCAAGCGTCGAAATGGGCGCCATTTTGGGCCATATCCCGCCCGAAGGCCGCGCGCATTTGCGGGGCTATGCCCGCGATATTGGCCTTGCCTTTCAAATTGCCGATGACATTTTGGATGTCGAAGGTGACCCCGAATTGGCTGGCAAGGCGCTGCAGAAAGATGCCGAGGCGGGCAAGGGCACATTTGTGTCGCTGATGGGGCTTGATCGCGCCAAGCAACAGGCCGGAATGCTGGTCCAGCAAGCCAATGATTATCTATCAAGCTATGGCGCAGAGGCGGATTTGTTGCGCGCTATTGCAAATTATATCACGGAAAGAGATCGCTGATGACCCACCGGATTGGCGTATATCCCGGAACTTTTGACCCCATCACCTTGGGCCATATGGACATCATCCGGCGCGGCGCAAAGCTTGTCGACGAACTCATCATTGGCGTGACCACCAACGCGTCGAAATCGCCGATGTTTGCCGATGAAGAGCGTATCGCGATGGTCGAACGCGAAGTTGCGACAATCGGCGCAGATCATATCCGCGTTGTCGGGTTTAATTCACTGCTGATGGACTTTGCCGAAGCGCATGGCGCAAGCACGGTCATTCGCGGCATTCGCGGCGTCACCGATTTCGAATATGAATATCAACTCACGGGCATGAACCGCCAGTTGAATGATCGCGTCGAAACTTTATTCCTGATGGCAGATGTCTCGCTTCAGCCCATCGCCTCTCGGTTGGTGAAGGAAATCGCCATATATGGCGGCGAAATCGGCAAATTTGTGACGCCGACGATCCGCGACGAGGTTGTCGCGCGCGTTCAATTATTGGGCAGCAGGACAAGCTAACGACTCGCCTGCGCGTTACATCGTCTTACGCCGCTTGCGTTCCTTAGGCGCCGGCAGCTCAAGATATTCCTCCGGCACATATATCGCATAAGTTGCCAGGCGGATCTCGTGCACGAATTGGAACAGGCAAGCCGACAATAGCGCCAGTGCCAGCATGAATACCGCTACGGCTATCCATGCTGCGGAAATATTGGTGAGCCCCATGACGAACAAGACAACGATCATGATACACACCGAAATTGCGGACAAAACTGCGCACAAAATCGATCTTCCCACCACACGCATGCGCTTTTCAATGATACG
The DNA here is from genome assembly GCA_002479765.1 of Sphingomonadales bacterium UBA7471. Classification (GTDB taxonomy): domain Bacteria; phylum Pseudomonadota; class Alphaproteobacteria; order Sphingomonadales; family Sphingomonadaceae; genus Sphingorhabdus_B. The sequence continues at coordinate 29,276 of DLOZ01000004.1, read as the reverse complement.
CAGTTCGGTGACGACCCGTTCATGCGCTTGACCGTCAGTCTCCGCATATTGCCGCTGCAGGTCGCGTGACCGGTCCACAATGCGCGACAGTCGGCCGGTGAGGACATTGAGCAGGCTGCCCACCGCAACCAGCAAAAAGGCGGGGGTCAGTGCCGTCTGCAGAACGGAAATGACCGCCGCCAGATCGGGGCCAAATTTACCGTCCATTTTGCAATTCCGCCGCCAATGTCCGCAAATCGGTTTTCAGCAGCTTGCCGATATGGCTGCGCGGCATTTCGTCGATGGGATAGAGCACCGAAATGCGCTGGGTTTTGCCAAGCTGTCCATTCACCCGTTCCAAGATAGCATCAGGCGTGCTGCTGGCGTCGGGATGCAACCGCACAAAGCCAACCGGCGTCTCGCCCCATGCATCCGACGGCATGCCCACCACGGCAGCCTCAGCAACCTCCGCTTGCGCCTCCAGCAGCTCTTCCAGATCTTTGGGGTAAATGTTGAACCCGCCGGAGATGATCATATCCTTCGCGCGCCCGACGATGGAAACAAAGCCGTCTTCATCGACAATGCCGATATCGCCGGTTTTGAGCCAGATATTGCCATCCTCATCGCGCCATTCCATCTCGCGCGTTTTTTCCGGCTGGTTCTTGTAGCCGGACATCATCGTGGGTGACCGGCCCGTTAAAATACCTTTTGATCCAGCAGGCAGGCGATTGTCGTCCTCATCAAGGACGATCAGTTCATGGCCCGTCACGGGCTGACCCACGGTGTGCAACTTGTCGGGGAAATTATGCGCCTGCAACATGCAGACCACCCCGCCCTCGGTCATCCCATAAATTTCGACGAGCCCGCCGGGCCAGCGTTTGACGACATCGGCCTTTAACTCCGCCGGGAAAGGCGCGCTGGTGCAAAATTTGATGATGAAATGCGAAAGATCGTAATTGGCAAAACCATCATGCGCCATGATCCGCTGATATTGGACGGGCACCAGCATGCTATGCGTCGTCCGGTCGGCCTGCGCATGGTCAAGATAGCCGGTGACATCAAATTTATCCATGATCCGCGCAAATCCGCCATGGCACATGGTCGGTAAGAACACAGCAAGCGTCGTGTTCGAATATAAGGGCGTGGAGACCAACGAACGGGTGTCACGGCTGTAAATGGATTTGAAGCCACCCGCCATCTGGTGCCAGCGCATGGCGTGCGAATGGATGATGCCCTTTGGCGTGCCTGTCGTTCCGCTCGAATAAATAATGTTGAACGGGTCATTCGGCGCAGGTGCGGCTGCTGCAAATGTCGCGCTCTCTTCGGCCATCCAAGCTTCAAGGCTTGGATGCTGCGCGTCGCCATTATCCAATATGACAATGCGCACATCGCCCAAGTCTACACCACCAAGTTCAGCCAGCTTTGCCGCATCAACAAAAAGATGCATCGCCCCTGAGTCCCGCAACATGGCGGACAATTGCGCCGGCGTAGCCGATGTCGTCAACGGCGCCGCGCAGCCGCCTGCGCGGACTGCAGCCAAATAGACCAGCGCGTAATTGATGTTGCTCATGCCCAAAATGGCGACCGCCTGACCATGCTGAAGACCATCGCGCTGAAGCTGCGCTGCAATGCGCGACGTTAGCTGCGCAACTTGGCTCCACGAAACCGTGGTAAACTTGTCAGCGAGCGCGTGCGCGTCGGGTTTTTCTGCGCCCCAAGCACCGATAAGTGCGCCAAAGTCGCCAAAGCTCTTTTCCAGTTCCGTCTCGATATTCATTACGTCTTGTGCCTATCCCTTAGATGCGCATGCGATGATTTAGCGCGATATCGAAAACTTTCACCGCTTAATTTTTCGCCGCAGGCCGCCACCCAAAAACGCAACAAGCGACAGGCGCAAAAGATTGTGGAAAAATAGCGCATTATTGCCGCTTTCCCTTGGGCTTTTCGGCCGTGGGGCCTATAGTCCACCGATGACAGATCAAATCCCGGAAAACTCCGAAAATAACCCGTCTGCGGACAGCGCAGCCAACCCAAATCAGAACGAATATGGTGCCGACAGCATCAAGGTTCTTAAGGGCCTCGACGCGGTTCGCAAGCGGCCGGGAATGTATATCGGCGACACGGATGACGGCAGCGGCCTGCACCACATGGTGTTCGAAGTGTCGGACAATGCGATCGACGAAGCGCTCGCCGGACATTGCGATCTGGTGCTGATCGAATTGAACGCCGATGGATCGGTATCGGTCGAAGACAACGGCCGCGGCATCCCGACGGGCATGCACAAGGAAGAAGGCGTTTCCGCAGCTGAGGTCATCATGACCCAACTGCATGCCGGTGGTAAGTTTGAAAACACCTCGGACGACAACGCGTACAAGGTATCGGGCGGTTTGCACGGCGTCGGCGTGTCCGTCGTGAACGCACTGTCTGAGTTCTTGGAGCTCACCATCTGGCGCGAAGGCAAAGAGCATTGGATGCGCTTTGAACATGGCGACGCCGTTGCGCCGTTAATCGTTCGTGGCGACGCGCCTGTGGTCGATGGCAAAACCAAAAAGGGGACACGCGTCACCTTCATGGCGTCGACCGAGACCTTCAAAAATGTGCTCGAATTTGATTTTGACAAGCTTGAGCATCGCTATCGCGAACTCGCGTTTCTGAATTCGGGCGTCCGCATCCTGCTGCGGGACAACCGCCACTCCGAAGTCAAAGAGCATGACCTGTATTACGAAGGCGGCATTGGCGCGTTCGTTAAATATCTGGACCGCAACAAAACGGCGTTGCTCGTCGATCCGATTGCGATCTCGTCGCACCGTGACGGCATCGGTATTGATGTCGCGCTGGAATGGAACGACAGCTATTACGAAAATGTATTGTGCTTCACCAACAACATACCGCAGCGTGATGGCGGCACCCACTTGGCGGCATTCCGCTCGGCATTGACGCGCACGCTGAACAACTACGCCGAAAAATCGGGCGTGTTGAAAAAGGAAAAGGTTACACTGACGGGCGATGACATGCGCGAAGGCCTGACCGCGATTGTGTCGGTAAAATTGCCCGATCCAAAATTCTCGTCGCAGACCAAGGACAAGTTGGTGTCGTCAGAGGTACGCCAGCCGCTGGAAAGCCTGATGGCCGACCGGATGAGCGAGTGGCTTGAAGAAAATCCGGCCCACGCGCGCACCGTGATCCAAAAGGTCATTGACGCCGCCGCAGCCCGCGAAGCGGCACGTAAGGCGCGCGAGGCCAGCCGTAAATCGGTCATGAGCGTTGCGTCTCTGCCCGGCAAGCTTGCCGACTGTCAGGAAAAAGACCCTGCCAGATCCGAACTGTTCCTGGTCGAAGGCGACTCCGCAGGTGGTTCGGCAAAGCAAGGTCGCGACCGGCATTATCAGGCAATTTTGCCGCTGAAGGGTAAAATCCTGAACGTCGAACGCGCGCGATTTGACCGGATGCTCTCGTCCAAGGAAGTGGGCACGCTCATTCAAGCCATGGGCACGGGCATTGGCCGCGAAGATTTCAACATTGAAAAGCTGCGCTATCACAAGATTGTGATCATGACCGACGCTGACGTCGACGGGTCACATATCCGCACATTGTTGCTGACCTTCTTCTATCGCCAGATGCCCGAAATTATCGAAAACGGCCATCTCTTCATCGCCCAGCCGCCTTTGTACAAGGTCGCAAAGGGCCGCAGCGAAATTTACGTTAAGGACGACAAGGCGCTCGATGATCATCTAGCGGAATTGGGTCTTGCCGGCGTTGTGCTTGAAGGTGCCGGCGGACAACGCGCAGGCGCCGATTTGGGCGCATTGGTCGATCATGCCCGCCGGATGCGCAGCCTGATGGCATTTGTGCCCCGCCGCTACGACCCGACAATTGTCGAAGCAATGGCGCTCACCGGCGCGCTTGACCCTGAGGCAACCGACCGCGCTGCTGCGGTGGCCAAGGCGGCCGCATGGATGGGTGCGCAGGATGTCGAGGGCAAATGGTCCGGCCGCGTGTCCGAAGACGGTGGCTATCACTTCGAACGCCTGTGGCGCGGCGTAACCGATCACCACATCATCGACGCGACCTTCCTAATGTCGGCAGAAGCACGCAAGCTGCACAAGCTCGCCAGCGAAGAAACCGCCAGTTACGAAACCCCTGCCCGATTGGTGAAGGTCACTGCCGCTGCAGCAGCCGATGCCGCCGAAGACATCGAAGCAGATAACGACGCAGAAGCAGCGGATGCCGTTGGCGACCAAGCCAAGCGCGCGACGACCGCCGTCAGTGTGGGCAATAAAGGCGCGATCACGCGTCCATCGGAATTGCTTGAGGCCATACTCGCCGCAGGGCGAAAGGGCCTGTCGATTTCGCGCTACAAGGGTCTTGGCGAAATGAATGCCGAGCAATTGTGGGAAACGACACTTGACCCTAATCACCGGTCGCTGCTCCGTGTCGAAATTGACCAGGCTGACTTGGCGGACGATATCTTCACCAAGCTGATGGGCGAAGTTGTTGAGCCACGGCGTGATTTCATTGTCGAAAACGCGCTCAACGTCGCCAATCTGGACGTTTGAACGCAAAGCCTGTGCACATTATCGCTTCGACAATTGGAAGCCTGCGGCGTTTATTGTAGCCCGCACGCCTCGGGGGGAATATCATGCACAAACGTCACTATCTTGCGCTCGCGCTCATCGCCTTGCCGGTCTTGGTGCAGGCTGGTGACAGCCGTGTCGAAATCGGCACCGGATTGGCCAGCTATTATGGCGCCGAACTCAGCGGCAATCGCACGGCCAGCGGTGAGCGTTTTGATCCAAACGCGATGACGGCGGCGCACCGGACGTTATCCTTTGGCACAAGGGTGGTGGTCACCAATCTCGCCAATGGTCAGGAAGTTATCGTGCGGGTGAACGACCGCGGACCGTGGAGCAAATCACGCATCATGGATATATCTTATGCTGCGGCCAAACAGATCGGCATGCACCGCAGCGGGACCGCAAAGGTTAAGCTCGAGCGGATCGATTAACCGAGCGCAGCGCGCTGCCAGTCCGGCAAAACAAGCGCGGTCAAATCTTCGAGGCGCCGCAACTCCACCGATATATCAAGTTCCGGATAGACGCAGCGCTGCCGGCTCTCGTCGGCTTGCGCCAACGGAACCACCACCAGCCGTCGATTGACCTTTTGCCGCCAGTTCATACGCGCGGTATTCTCCTGCCCGACATAGCATCCCTTGGTGAATGATACCCCGTTCAGTTCGGCGGCATTGGCCTCAAGCCACAATGTCTGTTCGCTGCCCAGCTCATTTACACCTTCGGTGATGCCCAGCCCAAGCCGATGCGCGCGATAGGCGGCGCTCACATCGACATCATCGTCGGCCGGCGCGCCCAGCCAGCGTGTCCCGAGCTCCGCATGGCGTGGGTCTGAACGGCCCTCGTTTTTCCAGAACACGCCGGATGCCGGATCAATGGCAATGGCGATTTTCCGGCGCAACCGATACATCGACAGCCGGCGGACCAATGCGTCTGCTTGCGCGTCTTCGCAATCGATAAGCACATCTTCGCCGTCAGCCCACAGGATGAAATCGAACAGCGCCTTTCCCTGCGGGCTCAGCAAGCCTGCCCATAAGGGCATCTCTGCCGTGCTATCCTGCGTCACCAGCCCCTGCAAAAACTGGCGCACGTCCTCTCCCGGCTCGGTGGGCGACAGACGGATAACGCTGCGGTCAAATAAACGGGTGTTTGGCATAGGTGACAGATAGGGGGAGAGGCGCTTAAAGGGAAGCCATGACCGACCAGATGATTCTTTCCATCCGCCGCCCTGATGATTGGCATCTCCATTTTCGCGACGGCGCCGCGATGCGCAGCGTGGTGCCCTTCACCGCGAAACAGTTTGCGCGCGCGATTGTCATGCCCAATTTGTCGCCACCAGTCACGACGGTTGAAGCAGGCGCAGCCTATCGTGACCGGATTTTGGCGGCGGTGCCCGAAGGCGTCACGTTCACGCCGCTTATGACGGCCTATCTTACCGACGCAACCGATGGGAATGAACTCGCCCGCGGTCACGCCGAAGCTGTGTTTACAGCGGCAAAGCTATACCCCGCGCATGCCACCACCGGAAGCGCACATGGCGTTACGAACATAAACAATATCATGCCCGCGCTGGAGCATATGGCGCGGATCGGCATGCCATTGCTGATCCACGGCGAAGTCACAGACCCGCATGTTGATATCTTTGACCGAGAGGCGGTGTTCATTGAACGGACGCTGTCGAAACTGGTGCGCGATCTGCCTGAGCTCAAGATCGTGTTTGAACATATCACCACCGCAGACGCCGTTGCGTTTGTAGATGCCTGCGGTCCCAATGTAGGGGCGACCATCACGCCGCAGCATTTGCACATCAACCGCAATGCGATGTTTGCGGGCGGCATCCGTCCGCATGCTTACTGCCTGCCAGTCGCCAAACGTGAGATACACCGGCTTGCGCTACGCAAAGCTGCGACGTCGGGCAGCCGTAAATATTTCCTCGGCACCGACAGCGCGCCGCACGACAAATCTGCCAAGGAAAGCGCCTGCGGGTGCGCGGGTATCTTCAACGCGCCCTTCGCATTGGAAAGCTACGCCGCCGTCTTTGAAGAAGAAGGCGCGCTCGACAAATTTGAGGCCTTTGCTTCGGAAAACGGCCCGCGTTTCTATGGTCTGTCGTTGAACGAGGAACGCATAATATTGGAACGCACCGATGTCGTCGTGCCTGAGCTGTTGGCGCTGGAAGGGCTTAATGTCGTGCCGTTCCACGCTGGGGAAACATTACGCTGGCGGCTGAAGGCTTAGGGTCAGTACCTAGGCTTTTGATGCCCTGTAGGTTTTAATGGCGTCCGCACAGAAAATCGCAATACTGAACCAGATCAGGATGAAGCACGCCAGCTTGGTCGTGCTCAATGGCTCGCCGTACACGAACACACCCAGCAGGAACGCAATGGACGGTGCCATATATTGCACAAAGCCCAGGCTTGCATAGCTCATCCGGCGGGCTGCGGTCGCGAACATCAGCAGCGGGATCGCGGTGACCGCGCCTGCCAATATCAAAAGCCCCGACGTCGTCACATCATCGCCAAATCCGCCGCCGCCAACTTGCGCGAAATAGAGTACCGCACCCAATGCCAGCGGCGCCAGCAATGTGGTCTCGGTCGCAAGGCCGGGAACAGAGCCAACGGGGGTAATCTTGCGGATAAGGCCATAAAGGCCAAAGCTGAAGGCGAGCGATATCGACACCCATAAGGTATCGAGCGCATCACCGATGAGGATAGCAACGCCAATGGCGGCAACGGCCACGGCGACCATCTGAAGCGGTCGCAATCGCTCCCCTAAAAACAGACGCCCCAGCAGGACGTTCACTAAGGGATTGAGATAATAGCCAAGGCTCGCGGCCAAAATATGGTCCGTGGAAACGGCCCAAATGTAAATCAGCCAGTTAATGGCGACCAGCGTGGCAGAGGCCAACAAGTTGCGCAGATGCGCCTTGTGGCGGAAAATGGCGGCATATTCGCCAAGCTGCTTGCGAAAGGCCATAATGACAAGCAGCAGGGGAATGGACCATAAGACGCGCTGCGCAACGACCGCGATTGGCGAGACATGGCTCAGCAGCTTGAAATAAACCGGGACGAAGCCCCAGATGAGATATGCCGACATGGCATAAGGCAGGCCACTTGGCTGCGCGGTTTCAGATTTGTCGGTCATATGTGGTGCCAAGTTCCCGCGTAAGGATCAAATGATCCCGCCGCCTATCCAGAGGCGCAGCGCGCAAATAGCCATCACCACCAGGCAGAAGTTGCGACCGCTGTCCTTTTCCGACGCGAAACCAAAGGCCGCGCCGACACCAGCGATTAAAATAATGAGCCAGTTCAGCCATCCCATCAACGGGATGAACCCGATGATAGCCAGCAAGAGTGCAATCAGGCCAAACAGAAATGCGAGGATATTTGCCATGAGCCGACTGTGGCGGGTTTTTAGGATTGTGGCAAGCACCGCCAGCCGTCCCAATCGATCCCGCGCATATCGCGGTACCCAAATGACAAGAGGCTCAGCCTGTTTTCAGACTGAGCCTCATTATCCCTTCGCATATGTGGGCATTCAGCGCCACTGTTCCAATCCGCGATAATTAATGTCGACCACACGGCCCCGCTCTACAAAGCAGGTGAACCGGCCTTTGTCATAACCGCGCTGGTACCCATTGCCGCCAAATCGGTCATTGCCGTAATAATTATTCTCGTAACGGCCACGTCCGCCGTCTTGAACAACGACATTGCCTGTGACCCGATAGCCAAAACGCGTCCGTTCGATGCTGCGCACTTGCGTGACGTCTGAACGGCTATAGCGATTGGCCCAACGTTCAACGCTGGCGACGCACTGGTTGACAGCCGCACGGCCGCCGCCATTCCGGTTGTCATAATGATAGCCGGCGCGGTTATCATCATAGCGGTCATCATAACCGTAGCGATCGTTGCGGCCATTGTTGCCGCTTGAAAGCACAGCGGCAAGACCACCGAGCACGACCGCTCCGGCAATAATCTCGCCGGCGCTTATGCTATCATGGTCGCGGTCGCGGTTGCGGTCATAGCGATCGCGCGCTTGGGCGGGAACGGTTACACTCACCAAAGCTGCAGCAGCAGCTCCCACGCCAAGCAAAGTTTTGGTCATGACATTCATCTTCGTTCTCCTTGAACCGGTCCAGTCATTCTGTGCCGATGGAGAGCGAATAGGCGATTCGGGTTGTCCGGATGCTGAATTGACTTGCCAGCATTTGTTCATCTAAATCGCCTTTTTTATGAACGATTATTCGCTGAGGGTCAGGCCCGTCCATTTGGCGAGAAACGCATAAATGTCCGAATATTCGTCGATAACCTTATCGGTCGGTTTGCCTGAACCATGGCCCGCACGGCTTTCGATACGGATGATCTTGGGCTTGTGGCCGGTTTCTGCAGCTTGCAAGGCAGAGATATATTTGAAGCTATGCCCCGGAACCACACGGTCATCGGTATCCGCAGTCGAAACAATAACCGCTGGATATTCCACGCCCGATTTGATGTTGTGATAGGGGGAGTAGGTCATCTGCATTTTAAAGTCGGCTTCCTTGCTGGGGTAGCCATAATCATCGACCCAATAACGACCAGCGGTGAAACGGTCGAAGCGGACCATATCCATCACGCCCACTGCGGCATGGCCTGCCGCGAACAGGTCAGGACGCTGGTTCACAACGGCACCAATCAGCAGTCCCCCATTGGACCGCCCTTCAATGGCAATCTTGCCCTTGGCCGAAACGCCGCTGGATATAAGATATTCCGCTGCGGCGGCAAAATCGTCAAAGACATTTTGTTTGTTCATCAAACGACCGGCATCATGCCACGGCTTCCCATATTCGCCGCCGCCACGAATATTGGCGAGGGCGAATACACCGCCCGATTGCAGCCAAGCCATACGCGTCGCTGAATAAGTGGGTGTCTGCGAAATGTTGAACCCGCCATAGGCATAGAGCAACGTCGGCGCGCCCTTCGTCAGATCGAGATCTTTTTTGTGCACGATGAACATCGGGATCTTCGTGCCATCCTTCGACGGATAGAACACTTGTTCGACCGAAAAGTCCGCCGGGTTGAAGCTTAGCTTTGGCTGCGCGAAGGGCGCCGAAGCCCCCGTCTTGCTGTCGAAACGATATACGGCGCCGGGCTGATTAAAGCTGGAGAATCCGTAAAATGTTTCTGGATCATCTGGCGTTCCTGAAAAGCCACTGGCCGTCCCGATTGCGTTGAGCTTGATTTCCTGCACAGGCTGGCCTGTGAGATCTGTCATCAGCGCCATCGATTTGGCATCTTTGATATATGACAGGATGAGGCGATCGCCGACGATCTGCGCGCGCGACAATGTTTCCGCCCGCTCCGCTATAACGTCCGTAAATACAGGCGTCTTCGCACCCAGATCGACCTTAACAACCTTAAGCTTTGCCGCGTCCTTGTTGGTGGTGAACCACAAAGTGTTGCCCATGCCTTCGATCAGGCCCCAGTCATGCTCCAGCCCCGTGACGAGCGGCTGCGGTTTCCATGTTGGCTTTTTGCCAAGTGGCATGACGTGCAGTTCGTACTTCTCATCGGTTCCGGACGACGTCGTAATGACCGCCCATCTGCCGTCGTGCGTCACTTGCGCACTATGGCCATATTCGGGCTTGTCCGGCGTTGCGTATATTGGCTTGTCTTCTGACTGGGGTGTGCCGATTTTGTGATAATAGATGGTCTGGTTATAGTTTAGCTGCTGGAATGCCGCGCCTTCCTTTGGCTCTGCAAAACGCGAGTATAAAAACCCGTCATTGCCCACCCAGCTTATGTTGGTGAATTTTGCCCAGTTGATTTCGTCGGCGAGCACTTTGCCGGTCACGGTGTCGATGACTTTAATCGTCCGCCAGTCCGAACCGCCATCTTGAACAGAATAGGCCAGCAGCTTGCCATTTTTCGACGGTACCCAGCTATCGAGCGCGGTGGCACCGTCTTTTGCCCATAGATTGGGGTCGATCAAAATACGGTCCGCACCCGTCAGGCCTTTGCGGACATATAAGACCGACTGGTTTTGCAGGCCGTCATTCTTTGTGAAGAAATAATAGCCGCCGGCCTTTTCAGGAAGGCCAAAGCGTTCATAATCGAAAAGCTTTTTCATGCGCTCGGCGAGTATTTTCTTGCCGGGCAATGTTTCCAGATATGCATCGGTGACGGCATTTTGCGCCCTCACCCATTCGGCGACTTCGGGATTGACGCGCACATCATCCTCCAGCCAGCGATAGGGATCCGCAACCTTCACGCCGAACTGCTCCTCAACCACATTGACGGTTTTGGTCTGCGGATAGGTCAATTTGACTGCGACATCGGCGGTGGCTGAATTTGCGGCCATAGCGACCGACGAAATCGGCGCCATCATGAAGGCTGCACCGACCAAAAATACACTTCGCATATTATCATTTCCCCAACTCTCGAATTCTTTGTCATCCGACTATAGCGTCGAGGCGTGAACGCCAACTATTCCCGCCGTCGCCCGCAAGAATATTTCGCATTTTCGTCGAAATCATGCACCCCGCTGCCGCTGCGCCAGCAAGATGGCAGCGGTCACGCCTGCCGCAAACAACATGCCCTCCAGACCGGCGGTGACGATCTGACTGATGGGGCCAAAGCCCGTTTCGCCAAAGAAGCCACCAATCTGATCGAACCGCAGCCGCGATTGGGGAAGAAGCCGGGCCAGCTCATATATGCTGCCGCCAAGCAAGCGCCCACCGGCCATCGCAATGCCTGCACCGCCGAGGCCACCGATCACAGCTGCCGGCAGTATCGCGAAACGCAGCGGCATGTGGCGCGCCTGCCGTCGGCCAAGCCATAGCCCAAGGCCGACCGAGGCACCAATCACCGCACCTTCCAGCGCGCCCGTCATTTGGGTGGGCGATTGCCCGAGCACCAGATTAAACGCATCCAAGCCAAGCAGCTTCACAATACCGCCAATCAGTAAACCACCCACTGCGCCGCCGGACATAATCGCGGACCAACGCCCGGAATTCCAAAGGCCAACCGCAGCAATGCCGAAGCTCACGCCTGCAGCGCCCAATAACGCGACCAGCACCGTAATCGCCGTCAGGACAAGGACGATGGATGTCGCGCCCATGCCCGGTGCCATTGGCTGCGAGGCCCCGGCAAAACCGTAAAACAAACCGCCCAGCAGCCCCGCCAGGCCACCGCCGACAACGCCCGCCCCGCCCAATGCCCAAAATGTCCCCCAATCGGTCGTGGCAGCTGTGGTGATGGATGTGGTGGCTGCGTGGCCAACGTCGCGTTCGACAGGGGCGATAAAGCGATAGCCATGCTTTGGAACGGTTTCGATAAACATCGGCCGCGCGGCATCATCCCCAAGCACCCGGCGCAGGCTGCGGATACATTGTGTGAGTGCTTCGTCGGTTACCGGAACGCCGCGCCAGACATCGTCCATAAACTGGTCTTTCGAGACCAGCGCACCTGCATTGGTTGCGAGCAAAACAAGCGCATCAAAATAGCGGCTGGAGACATCAACGACCGCGCCATCACAGTGCAGGCGTCGGCTGCTAATCAGAAGCGTGAAGCGGCCGAACCGGAGACTATCTGATTTCATTTTTCACCAAATGCTCATGTCCTGCTCATGCCTGCAATGTCGCTGCCTTGTATGCATAGCTCTCATTCACGGAAAAGGGCAATGCTATGCATGCAGAGAATAATGGGCCAGCAAGGCCGCGACGGAATATCTGGCGAATCTTGGGCTGGGGCGGCGCTGTTGCGCTTATCCTGACGCCGTTGGGCGCGATGCAGTTCACCACAGAAGTTAATTGGGACGAAACCGACTTCATCGTCGCCGCTATCATTTTCGGCATAGTGGGTGGCCTGATTGAATTCGCGGTGCACCTGTCATCCAACTGGTATTTCCGCCTCGGGTCAATGTTTGCGGTGCTGGCCGGGTTCATGGTCATCTGGTCCAACTTAGCTGTCGGCATGATTGGCAATGAGGACAATCCCGTCAATTTATGGTTCGGCTTGGTTTTGCTGATTGCCATCGTCGGCAGCATCGCGTCGCGGTTTCGCAGGCGCATATTGCAGCAGGCCATGTTGGTTGCCGGCATAGTGCAGATTAACATTGGCGTCTTTGCCGGTATATTGGGCAGCGACGCGCGCGGCGGACGGTTTACGATACTGCTTTCGGTGGCATGGTTGATTTCCAGCCTACTCTTTTGGTTGGCCAATCGAAGCGCTCGGACGAAATCATAAACCCATGAAAAAGGGCGGCACCCTTTCGGATACCGCCCTTTTAAAACTCTTAAAGCAAGACGTGCTTATTCAGCGTCGTCCAATATTTCAACGGGGCCGCTGTCCTGACCCTTGGCGTCGACATTGCGGTCAACGAGTTCGATAACGCCCATTGGTGCAGCATCGGATCCACGGAAGCCAGCCTTGACCACGCGGCTGTAACCACCGCTGCGGTCGGCATAGCGCGTTGCCAGTTCGTCAAACAGCTTTACCAGCTGCTTGTCGTCCATCAAACGGCTCATCGCGAGACGACGGTTGGACAAGCCACCCTTCTTCGCAAGCGTGATCAGCTTTTCGATGTAAGGACGCAGTTCCTTCGCCTTTGGCAAAGTCGTCTTGATCTGTTCGTGCTTGATAAGCGACGCTGCCATGTTGCGAAGCATCGCGGTACGGTGCGACGTGGTGCGTTGCAGCTTACGGTGGCCAACTTTATGGCGCATATTTCATTCCTTCGTTCGTAGGGGGGCCGTATCAGGTACCCCGATCCTGGCCGTTTAAGGGCGGCCATTTCCCTTTTGGTTGGGCCGAAGCACTGCCTCGGCCCAATATTCTTTAGCCAAGCAGTTCTTGCTCAAGCTTCTTTGCCATCTCTTCGATGTTTTCTGGCGGCCATCCGGGGATGTCCATGCCAAGGCGCAAGCCCATCGACGAGAGCACTTCCTTGATTTCGTTCAGCGACTTGCGACCGAAATTAGGCGTACGCAGCATTTCGGCTTCGCTCTTTTGCACGAGGTCGCCGATGTAGATGATGTTGTCGTTCTTGAGGCAGTTTGCGCTGCGAACCGACAATTCCAATTCGTCGACCTTCTTGAGAAGGTAACGGTTGAGCTGGTTTGCATCCGATTCTTCCGAAGAAGCGGATGGTGCAGCCATGCCAATCATTGGCGACGATGCAGACATCGAATCTTCGAAGTGGACGAACACTTGCAACTGGTCCTGAAGAATGCGTGCGGCATAAGCCACGGCGTCTTCTGGCGTTACAGTGCCGTCGGTTTCGATGGTCAGCGACAACTTGTCATAGTCAAGTTCTTGACCGATGCGTGCATTGTCCACCTTATACGCAACCTGGCGAACAGGCGAATACAGGCTGTCGACCGGGATGAGGCCGATTGGCGCATCCGCTGGACGGTTGGCGACTGCAGGAACATAACCCTTGCCGATGTCGGCAGTGATTTCCATATTCAGCGTCGCGCCTTCGTCGAGATGACAGATGACGAGATCAGGGTTCATCACTTGGATGTCGCCCGAAACGGCGATGTCACCAGCGGTTACCGCGCCAGGGCCAGTTGCCGAAAGCTGAAGACGCTTTGGACCTTCGCCCTCCATCTTCAACGCAACTTGCTTGATGTTCAGAACGATGTCGGTGACATCTTCACGAACGCCCGCGAGCGACGAGAATTCGTGCAACACATTTTCGATTTTGATCGATGTAATCGCTGCGCCCTGCAGCGATGAAAGCAATACGCGACGCAGCGCATTGCCGAGAGTCAAACCAAAGCCACGCTCCAGCGGCTCTGCAACAAAAGTTGCCTTACGCTTCGCATCGCTACCTGACTTGAGTTCAAGTGCGTTGGGCTTTTTCAGTTCCTGCCAGTTCTTGATATTGACGGACATGGATTTCCCCTTGGGTTTTGCGGGACCGGCAATTTGGTGCACCGTGCCGGTTCGCGGGTAAAAGAAGGAACGACTGAACAGCCGCCCCTGAAACGAATGCTTAGACGCGCCGACGCTTGGAAGGACGGACGCCGTTGTGCGGGATCGATGTCACGTCACGGATCGAGGTGATGGTGAAACCCACCGCCTGCAATGCGCGAAGTGCAGATTCACGACCCGAACCGGGGCCCTTAACTTCAACTTCGAGCGTACGAACGCCGTGTTCAGCGGCCTTCTTGCCTGCGTCTTCCGCTGCAACCTGTGCGGCGTAAGGCGTCGACTTGCGGCTGCCCTTGAAACCCATGGTTCCTGCGGATGACCAGCTGATCGCGTTGCCCTGGGCATCGGTGATCGTGATCATTGTGTTGTTGAAGCTGGCATTGACGTGCGCGACGCCTGCCGAAATATTTTTACGCTCCCGCTTTTTAATGCGCTGTGGTTCGCGTGCCATATAATGTGTATCCTATTCGAAAATGCGAAGAAAAAATAATCAGGCCGAGGCCGGTGATTACTTCTTCTTGCCCGCGATTGCCTTGGACTTGCCCTTGCGGGTGCGCGCATTGGTATGCGTACGCTGGCCACGGACTGGAAGACCCTTACGGTGGCGAAGGCCACGGTAGCAGGCGAGATCCATCAAACGCTTGATGTTCATCGATGTGTTGCGGCGAAGATCGCCCTCTACGGTGTAGCCCGCATCGATGGTTTCGCGGATTTGCAGAACTTCGGCATCCGAAAGGTCCTGCACACGACGGCTATGATCAATTCCCAGCTTTGTCGCGATTTCGACGGCTTTAGTGCGGCCGATACCGTGAATGTAGGTAAGCGCAATGATCACGCGCTTGTTGGTTGGAATGTTAACTCCGGCAATACGTGCCAATTTATGTACTCCTGCTCCACAGGTGCCCCGAAAGACAAACCCTATCTCAACGCTGATGATATTCCGAAACGCACAAAACCAGCGGACGCAAAAAAGCGCTGCTGGTTGCACCAGATGATCGGAATTGACGTTGCCTTACGGTGAGTCGCGCCAACTGTCAAGGCTAGCGGCGCGCTACCCCTTGCCTTTGGTCTTGGTTTTGCCCGCAATTGCGTTTTCTTCGATGAATGCAATAATCCGGCTCGCAATATCCTTGCCGGTGGCTTTTTCGATTCCTTCGAGCCCGGGCGAACTATTCACTTCCATGATGACCGGGCCATGATTGGACCGGAGCATATCGACACCGGCGACATTTAACCCCATGGCGCGCGCCGCGCGGACCGCGGTTGAGCGTTCCTCCGGCGTAATTTTGATGGCTTCGGCCGAACCGCCACGATGCAGATTTGATCGAAAATCACCTTCCGCCCCCTTGCGCTGTATCGATGCAACAACCTTATTGCCGATCACAAAGCAACGGATGTCGGTCGCGTTTGCCTCTTTGATAAACTCCTGCACAAGGATGTTCACGTTGGCGCCGCGAAACGCCTCAATAACGGAGCGGGCCGACTTTTCGGTCTCACCCAAAACCACGCCAATGCCTTGCGTCCCTTCCAGCAACTTGATGACCACGGGCGCGCCACCCACCATTTTGATGACTTCGTCGGTCTGTCGCGGGTCATGCGCAAACGCTGTGACCGGCAGGCCAAGCCCCTTGCGCGCCAAAATCTGCAACGAGCGCAGCTTGTCGCGGGATCGGCCGATGGCGACACTCTCGTTCAATGACCATACGTTCATCATCTCAAACTGACGCAGCACAGCAAGACCGTAAAATGTGATGGACGCGCCAATGCGCGGAATGACCGCGTCATATTTGCCGAGCTTAGCACCCTGATAATATGCTTCGGGACGGTGCGACGTGATATTCATCGTCACCCGCAACGTATTCAGAATATCAATCTCATGTCCGCGCGCCAAGGCGGCTTCGACGAGCCGTTGGTGCGAGTATAGGTTGGCGTTGCGTGCCAACATGGCGATTTTCATGTGCTCTTTTGTCCTTGATTCGCTGGCTTGCCCAACACCCAGCGCCGTCCGCTATTGACCAGAAAGCCGCGCCTTAGCGCCCTTCGGCCAATTAGCAAGGGAAAGGCCATGGAACGCCGGTTCGCCAAGGTGAGCTGTCCGTTCCAACACAGCTTACCAAAACAAAATTGCGCGGAGATGACATAGCGTTCTTGCGTGTCACCATTGGACGATCGCACCATGCGCCGGTCGATGACGGGCGCTTCATAGCGCTTCGGCTTTTCGCCCGCATTCAGACGGAACCAGAATTCGACCCATGGCTTGCCGTCGCGGATGATGGGTTTGATACGGGTTGCATGTATCGATGATGTCGCGGCGCCTGTGTCCATTTTCGCATGTACGTGCGAGAGGCCAAGGCTTGGCACATCGACCATTTCGCACCAGCCAATTTCTAATTTTCCGCCCGGACGTGGCTTGCCGCCCCCCGCAACCAATTAGATTTGCTCCAATGCCGACGATGCTGTTGCAGCATATATCGCTGCGATGAGGACAAGATATTTCATGGAAGGCGTTCCTAACAACCGTTTCCATTTCCGTCACGCTGAACTTGTTTCAGCAGCGTTCAGCCGATGATGGCTTCAATCGCCTTGGTCACGTCGTCAATCGGCGCCATGCCATCGACGCGGCTTACAAGGCCGCGGG
Source organism: Sphingomonadales bacterium UBA7471 (assembly GCA_002479765.1). Taxonomy (GTDB): domain Bacteria; phylum Pseudomonadota; class Alphaproteobacteria; order Sphingomonadales; family Sphingomonadaceae; genus Sphingorhabdus_B. The sequence goes on along the minus strand of DLOZ01000004.1, from coordinate 12,177 downwards.
CATCGTAAAGGGGCAAGATCGGCTCGGTCTTTGCGCGATACTCCGCCATGCGGGTACGGACGGTTTCTTCATTGTCATCGGGGCGACGCTTAAATTCATGCGATCCACATTTGTCACATGTATCGGCTTTGACCGGTTTTTTGAAAACATCATGATAGCCATCACCGCAATTGGCGCAGGTGAAACGGCCGACAACGCGCTCGACCAACGCGTCTTCATCAACAACCAGTTCAATCACATAATGGAGTGTCCGTTGGCGCGCGGACAACAGGCCATCGAGAAGCGCGACTTGCGGCGCCGTGCGTGGGTAGCCGTCAAAAATCAGGCCCTTGTCCGCAGGGATCGCATCCATATGCTCGCCAAGAATTTCGGCCATCAATTCGTCCGGGAAAAGCTTCCCCGCCTTCATGATCTCATCCGCCATTTTACCGACTTCAGTGCCCGCCTTTACGGCAGCACGCAGGATGTCGCCGGTCGACAATTGTACCATGCCATATTTCTCGACGAGAAATGCAGCCTGCGTTCCTTTGCCTGCGCCAGGAGGCCCCAAAAGGATGATATTCATGAAACGCCTCCCTGTTCGTTTCGATGTCGCGCCCCTTAACGGGCGCGTCCACCCTTCAACTTGGCCTTCTTCAGCAAATCCCCATATTGGTGGGCAAGCAGATGGCTCTGAATCTGTGAAATCGTATCAATGGTGACGTTGACCAGAATGAGCAAGCTGGTTCCGCCAATAGCGAAGAACTGCTGCTGGCCTGTTTGACCCATGACATAATCAGGCAGCAAGCAGACCAAGGTCAGATAGGCCGCACCCAACACGGTGATGCGTGTCAGGACATAATCGAGATAGGATTCGGTGTTCTTGCCCGGACGAATGCCTGGAATGAAGCCACCGGCTTTCTTCAAATTCTCGGATGTTTCTTCCGGATTGAACACCACAGCGGTGTAAAAGAAACAGAAGAAGACGATACCGAGGCCATAGAGCGCGAGATAGACCGGCTGCCCATGCGCCAAATATTGGTTCAATGTGATGACAAAGTCACCCAGCGCGCTTTCACCCGCAACCTTGTTTCCGCCAAGCTGCGTAATGGTGATAGGCAAAAGCAACAATGATGATGCGAAAATCGGCGGGATGACACCAGCAGTGTTGATCTTCAACGGAAGATGGCTGCGGTCAGCCTGCATCATGCCGCGCTGCGTCGCACGCTTTGGATATTGAATAAGTACCCGGCGCTGGCCGCGCTCCATGAAACAGATCAGCAAAGTCAGGCCGACGAACATCAACAAAAAGCCGACGATCAGAAAACCACTGATCGATCCGGTCCGTCCGCCTTCAAGAAGCTGCGCGAACAACCGTGGCATTTGGGCGACGATACCCGCCATGATGATCAAGGAGATACCGTTGCCAATACCGCGCGACGTAATCTGCTCGCCTAACCACATCAGGAACATGGTACCGCCGATAAGGCTGATGGTCGCAACGATGCGGAACATCAGGCCCGGCTCCACAACCGCGCTAATGCCGTTTGCCGCAGCAAGGCTTTCAAGCCCTGCCGCGAGGAAATATCCCTGCACCGCGGTCAGGAAAACCGTGCCGTAGCGCGTATATTGATTGAGTTTCTTGCGTCCGCTCTCGCCCTCTTTCTTGATGGCCGCAAGCGTCGGCGACAGCGATGCAGCGAGCTGCACAACAATTGACGCCGTAATATAGGGCATAACACCAAGCGCGATGAGGCTCATGCGCTCAAGGCTACCGCCCGAGAAGGTGTTGAAGATATCGAGTACACCGCCAGCGGCGTTGTTCGCATACAGGGCTGCTTGCGCGATGGGATCAACGCCCGGCAGCGGCACGAAGCTCAGCAGACGGAATATGATCAGCGCGCCAATAGTGAACCAAATGCGGTTCTTAAGCTCTGTTGCCTGCCCGAACTTCGATAAATTGAGGTTCGATGCCATTTGGTCGGCCCTAGATGCCATGATATACGTTCCTTGGTTCCGGATTAACCGTGAATGCACTATAATCGCGCAACGGCTTAACCCCAAAAATTTCGCCTGACTGTATCTGAACGAACCCCAGAAATGTCAAACCCCGCCAGCCCATATCGGGAAGCGGGGCTGGCATGACAAGAGCGAAGTGTTCGCTCCCGCCTTATTTCTTGGCCGCAGCTTCTTTAGCAGCGTTCTTGACAGAAGATTTCTTTGCAGCAGCTTTTTCCGATGCAGAGGCCTTTACCAGCACTTCAACCTTACCACCGGCCTTTTCAACAGCCTCAACGGCTGCTTTTGAAGCACCAGCGACAGAGAAGTTCACCTTGGAGGTGAGTTCACCCTTGGCCAACAAACGGACGCCATCTTTGCCACCACGTGCAAGACCAGCAGCCTTCAACGCCGCATGGTCAACAACAGCTTTGATGTCGATCTTCTTGGCGTCGATAAACTTCTGGATCATGCCCAGATTGACCTCTGCATGGTCCTTGGCAAAGATATTATTGAAGCCGCGCTTTGGAATACGCATGTGAAGTGGCATCTGGCCGCCTTCAAATCCGTTGATCGAAACACCCGAACGGCTGGTCTGACCCTTTTGGCCGCGACCCGAGGTCTTGCCTTTGCCCGAACCGATACCACGGCCAACGCGCATACGGCGATGGCGGGCGCCTTCATTGTCTTTAATGTCATTCAATTTCATGTCGTGCACTCGCTTTCGCTTTAATTCGCGCTGATGTTATTAGTCCTGAATCTGGACCATGTGACGAACTGTGCGGATCATTCCGCGCACTTCGGCTGTGTCTTCGATTTCGACAACGCGGTTCATCTTGTCAAGGCCAAGGCCCTTCAAAGTTGCGCGTTGTGAGGCTGGACGGCGGATCGGCGAACCGGTCTGCTTCAGTTTAATCTTCGCCATATCGATTACTCCGCAATAGCTTCTGCGTCGGCTTCAGCAGTTTTGCTGCCACCGCGACCAAGAAGGTCGGCGATTTTCTTGCCGCGACGCTGCGCTACCGACTTGGGGCTGGTCTGTTCAGACAGCGCCGCGAAAGTAGCACGGATCATGTTGTAAGGGTTCGACGTACCGACCGATTTGGTCACAACGTCTGCAACGCCCAGGCTTTCGAAGACAGCGCGCATTGGGCCACCTGCGATGATGCCGGTACCAGCTGGTGCCGAACGCAACGTCACCTTGCCAGCGCCGAAATGGCCCTTGCCGTCGTGATGCAACGTACGACCATCTTTCAGGGCGACGCGGATCATCGATTTCTTGGCAGCTGCAGTCGCTTTGTTGATGGCTTCTGGCACTTCGCGTGCTTTACCATGACCAAAGCCTACGCGACCCTGACCGTCACCAACAACGACGAGTGCCGCAAAACCGAAGCGCTTACCGCCCTTAACAGTTTTCGAAACACGGTTGATGTGAACGAGCTTTTCGATCGTGCCATCATCTTCTTCCTGTGCAGGACGACGATCGTTGTTACGACCACGGCCACCGCCACGATTATCGCCGCCGCCACGCGCGCCGCGACCGCGACGTTGACCTTCGGCTGCTTCAGGAGCTGCGCCGTCAGTCACAGATACGGTGCTTTCAGTGTTTTCAGCCATCATCAGAACTCCAATCCGCCTTCGCGCGCTGCATCAGCAAGCGCTTTGACGCGACCGTGAAACAGGAACCCGCCACGATCAAAAACCACGCTGGAAATGCCAGCTTTCTTAGCTGCTTCGGCTACCCGCTTGCCAACATCAGCCGCAGCTTCAGTTGTCGAGCCGTTCTTAGCCTTCACGTCCTTGTCGAGGGTCGAGGCAGACGCGATGGTCGCGCCCTTCGAATCGTCAATGACTTGCGCATAGATGTGGCGACCAGTGCGGTGCACGGAAAGACGAGGACGTCCAGCAACCTGCGCCCGCAATTTCGAACGAACGCGTTGACGGCGCCTTGCAAAGAGAGACAATTTTGCCATTATTTCTTCTTCCCTTCCTTGCGGAAGATATATTCGCCGCGGTACTTGATGCCCTTGCCCTTATATGGCTCTGGCTTCCTCCAGCGACGGATTTCAGCAGCAACCTGCCCAACCTTCTGCTTGTCGATACCTGAAATTTCCACCGTGGTGTTATCAGGTGTCTTGATTTCAATGCCTTCCGGGATCGCGAAGTCGACATCATGGCTGTAGCCAAGTTGCAGCTTCAACATCTTGCCCTGGGTGTTTGCACGATAACCAACGCCGGTGATTTCGAGGACTTTCGTAAAGCCTTCGGTCACACCCGTAACGAGGTTCTGTACCAACGTACGCTGCATACCCCAAAACGCGCGGGCTGCCTTGCTGCCATTGGCAGGCTTTACCAAAAGGCCATCGTCCTGCATCTCGTAAGAGATAAGGTCGCTCATAGGCATTTTCAGTTCGCCCTTCGGTCCTTTGACCGAAAGCGTGCCCGCTTCCATGCTGGCGGTAACGCCCGCAGGAATGGGAACAGGTTTCTTACCAATGCGGCTCATTAGAATACCTCCGCCAGGATTTCGCCGCCGACATTCTGTGCGCGCGCTTCGGCGTCAGACAGAACGCCCTTTGGCGTCGAAACGATGGTGATGCCAAGGCCGTTGCGGATAACGGGAAGCTCTTGGCTTCCTGAATATACGCGGCGACCAGGCTTCGAAACGCGGGCGACATGCTGGATAGCAGGAGCGCCTTCGAAATATTTCAGCTCGATGCGGATGCCCTTATGTGCACCCAAAGCTTCTTCGCTGTAACCGCGAATATAGCCTTCACGCTGCAGAACATCGAGAACGCGGGTACGCAGGCTGGACGCTGGCGAGACTACAGAGTCTTTCTTCGCCCGCTGGCCGTTGCGGATACGGGTGAGCATATCACCCAAAGGATCGGTCATTGCCATCTATCTTATCCTTACCAGCTCGACTTCGTAACGCCCGGGATCATGCCCTTATTGGCAAGATTACGCAGTTCGATACGGTTCAGCTTGAATTTACGGTATACGCCGCGAGGACGCCCGGTGGTTTCGCAACGGTTGCGCACGCGGTGCGGGTTACCATTGCGGGGGATTTCAGCCATTTTCAGGCGTGCAATCAAACGCTCGCTGTCATCCAACGACTGGTCTTTCGCCATCGCCTTCAACTTCGCATAACGTCCGGCGTATTTCTTCGCCAGCTTCTTGCGACGCTCGTTCTTGTTTATGGAGCTCAGTTTAGCCATTATGCAGCCGCCTTTTCGTCAGCTTCTTCTACAGGGAACGGGAAGCCGAACAGCTTAAGCAGTTCGCGCGCCTCGTCGTCCGAGTTTGCCGAAGTCGTTACGATCACATCCATGCCGCGCACCGTATCGATGGCGTCATAGCTGATTTCTGGGAAAATGATCTGTTCCTTGAGACCCATCGCAAAGTTGCCACGGCCATCAAAGCTCTTTGGGTTCAGGCCACGGAAATCACGAATGCGTGGCATTGCGATGGTCACGAGGCGATCCAGAAATTCATACATCTGGGCGCCACGCAGCGTGACTTTCACGCCGATTGGCATGCCTTCACGCAGCTTGAAGCCAGCGATGGATTTCTTCGCCTTGGTGATGACTGGCTTTTGACCAGCGATCAGTTCCATTTCAGCAAGAGCGGTCGTAACCTTCTTCTTGTCCTGCGAACCTTCACCAACACCCATGTTGAGTGTGATCTTTTCGATCTTTGGCACTGCGAAGCGGTTTGTGTAACCGAACTTTTCAGTCAAGCCTTTGACGACGGTATCGTCGTACAGCTTCTTCATACGTGGAGTATATTTGGTATCAGCCACTGATCGTCTCCCCGGACTTCACGGCCACGCGGACCTTCTTGCCGTCCTTGGTTTCCACGCGAACGCGTGTTGCCTTGCCTGTTTTCGGATCCGCCAAAGCCACATTCGAAATGTGCAGCGGTGCTTCAAAGCGATCGAGACCACCCTGTGGGTTTGCCTGCGAAGCTTTCCGGTGACGCACAGCAATGTTTACGCCTGCGACGACGACTTTGCTATCCTTAGGCATTACGGCGGTTACTTCGCCGGATTTGCCCTTGTCTTTACCGGCGAGCACGACGACCGTGTCACCCTTTTTGATTTTTGCCAGAGCCATTGTTATAGCACCTCCGGTGCCAAGCTGATAATTTTCATGTGGTTCTTGGCGCGCAACTCACGAACCACTGGTCCGAAGATACGTGTGCCAATCGGCTCCTTGTTGTTGCCGATAAGAACGGCAGCATTGGAGTCGAAGCGGATAACCGAACCGTCTGCACGGCGGATGTCTTTGCGGGTACGAACGATAACGGCCTTGTGCACGTCACCCTTCTTTACCTTACCGCGCGGTGCAGCTTCTTTGATCGACACCACGATGATGTCGCCCACGCCAGCCACGCGACGCTTGGAACCGCCAAGCACCTTGATGCACTGAACGCGCTTTGCGCCGCTGTTGTCCGCAACATCGAGATTGGATTGCATCTGAATCATGGAATCAATCCTCCTTCGTTGCGGCGGCCGGGGCGGCAGCGTCAGCTACCAAGCGCCAGGTCTTGTTTTTGGAAATCGGCGCGCACTCTTCGATGCGGACGACTTGGCCCTCTTTCACGACGTTGTTTTCGTCATGGGCGTGATACTTCTTCGTGCGACGAATGATCTTGCCGTAAAGCGGGTGCTTCACTTTGCGCTCGACGAGGACGACAATGGTCTTGTCATTCTTGTCGGAGACCACGGTCCCGGTGAGAATACGTTTTGGCATGGGTAGCTCCTTATGCCGTCTTTGCGGCGGCGCGCTGGCGCTCACCCTGCAGGGTTTTGATGCGGGCGATGTCACGACGCACTTCACGCACACGTGCCGGCTTTTCCATCTGGCCAGTGGCCGATTGGAAACGCAGGTTAAACGCTTCGCGCTTCAATTCGCCGAGCTGAACAGCAAGCTGATCGTCGCTCTTGACGCGGAGATCTTCGGTTTTGCTCATCTTATGATGCTCCCAGATGCGAGGTGTCGCCGAGACGCGCCACGACCTTGGTCTTGATTGGCAGTTTCATGGCTGCACGCTGAAATGCGACAGCCGCGATTGGACCGGGAACACCGTCGAGTTCAAACATGATACGGCCAGGCTTAACCTTGGCTGCCCAATATTCGACCGAACCCTTGCCCTTACCCTGACGAACTTCGGCAGGCTTTTTCGTGACTGGCACGTCCGGGAAGATACGGATCCACAAACGGCCCTGACGGCGGATGTGACGCGTAATCGCGCGGCGGGCCGCTTCGATTTGACGTGCGGTAATCCGCTCTGGTTCAAGCGCCTTCAGGCCGTATGAACCGAAGTTCAGGTCAGACCCGCCCTTGGCTTCGCCCTTGATGCGTCCCTTGAACTGCTTGCGGAACTTTGTTTTCTTTGGTTGCAACATGTCTCGTTCCTAACCTTTAGCGGCGGTCAGACTGCGGACGGACGCCGGAAGTCTGTGCTTCCATCATCAGTCGGTCAGTTGCCATTGGGTCATGACCCAAGATTTCGCCTTTGAAGATCCAGCATTTAATGCCGATGATGCCATAAGCAGTGAGTGCTTCGGCTTCAGCATAGTCAATGTTGGCACGAAGCGTATGCGCAGGCACGCGGCCTTCACGGTACGATTCAACGCGTGCGATTTCTGCGCCGCCCAAACGACCACCGCAGGTAATCTTGATACCTTCTGCTCCCAGACGCATCGCCGATTGCATCGCGCGCTTCATGGCGCGACGGAATGCGATACGACGGATAAGCTGGTCAGCAATACCCTGCGCTACGAGCTTCGCGTCGACTTCCGGCTTGCGGATTTCAACGATGTTCAAAGACACTTCAGCGGTGGTGAACTGGTTGATCTGCTTTTTCAGCTTCTCAATGTCCGCACCCTTCTTGCCGATGATCACGCCAGGACGTGCTGCGTAGATTGAAACGCGGCAATTCTTGGCAGGACGCTCGATGACGACCTTTGAAATCGCTGCTTGTGGCAGTGTTTCAAAGATGAACTTGCGGATCTTGATATCTTCCAGAAGCATGCGGCCATAGTCCGCACCTTCGGCGTACCAGCGGCTATCCCAAGTCCGGTTGATCTGCAGGCGAAGCCCGATTGGATTTGATTTCTGACCCATGACTTATGCCTCTTCTTGCTGTTCGCGCACAACGATGCGCAGACGGCTGAATGGTTTGATGATCCGGCTCGATTTGCCGCGGCCACGTGCCATGAAACGCTTCATGGTCAGTGCCTTGCCAACGCTTGCCTCGGCAACGACAAGGCTGTCGACGTCAAGGTTATGGTTGTTTTCGGCGTTGGCGATGGCGGATGCCAGAACCTTGCGCACGTCTTCTGCCATTCCCTTTGTGGAGAATTTCAGAATGTTGAGCGCGTCTTCGGCTTTCTTGCCACGGATCAGCGCGGCAACGAGGCCAAGCTTTTGAGCAGAACCACGAATGGTTGTGCCCACTGCCAGAGCTTCATTGTCGGCGACGCGACGGGGTGCGGATGCCTTACCCATTAGCGTTTGCCCTTCTTATCTGCGCCATGGCCATGATAAGTACGCGTTGGAGCGAACTCACCAAGCTTATGGCCGACCATGTCCTCATTCACCGAAACGGGAATGAACTTGTGGCCATTATAGACGCTGAACGTCAGGCCAACGAACTGAGGCAGGATTGTCGAGCGACGCGACCAAGTCTTGATCGGCGCAGCCTTCGATGATTCCTGAGCGGTTTCTGCTTTTTTCAGCAGATAGAGGTCAACAAACGGACCTTTCCAGACGGAACGAGACATGAGTTACCTCTTCTTCTTAGCATGCCGCGAACGGATGATCATCCGGTCGGTCGACTTGTTGCTGCGGGTACGAGCACCCTTTGTTGGCTTACCCCAAGGTGTAACCGGATGACGGCCACCTGATGTACGACCTTCACCACCACCGTGCGGGTGATCGACAGGGTTCTTAGCAACACCGCGCGTCAGCGGGCGAATGCCGCGCCAGCGATTGCGGCCTGCCTTGGCAAGGGTCGTGTTCGAGTTGTCAGGGTTCGAAACCGCGCCAACTGTACCCATGCACGTGCCGAGAATGTAGCGCTGCTCGCCTGAGTTCAAGCGAACGATAACGCGGCCACCGTCACGACCGACCAGCTGCACATATGTGCCTGCCGAACGTGCGATCTGGCCACCCTTACCGGGCTTCATTTCGATGTTGTGGCAAATCGTACCAACCGGCATCTGGCTCAGCAACATGGCGTTGCCTGGCTTAACGTCGGTCTTTTCGCCGGCAACAACAACGTCGCCTACGGCAAGACGCTGTGGTGCAAGGATGTAGGCCAGTTCACCATCTTCGTACTTTACAAGTGCGATGAAGGCCGAACGGTTGGGGTCATATTCCAGACGCTCAACGGTTGCAGGCATATCCCATTTACGACGCTTAAAGTCGATCAGACGATATTTTTGCTTGTGACCGCCGCCGATACCGCGCGAAGTCACATGACCCTTGTTGTTACGGCCGCCGGTCTTGCTCTTACCTTCGGTCAGTCCCTTAACAGGACCGCCTTTGTAGAGGCTCGACCGGTCAACCAGCACAAGGCCGCGACGGGCGGGGCTAGTTGGTTTGTAGCTTTTGAGTGCCATTATCCTGCCCTTAAATACCGGTGGTCACGTCAATGCTCTGGCCTTCGGCCAAAGTGACGATTGCTTTTTTGACATCCGAACGCGTGTAGGGCTTGCCCTTCCAGCGCTTGGTTTTGCCCTTTTGCACGAGCGTATTCACGTTCAGGACCTTGACGTCGAACAAGGCTTCAACAGCTGCCTTGATCTGTGGCTTGGTCGAGCTACCCGTGACTTTGAACACAACAGCGTTGTGCTCCGACAGCAGGGTCGCCTTTTCGGTGATGTGCGGTGCAACGATCACGTCATAATGACGCACGTCGATTGCTTTATCCTTAGCCATTGAAACGGGCCTCCAGTTTCTCGACCGCAGCGCGGGTCAAGACCAGCGTGTCATGCTTCAAAATGTCATAAACATTGGCACCAACAGCAGGCATCACGTTGATGCCGACCAGGTTAGCCGAAGCCATACGGAAATTGTCGTTGACGGTGTCGCCGTCGATAACCAGCGTCGTCTTGCCGAAACCGAGCTTGCCAACCTGACCCTTAAGCGCCGCAGTCTTTGCAGCAGCCAGATCAAGATCTTCAAGAACGATAAGCGAACCAGCCTTAGCCTTGCTCGAAAGCGCCATCTTCAGACCCAATGCGCGGATCTTCTTGTTCAACGATGGGTTAAAGTCACGCAGGCGGGCACCATGGGCCTTACCACCACCGATGAAGATCGGAGCAGCGCGGTCACCGTGACGGGCAGAACCGCCACCCTTTTGGTTGCCGAATTTCTTGCCGGTGCGTGCAACGTCTGAACGCTCGCGGGTTGGACGAGCCGTACCGCGGGCCTTTTCACGCTGCCAAGTAACAACACGGTGCAGAATGTCGGCGCGTGGCTCAATGCCAAATACGTCGTCATTCAGATCGATGTCGCCCTTTGCCTTGGCGTCGAGGGTTTGAACCTTGAGCTTCATGGCTTAGCCCTCCTTCTTTTCTTCGCCGGCGTCAGCAGCAGGTGCTTCGACAGCGGGCGCAGCTTCAGCGGCAGGCGCTTCAGCTTCGACAGCGGGGGTGTCTGCAACTTCAACTTCGGTGTTGATGATGACGTCTTCCACCACTGGGGCTTCATTGTCATTCTTCAACGCGCCGGGGAACGGAGCAGCTTCAGGTGTAGGAACCTTGACGGCGTCGCGAACAAGCAACCAACCGTTCTTCGCGCCAGGTACCGAACCCTTTACGAAGATGAGGCCGCGCGCAACATCAGTGCGGACGACTTCAAGATTTTGTTGTGTGCGCTGACGGTCACCCATGTGACCGGCCATCTTCTTGTTCTTGAACACCTTGCCTGGATCCTGGCGTTGGCCAGTCGAACCATGGGCACGGTGGGTGATGGACACACCATGCGATGCACGCATACCACCGAAGCCCCAACGCTTCATGGCGCCGGCAAAGCCTTTACCCTGCGTGTGGCCCGTGATGTCGACGAGCTGGCCGTCAACAAAATGGTCTGCGGAAAGAGAAGCGCCGACGGGCAGCAAGCCGTCGGCATTATCAACGCGGAATTCAGCAACGCGAGCTTTTGGCTCGACCTGTGCTTTAGCGAACTCGCCGCGCTGTGGTTTGTTTACATTTTTCGCTTTACGGGCGCCGGCACCGAGACGAACAGCAAAATAGCCATCCTTCTCTGCATTGCGGGCTCCGACCACTTGGCAGCCTTCCAGCGCCAAAACGGTCACAGGTACGTGACGGCCATCTTCATTGAAGAGGCGCATCATACCCATCTTTTTCGCGATCACGCCAGTGCGCATGATCCATACTCCAACTTATGTCAGAGGCCCGGCTGGCAGGATTGCCAGGAGGGCGTGACGCCTAAATCCAGCCCTGAATTTTTAAGCATTGCCCCGTCCGGGCTAGGCACCAGTGGCCCATCGTAATGAGCAATCTGGTAAGACGGGGAACGCAGCCCGAGTAAACTCGGCGGTATTCCTATTGTCTCACTCTACTTTCGTAGAGATATCGGCTTACGCCAATTTGATTTCGACATTCACGCCGGCAGCAAGGTCGAGCTTCATCAGCGCGTCTACGGTCTGTGGCGTGGGCTGCACAATGTCGAGCAGCCTTTTATAAGTACGAACTTCGAACTGCTCGCGCGACTTTTTGTCAACGTGCGGTCCGCGGTTCACTGTGAACTTTTCGATACGGGTAGGAAGTGGAATTGGACCACGGATAAGCGCGCCAGTGCGGCGTGCGGTGTCTGCGATATCGCCAGTCGCCTGATCGAGGACGCGATGGTCAAATGCTTTCAGACGGATGCGAATATTCTGCGTTTCCATGGGTTCACCAATTTCCAAATTCTATCAATATCAAAGAGCCGAAAAACAGCCATTCCGACTTGCGCTTTCGAAGCCGGAACAGCTGTTTTGAAATTCTAAAAACCGCCCCGCCCGAATCACAGAGTCGGGCGGGAAGCGCGGCCTATATTACTTCGTGATGTTGCTGACAACCCCCGAACCAACGGTGCGGCCACCTTCGCGGATTGCGAAGCGCAGGCCTTCGTCCATTGCGACCGGGTTGATCAGGGTGACAACCATCTTGATGTTGTCGCC
>DLOZ01000011.1:7258-7420 GCA_002479765.1 Sphingomonadales bacterium UBA7471 | reverse complement strand
CCTAACCCCTCCCGCCTGCGGGAGGGGAATATTATGGAGATCTTTTCATGCCCCGCAATTACGACATCGCCGAACTTCGCCGTTTAGACATCGCCCACCATTTGCCCGCGCAAGCCGATTGGCAGGAAATCGAAGACCTGGGCGGCAGCCGCATCATCACCC
>DLOZ01000011.1:0-7170 GCA_002479765.1 Sphingomonadales bacterium UBA7471 | reverse complement strand
TATATCCATGATGGCGATGGCAATCGCATTTTGGACGGGATGGCTGGCCTGTGGTGTGTCAACGTGGGCTATGGCCGCGATGAGCTTGCCGAGGTTGCGCGCGAACAAATGTTGGAGCTGCCATATTATAACAGTTTCTTCAAAACCGCGAACGCGCCAGCCATCTTGCTGGCCGAAAAAATTGCGAGCCTGACCGGCGGCCGCTTGCCGCATGTATTTTTCAACAGCTCCGGCTCCGAAGCCAATGACACCATATTGCGGATGGTACGCCATTATTGGCAGGTGAAGGGCGAACATAGCCGCACCATCGTCATCAGCCGCCACAATGCCTATCATGGTTCCACCGTCGCGGGCGTCAGCATGGGCGGAATGAAGGTCATGCACGGCCAAGGCTTCCCCGCCCCCGGCATCTTGCCGATGGCGGGTATTGAGCATGTTCGCCAGCCTTATTGGTACAATGAAGGCCGCGACATGACGCCCGAAGATTTCGGCACCGCATGCGCGCAAGCCATTGAGGATAAGATATTAGAAGTTGGCCCGGAAAATGTCGCGGCCTTCATTGGTGAGCCGGTACAGGGTGCAGGCGGCGTTATCATTCCGCCAGCCAATTACTGGCCGCAGGTGGAAGCAATCTGCCGAAAATATGGCATATTGTTGGTCTGTGACGAGGTTATCTGCGGCTTTGGCCGGACGGGCAATATTTGGGGCCACGAAACCGTTGGCGTAAAGCCCGATATCATCGCCATGGCCAAGGGGCTGTCGTCGGGTTACCTGCCAATTTCCGCTGTCGCCGTGAGCGCGGAGATCGTCCAGGTCATCAAAACCGGCGGCGATTTCGTCCATGGCTATACCTATTCGGGCCACCCCGTCGCATCGGCCGTCGCCTTGCGCAATATCGAGATCATGGAGCGCGAGGGACTGTTTGAGAAAGTCCGGAACGAAACCGGCCCCTATCTTGCCGAAAAGCTGGCGACACTGCGCGACCACCCGCTGGTCGGTGAAGCCCGCTCGGTTGGCTTGCTGGGCGCGGTCGAGGTTGTTGCCGACAAGGCCATAGGCGCGCGTTTCGGCGGGGCTGAAGGCACGGCAGGGCCAATGGTGCGCGATATCTGCATCCGCAACGGCCTTATGGTGCGCGGCATCCGCGACAGCATCGTGATGTGCCCGCCACTGATTATCACGCCGTCGCAGATCGACGATCTGATTGGCATCATTCGCACGTCACTGGATGAAGCGGAGCCGAAGCTGCGCGCGATTGGGTAGGAAATTTCTTCATCCCACTCCCGTCATGCTGAACTTGTTTCAGCATCTTACTTGCGACGGCCAATAAGTAAGACCCTGAACCAAGTTCAGGGTGACGGGTCTGGATGATTAGCGCGGCGGCCTCTTCACGCTAGACAAACCACATCCAATGCTTACCTAGGATCCCATGAAATCCAAAATGTTCCAACGCGCCCTCGCGGCGGCCGTCACCCCTGCCCTGCTTGTTCAATTTGCGCCGGCACATGCGGCAGCCCCGGTTGCGGCAAAGCCCAAGCCACCCGTTCTCACCTGCACGACCACGACACCAGAGGGCCTGTCCTATACCGTCATTAAGGCCGGCAAAGGCGAACGCCCGAACGCTGAATCGCGCGTGATCGTGAATTATAAGGGCATGCTGACCGCTGACGGCACCGAGTTTGATTCGGGGCAAGATGCACAGTTTCCCGTTGGCGGCGTCATTCCCGGCTTTGCGCAGGGTCTGCAATTGATGCAGGCGGGCGGCAGCTACCGTCTCTGCATCCCGTCAAAGCTTGGCTATGGCGCGGCAGGCACGGGCCCCATCCCCGCCAATGCAGATCTGGTGTTCGAAGTCGATTTGCTGTCCTTCAAAAACCCGGCGCCAAAGCCAGTCATTCCCGTGGCAGAACGCAGTTGTTCCAAAACCACGGCAAGCGGACTGGGCTTTGACCTTATCAAGGCTGGCGCGGGAAAGAGCGCGACCGATGGCGACATGGCGCTTGTCGACTTCACCGTTTTTGACGCCAGCACCGGGGTCGTGCAGCAGCAGCGCGAATGGGAAAAAATTCCGTTGAGCCAAGCATCGCCCGTGTTCGGCGAGGCGCTGAAAATGATGCAGGCAGGGTCAACCTATCGTTTTTGCATGCCCAAGGGTGCCGATTCAGGGCCGGAGAGCAATATCATCGTGACCTTGTTGGATGTCCGGCCTGCGCCAACCGCTGACAATTAAGGGGAATCGCGGCGGACGCGCTCTACGTCTAGCTTAATAGGACCACAGGGCTGTCCGCGCGCCAGTGCATGCTGACCTTGTCGTCCCATGTGAAATCCTCTTGATCATGGCGTGACAGGTTCGGACGGCTGACGCGGATCATCTGTCCGCCCTCAAGCTGGATTTCATACAGCGTGATATCGCCGAGATAGCTCATGCCCTTAATCGTGCCGCGCGCGAGATTGTGGCCATCGGGCGCATCTTGGGCGGCGGCGCGAACGGCTTTACCTTCGCCGGGCACGTGCAGGTAAATCTTTTCTGGACGCAGCGCGACCCACACGTCGGCGCCATGTGGTCCAGTGACACCATGATTGAGGTAGATTTTGCCAAGCCCGGGGCAATCAACGGCGGCCTTATCCGGCTCGTCCAGCGTCAACTTGCCCTCAAAAATGTTCACCGAACCCACAAAATCGGCCACGAACCGGTTGGCGGGATATTCATAGAGATCAGCTGGTGGCGCGAGCTGCGCAACTTCGCCTTTGTTGATGACGGCAACCCGGCTTGCCATCGACAATGCCTCATCCTGATCATGCGTGACCGTGACAAAGGTAATCCCGACCTTGTCCTGCAGATCAGCCAATTCAAACTGCATTTGCGCGCGCAATTTGGCGTCCAGCGCCGACAAAGGTTCATCGAGCAACAGCACCTTTGGCCGCATCACTAGACTGCGCGCGAGTGCAACGCGCTGGCGCTGCCCGCCCGACATCTGGTCCGGCATCCGGTCTTCAAATCCGCCCAGTTTCACCAGTTCAAGCGCCTCGGCAACGCGGTCGCGAATCTCGCCCTTTGACACGCCAGCTATGCGCAGGCCATAGCCGACATTGTCGGTGACGTTCATGTGCGGAAAAACGGCGTAGCTTTGGAATACCATGTTCACGGGCCGCTTGTTCGGCGGCACAAGGCTCATATCCTGCCCGTCGATAAAGATCTGCCCCTCGGTCGGCATTTCAAAGCCGGCGATCATCCGCAGCAACGTGGTTTTGCCGCAGCCGGACGGTCCCAACAGAACGAAGAATTCGCCTGCGAGAATATCCAGACTGATATTGTCGACAGCCGTCACCTTGCCAAAGCGTTTGGACACGTTGCGGATTTGAATGATGGGCTGTTTGGCTTGGGTCATAAAAATGATCTCTAATGGGTTTCCGCAATGCCCTTCACGCCCTGCAGTTTCAGGGCGATGAAGGTCAGGATGACAGTAAGGAGGATGAGGATTGTCGACGCGGCGTTCACCTCTGGCGTGACCGAGAAACGGACCATCGAATATACCTTCACCGGGAAGGTAATCGTGTCCGGACCACTGGTGAAAAAGGTGATGACGAAATCATCGAGACTAAGCGTGAAAGCCAAAAGCGCGCCCGCCACCAGCGCCGGCCGTATATGCGGTAACAGGACATCGCGAAACGCCTGCCATTCGCTCGCGCCAAGGTCCTTTGCGGCCTCTTCCTCTTCCTTGTTAAAACTGGCCAAGCGCGCACGCACAACCATGGCAACGAACGGGAAACAGAATGTGATATGCGCAATCGTGATCGCAGAAAGATTGAGCGGCCAAGGCAAATCGGTTGGCCAGTCGACCTTTGCAAAAAAGATCAGAAATGCGACGCCCAAACAAATCTCAGGAACGATAATCGGTAGGGACATGGTGCCTTCGACCAACCCCTTGAACGGAAACCGGAACCGCCAAAGCGCAACCGCCGCAAGCGCACCAATCACAAGGCTGACGATCGTCGCAAGCGCCGCGATGGTGAGCGAGTTGACCAACGCCTCCACCAGACTGTCATTGTGCAGCGCTTTCTCATAATATTTGAGGGTAAAGCCCTTCCACACGACATTGCGCTTACTGTCGTTAAAGCTGAAGATCATCAATAGGATGAGCGGCGCGTAGAGGAACAGCATGGTCAATCCGACCCAACTGCGCATCCACAGCTTTCTGGTATATTCCAACGGCGCGATGGGGGTGCGATTGAACATCCTCACGCCGCCTTCACTTTGTTCGCACGCATCGATTGAAACGCGATCAGAATGAACATTGCGTAGATGAGCAGGAACGAAAGCGCAGCGCCAAATGGCCAGTCATTCGCGCGCTTGAATTGCCGTTCGATAACATTGGCGATCATCTGGCTGTCCGTACCACCCATAAGATCAGGGGTCAGATACGCGCCAAGTGCAGGGATCAAGGTAATCATCACACCCGCGACTATGCCCGGCGCGGCCAGCGGAACCACGATTTGCATGAAGGTTTTAAAATGCCCTGCGCCCAAATCGAGGCTGGCCTCAATCAGGCTTTTGTCCAGCCGGTCGAGCGCGGAATAGAGCGGCAAGACCATGAAAGGCAGATGGACATAGACCAGCCCAAGCACGACCGCGAAATTATTGTACAGCAACTGCACCGGCGTCCACGCGTCGAGCGGCTGCATGCCGACAAGCGTGCGCAGCCAACTTGCGCCTTCCCACAGTTCGCCCAGACCCTTGTTCATATATCCGTTGGTGCCCATCAGCGCCATCAACGCATAAGTGCGGATCAACAGATTGGTCCAAAAGGGCAGCATGATGCCAAGCAACAGCCATGGCCGCCATTTCGGCGCGGCAAAGGTGATCGCCATCGCCACGGGAAAGCCGATGATGAGGCACAAGAGCGTGGTGAGCGTCGCGACCGCAAAGCTTTTCAGAAAAATCGATACATACAGCCACTCGGTCGCGCGCTTGTAATTGTCGAGCGTGCCGGAAATTTCAATGTCGGCAGGCCCGGCATTCTGCCCAAAGCTGTACAGCCAAACAATGGCCATGGGCGCCACAAAGAACAGGGCGAGCCAGAATACCGGTGCCGTAACAACGGCGGCAAAAGGTTTCTTCTGGCTTTTCCAGTCTTGCAGCGCCCCCGACATATTTTAGGCCGCCCGCACGCGGGTGAACGCCTCCTCATATTTTGGCTGAAGCTCTGAATTGAACTTTGCATATTCGCATTTCGCCAAAACATCGGCAGGCGGAAAAATAACCGGATTGTTCTTGTACGCATCGGGCATCAGCGCCTTTGCGGCGTCATTTGGCGTTGGATACAAAATCGTTTCGGTAATCTTTTTGCCAGCTTCGGCATCCAGCAAATAATTGATGAATGCATGGGCATTTTTCGGATGCGGCGCGCCCTTGGGAATGCACAGATTGTCGGAGTTCAGCTGGCTGCCCTCTTTGGGGATGACAAAACCAATGTCGGAATCTTCGACCATCGCCTGCGCAATGTCGCCATTATATTCGAGCACCAGATCGACCTCGCCCGACAACAGTGCCGCAATCCGCGTGGCTTCGGCCTTGATCGGCGAATAGACGATCTCGGTCACGTTGCCTTCGAGCTTGCCCCACCAATTGGGATTGCGCACCAGCGTGAGCCGCACGTCCTGCTCCCAGCTCTTGAGCATGAAGGGGCCCGTGCCATTGGCATTGCGGTGAGCGAAGTACTCTTCCTTGGTCTTGATGTCCTTGGGGTCGACCGACTTGTTCTTTTCGGCCCAGGCCTTGCTCATGATGCGCAGCTCGGTGAGCTGGTTGAGCAGCACCGGATTGGGGCCGCTGAGGATGATGTCCACGGTGCGGGCGTCGACCTTGGCGATGCGGCTGAAGCCCTGGGTGTAGACGTGGAAGTTGGACGTCTTGGCGCGGGCGCGCTCCAGGGAGAACACCACGTCGTCGGCCGTCAGGGCGCTGCCGTCGCTGAATTTCACATCGGCGCGCAAGGTGAAACGGTACTGCGTGGGCGACACCTCTTTCCAGCTGGTGGCCAGACGGGGCTCGACCTTGAAGGTCTTGCTGTTGTAGTAGACCAGCGAGTCGTAGATGGCCGCATGCACGCCGTTGCCCAGGGCATTGTTCTGGGAATGGATGTCCAGTGTGGGAATGTCGCTGGCGCTGGACCATTTGAAGGGCTTGGCCTGGGCCTGGGCAGACAGCAACAAGCAGGCGGCAGACACCAGGGTCAGGGCGCAGCGCTGGAACATGGGGGACGGCATGAATCAATCTCCTGGAAGTGGTTTCGGTCTGGGATGCAATATGCAATATCCGTGCATGGATTGGGCAGAGGGAAATCCCCTTGATGGTCTGTCGCGCACCAGACAGGTGCGACTTCGGGGTCAGCGGCCCGAGAGACCTGTCGCCGCTTGGTGCATGGCGTCCATCGCCTGGTCCACGATCTGCTGGCGCCAGGTGTCGGTGTCCACATAAAACGCGTCCATCAGATCCTGCTTGATCTGCTGGCGCAAGGCGGCGGGTGCCTCGGGGTGCAGGTGCAGCCAATGGTCGCCACGCAGGGCATGCATGACCTGGTCCATTGGCTGGGTGCCGTATTCCATGGCGATGCCGGTGTATTCGGCCTGCGGGCACTCGTCGTAGGCCGCCATCCACATCAGGCCCGTGAGGTAAGCCGAGGTGGAGGAGCCGTCGTAGATCGAGGTGATGCCCGAGCCCCACCAGGCCCTGGCGCGGGCCAGGGCGGCCTTGTCATCGGCACAGGCGAAGATGCGCTCGCCCAGGCCACTCGGCCCCAGGCCGGTGTGCAGGTCGATCCAGGCCATGCGCTGGCAGGCGCGGCCGTGCTCGCGCAGCACGTTGCGCAGCGTCAGGTTGCTCCAGGTCGGGCCGCGGCCACCAAAGAACAGGCCATCGGCAAATTCGTGCTGACCCGCCGAGACTGCAGCCTGGAATGCGGGCATGCCGCGCTCTTCAATGAACTTTGCCACGGCGGCTGCATTGGCTGTGTCGGGCGGCCAGACCTCGGGCAGCAGCAGGGGCTGCACCTCGCGGTAGGCCGTGTTGACCGGCAGGGCTTGGCTGTAGTCGTGGAAGTTGCGGTTGATGTCCACGTTCTCGTGCGTCACGCGCCGCACATGCGAGAAACCGTAAGGGTTGAGTGCGTG
>DLOZ01000012.1 GCA_002479765.1 Sphingomonadales bacterium UBA7471 | reverse complement strand
TTCAAGGAAGTGGTGCCGATGGTCGCAACCATGATCGTCGAACATGCCGGTGACCTGGGAATCGATCCGACTTCACTGCGCCGGCTGTGGCTGCATCAGGCCAATTCGGGGATGAACCGACTGATTTCGCAGCGCGTGCTGGGGCATGAAGCGGACGAGGATGAAAGCCCGACCGTGCTCGACACTTATGGCAATACGTCGAGCGCAGGCTCGATCATTGCCTTCCATCTTCACAACAGCGATCTGACGGCGGGCGATACCGCGCTGATCTGTTCCTTCGGCGCAGGCTATTCTGCTGGCACCGTCTTCGTGCGCAAGGTAGCCTGATCCATGGCCAATGAGATTCTCGACAACCGCGGGCGCGGTGAAGCCACCTGGCAATGGCCGCGCATCCACCCCGAAGCGCACAAGTTTGCAGCGATTGCCGGGGTTGCCAGTGCCGCCGCCGCGTTCTTTGCCTGGGAAACGCTGGCCTGGCCGCTGGGCTTCCTGGTGCTGGGGATTTGCGCCTTCTTCCGCGATCCGGTTCGCGTCACGCCGCAGGACGATCGCTTTATCGTTGCCCCGGCCGATGGCCTGGTCACGCTGATCCAGCAGGTTGAGCCGCCGCGCGAGCTGGTGATGGACGATGGCAGCGGCACCCGCGGCCTGGCGCCCGGTCCGGTGACCCGGATCTCGATCTTCATGTCGGTGTTCGACGTGCACATCAACCGCGCCCCCTACGGCGGCACCGTGCGGCGCGTGGTCTATATCCCCGGCAAGTTCATGAACGCCGATCTCGACAAGGCGAGCGAGGATAATGAGCGCCAGCATTTCCTGGTCGAGCGCGCGGATGGCGTGCGTATCGGCTTTACGCAAATCGCTGGTCTTGTCGCCCGTCGTATCGTCGCTTTTGTGAAAGAAGGCGACAGCGTTGCCAATGGCCAACGTATTGGCCTTATCCGCTTTGGCAGCCGCGTGGATGTATATTTACCGCATGGAACATCGTCGCGCGTCATTAAAGGGCAGCGTTGCGTTGCGGGCGAAACGGTCATCGCCGACTTGGGTGTTGACCAAGATTTGATTGCCGTCGCACACTAATGAACGATTTTTCCTCCCGCCCCGGCATTCCGTTACGGGCGCTCGCACCAAATGCGATCACCGCGCTTGCTTTGTGCACTGGCCTCTCGGGGGCATGGTTTGCGATGCAGGGCCGCTGGGAAAATGCTGTCGCCGCGATGGTTATTGCAGGCGTGCTTGACGTCATGGATGGCCGCGTCGCGCGGATGTTGAAAGGCGAAAGCCGCTTTGGCGCGGAATTGGATTCGCTGTCGGATGTAATTGCTTTCGGCGCGACCCCGGCATTGGTCATGTACATGTGGGTGCTGCAGGATATGCCCCGCTTCGGCTGGACCATTTCAGTATTCTTCGTATTGTGCGCTGCGCTGCGACTTGCGCGTTTCAATGCCCGTATCGATACCGAAAACCAGCCGCATAAATTGGCGGGATTTAACACCGGCGTCCCATCGCCGCCTGGCGCGGCGCTGGCCTTGCTGCCAATGATGATTTGGTTCGAAACCGGTGCGGAATGGGTACGTGACTATCGCTTTCTGGGGCCGTGGTTGCTCCTGTGCGCGGTCTTGATGGTTTCTAACGTGGCCACCTACAGCTGGTCGTCGATTAAGGTCCGCCGAAGCCTGCGCTTTATGGCACTCGCCACTGTTGGTTTGTTTACCGCGACCTTGGTTGCTGCCCCTTGGGTTGCGATGATCGGGGCGACAATAGTTTATGCAGCGCTGCTGCCGTTTAGCGCCATAAGCTATGCGCGCGTAAAAAAGGCACGGCGGGTGCAAACCGAAGCCGCTTGACCTAAGCCTACCATAGGCTATGTTCCGCATTCGTTCTATATATGGAGTGCTGTGTTGGAGCCGTTAGTCGTCATCGTCATTGTTGTGCTTGCTTTGCTGGTCGGGCTTGTGCTCGGCTGGTTTGCAGGCGGGCGTGAAAGCCGGGCAGGGCAGGAGACCACCGCGCAACTGCGTTCCATGCTCGATCAGGTCGTGGTTGAACGCGACAGTGCAAAAGACCGTCTAGCGCGCCTTGAAACCAGCCTAGAAGAGCGTGAACGCGGCTTTGAAGAACAGATCGCTGCGCTGGCTCAGGCCAAAGAAACCTTGTCGGCGCAGTTTGGCGAGATTGGGCAAAAACTGTTGGGCGAAGCGCAAGCGGCGTTTCTTCAACGCGCCGATGAACGCTTTCATCAGGCCGGTGAAAAGAATGAAGAGCGGCTGAAACAGCTTTTGGGGCCCGTTGGCGACAAGCTGAAAGCGTATGAAGAGCAAGTCGGCAAAATCGAGAAAGACCGCACGGAAGCATATGGCGATCTGAAGGGCCTGATTGGCGAAATGCGGCTTGGGCAGGAGCGTGTTTCCAACGTTGCCTCTGGCCTGATGAACTCATTGCGCAATGCGCCAAAGGCGCGGGGCCGCTGGGGCGAGCAGCAGCTGAAGAATGTTTTGGAAAGCTGCGGCTTATCCGAACATGTCGATTTTGACCTGGAAACCAGTATTGATGCGGGCGATGGCCTTCGCTTGCGGCCTGACGCGATCATTCATGTCCCGGGCGGGCGGACGTTGGTTATCGATGCCAAGGTGTCTTTGAACGATTATCAAGACGCTTTTGCCTCCGTGGATGACGACGTCCGCGCAGTCGCCATGACGCGGCACACACAGTCGATGAAGAACCATATCGATGGCCTGTCGCGCAAAGCCTATTGGGACCAGTTTGAGGACGCGCCCGATTATGTGATTATGTTTGTCCCGGGCGAACATTTTCTGGCGGCTGCGCTTGAGCATGAACCGCAATTGTGGGACTTTGCCTTTGATAAGAAGGTGTTGTTGGCCACGCCGACCAATCTGGTTGCGATTGCGCGGACCGTTGCCAGCGTGTGGCGGCAAGAGGGCCTCGCGCGCGAAGCCAAGCAGATTGGCGCGCTTGGCAAGGAAATGTATGATCGCATTGCCGTTGCCGCGCAGCATCTGAAATCGGTGGGCAGCGGGCTGTCCTCGGCGGTGAATAACTACAATAAATTCGTGGGCAGCTTTGAACGTAATGTCATGTCGACGGGTCGGAAGTTTGCGGATCTCAATATCGAAACCGGCAAGCGCGAATTGGAAGATATCCCGTCGGTTGAGGCGCTGCCCCGTTATGGCGATGACGAAGGCAACGGGCAAATCGCCGACGGACGCGAAGCGGCGGAGTAATGGCTCTGTCGGGCCTCAGCCGCGCGCTGGACGGCGAAACTGGTTCAGCACTTCATACGCCATGACCGCTGTGGCCACCGCGGCGTTTAAGCTGTCTGCCTTGCCCTGCATCGGCATTTTGACGAGCAGGTCGCACTGACCTTCATAATCGGCGGGCAGACCCTGCGCTTCGTTGCCTGTGAGTATGAAACACGGGCTATTGTAGTGCGCAGCTTGATAATCTGTGTCGGTTTGCAGGCTCGTTCCGACCAGCTGACCATCGCCCGCGCGTAACCAAGTGATAAACTCGTCCCATCGGCACTGAACGATCTTTTGCGTGAAAATCGCGCCCATGCTCGCGCGGACAGCCTCAACTGAAAACGGGTCGGTGCAGTCATCAATGAGGATAAGCCCGCCAGCGCCGACAGCATCGCCGGTTCGCAACATTGTTCCCAAATTGCCCGGGTCACGCATCGCTTGCGCCACGAGCCAGATCGGTGCGGTCGCGCGCTCTATATCGGCAAGCGCGGTGCCATGGTCACGATAGACACCGACGACTGCCTGTGCGTTATCTTTGCCGGACAGCTTCGCCATAATTTCGGCGCTGGTTTCAATGACGTCCCCGCCATTGCGTAGCACCTCGTCTTCAAGCGCGATTTCCAGCGCATGAACGGGCCGGTCTTTGACCCGGAACAGCATTTCGGGGAGGAAACCCGCTTCGCGCGCTTCTGTCATGATGCGGAGGCCCTCGGCAAGAAATAGCCCGGCACGTTTCCGCAATTTCTTTTCGCGCAGTCCGCGGATTTCCTTCAGAAGCGGATTCGAAAATCCGGTAATCTCACGGCGCATCAGTCTTCGCCAAAGCCGTCAACAACCAGCCCGATGAGCTTTTCAATGGCGGGCTCTGCCTGGTCGCCTTCGACGTGAATGGTAATTTCACTACCCTTTGCCGCGCCGAGCATCATCAGACCCATGATGGATGTGCCCGTGACGAGCTGACCGTCTTTTTCAACTTCAACTTTAATGCCCTCGGGCAACCGGCTGACAAAGGTGACAAATTTTGCACTGGCGCGGGCATGCAGCCCTTTCACATTCACGATTGTGGCAGACCGGCTGATGCGGGTCATTTTGATGCCTCAAGCACTTCGGACGCCACGCTGATATATTTTCGGCCCGCTTCCCGTGCAGCGGCGACAGCCTCTTTCACATCCAGGTTTTTGCGGGCGCTGTCGAGACGGATCAGCATGGGCAGGTTTACGCCGGCGATGACTTCGACCCGGCCAGTTTCCAGCAGCGAGATGGCCAGATTGGAGGGCGTTCCGCCAAAAAGATCGGACAGAATTATCGCGCCTTTGCCTGAATCAACCTGTTTAATGGCCGCAGCTATTTCATTGCGGCGGGCCTCCATGTCATCGTGCGGACCAATGCAAATGGTGGCGATGTTTTTTTGGGGGCCAACAACATGCTCAAGCGCGACGAGAAACTCGGCGGCAAGCTTGCCATGTGTGACTAAAATCAAACCGATCATGTGATGTCGTTACCCTGTGGTGCGCTATTCTTATTTGCGCCGTTAGCAGGCTCTTCAATTGCGTCAATCGGTCTTGAGGTCAGATTGCGATGGTGAACCGCGGGGTCAAAGCCATCTTCACGCAACCAACGCCCGAATTGTTCGGCAACATGGACGGACCTGTGACGCCCGCCGGTGCAGCCAAAGGCGATATTTACATAGGCCTTACCTTGCGCGTCATAGAGCGGCAAAAGATAGCGGAGCAGGTCGCGTATCTTTTCCATCGCCGCGTCATATGCCGGGTCAGCTTCGACATAATGCGATACACCTTCATCCAGCCCCGTAAGCGGCCGAAGTATATTGTCCCAATGCGGATTGCGCAGGAAGCGTAGGTCAAAAACCAGATCGGCATTGTGGGGAATGCCCCGCGAATAGCCAAAGCTGGTTATCGTAATGACCGAATGTGGCGATGTTTCGTTGTTATACTGCTCGCGGATCGCCTGTTGCAGGTCATGTGCAGACAGCTTGCTGGTATCGATGACCGTTTCCGCCCACTGACGAAATGGATCCATCAACGCGCGTTCAATCGCGATGCCGTCCATGGCAGGGCGGTCAGGTGCCGCGGGGTGACGGCGACGCGTCTCTGCATAGCGGCGTTCAATTTCAACGCCTGCACAGTCTAGAAACAGCGTTCTGATGGTCAGGTTGGGCTGGTTCTGGAGCTGTTTGATCTGTTGAATAAGCGTTTCGGCGTCAAAGCCGCGCGTTCGGCTGTCAAAGCCAAGGGCTATGGGGATATCGGGGCTCGCCTGACGACCGGTCACGGGTATTTCAAGCAACTGACCGGCAAGGCGGATCGGGAAATTGTCGACGGCTTCCCAACCTAAATCTTCAAGCGCTTTAAGAACCGTGGTTTTGCCTGCGCCAGAAACGCCCGTCACAATCAATATTGTTTGCGGGGTAGAGGCTGTTTTGGCGTTCACGATGGCAAGCTTTCTTTTACAACATTAGCGGATACAAATTCGGGCCGGACGCCGCTATCGAGAACTGCCCGCAACGCATATTCGACCTTGATCGCGCTGCTTTGTTCAAATGGATTTAGCTTGGACACGGGAACGACGTAATCACCAATAATGGTGCGCGCAATGTCTTCAGGTAATCTGTCCGGTGCATCGACGAACTCCACGACGAGGCGAAGCGGCGCAGACGCAAGGAAATCGACATCAAAGATGCCGACGCCGCGCACCTCAATCTTTCCGGCGATATTGGGGGCGACAGTGAGTATTGGATCGTTGTCACGGGTTTCCAAAAAGACGACATCATCGCTAATCAAAATAGCGCCGCGATCAAGCAGCCGGAGCGCGAGATCGGATTTGCCGCTACCCGATTCGCCCATAATCAGCACAGCATGGCCACCGATGGATATTGCGGTGCCATGGATCATCTGTGGCATTAGCGGGTCGCCACCGCTGCGCAGGGAAGGGCGATTTCAAAACAGGCACCGCCTTTGCCATCAACCCGGTCGCGCACATTGATGCGGCCATGGTGGCCCTCAACAATTGTGCGCGCGATGGCCAAACCCAGCCCGCTATGTTTGCCGAAATTCTCGGTTGGCGGGCGTTCACTGTGGAACCGGCGGAAGATGGCTTCCCGTTCCTGCGGCGGAACGCCGGGGCCTTCATCGCTGATGCGAATGATAACTTCCTCGTCGGCCAGCGTAGCCGATATTTCAACGACTGCGCCCGGTGGCGAAAAGGACACCGCGTTGTCGATGAGATTGGTCAGCATGCGTTCAAGGCGAACATCTTCACCCATGACCGTGGCGATTGTCCGCCGTGGCCGAGCGAAGGCGATATTTACATCCTTGTCGCTGCCACGGTCTTCGCGCGCCTGCAGCAATTGTTCGATCATATCGCCCAAGTCGATGGGTTCGAACTTTGCCTTGGCCAGTTGGGAATCCACGCGGCTTGCGTCTGAAATATCGCTGATCAAACGGTCCATCCGCTGCACATCGGCTTTTGCAACATCCATAAGCTGTTTGCGCAGCGCCGGGTCTTGAATGCGCTCTGCACCGTCCAGTGCCGACCGCAACGAAGCCAGCGGGTTTTTAATCTCGTGCGCGACATCCGCCGCAAATGCTTCGGTCGCGTCAATACGTTGCCGAAGGGCAATGCTCATGTCGGACAGTGCACGTGCAAGCATGCCGATTTCATCACGACGCGAGGGCAGGCGCGGAACGGTGACTTCCTGAGCACGGCCAAGCCGCACCTTGACCGCCGCGCGGGACAGGTGCCGAAGCGGACGCACAATGGTTCGCCCGAGAAATATGGAGAGCAATATGCCGATACCAAGCGCGATGATAAAAAACATGCCGACATTGAACCGCTCGGCCCGGACAAATAGGCGAATATCGCGTTCATTGGATGTTGTCAGAACCGCAAAGCGGCCATCGCGCGACCGCGAACCGGCGCTGATAACATGTGTGAGGTCCGGGGCGAAAGCGACCGTCGACGCTGCGTCTGCTGACTTAGGCTTTAGTAGATGTTGCCAAGCATCGGCCGTATCGACGCGCGGTTCTGCAAATGGTTGCAAAACCGCCGCACCCACCAAAAAATCGAACATCTTATCAATGCCGCGCGCGATGACCTTGCGTATCGGTTCCTTGTCAGGATCGCGGAAGACATATGTCGGCGGATGGCCGGCGAAGCTGTCCAGGATTTTTTCGCCATTTTGCGCATAGACCCGAATCCGCGATTGATGCTTTTGGCCAAATTCATAGATATATGCAGCGCGCTTTTCGGGAGCGACCAAAGACAGGCTTTCCGCCAGAAATGTCGCTTGCAGCCGCGCAGCATCTTCGCGTTCCGCAATCAGGCGCACGCGGTAGCTGTCGAGGAAAAACAGCCCAGCGCCCAGCAGCGCCAGAACAAATAGATTTACAGCAAGGATGCGGGCGGTGAGCGATAGCCCCCGGCTCCATCCCAGCTGAAGTTCAGCGGGCTCAGCTGTCTGCAAAGCGATATCCTGCACCGTAAAGCGTATCTATCGCCGCAAAGTCCGGGTCTACTTCGCGAAACTTGCGCCGCAGCCTTTTGATATGGCTGTCGATAGTGCGGTCGTCGACATACACATCATCCTGATATGCGGCGTCCATCAGCTGGTCACGTGTGCGCACAACGCCCGGCCGATTGGCGAGCGCTTCCAATATCATAAACTCGGTCACCGTTAGCGTCAGCGGCTTTCCATCCCATTTCACATGATGCCGCGCAGGATCCATTTGCAGCTTGCCGCGCACCATAGGCTCAAGCTCGGGTTCAGCGTCGCCGCTGCTGACGCCGCGATCATAAGTGGCGCGGCGCAAAATGGCTTTCACGCGGGCCACAAGTAGCCGCTGGGAAAAAGGTTTGGTGATATAATCATCGGCACCCATGGCAAGGCCAAGTGCTTCATCCAGCTCTTCATCTTTTGATGTCAGAAAGATGACCGGCATAGCGCTTTTTTCGCGCAACCGCCGGAGCAGTTCGAGGCCATCCATACGCGGCATTTTGATATCGAAAATGCCAAGGTCCGCTGGATTTTCCAGCATGGCCTTCAGCGCGGTTTCGCCATCGGAATATATCCGGGTGACATAGCCCTCGGCTTGCATAGCGATGGACACAGATGTCAAAATGTTGCGGTCGTCGTCGACCAAGGCGATGGTTGCACTCATGGGTTATCTATAGGGGGGCAATGGCTTAGGTTCAATCACTTGCTCTCTTGGTGCCGATGTGATGGGTTCCAACTGCCGTGATGCGGATCATTACTCAACCCGATTTGACCTTGCTGCTTCCATCGTATACCGGCTCCAGCTTCACAGTGCATACGTATGCCCTAGATTCGCAACTTTTGCCGGAGTAGCCAATGTCGACACCTTTACATATCTCGCTTTCGCAACAAGGTTTTGACACAAAGGCGCAGCTGCATTGCAACCTCGGCACCGCGCCGTTGGTGGAAGCCGCGCTGGCAAATGATGAAGGCATTTTGGCCAAAGACGGTCCGCTCGTGGTAAAAACGGGTGCGCACACAGGGCGCTCTGCCAAAGACAAGTTTATCGTGCGTGACGCCGAAACCGAAAACAGCATTTGGTGGGGTAGAACCAACGTCCCGATGGACCCGGCGCATTTTGCTGCGCTGAAAGAAGATTTTATTGCTGCGCTGGGTGGCAAAGACAAATTGTACGTCGCGGACTTGTTCGGTGGTTCGCAGCCGGAGCAACGCGTCAATGTGCGCGTGATTAACGAATTGGCATGGCACAATCTGTTCATCCGCACCTTGCTGGTGCGCCCGACGCAGGAAGAGCTGACCAGCTTTGTGCCGGAATACACCATTATCGATTTGCCAAGCTTCCGGGCAGATCCTGCGCGTCATGGCTGCCGCAGCGAGACTGTCATTGCTGTGAACTTCACCGAAAAGCTTATTCTGATCGGTGGTACTGCATATGCCGGTGAAATGAAGAAGTCGGTTTTCGGCATCCTCAATTACCTGTTGCCGGTGAAGGGTGTGATGCCCATGCATTGCTCCGCCAATATCGGCCCGGACGGGGACACCGCCGTATTCTTTGGCCTGTCAGGCACTGGCAAGACGACCTTGTCTGCAGACGCGAGCCGTACACTGATTGGCGACGATGAACATGGTTGGTCGGACACGGCGGTGTTTAACTTTGAAGGCGGTTGCTACGCAAAGATGATTCGCCTCTCGGAAGACGCCGAGCCAGAAATCTTTGCGACGACAAAGCGCTTTGGAACGGTGCTTGAGAATGTCGTTATCGACCCGGAAACACGCGAGCTGGATTTTGACGACAATAGCCTCGCCGAAAACAGCCGTGGTTCGTATCCGATTGAGTTCATTCCGAACACATCGGAAAAGAATATGGGCCCCGTTCCCAAGACGATCATCTTCCTGACCGCCGACGCCTACGGCGTTTTGCCCCCGATCGCGCGCCTGACACCGGATCAGGCCATGTACCACTTCCTATCGGGTTACACGGCGCGTGTTGCTGGCACAGAAATCGGCGTGACCGAGCCGGAAGCAACATTCTCGACCTGCTTTGGCGCGCCATTCATGCCGCGTCACCCAAGCATCTATGGCAATTTGCTGAAAGAGCGGATCGCCAAGGGTGCTGTTCAATGCTGGTTGGTCAACACCGGCTGGACGGGCGGCAAAGCAACGATGCCCGGCATCAGCCGTATGCCTATCAAGGCCACACGGGCCTTGCTCAACGCTGCGCTGGACGGAAGCCTGAACAATGCAGAATTCCGCAAGGACCAGAATTTTGGTTTTGAATTCCCCGTCGCAGTTCCAGGTGTCGACAGCGGCATCCTCGATCCGCGCGAAGCGTGGGCGGACAAGGCGGAATATGATGTAACGGCGCGCGGACTTGCTCAGCAGTTCGTCGACAACTTTGCGCAATTTGCAGATCATGTCGACGAAGGTGTAAGGCAGTCGGCACCAAAGGTCGCTTAACCCGTCCGGTCATAATCGGACAACGCAGGAGGTCCGATCATGTCCGAATATTCTATGCGCTTATTTGAAGATGACGCCGCAATCGTCGCGATCGGCGAAGGCTTGCTTGCGCGTAGCTTGCCACGCGAACATTGGACCCATGAAGCGCATCTGGCGGCATGTACGTGGCTGGTGCGGGATCGGCCGGATATAGCGATTGAGCGTGAAATGCCCGCCATCATTTCAGCCTATAACGAAGCCGTCGGCGGCGTGAATGACGATACGCAAGGCTATCATGAAACGATTACGCAGGTGTATATCGCGGGCGTGAAGGCGCATCTGGCGGAGGTTGGGATGCAGCTGCCGTTGCACGAGGCCGTGAACGCGCTATTACTCTCCGACCGGGGACACCGGGACCTGCCGCTTCGGTTTTATTCGAAGGAGCGGCTGTTTTCGGTGCACGCGCGGCGGAGCTTTGTCGAACCCGACCGCGCGAGCCTTGATCTGATTTAGAACGCGTTGGACCCAGAAAAGACGGACCGATCGCGTCCTACCATCAGTCGAGGCCGCCTTCGACCAGCAACACTGCGCCGTCAGCGCCTGTGACGCGCACACGGGATCCTATCGCGGCATCGACGCCGCGGGCGGACCAGACGCTGTCGCCGACCTTGACGCGGCCATGACCGTTTGTGATCGCCTCAACCACGGTCACGATTTCACCCGTCAACCGCGCGCCACGGTCGTTCAACTTTGCGTCTTCGGTCTCGATGGGGTTGTCGTGTAGAAATTTCTTACCCGCAAAGACCGTCAACACCGATAATGTCGCAAACATGGCAACTTGATAGGCGACGGTGATGGGAAGGAAGTAATCCAGCCCACCGACAATCAACGCGGCAAGGCCAAGCCACATCAGGAAGAAGCCGGGCGCTACCATTTCGGCGACCCCGAGCACTAGCCCCAGCGAGAGCCAGAACCAGTGCGTTGAAATTGTGTCGAGCCATTCTGCCATGTCTTACTCCGTAATCTCGATGTCCAAACTGCAGATCTTACCGTAGCCCTGATCCGTCAGTGCGACCGCGCTGACGAAAGTCGAAGGGCGCGTGTCGGTGGAGCGCAGCGTCTGTCTTACAGGCGTCCTTCGACGGGCACAATCGCCTTGCGATTGTTGCTCAGGACTACGGGCTTTGTCTTCGCCCCCACACCTCACTTTTCTTTAGGGGCAAGCGCTTCCTTGGCCAATTCGCCAATTCCGCCCAGCGTGCCGATCAATTGCGTTGCTTCTACAGGGAACAAAATGGTCTTTGCATTGGGTGATGTTGCGAACTGGCTGATGGCTTCGGTGTATTTCTGCGCAATGAAGTAATTCAGCGCCTGCGTGCCCGATGTCGCGATGGAATCGGAAACCATGACCGTTGCCTTCGCTTCGGCCTCTGCTTCGCGTTCGCGGGCTTCGGCGTCACGGAATGCCGCTTCCTTGCGGCCCTCGGCCTGAAGGATGGCGCCTTGCTTTTCACCTTCAGCGCGCAGGATTTCTGCGGCGCGCATGCCCTCTGCTTCAAGGATTTGCGCACGCTTTTCACGCTCGGCCTTCATCTGCCGCGCCATTGCGTTGGAGATATCAGCGGGCGGGCGAATATCTTTCACCTCAACACGGGTGATTTTGACACCCCATGGGCTGGTTGCGTGGTCCACCACCGACAGCAGGCGGCCATTGATATCGTCGCGCTTTGACAAGGTTTCATCAAGGTCCATGCTGCCCATCACGGTACGCAGGTTGGTTGTGGTGATTTGCATGATGGCGACGTAGAGGTCGGACACTTCATATGCGGCTTTGGCTGCGTCGAGCACTTGAAAGAAAACCACGGCGTCAACGCCGACCATGGCGTTATCCTTGGTGATGATCTCTTGCCCTGGAATGTCGAGAACTTGCTCCATGACGTTTACCTTGCGGCCAACGCGGTCAAAGAACGGGATGATGACGGTCAGCCCGGGTTGCGCGGAATAGGTGTAACGCCCGAACCGCTCAATTGTGAAAACAAAGCCTTGCTGCACAACGGTTACGCCCATCATCACAAAAATGATGACGATCAGCGCGAGTAAGCCGAAAAAATATTCCATAAAATGCCCTCCCTTTTAAGAGTGCGCTGTAACTCTGTGGGTTTAACAAATAGTTTCATGAAAACGATCGAGTGGGATTACGATTTACCTTAGGTTTCACGGGCAAAACGCTCATTCACCCCAATCAATTTGCTATCGCCAATCAGGCCTTTGGCACCAATGCCGCTGCGGTGGTTGGGGCAGAGGAATTAATTGCGGCGAGCCGAGGTGGCGCGCAGCGATTTAAGGGTCGCATGATTGAATCGATGCATGTAGATGAAGCGAAATTAACGATAGAGCGTTCCCGACATACGACAGGGGCCGTTTCTTCTTAGTTCGGAGCGATCATTTATGCGCCTTGCCCATTTTGCAGTCTTCGCCAGCTTTGCAGCAATGGCCTCGGGTTCGGTGCACGCCAAGGCAGTGAGCGAAGCGGACCTGCGCGCACATATCGAAATTTTGGCGAGTGATGCGTTTGAAGGCCGTAAGCCTGGCACGCAGGGTGAAGCAAAAACGGTTCAGTATATTGCGCAGCAATGGGCGCGATCGGGACTAAAACCCGCGGCGACAGACGGCGGCTGGTTTGATGCCGTTCCCTTGATCCAGCGCGGGCAGGGCAGTGCGGAATATGCATTTACGGCCAAGGGCCGCAAACTGCGGATTGTTTCGGAAGAAATCATCCTGATTGGTAAACAGGTGGATTATGCGCGCAATGATTTGCCGCTTATATTTACCGGTGCAGGGGTCAAGGCGGATGGTTCGGTTGCGGCAGATGTTGCGGGAAAAGCCGCGCTTGTGCTGTTTGACGCTGAAAATGTGCCGAACAATATGAAATCACCCCGTGCGCGGCGCGAAGCGCTGATCGCCGCAGGGGCGGAGGCGGTTATATTCATTGGCGACGGGCTAGGAAGTTGGCCTTCACTGCGGCGTTTGTTGCTGTCGCGTCCCATCGCACTTGAGAGCCGCGAAAAGCGCGCGCCGTTGGAAGGGGCTATGAGCGCCGAGTTTGCAGTCGCCATGATAACCGCCGCCGGGCAAGATTGGGACAAATTGCGCGCACATGCCAAGGCAAGCGATTATGCGGGGGAGCCACTTGGTATTGACGCAGATTTCAAAGTCACGACGGACATTTACCGGTTCAACAGTTCGAATGTTGTTGGCAAAATAGCGGGTCGTAAAAAGGGCAGCGGCGCTGTTTTGTTTATGGGGCATTGGGACCATTTGGGTATTTGCGCGCCAGAGGGGGCGCCTGACCGAATTTGTAACGGTGCCGTGGACAATGCCAGCGGAATTGCGGTGCTGAACGAAATCGCGGAAAGCTTGGCGAAGAAAAAGCATGATCGCGATATTTATTTTGTGGCGACGACCGCGGAAGAGAGCGGCCTATTGGGTGCTTATGCGTTCGCGGAAAAGCCAGCTTTGCCGCTCGACCAGATCGTGATTTCGCTAAATGTTGATACAATCGCGATTGCGCCGCGCGGATCAAAGGTCGCCATCATTGGTCGCGGAACCACTCCATTGGATGCCACGGTCGAGGTGGTAGCGAAAAAGAAGGGTAGGGCGATTGAAAGTTCAACGGATGCAAATGCGTTTATCCAACGGCAGGACGGCTGGGCACTCACGCAAAAGGGTGTCCCTGCGCTCATGGTCGGTGGTTCGTTCGCCGATCTTGAGCTGATGCAAAAGTTTCTGGGCAGCGATTATCACGGCCCTGAAGATGAGCTTACGGATAAGACGGAGCTTGGCGGCGCGGCGGATGACGCTGACCTGCACATTGCGCTTGGTCGCTATTTTGCCGACGCCAGAAAATATAAATCCAAGAAGGCTGGCGAATAAGGCGCTTACTGTTTACATGGGCCGCCACGAATCAAAGCTTAAAGCGGTGGCACAATGAAAGAAATTTCCCTCGGACTTACATTTGACGACGTGCTGCTGCAGCCCGGGGCATCGGACATTTTGCCAAGCCAGGCCGACACCCGCACGCAGCTGACCAAAAGCATATCGCTGAACATTCCAGTGCTATCATCGGCGATGGACACCGTCACCGAAGCGCGCATGGCGATCGTCATGGCGCAGCTCGGTGGCATTGGCGTTTTGCACCGCAACCTGAGCATTGAAGAGCAGTGCGCTGCCGTGCGTCAGGTTAAACGTTTTGAGAGCGGCATGGTGGTGAACCCCATCACCATCGCACCCGAAGCGACCTTGGCCGAAGCGCAAGCATTGATGTCGGCGCATGCCATCTCCGGTATTCCGGTTGTTGAGGCGAGCGGTAAACTGGCTGGCATCTTGACCAATCGGGACGTGCGCTTTGCTGAAAATCCGGCGCAGCCTGTGTCCGAATTGATGACGCATGAAAATCTGGCAACGGTTGCATCGTCCGTCACGCAGGAAGAAGCGCGCCGTTTGCTGCATCAACGCCGCATCGAAAAGCTTTTGGTCGTCGATGACGCCTATCATTGCATTGGCCTGATTACCGTAAAGGATATCGAGAAGGCTGTTTTATATCCCGACGCTACAAAGGATAGCACAGGGCGTTTGCGCGTCGCTGCGGCGACGACTGTTGGCGAAAAGGGAATGGCGTACACGAAGGCGTTGATTGACGCGGAGTGTGACCTCATCGTCGTCGATACGGCGCACGGCCATAGCGCGATGGTTGCGGCTGCGGTTGCAGAGATTAAGCGTATGGCACCTGAAGTTCAGGTCGTTGCCGGGAATGTGGCGACGGCTGCGGCGACACGTGCGCTGATTGATGCGGGCGCGGACGGTATCAAGGTCGGTATCGGTCCAGGCTCCATTTGCACCACCCGCGTTGTCGCTGGTGTTGGCGTTCCGCAATTGACTGCGGTTATGGAATCGGCGGCCGAAGCCGCAAAGTCGGGCATTCCAATCATCGCCGATGGCGGATTGCGGACGTCGGGCGACTTGGCGAAAGCACTTGCGGCTGGGGCATCGTCGGTGATGGTCGGCTCTCTGTTGGCGGGAACCGAGGAAGCACCGGGCGAAACATTCCTGTATCAGGGGCGTGCCTATAAAAGCTATCGCGGCATGGGCAGTGTTGGCGCGATGGCGCGTGGCTCTGCTGACCGGTATTTCCAGCAGGATATTAAGGATCAGCTGAAGCTGGTTCCAGAAGGCATTGAAGGGCAGGTGCCTTTCAAGGGCCCAGCACGCGATGTCATTCATCAACTTGTCGGCGGCGTCAAAGCAGCTATGGGTTATACCGGTTCGCGCACGATTGCGGACCTTCAGGAACGCGCGCAGTTTGTACGCATCACCAATGCCGGATTACGGGAAAGCCATGTACATGACGTTACAATCACGCGGGAAGCTCCAAATTATCCGACGCGTTGAGGCATGAGACCTGCTGCTCGCCTGCAGTCAGCCATTGAATTGGTTGACCAGATCATCCTCTCCGCACGTGATGGCGGCGCTTCTGCTGACCAGCTTGCGAAGCGCTTTTTCGCCGAGCGGCGTTATGCCGGTTCGAAAGACCGCCGTGCTGTCCGCGATTTGGCGTGGGGCGCCATCCGCCGCTTTGGCAAGAGGCCGGTAACGGCGCGGTCTGCCTTTGTGGCCATGGCGGATGCCGATCCGGAACTTGCGGCGTTGTTCGACGGCACCGATTATGGTCCAGCAGTGATTGAACCCGGCGAAGCGCGATCAACGGGTGGCGGACTGCCCAAATGGATCAAGCCTCTGTTTTCCGCCCATGTTGATGAGGTCGAGCAGGCAAGCCTGCTTGACCGCGCTCCTATGGACTTGCGCGTGAATGCGTTGAAGGCGAGCCGTGCCGAAGTATCGGCGACGTTTCCCGACGCTGAAGTCCTTCCGCATCTCGAATACGCGCTGCGCCTGCCGGGTGGGACTGCAATTGATAGCCATCCCGCCGTGGAAGACGGTCAGGTGGAAATTCAGGATCTGGGAAGCCAGCTGATTGTAGAGGCATGTCAGGCAAAGGGTGCTGGCACGGTGCTTGACCTGTGCGCCGGCGCTGGCGGCAAAACCCTCGCGCTCGCCGCCGCGATGCGAAATCAGGGACGGTTGATCGCAACAGACACAAACCGCAACCGGCTGGACCAATTGAAACCACGGGCCAACCGGTCTGGTGCCACCAATATCGAAACGCGCTTGCTCAATCCCGGCAAGGAAAAAGAAATGCTGTCCGAATTTGCCGGTGGCTGCGACCTTGTCCTCATTGACGCACCTTGTTCGGGAAGCGGGACATGGCGGCGCAATCCCGAAACGCGCTGGCGTTTGGATGCGGCGCGGTTGAAGCGCGTTGTTGATGAACAGGCGAAGCTGTTGGACATTGGCGCCGACATGGTCGTGCGTGGCGGTTATCTGGTTTATGCCGTGTGCTCGCTGATTGAGAGCGAGGGCAAGGGACAAGTGGCTGCGTTTTTAAAATCGCATTCCGGCTGGCGCGCGGCCGATACGGGCGTGTCGATGGGCCGTGCCGATGGTGACGGCATATTGTTGACCCCGCATCATGATGGTAGCGATGGATTCTTCTTCGCGAGGCTTCAAAAGCTGTGATAGCATCACCTTCCAAAAAGTTATGGATATTGTTTATGCGTTTTTCTCCCGCGGCCATTGCGCTGTCGTTCACCTTAGCGGTCATGTCGAGCGCGAGCATTGGCGGACGCGCGGATGATGATATCGATGCCCGCTCGATTGCCCTGATGCAGACGGGCAATCAGGAATCGGACGCTGGACGGTTCGACAATGCCATCAGCTGGTATGAATCCGCACTGGCGGTCGACCCACGCAACCGCGCGGCATATATTGCGATGGCGCGCGCGGTGAAGGCCCAAGGGCTGAATGGAAAAGCAATCCGCTTTTACACAGAAGCGTTGGAGCTTGAACCCAATGATCAGGTTGCATTGGCCGAGCAGGCAGATGCGATGATTGCCAAGGGGGCAATTGAGCAAGCGGGCAAAAATATCGCGCGGCTGAAAACATTATGTCGAGCGGACTGCAGCGCTGTTCACCGGCTTGCGCTTGCATCCAGCAAGGCGAGCGAAAAACCGCAAATGCAGGCAAGCGCAGCTGATACGAAACCAAGCGTCGCTGGCGTGCCGGTTCCGCAACCCAATTAAGGGCGCGGATGCGTTCAGCACGCGGAACGGCGTCAAATAAGGTCTGCAAACTCCGCGAGAATATTCTCGTACAGCCGCTTTTTGAACGGGACGATGAGTTGCGGCAATTGCGGTGCATCGATCCACTGCCACTTGCTAAATTCCTGATGCGCCGTTTCGATGTTAATATCGGCATCGGTCCCTTTGAAGCGCATCAAAAACCAATGCTGGCGCTGCCCGCGATATTTGCCCTTCCAAATGCGGCCAATCATATCATCGGGTAAGTCATAGAAATGTTCATCGCGGCTGCGCGCGAGAATATCGACCAAATCCGCGCGCACGCCGGTTTCTTCGAATAGCTCGCGAAGCGCCGCAGTCTCCGCATCCTCACCATCGTCGATGCCGCCTTGTGGCATTTGCCATGCATCGGTTCCGGCGGGGCTGTCCAAGCGTTGCCCGACAAATATCTTCCCCTGCATATTGGCGAGCATGATGCCCGCACAGGGACGGTACGGTAGATCTTCCAACGATATGCTCATGCTGTTGCCGCCACTTCTGCCAGCAGGTTTTTCAGCGCGGCGATATTGCCCTCTATGTCCGATTGGGCGGAGGGGATGGCCTGACGGATGTTGATATGCCCGTGAATATTGCCCTCGGCACTGCGATGTTCGACGCGCACGCCGTCCTGTTTCAGCTTTTCAACATAAGCGATGCCTTGGTCGCGCAACGGGTCGAGGCTTGCGGTGGTGACAAGGCTCGGTGGCATGCCCTGCTGGCTGAAATTCAACGGCTCTGAACGATAGTCTCCGGGCGTTGCTGCGTGGCCTTCGCCGAAATAGGCCATTGCTGCGTCGGTGAGCAAATAGCCGTTGGCAAATTCACGCATGCTCGGCCAGTCAGCATCGAGCGTCACGACGGGGTAAATTGGATGTTGCACCAACACGGGCACGGCCGCCGGACGGTCGCGAAGTGCCATTGTTGTCACGATCGTTAGGTTGCCGCCAGCACTGTCGCCCGATGTGATGAGCCCAGTCACTTGCCGTCCCAGTTCCGCAGGGCTTGTTGCAATCCAGCGCGTTGCGGCTTCACAATCCTCGGCCGGGGCAGGGAATGGATATTCGGGTGACAGCCGATAATCGATGGAGATGACCGGCAAATCGAGGAGGCGCGCGACTTCTGCGCAATAGGGTTCATAGGTATACAGGCTGCCGATAACGAATCCGCCGCCATGGTAAAACACCATGACAGGGCCGGCTTCGCGCCCTTCGCGGCTGTCATATAATCGCGCAGGGATGGCTCCGGCGGGTCCGGGAATCGATAAATCACGGACAACCGCCAGTTCGCCAACAGGTGCATCCGCAACGTCGCGCATCGCAGCGGTCATCGCGCGTGCGTCATCAACGGGCACTTCCCAGAATTTAGGGCCGGGTACCGCGTTCAGAAATTGCAGAAACAATGCAACGTCTGGACGGACATAAGGTGGGGTATCGGTCATCACGTTCTCCATTTCTGCCGCTTCCTAGGGTGGCTTGGGCAATGCGTCCAGCATATCCACCGATAGTTTTTCTAACATTGCAGTGCGCGGCGAATGGGATTAGGCGAAAAGGCAATAAAGTTGCAATTAAAGACGGGCTAAAACGCATGGCTACGGCATTCAAAGACGAACAGACGAGCGGACATACTCCAGTGCACAGCGAGGCAGTGGTTGTGCGCTTTGCCGGGGACAGCGGCGACGGCATGCAGTTGACTGGGGGACAGTTTACGCTGTCGTCGGCACTGGCGGGCAATGACTTTGCGACATTCCCTGATTTTCCTGCTGAAATCCGCGCCCCAATCGGGACGCTTTTCGGTGTTTCGGCGTTTCAAATTAACTTTGGTTCGTCCGCAATCGACACCGCTGGCGACCAGCCCGACGTGCTGATCGCGATGAACCCCGCCGCACTGAAAACCAATGTCGGTTCGTTGCGCGAAGGTGGTTTGATTATCGCGGACACAGGCGAGTTTAACCAGCGCAACCTCGATAAAGCCAAATATACCACCAACCCGTTTGAAGATGGCAGCCTTGCGAAATGGCAAGTGCTGGCGTTCGACATCAGCGCGCTGACGCTGGAAGCCGTCAAGCCGTTTGGCATGGGCAACAAAGACGCGTTGCGTTGTAAGAATATGTGGACGCTTGGCCTTGCGCTTTGGATGTTTGACCGTGAACGTCAGCCGATCATCGATTGGCTGAACGCGAAATTTGCGAAGAATCAGGTTCTGGCCGATGCCAATATCGCGGCGCTGAATGCTGGCCATGCTTATGGTGAGACCGCTGAACTGGCTGGCCCGCTGAAGCAATATCATGTCGATGCCGCGCCTGCACCTGCGGGTCTTTATCGGACGGTTACGGGCGCCGAATCCATTTCTTATGGCTTGGTCGCTGGCGCACAACTCGCTGGCCTGAAGATGTTCTTCGGCGGTTATCCGATTACGCCAGCATCCGCGATTTTGCATCACCTCAGCCGTTTGAAAGAATATGGTATCACCACATTCCAGGCCGAAGATGAAATTGCCGCCATTTGTTCGGCCATTGGCGCAAGCTATGCAGGACAGCTTGGCGTTACCAGCTCGTCTGGTCCCGGCATCGCGTTGAAGGGTGAGGCTATGGGCCTTGCCATCATGACCGAGCTTCCCTTGGTGATCGTCAACAGCCAGCGTGGTGGCCCTTCGACGGGTCTGCCAACCAAGACCGAGCAGTCCGATCTGTATCAGGCGGTGTATGGCCGCAACGGTGATGCACCGATGCCCGTGATCGCAGCGCGCTCGCCGGTTGATTGCTTTGACTGCGCGGTGGAAGCGGTGCGGATTGCCGTTGAGTATATGACGCCAGTGATGCTGCTTACGGATGGCTATATCGCCAACGCGGCTGAGCCGTGGCTGGTGCCTGATCTCGAAGAGTATACGCCATTCCCGGTCGAGTTTCTGGAAAGCGTGCCCGAAGATGGCTTCAAGCCCTATTCGCGCGACCATAAATTGAAGCGCCCATGGGTGAAGCCCGGCACGCCCGGATTGCTGCACCGCATTGGCGGTATCGAAAAAGAAGTCGATACCGGCCACATCAACTATGCGCCAGCCAACCACCAGGCGATGACCGATATTCGTTCGGCCAAGGTAAACGGCATCGCCGACAGCATCCCCGACCAGATCGTCGAGCAGGGCGCAGCAGGCGCGAAGCTCGCTGTCGTCGGCTGGGGATCAACCTATGGTCCCATCAAGCAAGCCGTGCGCCGCAAGCGCGCCGAAGGTGTTGATGTCGCGCATGTCCACATTCGCCATATCTGGCCCATGCCCAAAAACATGGCCGAGTTGTTAAAGAGCTTTGACAAGATCATCGTCCCCGAAATGAACACGGGCCAGTTGAAGACGATATTGCGTGACCAGTTCCTTGTGGATGCGCAGCCCGTGAACAAAGTGTCCGGCCAGCCATTTACTATCGCCGAAATTGAAGCCGCGATTGGGAGTGCTTTATAATGAACGATATGACCCCCGTGAAAGCGACAACGCCCAAGGATTGGGAAACAGATCAAGAAGTTCGCTGGTGCCCCGGCTGTGGTGACTATGCGATTTTGAAGGCGGTGCAGCGCACCATGCCTGAAATCGGTGGCACGCCCGAAAACACCGTGTTCATCAGCGGCATCGGCTGTTCTTCGCGCTTCCCATATTATATGGAAACCTATGGCTTCCACACTATCCACGGCCGCGCGCCTGCGGTTGCGACGGGTGTGAAGCTCGCCAATCCAGACCTTGATGTGTGGATTATCACGGGCGATGGCGACGCGCTGTCGATCGGCGGCAACCACACGATGCATTTGCTGCGCCGCAATCTGGATTGCCAGATCATGCTGTTCAACAACGAGATTTACGGCCTGACCAAGGGCCAATATTCGCCAACGTCACGCGTTGGCACGAACAGCCCATCGACGCCTTATGGTTCGGTTGACCGTCCAGCAACGCCATGCGCGTTTGCGCTTGGTTCAGGCGCGCGGTTTGTTGCGCGCGGTTTTGACGTTTCAAAGAATCTGCCTGACGTGCTGAAGGCGGCGCACGCCCATCGCGGTGCGGCGTTCATCGAAATCTTCCAGAACTGCATTGTGTATAACAAGGACGTTTTTGAAGACTTCGCTGCGCCAAAGGGTGCCGACGGCCATCAATTGT
Source organism: Sphingomonadales bacterium UBA7471 (assembly GCA_002479765.1). Classification (GTDB taxonomy): domain Bacteria; phylum Pseudomonadota; class Alphaproteobacteria; order Sphingomonadales; family Sphingomonadaceae; genus Sphingorhabdus_B. Next base: position 51,616 of record DLOZ01000012.1, on the reverse strand, counting down.
GGCTGCGTAATGGTGAGCCGATGTTGTTCGGCAGCGAAAAGTCCGGCGGCACAAAAGGCATCGCGCTCGACAATGTTGGGCTGACGCTGAAGGTTGTCGATGTCGTTGATGGCGATTGGCAGAGCGCGGGCGTTATCGTCCATGACGTGACCAACCGTTCGCTCGCGCACATGCTGGTGGAAATGCCATTCGGCGAATTCCCCATGGCACTCGGCGTCCTGTACGACGATCCCCGCCCGACCTTTAACGACGCCGTCATAGCGCAAAACGAGTCGGCCAGTGCAGGTAAAGCACCTGATCTCGGCAAGCTGCTGGCAAAGGGACAAACCTGGACCGTAGCTGAGGGCCATCCGGAGACTTGATTGATTTTAACGCGCACAAAGGCACGAAGGCACAAAGGAGGTTTTGGTGCAGGGCGACGTTGAAACACTAGCAAAGGCAGCGATAGATTGCGGGTTTAAGCTTCACAAAGAGCTTGGACCGGGCCTGTTGGAATCGGTCTATGAGCTCCTTTTGTGTGAGGCGCTCAAAGAGCGCGGGCTTTTTGTCGAGGTTCAAAAAGTCATTCCAATTTCTTATAAGGGACGTGTGCTTGAGCAGGGTTTTCGCGCAGATGTGTTGGTCGAGCGCAGCTTGCTGATCGAAATTAAGTCTACGGAAAAGCATGCTGCGGTGCATGCAAAACAGGTTCTCACGTATCTGAGACTGATGAGACTTCCCTTAGGTTTGCTAATGAATTTCGGAATGGAAACATTTCGCGATGGCGTAAAGCGACTGGCGAACGATTATTACCGACCCTTAGCTTAAATCCTATCTTTGTGCCTTCGTGCCTTTGTGCGAGTAAATTTGTTATGGATAATCTCACACATGGCCTTGTTGGCGCGCTCATCGGGCAGATGGGGTTGAAGCGTCGGACTGGCCTTGCCATGCCAACGCTGATTATTGCTGCGAATATCCCCGATATTGACGCCGTGGCGACCTTGCTGGGCGGGCAGCAGCATTTGGCGATCCGGCGCGGCCTCACGCACGGCCCAATCGCGATGTTCATGCTACCGCTGATGTTGTGGGGCATCATGCTGTGCTTTGATCGCTGGCAAGAAAGACGCGGAAAGCGGCCAGAGAAAAGGTTGCCGGTACATAAAGGCTGGTTGTTGGCGCTGGCTTATATTGGATGCTTAAGCCATCCGCTCTTTGACTGGTTCAACAGTTACGGGATCCGTTTGCTTGAACCATTTTCGAGCCAATGGTTTTATGGCGATACGTTATTCATCATCGACATCTGGCTGTGGGCTGCGCTGATATGCGGCGTTTTGGTTTCGCTTCGCCGCGAACGTAAGGGGCGCGCAAACTGGCGCGCACCGGCGTTGGCCAGCTTTGCCGCCATTTGCGCATATATCTTGGCCAACGGACTGATCACGGGCAGGGCGGAGCAATTGACTGCCCAAGCCGTTCAGAAACAGCATAAGATTATGCCGACTCTGGTTGTCGCAAACCCTGTGCCTGTGCAATTTTGGAAGCGTGAAATGCTGTGGCGCGACGACAGATATTATGGGCAAGGCACGTACACGCCGTTTCATGGCGCGCGCATCGATGACGACATTCGCGCCCATTATATGGGACGTGAAGATGCCAAAGCTTTTGAGACACATATTGTCCGCGGCTCGCCACTGTTGTTCTGGTCACGTATGCCCGTGGCCGAGATTGTCGGCGACGGTCCGGAAAAGACGTTGAAGGTTTCCGACCAGCGCTTTTCTGACCCGCTGGTTGGCGACCGGTTCAGTATGTTCTTTCCCATTGGAGTTGAAAGCAAATGACGGCCCCGGTTATCCTCTGGCTGCGCCGCGACCTGCGCCTTGCGGACCAAGCTGCGCTTGCAGCCGCAGTGGCAAGTGGCGCGCCGGTTATCCCGGTCTACATCCTTGATGACGACACGCCAAAGCATCGCAAGATGGGCGCGGCGTCGCGGTGGTGGTTGCACCATAGCCTGACCGCGCTCGACGCAGATTTGCGGGCGTTGGGGTCGCGATTGATCCTGCGCGCGGGGAAATCCGACGCCGTTTTATGCGCGCTCGCTGAAGAGACCGGCGCGTCGGCCATTCATTGCATGCGGCATTACGAACCATGGTGGCGGAATGCGGAAAAGGCCGTTGCAAGTGGGCTGAGCACGGGTTGCGCATTTGTCTGCCATGACGGCAACTACCTCTTGCCCGCAGGTAGCGTCACAACAGGCACCGGCGGGCAGTATAAGATCTACACGCCATTCATGCGCGCGCTCTGGCAGCATATGCCGCCGCCCGTGCCACTGGCAGCACCAACGCACGTCGCTGCACCCCAGACATGGCCCGCGAGTGACAATATCAATAATTGGGCCCTGTTGCCCACCGAACCCGATTGGTCCGGCGCTATGGCCGATATGTGGACCCCGGGTGAGGCTGGCGCGCGCGAACGGCTTGAGGATTTTGCCGACAAGGCCAAATTTTATGACGAGAAACGCAATCTGCCATCGGTGGCGGGTTCGTCATTCCTGTCGCCGCATCTGCACTTTGGCGAGATTTCGCCGGCTGCGTGCTGGCACGCGATCATGCATGCGGGCGGATCTGTTGATGTGTTCCTTAAGGAACTGGTGTGGCGGGACTATGCGCAGAATGTAATCGTCCAGATGCCCGAATATGGTGCGAAGAACGCCCGCGATGCGTTCGACAGGCTGCCGTGGCGCGATCTATCCGATCCAGCGGTAAAGACTGATTTCGTGGCATGGACCAAGGGCCGGACCGGTTACCCAATCGTCGATGCCGGGATGCGGCAATTATGGGCGACCGGATGGATGCATAACCGCGTGCGGATGATTGCGGCGTCGTTCCTGGTCAAACATTTGCTGATTGATTGGCGCGAGGGCGAAAAATGGTTCTGGGATACGCTGGTCGATGCCGATTACGGCAGCAACAGCGTCAATTGGCAATGGACTGCGGGAACGGGCGTAGACAGCAATATGTTCGTGCGCATCATGGCGCCATTGTCGCAGTCAGAGAAATTCGACGCAGCACGTTACATCCGTGAATGGGTGCCAGAGCTTGCTGGCCTGCAAGAGCCCTATATTCATGACCCCGATGAATATGGCGCACGGCCAAAAAGCTATCCGCGCAAAATCATTGGCCACAAAGCCGCGCGTGAGCGTGCGTTAAAGGCGCATGAGGTGGTGAAAGCGTAAACCAAAAAGATGCCGGTTATCCAAGGGACATCGTCATCCTGAACTTGTTTCAGGATCTTACTTTTCCAAGGTTATTTTGATTAAGACCCTGAAACAAGTTCAGGGTGACGGTAATATTTCTAGCCCGCTACCACCAAACGATGCCCGGTCTCAAACTCGGTCGTCAGCATCGCGACGATTGCATCGGCCACAACCGATGGTTCCTTCACCGTCGCCGGGTCTTCGCCCGGATAGGCCGTTGCGCGCATTTGGGTGCGCGTACGACCCGGATCCACGATTGCAGTGCGCACAGCGGACAAGTTCTTCACTTCCTCGCCATAGCTGGTCACGAGCGTTTCGAGCGCGGCCTTTGATGCGCCATAAGCGCCCCAGAACGCGCGTGGTGCTGCACCGACCGAGGATGTCAGCGCGACGAGGCGACCCGCATCCGATTTGCGCAACAACGCATCGAATGACGCGATCAGCACCTGCTGCGCGGTTACGTTAAGCGTGAACAAACGCGCGAATTCTGCGCCATCAATGGCTGGAACCGGCGCGAGCGTGCCGAGCATCGCGGCATTCAATACCAAGACATCGAGCTTACCCCAACGCTCCGTTACTGCTGTGGCGAGCCGTGCAATGCTGTCGCCATCCGTGAGGTCCAATGGCGCAATCGTCGCATTGCCACCAGCGTTGAATATCGCGTCTTCAACGGCTTCGAGGTCTTTCGCGGTGCGCGCTGTAATGATGACATGTGCACCTTGCGCTGCGAGTGCTTTCGCCGTTGCCGCTCCAATCCCGCGGCTTGCGCCGGTTACCAGCGCCACTTTGCCTTCAAATAGCTTCGTCATGATTTATGCAGACTTCCGTTCGCCCAGCATCATGAGATCACCCGATTCATGCTCCTCATGGTCGGTGAGGGTGGTGGGATAGTCGCTGGTAAAACACGCATCGCAATATTGTGGTTGGTTTTTGTTGCGCGAATCTTCGCCCAACGCACGATACAGCCCATCAATGGACAGAAATGCGAGGCTGTCGGCCTGAATAAACTGCCGCATTTCTTCCACGTCCATACGGCTCGCGAGCAATTTGGAGCGTTCCGGCGTGTCGACGCCATAAAAGCAGCTGTTCATCGTTGGCGGGCTTGCAATACGCATATGCACTTCGGCAGCGCCCGCTTCGCGCATCATCTGAACGATCTTGAGCGAGGTCGTGCCACGCACGATGGAATCGTCGATCAGGACGATCTTTTTGCCAGCAACCAGATTGCGGTTCGCATTATGCTTCAGCTTCACGCCCAAGTGGCGAACGCCATCGCCCGGCTGAATGAATGTACGGCCAACATAATGTGACCTTATGATGCCCAGCTCGAACGGAATCTTTGCCGCCTCGGCATAGCCAATGGCTGCAGGGGTGCCGCTGTCGGGCACGGGAATGACATAATCGACATCGACGCCATTTTCACGCGCGAGTTCCGCGCCAATGGCCTTGCGGACCGAATAGACGCTGATGCCTTCAACAATGGAATCGGGGCGTGAGAAATACACATGCTCGAAAATGCAGGGGCGTTGCGAAACGGGGATAAAGGGTTTGTGCGAATGAATTTCGCTACCATGCACCACAACCAATTCGCCCGGTTCAACAGAACGGATGAATTCTGCGCCAACAATATCGAGCGCAACGGTTTCCGATGCGAAGATTATCGTATCGCCAAGCTTACCCATGACCAGTGGCCGGATGCCCAACGGATCACGGCATGCGATCATGCCCTCGGTGGTCAGGCAGATGAGCGAATAGGCACCCTCAACCCGCTTCAGCGCATCAATCAGGCGGTCCAGTAACGTCCGGTAACCCGACGTCGCCACCAAATGAATGATGACTTCGGTGTCCGATGATGACTGGAATATCGATCCGCGACGGACAAGGTCACGGCGCAATGCAACCGCGTTTGAAATATTGCCGTTATGCGCGACCGCAAATCCGCCGGTGGCAAGGTCAGCATATAAGGGCTGCACATTGCGCAGCGATGTTTCGCCCGTCGTTGAATAGCGGACATGGCCAACGGCACTGCGCCCGACAAGGCCGTTGATGATTTCATCGCGGTCAAAATTGCCCGCAACATGGCCCATGGCACGGTGCGTGTGAAATTCATGGTCGTCGTAACTGGTGATGCCGGCGGCTTCCTGGCCACGATGCTGAAGCGCATGTAGGCCAAGCGCAACCATCGCTGAAGCACCTTCGGCGTCGTAGACACCAAAAATCCCGCACTCCTCGCGAAGTTTGTCGTCATCAAATGGGTCGGTGGTCAGCATAATTCGAATCCCGCTGCGCGTCGCTGGCTGGCGTATAGGCAACGCATCATCAATTGTCTCCCCCTTGTCGTAGCATTGTAACAAAGAAAATGTTGGCGAGCCACTTGCCCTTGCGTTAGGCCTTGGAAATGACCGACGAGATTGAGACAGGGCTTGCCCTCACACCCAAATTTGACGCCAACGGATTGTTGACTGCGGTCGTCACGGATGCGGCGGATGGCGCCCTATTGATGGTGGCGCATATGAACGCGGAGGCACTCGCCAAAAGCATCGAGAGCCGCACTGCGGTATTTTATTCGCGCAGCCGTCAGCGGCTTTGGCAAAAGGGCGAAAGCAGCGGCCATGTCCTGCACATCGTCGATATGCGCGTTGACTGTGATCAGGATGCCATTTGGATTATCGCAAAGCCGCAAGGCCCTACATGTCATACCGGCGCGCGCAGCTGCTTTTATCGTCGGATCACTAAGGACGGATTGGAGCCAGTGTGACGCGCAGGGCATTTCCGATCTTTGCTTCATGCGTGCTGTTGGCGGGGTGCAGTGATGGCGCGCTCACGTCTAGCTTTGGGTCGGACGCTGGCGCAACGCTTGACGCACGCGCAGTGGAGACGGGGGTTCTTCCGAACCCTGAAAATATCGCATTTGCAGGTCGTTTTGAAACGCGCAGCGACCTTGGCATCGATAAATTCTGTGCGGTGAAAACTGGCGCAAACCGCTTTGATATCGGTTTTCTTGCGGTCTTCGGCCCCGAAAGCACATGCGAAGGAACCGGAACAGCGTCCGTTCAAGGCGATGCGGTCAAAATCGCTTTGAACGGTAAAGGTAATTGCACTTTCGCTGCCCGCTATGATGGCATTGAACTGCGCTTTGCCGGTGCGGTTGAAAGCGGGTGCGCACGCTATTGCTCAGAAAAGGCCAGCCTTTCCGGCACGCATTATTTCATGATTGAACCTGGTGATAACGCGGCGCGCAACACCCTAGGCCGTGAGATCGAGCGCCTCTGTAGTTAAAGGCGGTGCATCCAAACGGCAAAATGCGAGATCCCGTTCCGTGTTAACCTATTTTTAGCCCTGTTCTGTCACATCCCCATTTCAAACATTTGCAAAAGGGGAATGATGTGAGGGTACTCGCATTAGCATCACAGAAGGGCGGATCGGGCAAAACGACCCTGTCCGGCCATTTGGCGGTTCAGGCGCAGCTTGCAGGCGCGGGGCCAGTCGTCCTTATCGATATCGATCCCCAGGGGTCTTTGGCCGATTGGTGGAATGAACGTGAAGCCGACCTTCCTGCCTTTGCGCAGACAACGGTGGCCCGTCTCGCCACTGACCTTGCCGTATTGCGGCAGCAAGGTTTTAAACTGGCGGTGATTGATACGCCGCCTGCCATTACGATGGCTATCCAGAGCGTCATTTCGGTATCAGAGTTGATCGTCGTACCGACGCGGCCAAGCCCGCATGACTTGCGCGCTGTGGGTGCCACTGTCGACCTGTGTGAGCGCGCTGGCAAGCCGCTTATCTTTGTTGTGAACGCAGCGACGCCAAAGGCCCGGATTACATCGGAAGCCGCCGTGGCGCTTTCGCAGCACGGCACGGTCGCGCCGATCACGCTGCATCATCGCACTGATTTCGCCGCATCCATGATTGACGGCCGCACAGTGATGGAAATCGACCCCAATGGCCGGTCCTCGCAAGAGGTTATCCAACTGTGGACATATATTTCGGACCGTCTCGAAAAGAATTTCCGCCGCACCATTTTCAGTGCGCCGGCTGCCGTAAGCCATCAAATATCTGCTGCGCGTCCCATGGGTGGCTTCGGCCGCCGGGTCGTAGGTTAAGCGAAGGAAGGGCATGAAAATGGGTGAACCTAAACCAATCGCTTCGCTTTCGGGCATATTGCTGGCACGCAAAGGTCTGGCACGTCCCGCTATGCGCCGTCCAACCATGCTTTCGACTAATGGCAACGCGGCAATGTCACAAGACGATCTGGGCTGGAACGACATGGGTTATGATGTCGATCCCGACCCCACAACCCCGATGGATTATGAACACGGCTTTCACGGGGCTAACCCGCTTGCCGCGGCGGTTCCCGAAGTGAGGCATCAGCAAGATCGTCTCGCAGACGCACTTTTCGCTGACCTTGAACCGCAGGTTGTCTTTGACGGCGAACCGCAGGCTGGCTTTGACAACTTTGCCGAGGAGCCGGAATCGGTCGCCGATGTCCCCGCATTGGTTACCGTGACGCCGGAGCCAGTAAAGCGGCCCATCGCTCGCCGAGGCAGCACGGATGCGCCACGTTCGCGTGCCCGGTCAAAGCCAGGCTTGAAAGACAAAGCAGCCTTCACCTTGCGTCTTGATAGCGACCGGCATTTGAAATTGCGGCTGGCTTGCGCGGTGCGTCACCAATCGGCGCAACAACTTGTGACCGATGCGCTTGATGCACTTCTGGAATCCATGCCGGAAATTGATGACCTTGCGTCCCACGTTCCTGCGAAAAAACACTGATGCCTATATTTAGCTTTTTTGAGGTGATGTCATGAGTAGCCATTTTGTCATAAAGTTGGCTTTGTCGGCTGCGTTGGTTGCGGTGCCGGCCATGACTGCGTCAGCGGCCGGAGCGGGCAGCACGGCCAATGCTTCCGTCAATATGGCATCGCCGCAAAAGGCATTTGCCTGGGCAAAGAAAGCCGAACGCGCACTCAGGAACGGCAAAACCGACAAGGCATTGGCCTTTGCTGAACGTGCGGTTCAGGCCGACATGCAAAACCGCGATTATCGCGGGTTGCTGGCGCGTGTGTACATGGCGAAAGGGCGCTTTGCGTCTGCCGAGCGGACGTTGATGGACGTTATGGAGTTGGGCCAAGCCGACCCACGCACGGTCATCAGCCTCGCATTGGCGCGTATCGCCTTGGGCAACACCGAATCTGCGGTTTTGATTGTCGATTCGAACCGATCCATTTTGCCTGTAAGCGACTATGCGTTGACTTTGGCTTTGGCAGGTCGTTCGGCGGATGCTGTCAAAATCCTGACCGATGCCGTGCGCGCCGACAATGCCACATCGCGCATACGCCAGAATTTGGCATTGGCCTATGCGCTTGACGGTCGCTGGCGCGATGCGCGGATCATGGCGTCGCAGGATATGCCGCAGGAGCGTGTCAACGAACAGATCGCCGAATGGGCGCAGCTCGCGCGTCCCGGGGCTCATACGACGCGCGTTGCAGGCCTGTTGAAGGTTCAGCCTGACATGTCGGATACAGGACAGCCGCTGCGCCTTGCGTTAAGCAGCATCAATGCCATTGGTTTTGCGCAAGCTGATGTTGTGCCACCTTCTTTACCAGAATTTGCAGATGTTGCCTCTGCACCCGCAGCAGCAGTAGAATTGGCTGCGGTCGGTCCGGCACCTGTATCGGAAAGTGCAGGTTTTGCTATCGTTGAAAATTATGTGAAGGTTGCCGAAGCTACGCCGAGCCAGCCGGTTTACGAAGCGCCGCTTATCAAAGCGTCAGAAGTCTCCGCAAAGTCATCTGTGACCGCGCCGGTGACATATGTGCCAAAGGCAAAAACGCCCGCCGCTGCGGGAAGCCACTTGGTTCAGCTGGGCGCGTTTTCGTCTGTGGCCAGCGCGCAAGCGGCTTGGAACAAATATGCCAAACGCTACCGCGCATTGAACGGCTTTTCATCCGCCAGCTCGACCGTAACGGTCAACGGCAAGAAACTTGTTCGTTTGGCTGCAATGGGTTTCGGGGACGCAGCAAGCGCACGGGCAACGTGCAAGATGATCAAGTCGCAAGGCGGCGATTGCTTCGTGCGGACGAATGGCGGACCCCAAAATATCCGCATGGCGAATGCCGCATGGCGTAAGATCGCCGCACGATAAATTGATATCCGTGAAACGCTTAAGGGGCGGCGGGTTTAGGTCCTGACCCTAAATGACCTTGCCGCCCTTTAGCATATATCGCACGCGGCCTTGCACCGGCAGCCGGTCAAATGGCGTATTGCCCGCAAGTGCGGCCATGCGGTCGCCATCGACCTGCCACGGCGCGTCTGGATCGACGAGGATGAGATCTGCCTCATATCCTTCTGCTATGTGGCCTGCATTCAGCCCCAAGATCTTCGCAGGATTTGATGCCAGAAGTTCGAACAACCGTCCGGTCGAAATCACATTGTCCCGCACGAGGTTGAGCGACAGCGCGAGAAGCGTTTCCGCCCCGGCCATGCCCGGCGCGCTCTCGGAATAGGGCAGGCGCTTGTCCTCTGGTCCGCGTGGGTCGTGCCCAGATGCAATGACATCAATCGTGCCATCGGCAATGGCGGCGATACAGGCCAGCCGGTCGCTTTCCGAACGCAAGGGCGGCGACAGATGGGCGAAGGTCCGGAAATCCGAAACGGCGTTGTCGGACAGGAACAAGTGCCCTGGCGTGATGCCGCATGTGATGCGTAAGCCCTTTGCCTTTGCTGCGCGAATGAGGTCCAGCCCGCGTTCGGTCGTCACTTGGCGGAAATGCACATGGGCGCCGCTTTCCTCCGCGAGCAATAGGTCGCGGGCGATGGCAAGCGCTTCGGTGATGGGTGATGCGCTGGATAGGCCCAGCAAGGTCGCTGTTTCCCCGGCCGTTGCAACCGCGTTGCCCGATAGGCCTGCATCTTCGCTGTGCACAAACACGGGCAGGTTGAGCGCATGGCAATAGCGCATGATCCGCAGCAAAATGCCGCTATCGGCAATCCATTTGCGTCCCGTGGCAACGCCAACTGCGCCTGCTTCTTTCATCAGCGCGATTTCGGCCATCTGCAGCCCATTGAGGCCCTGCGTTGCTGCAGCGAGTGGGTGTACCCACAGATCGGGTTTTCCTTTCAGCGCGGCAAAGCGGACCGTTGCCGGGTCATCATGCACAGGCGACTGGTCAGGCATTAATGCGGCGCGCGTGATGCCGCCAAAGCGGAAAGCGGGCTTGTCGGTCTTGAACACGCCCAGATCAATGATGCCCGGCGCGATGATGAGGTCGCTTGCGTCCAACTGGTTCGCTATCGGGGCGGCTTTTCCAACTGAGGCAATTTTGCCATTTTCGATATGCACATTCAGTGGCTCAGCCTTGTCCGCGCCGGGCAAAATGGCGTGGCCGTTCAGGATGCTGATTCCGGTCATGACCAACCCTCCTGACCGCGTGCTTTTCGGGTGAGTATATCGAGGCACGCCATACGAACGGCGACACCCATTTCAACCTGTTCGGTAATGGCGGAGCGTTCAACATGGTCGGCGACATTGCTCGCAATCTCTACGCCGCGGTTCATTGGGCCCGGGTGCATGACCAGCGCGTCGGGCTTGGCCAAGGCGAGCCGGCGTTCATCGAGGCCGTATAGGTGGAAATATTCGCGGGGCGAGGGAATGAAATCCCCCTGCATACGTTCATTCTGAAGGCGCAGCATCATGACGACATCGGCGCCATCCAGCGCCGCATCAAAGTTCGTGAAGGTCTGCGCACCAAATGCCTCGATACCGCTTGGCATCAATGCAGGGGGCGCAACGACGCGGACTTCGGCGCCCAATGTTTTGAGGCAGAATAGATTTGAGCGCGCAACGCGGCTGTGCAGCACATCGCCGCAAATGACGACGGTTTGGCCTTCGACCCGCCCTTTGCGGCGCATGATGGTCAGCGAATCGAGCAGCGCCTGCGTGGGATGTTCGTGGCTTCCGTCGCCTGCGTTGATGACCGGGCAATCGACTTTGCTTGAAATCAGCTGCACCGCACCGGAACTGCCGTGGCGGATGACAATGGCATCGGCGCGCATGGCGTTTAACGTCATTGCGGTGTCGATAAGTGTTTCGCCCTTTTTGACGCTCGATTGCGCCGCGTGCATATTCACGACATCTGCGCCAAGTCGTTTTCCGGCAATTTCGAAAGACAGCAATGTGCGTGTCGAGTTTTCAAAAAAGGCATTGATAATCGTAAGGCCCGACAATCGGCCATCATGCTTTGCAGGGCCGGAGCGGTTCAAGGCCACCCATTGCTCAGCCTCTTTCAGGATGTAGAGAATTTCCCATTTCTGAAGTCCAGCGATACCAAGCAAATGCTTGTGCGGAAAAGCGCCCGACCCGCTTGGAAAGCTGTCGGCTGCAAAAGGCTGTGTCCATGTCATTAAAGCAATGCCCTTAAAGGGAAGGGGGGCAATACTCAATCATTTTGTCGGCTATGTCTTGGCCGGGCAAAAACGTTACCCAATGGTCAACGCATCTATCGCGCCTTGCAGGATGAATGCCGCTGCGCCGCTGTCGATTTTTTCGGCCCGTTTTGCGCGGCTCATGTCGGCGGCAATCATGTCGCGCTCAACCGCTTGGGTCGACCAGCGTTCGTCGCGCAACAAAATCGGCAGGCCAAGATCCGCGATGTTGCGTGCAAAAGCCCGGCTTGATTGGCTTCTGGGGCTTTCGCTGCCATCCATGTTGAGCGGCAGGCCAATGACGATACCGCGCGTGGGGCGGGTCGCAATCGCGGCGCTGAGTAACGCCTTGTCTTTGGAAAACTTGCTTCTGCGGATCAGGTCGGCGGGCGATGCAAATGTCCAGCCAGCGTCGCAAAACGCCGTTCCAATCGTTTTGGTGCCGATATCCAGCCCTATCAACACGCCGCCGTCCGGCAGCTGTTCCAAAAAGTCAGCGACGGCATCAAAAATCATTTCTGAAGGAACTTTCGCAGTCGCAACGTGGCATCCGCCCGCACATTCGCCCAGAAAAGCGGGAAATCATACACATGGTAATTGTTGCCGGGCAGCACATATGGCCCAACTTCGGGCGGATCGCCGATCAACAGAAATCCCTTTGCGTCACATCGTGCGGGTACGGCACCAACGACCAGCTCACCGGTGTTCATCGACGCATCTGCTTTTAACGTACCCAAATTGGCCTTCATGTCTGCCGCAGCTGCGGCACCACCGTTTAACGGATTGGTGCACAACATTGCGGTGCCTTTGCGGCTTTGCCCGTTGAAACCTGTCGTTGCGTCATAGGCTTTTGATATGCGGTCATACTCGGCCGGCTCGGCAAAGCTTTGCCACGCCATGATGCATCCCGTTTCATCTGGACCCGAGCATGCGGGCAGCCCCATCGCAGCGACATCATTATCCACGGAAATTGGCCAACCAACAACATAAGCGGCAACGATTCGTTTGGCGATTGGTTTGCCTGCAACGCGATCCTTCAGCAGATGTGTAAGATGCAGCGCGCCTTGGCTATGGCCAGCCAATATAATCGGCCGGTCTTTTTGCACTTTCGCAACAAATTCATCGAACGCCAAAAGAACGTCTTGATATGCGGCATCCAACGCCTGCTGACCCTCGGGCTTGGTGGTTAGGAACGAGCCTATTGCTGCCTGACGATAGCGGGGTGCCCACATTTCGCCGGTGCTGGCAAAGGGCGAAGCAAGGCCACGCAGGAACAATCTCGCGCGATCCTGCGATTCCGCGTCGTCGAGCGGTGCATTCCAATGATCCCTGCCGATATAAGATGTTGGGTGAACGAAAAATATCGCCGCGGGGCCCCGCACGTCTGGCTTCGCCGCACCCACAGGCAACCAGTCGGCTGGATTGCCGGTCTTGCCCGGTCGCGCGAACCACATATCGTTGCTGGCATATTTGTTCGGTTCAAACGCCGCCTGTTTTTCGAACTTTGCCGTTGGCACGAATGCCAATTCGGTAAGCTCAGCCTCATAAATGCGGATAACGAAACCACCCGCAATGACGAGGACGATGAGCGCTGCAACGATATAAATGAATTTACGAGCCAAGTTTATGTCCTGAAATTTTGATGCGATGTAGCCGATTGGATGGAAATAGCATCGGAAAATTGAATAGAGCCTGAAAGATTAAGCTTTTCCGTTGAAGCGGGGCAGGCGCAATGCTAGCGGCTGGCTTATGTCTGTAGATAAAGATACCGTGAACAAAATCGCACGGCTTTCGCGCATCGCGATTAGCGATGCAGAGGCTGACAAGATGGTCGGCGAACTCAATGGCATTCTTGCCTGGGTGGAGCAATTGGGCGAGGTCGACGTCACTGGCGTTGAGCCGATGACGGCTGTCATCCCCAATAAGCTGCGCCTGCGCGACGACGTCGTCACCGATGGCGATGTCCGCGACAAGGTGCTTGCCAATGCGCCAGCGAGGGAAGGCAGCTTCTTTGGCGTGCCCAAGGTGATTGAATAATGACTGATTTTTCGAGACTGGGCGTAGCTGCCATTCGTGATGGCGTCGCCAACGGCGAATTTAAAGCCGTTGAGGTTGCTGAGGCCCTCAACGCGCGCGTTGCTGCGGCAAAGGCACTCAACGCCTTTATCGTAGAAACGCCTGAAATGGCCGTTGCGGCCGCGCAAGCGGTCGATGCCGACCGCGCTGCTGGCAAGCCACTGGGCAAAATGGCTGGTGTGCCGATTGGCATGAAGGACTTGTTCTGCACCGAAGGCGTGCAGACGACCGCCGCAAGCCATATGCTGGAAGGCTTCGTGCCCACCTATGAGTCGACGGTATCCGCCAATCTTTGGAAGGCTGGCGCAGGGATGTTGGGCAAGCTCAACCTTGACCAGTTCGCCATGGGTTCGTCGAACGAAACCAGCTATTTCGGTAATGTCATTTCGCCTTGGCGGCGCAATAATGGTGACAACGCCGCACTTGCGCCGGGTGGTTCATCGGGCGGTTCGTCCTCTGCCATCGCCGCACGGCTGTGTCCTGCTGCGACAGGTACCGACACCGGTGGTTCCATCCGCCAACCAGCGGCATTTGTCGGCATTAGCGGTATCAAGCCAACCTATGGCCGCTGCTCGCGTTGGGGCGTTGTGGCATTCGCCAGTTCGCTTGACCAAGCTGGCCCAATGGCGCGCGACGTCCGCGATTGCGCGATCATGTTGGAAGCCATGGCGGGCTTTGATCCAAAGGATTCGACGTCGCTCGATTTGCCTGTGCCCGCATGGGAAGCAGCTCTGAACAGCGATCTGAAGGGCAAGCGCATTGGCATTCCCCGCGAATATCGTCTTGATGGTATCGACGAAGATATCGCCAAGATGTGGGATAATGGCATCGCATGGCTGAAGGATGCAGGCGCGGAAATCGTCGACATCAGCCTGCCGCATACAAAATATGCGTTGCCTGCTTATTATATCATCGCCCCTGCTGAAGCGTCATCCAACCTTGCGCGCTATGACGGCGTGCGCTTTGGTTTGCGTGATTTGCCTGAGGGCGCTGGCCTGCAGGATATGTATGCCGCAACGCGCGCCGCCGGTTTCGGCGAAGAAGTGCGCCGCCGTATCATGATCGGCACCTATGTGTTGAGCGCTGGCTTCTACGATGCATATTACACGCAGGCGCAAAAGGTCCGGGCCTTGATCGCACGCGATTTCGAAAATGCGTGGGCAAGCTGTGACCTCATCCTCGCGCCAACCGCACCAAGCGCGGCTTTTGGTTTGGGTGAGAAGAACGCCGACCCATTGTCGATGTATTTGAACGACGTGTTCGCGGTGCCTGCCTCATTGGCTGGCTTGCCCGCGATGTCGGTTCCGGGCGGCCTCGACAAGCAAGGCCTGCCTTTGGGACTGCAGATTATCGGTAAGGCGCTTGACGAACAGGCTGTGCTCAACGCCGGCCTCGCGATTGAGCAGCGTTCAGGATTTACGGCGGAAGCCGGAGAGTGGTGGTAATATGAGCGAGTACCGCATCCAGGGAAATACCGGTGAGTGGGAGGTCGTAATTGGCCTTGAAGTTCATGCGCAGATCACCAGTGAGTCCAAGCTGTTTTCGGGTTCCTCCACCGGCTTTGGCGCCGAACCGAACAGTCATGTGAGCCTTGTCGATGCAGCGATGCCGGGCATGTTGCCCGTGCCAAACCGCGAATGCCTGCGTCAGGCTGTGCGCACCGGCATGGCAATCAATGCGCAGATCAACCGCTGGTCGCGGTTTGACCGTAAGAATTATTTCTACGCCGATTTGCCGCAGGGCTACCAGATTTCGCAACTGTATCACCCCATCGTGGGTGAGGGCGCAATTGAGGTTACGCTGAACGAAAAAGACCCCGATAGCCCGACCAAGAAAATTGGTATCGAGCGCATCCATGTCGAGCAAGACGCAGGCAAGTTGATGCATGACCAGCATCCAACAATGTCTTTTGTCGATTTGAACCGCTCGGGCGTCGCGCTGATGGAAATCGTGTCGCGTCCTGACATTAGCAGCCCGCAAGAGGCTGGGGCGTATCTCAAGAAACTCCGCTCCATCCTGCGCTATGTTGGATCGTGCGACGGCAATATGGAGCAAGGCTCCATGCGCGCTGACGTCAACGTGTCTGTCCGCAAGCCCGGTGGTGAACTGGGCACGCGCACAGAGACCAAGAATGTCAACTCCATCCGCTTCATGATGCAGGCGATTGAGTATGAAGCGCAGCGTCAGGTGGATCTGATCGAAAGCGGCGGCGCAGTGGTTCAGGAAACCCGCTTGTTCGACCCGAACAAGATGGAAACGCGCTCAATGCGGTCGAAAGAAGACGCGCATGATTATCGTTATTTCCCCGATCCCGATTTGTTGCCGGTCGAACTCGACGACGCGTTTCTGGAGGAATGCCGTGCGTCCTTACCCGAGCTTCCCGACGCCAAACGTGCGCGTTATGAAGCATTGGGCCTCACCGCATACAATGCGGCGGTTCTGACGGCAGAAGCCGAAACGGCGTTTTGGTTCGAAGATTTGTTGGCCGAAGGCGTTGATGCCAAGCAGGCGTCGAACTGGTTGATGTCCGAATTGTTCGGTGCGCTGAACAAGCTTGGTAAGACCTTGGACGAAAGCCCGGTCAATCCAAAGCAAGCTGCCGAGCTTCTTGGTCTGGTTGCCGATGGCACGATCAGCGGCAGCATCGCCAAGCAGGTCTTCGAAATCATGCTTGAGACCGGGCAGGGCGCATCTGCCATTGTCGAAGAAAAAGGCCTGAAGCAGACCAATGACACAGGCGCAATTGAGGCAGAAATTGCCAAGATCATGGCCGCCAATGAAGATAAGGTTGCCGAGTACCGGTCGGGCAAAGACAAGTTGTTTGGTTTCTTTGTGGGCCAGACGATGAAGGCGATGCAGGGCAAGGCCAATCCGCAAATCATCAACGACTTGCTTAAAAAGGCGCTTGGTTAACAGATGATAAGGGCGCAGCGGCGGTTTCGCCGCTTCTGCCCTTGCCCTAGCGGGGCTTTCCCGTTAGAGGCTCCCGTCGTTTGTGAAACGGCAGCTTTTCGTAAGCGGGCGTGGCGGAATTGGTAGACGCACCAGATTTAGGTTCTGGCATCGCAAGGTGTGGGGGTTCGAGTCCCTTCGCCCGCACCACGAAATAGGGAAGTTCCCGGCTGTCGTTGAACCCGAAAGCCATTTAACGTTTAAGGTGAGGCCAGCCGCTTTGCCTGCAGATAGAGAAGATATTATGCAAACCGTCGAGACACAGAATGAAGGCCTGAAGCGCGCATATCGTATGACGATTACCGCGAAAGACGTCGAATCACGCATCGATGCCGAGGTAAAGAAAATCGCGCCTCAGGTGCGTATGCCCGGTTTCCGTCCTGGCAAGGTTCCCGCCAATCTGGTCAAGAAAATGCATAAAGACTCGCTGCTTCAGGACGCGCTGAACAGCTCGATTCAAGAAGGCGTCCAAAAGGCGATTTCTGACCACAAGCTGCGCCCTGCGACTCAGCCGCACGTGCATCTGGATAATGGTTACGAGCCCGGAAAAGACGCGGTTGTTGATTTCCATCTCGAAGTCCTGCCTGCGATTACCGCTCCGTCGATCGATGGCATCACGCTTGAGCGCCTGACGGTTGAAGTCAGCGACGCACAGGTCGACGAATCGATCCTGAAGCTTGCTGCAGGTCAAAAGAGCTTTGAAGCGGCTGACAAGAAATATGCCGCAAAGATGGGCGACAGCGTTGTCATCGACTTTGAAGGTAAGGTCGACGGCGTACCTTTCGAAGGCGGCAAGGGCGAAGGCATGGCGGTTGAGCTTGGCTCAGGCCAACTTATCCCTGGTTTCGAAGACCAGCTCGTTGGCGTCAAAGCCAATGACGAGAAGGTTCTGAACGTAACCTTCCCCGAAGATTACAATGCCGAAAACCTAAAGGGCAAGGCCGCGACTTTTGATATCGTCGTCACCGAAGTGCGCAAGCCAGTCGAAGCGAAAGCGGATGACAATCTTGCCAAGATGTTCGGCCTGGACGGTATCGACAAGCTGCGCGAGTTGATGAAGGTTCAGGTTGAGCAAGAACATAATGGCCTGACCCGCACCTACATGAAGCGCCAGTTGCTTGATCAGCTTGCTGCGGATCATGACTTTGACGTGCCTCCATCGATGGTCGACGCAGAATTCGAACAGATTTGGGCGCAGTTGGAGCAGGAAGCTGCCCGCGAAGAAGATGTTGAAGCTGCGAAAAAGGAAATGGAAGCCGAGCGCGAAGAGTATCGCGATATCGCCGTCCGCCGCGTTCGCCTTGGTCTGTTGCTGTCCGAAATCGGTCAGGCAAATGGCGTTGAAGTCAGCCAACAGGAAATGAACATGCTCGTGCAGCAAGCTGCGCAGCAATATCGCCCTGAAGACCGTCAGCGGTTCGTGCAGTATCTGCAAGAAAACCCGATGGCAGCGGCCCAGCTGCGTGCACCCATGTTTGAAGACAAGGTTGTCGATTTCTTGTTCGAGAAGGCGACGATCACTGAAAAGACCGTGACCAAGGACGTTCTTGAAGCGGCGATTGAAGCTGAGCCAGACGCAAAGCCAGCGGCGAAGAAGAAAGCCCCTGCGAAAAAGGCTGCAGCAAAGGAAGAGGCAGCTGCAAAGGAAGCTAAGCCCGCTGCAAAGAAAGCTGCTCCTAAGAAGGACGCACAAGAAGCGCCTGCCAAGAAGGCTCCTGCCAAAAAGGCTGCGCCTAAGAAATAATCGTCCAGCTTTGGACAAACGAAAAGGCCTCGGGATTCCGAGGCCTTTCTTGTTTCGGTCGCGCTCATGTGCGCCACATTTAGCTTTTAATTGGCAAGATCATTCAAAATCCAAAAACTAATCGATTTTGTCATCTCAATCGAATTGCGATTTTGATCAACTCTCTGTGGATTGCATGTCAACTTAACCTTTTCCTGCTTGAAACTTTGTCTGCCCGCGCCGATGTAGGCATCAGCGTAAAATCAGAACAACCCAGAGGTATTTCATGCACGTCCCATTTGATCCGGTACAAGCCCTAGTTCCCGTCGTTATCGAGCAATCGAACCGGGGGGAGCGGAGCTGGGACATCTTTTCGCGCCTATTGCGCGAGCGGATCATTTTTGTGACGGGTGAGGTCGAGGACAATATGGCTTCGGTTATCACCGCGCAGCTGTTGTTCCTTGAGTCGGACAATCCAAAGAAAGATATTTGGATGTACATTAACTCGCCGGGCGGCGTTGTAACCGCTGGCATGGCAATTCATGACACCATGCAATATATCCGTCCTAAGGTTGGGACAGTGTGCATCGGACAAGCCGCATCGATGGGCAGCTTCCTGTTGGCTGCGGGTGAACCCGGCATGCGCGTTGCGCTGACCAATTCGCGTATCATGGTCCACCAGCCTTCGGGCGGCGCGCGTGGTATGGCATCGGATATCCAAATTCAGGCGAACGAAATCCTGCGCATTCGCAAGCGTATGAACGATTTATACGCCAAATATACCGGCAAGCCGTTGAAAGACATTGAGAAGGCGATGGATCGCGACACGTTCCTGGAAGCCGAGGAAGCCAAGGCATTTGGTCTGGTCGACGAAGTCTTTGACAAGCGCCCGCTGAATTCTGAGGCAGGGGCGGACTGATTGCGTTAGCAATCGCTTTGCGGCCTTAGCCAAGATGGCACAGCCCTTTTTGGGCTATTGCCAAATCGGAACGCATCTTTAGGATGTTGGTTCAATAAAGTACGACCCGTTTCGGCGTGGTAGCAGGACATATTATGACGAAGCTAAGCGGATCTGACACTAAGAGCACATTATATTGCTCATTCTGTGGAAAGTCACAGCACGAAGTCCGCAAATTGATCGCTGGCCCAACCGTTTTCATCTGTGATGAGTGTGTTGAGCTGTGCAATGACATCATTCGTGAAGAAACCAAGGGGGCGCTGACCGGCCGCAAGGAGGGTGAAGTTCCGACACCGCAGGAAATCTGCGAAGTTCTCGACGACTATGTCATTGGTCAACCGCAGGCAAAACGTGTGCTGTCGGTTGCTGTGCACAATCATTATAAGCGGCTTAACCATGGTGCCAAAGGTGCCGAAGTTGAGCTGGCTAAGTCGAACATCCTGCTGGTTGGCCCAACCGGTTGTGGAAAAACCTTGCTTGCCCAGACTTTGGCCAAGACCTTTGACGTGCCATTCACCATGGCCGACGCAACAACTTTAACCGAAGCGGGCTATGTCGGCGAAGATGTTGAAAACATCATCCTGAAACTTCTGCAGGCGTCCGACTATAATGTCGAAAAGGCGCAGCGCGGCATCGTGTATATCGATGAAATCGACAAGATCAGCCGTAAAGCGGAAAATCCCTCCATCACCCGCGACGTCAGCGGTGAGGGCGTTCAGCAGGCTTTGTTGAAGCTTATGGAAGGTACAACCGCAAGTGTGCCTCCGCAGGGTGGCCGTAAGCATCCGCAGCAGGAATTCCTGCAGGTCGATACAACGAATATCTTGTTCATCTGTGGGGGCGCGTTTGCGGGGCTGGAAAAGATCATTGCCAATCGTCTTGAAGGCAAATCGATTGGATTCGGCGCACATGTCGCTGATCCTGATGAACGCGGAACGGGTGAAATCCTCAAGCAGGTCGAACCAGAAGATTTGCTGAAATATGGCTTGATTCCGGAATTTGTGGGTCGTTTGCCGGTCACTGCGACGCTGGAAGATCTCGATATCCCCGCGCTCGTCAAGATCCTGTCGGAGCCGAAAAACGCACTCGTGAAGCAGTATCGCAAACTGTTCGAGATGGAAGATGTCGGCCTGAGCTTTACCGATGAAGCGTTGGAAGCGGTCGCAAAGAAAGCGATTGAACGCAAAACCGGTGCCCGCGGACTGCGGTCGATCCTGGAGGCGATATTGCTGGATACGATGTTTGATCTTCCAACCTTTGACGGTGTCGACGAAGTTGTCGTGGACAAGGATGTGGTCGAAGGTCGCAAGACGCCGGTCCTCGTTTATGCAAAATCGGCGAAATCGACCAAAGAGGATGCCGCATAAGCGCATTTTTTACTGACTGTGGCAAACAGGCCACAAGTCTTAACAAAATGTTGAAATAGGCCAATTTGGACAGGTTGCTGCACTGCAATACTTTGCCTCTCCGGCGCTGTCGGTTAAGGGCGAATCATCTGCGGGGCGGGGTGTCATTTTACTGTCATTCACCAGCCCCAAGGGGATGTCGCGGTTCAATTCATATGGATGATTCGAGCGAAATGCTTGGTTATCAGTGAATTGGCATGTGAAAACCAAAGGGGTTTTAGAAATGAAAATTCGTTATCAGCTTGCGGCAAGTGCGGTTGCACTCACCATCTGCAGCTTTTCAAGCGCTGCCTTCGCGCAGTCGACTGGTTCAGTCGATTTCGAAGAAGAGGTAATCGTTGTTTCCGGTTCGCGTTCGCAGGACGTTGCCGGAATTCAGGCACCGGATTCGACTAAGGCAAAGGCGGTTCTTACGCAAGAGCTGATCGAACGTCAGAATCCAGGTCAGACAATTCTCGACACCATCAACGTCATTCCAGGCGTAAGCTTCCAGAACAACGATGCTTATGGATCGTCGGGCGGCACTCTGAACATTCGTGGTTTTGACTCGTCGCGTATCTCGCTGACGTTTGACGGTATCCCGTTGAATGACTCCGGCAACTACGCCATCTATTCGAACCAACAGCTTGACCCTGAATTGATTGAACAGGTCAATGTTAACCTGGGTACGACTGACGTCGACAGCCCTACAGCATCGGCTGTTGGCGGAACCGTCAACTACCGCACGATGACACCGACTGAAGATTTCGGCGCTAAGGTCTCGGCCTCGCTCGGCGACTTTAACTTCGAGCGCCTGTTTGGCATGATAAACACAGGTAATCTGACATCGTTCGGAACGCGCGCGTTCTTCTCGGCTTCAAAGGCTACCAACGACAACCCGTTCAACAATTACGGCGTTATCGACAAGCAACAGTATAACGCGAAGATCTATCAGCCCATCGGCAGCGATGGTGACTTCATTGCGATTTCTGGTAGCTACAATGAAAACCGCAACAACTTCTTCGGTTCGCTGCCATTGCGCAACGATGCGGGCCGTGTCGTTGGTTCGGGTAGCGGCAACCGTTTTCCTGCGAACAATGATGAGCGGGAATATCTGATTAACTTCCCCTGCACGACAACGGTAACGCCAGTTAATGGAACTGCTCAGTCGGCAACAACATGCGGCACGGAATTCGACCGTCGTTATAACCCTTCAAACACCGGCAGCATCCGTGGTTCGTCGAAATTCACGTTCGGTGAAAAGCTGACGTTGACGGTTGATCCAAGCTATCAGTACGTAAAGGCAAATGGTGGTGGCACCGTTACTGCACGTGAAGCACGTCGTGACATCGATCCGACCGGCGGCACTGCAAACTGCACCACAGTAGTAAGCGGCGATGGCGTAAGCTGCCAGGCTGGATACCTCTCGGGTTCGCCGTTTTTTGGTAAGGATCTGAATGGCGATGGCGACATCCTCGATCTGGTTACCATGATTGCACCAAGCCAGACGCAAACACATCGTTATGGCGTCATCAGCTCGCTGCGTTATGAAATCAGCGATGCGCATTCGGTTCGTCTTGCCTATACCTTTGACCGTGCACGTCACCGTCAGACGGGCGAAGTTGGCTTGTTGGACGTTAATGGTGAGCCATTGGACGTTTTCCCAGTAAACGGTCCGCAAGTTGCTTCCAACGGCGTAACGCTGCAAAAGCGTAACCGTCTGTCTTATGCAATTTTGCAGCAGGTTTCGGGTGAATATCGCGGTGAATATCTGGACAGCAGTCTCGTTGTGACAGCTGGTGTCCGTGCACCGTTCTTTAAGCGTGACCTGACCAACTATTGCTTCACCAGCTCCGCTGGCGGCTTTGTTGAGTGCTTCGGCGATGCGAACCAGAACGCTCTGAACGCAACGCTAAACCCAACGCAGGGTGCTCCACAAAACCGCGTGTTCAAATATGACAAGATTTTGCCAAATCTAGGCCTCAACTACAAGTTTACGCCTGAATTCAGCATGTTCGCAAGCTTTGCTCAGGGCCTTTCGGTTCCAGGTACCGATAGCTTGTACAACGCGTTCTTCTTCCCGATCACGACCGCACGTGCGCGTCCTGCTCCAGAAACGACAGACAGCGTTGACCTTGGCGTTCGTTACCGTTCGGGTAACATCCAAGCCCAGCTTTCGGGTTGGTTGACGAAGTTCCAGAACCGTTTGGCTTCGGCTTATGATCCAGAGCTGGACCAGAACGTGTATCGTAACCTCGGCAATGTCGACAAATATGGTATCGATGGTTCGATTTCATATCAGCCAATTCCTGAATTGGCCGTGTATGTATTTGGTTCGTTCATGAAGTCGGAAATCAAGAACAACGTTGCTATCGGTGAAAACGCCGACGGTACGCCAGTTTTTGCTGCGACTGCTGGCCAGCGTGAAGGTGGTTCGCCGAAATATTCGTTCGGTGGAACTGTACGCGGTGAAGTTGGACCAGTTGAACTTGGCATTACTGCAAAGCGCACTGGCCCACGGAACATCTTCGATACGGGCGAAGCCACCTACACAGGTTCGTTCATTCCAACTGGCGCCGTTGCAAGCGGCACTTTGGGCACAACAGCGCGCACCGAAATATTTGGTGCAACTGCGCCTGCATATTGGATGGTCAACCTTGATGCGAGCGTTAACCTTGGCTTCTTGGGTGTAAGCGACAAGACCCGCTTCCAGCTCAACGTCTACAACCTGTTCGACCAATTCTATGTCGGCGGTTTTGGCGGTGGCTTGGCGCAGAGCGCGTCCTATAACCGCACCACTGGTGTTGCGACTTACGGTAGCCCAGGCTTCGTTCAAATCGGTGCACCACGCACCGTGAGCGGGACGATTACGTTCGTATTCTAAGTCATTGAACTAGAAAATTAAAAAGGGCGGGGCTTCGGCTTCGCCCTTTTTTATGGGTAAATGCAGCTATCGAGGCCGTCGCGTTTGACGACGCGAATGCGGGCGGCGATGCTGTTGCCGTAGCGGCGCGTGAAACCACCGACGCCATTTACCGCGCGCTTTTTGGGCAATGGCAGAATGGCAGCCAATCGTGCGGCTTCGGTGCGGGTGAGATCTTTCGCAGATTTGTTGAAATAACGCTGCGCGCCTTCTTCGGCGCCATAGGTGCCAATGCCGGTTTCCGCGACATTCAGATACACTTCCATAATCCGGCGTTTGCCCCAGATTTTTTCGATCAGAAATGTGAAATAGACTTCAGGTACTTTGCGCAGGTAACGCGTCCAACCGGAACCCTGCCACAGAAACACGTTCTTCGCGGTTTGCTGGCTGACGGTTGAACCACCGCGGATTTTTCCGCCCTGTTGATTACGTTTAATCGCCTTTTCGATCGCCGCACGGTCAAAGCCATCATGGCTACAGAATTTACCATCCTCGGCGGCAATCACGGCGCGGACCAGATTTGGTGAGATATCGGAAAGCGGTGTCCAGTCGCGCTTTGCACCATGACTGTCGAACAACATGGTCAGCGTCGTCGGCACAGGGACAACGGCATAAATGGCCGTCAACGCGACCGTCCCGCCGGTAAGATATATAGCCGTTTTCAGGCTGGAACGAAGGATACGGGCGGAAAACGAGCGCTTCGGTTTTTTCATATACAAAAGCTAGCGCAGCGTTCTCCGCCCGTCATCTATTTTTACATGGGGCTAAACGGTGAGCAGTAACCGCTTTTCGCCGGCAATCCGCAGCATCGCTTTTTGCAGCTTTTCAAATGCCCGCACCTCAATCTGGCGCACGCGTTCACGGCTGACGCTGTAAGTCTGGCTCAGCTCCTCGAGCGTTTGCGGTTCTTCAATCAGTCTACGCTGAGTCAGAATATGCTTCTCGCGCTCATTCAGGCTGTCCATCGCTTCGGAGAGCAAGGCATGGCGCATATCGCCTTCTTGTGCGTCTGCAACGCGTTCGTCCTGCAAAGGCGCATCGTCGACTAACCAATCCTGCCATTGGCCATCGCCATCTTCGCGCATCGGGACATTCAGTGACGTGTCACCGCCCATCGCCATGCGGCGGTTCATGTTGTTCACTTCTTCCTCGGACACGCCAAGGTCGGTGGCAATTTTACGCAAGGCGTCTTGGTTGAGATCGCCATCTTCAAATGCCTGAAGGTTGTTTTTCATCCGGCGCAGGTTGAAGAACAGCTTTTTCTGCGCGGCCGTGGTGCCGATCTTGACCAGGCTCCAGCTGCGTAGGATGAATTCCTGCATCGACGCGCGAATCCACCACATCGCGTAGGTTGCGAGGCGGAAACCGCGGTCTGGATCGAATTTCTTCACTCCTTGCATCAATCCGATATTGCCTTCGGAAATAAGCTCGGACACCGGCAGGCCGTAGCCGCGATAGCCCATGGCAATTTTTGATACGAGGCGAAGATGTGACGTAACAAGCTGCTCGGCAGCTTTGGTATCGCCATGTTCTTGAAAGCGTTTGGCGAGCATATATTCTTGCTCAGGCTTCAAAACCGGAAACTTCCGGATTTCGCTTAGGTAACGGTTAAGGCTCGCATCCCCCCCAAGGGCAGGTATTGTAGCCGGAACATTCTTTTTATCAGACATGTTTTCCTCTTTCATTGTGCTTCCCACCGGGCCTCATCAAGCACCCGCTAGCAAAGCGTTCCCTTTGAAAAGCTATACACGCAATTGGATTAACAGAAGCTGCATGTC
Source organism: Sphingomonadales bacterium UBA7471 (assembly GCA_002479765.1). Lineage (GTDB taxonomy): Bacteria > Pseudomonadota > Alphaproteobacteria > Sphingomonadales > Sphingomonadaceae > Sphingorhabdus_B. The sequence continues at coordinate 26,171 of DLOZ01000012.1, read as the reverse complement.
TTCTGGTATACCGCATTCGAACCGTAAGTTTTCTCCAGATATCGGATGAATAAACCCCAATGAGGCCGCATGCAATGCCTGTCGGTCAAACGGAGCCTGATCTGGTCCGATTCTGTAGGGGTTTTGTCGATTAGAATAAACGCTATCGCCGATTAGCGGATGGCCAATATGGGCCATATGGACGCGGACTTGATGGGTCCGCCCCGTTTCCAACGTGCATTCGACGACTGCGGCTTTGGAGAATGCTTCCGTCATGCGAAAATGTGTGACCGCATGCTTACCCTTGGAATCCGGCAGCACCGCCATTTTTTTGCGGTTGGTCGTTGATCGGCCAATTTGCGTGCGCACCGTTCCCGCAGGTGGGGCAGGGACCCCGCTGACGATCGCGATATATTTGCGTTCGATGTCATGCGCGGCGAACAATTTTGCCAAGCCCTCATGCGCGACGTCGCTTTTTGCCACGACCAAAAGCCCGGATGTGTCTTTATCGATACGGTGAACAATGCCTGGACGCTGAACGCCGCCAATGCCCGACAATTTGCCCTGACAATGGTGTAACAGCGCATTGACCAATGTTCCGTCACTATGCCCGGCGGCAGGGTGCACGACCAATCCAGCGGGTTTGTTCACGATGATCAGATGTTCATCTTCATAAACGACGTCGAGCTGAATATCTTGCGGGATAGCTGTGTCAGGCTTGGCGGCAGGGACATTTAGCTCAAAATGCTGCCCGGACATTTTCTTGCTTCCGGCATCAACGAAGCATTGTCCGTTGATGCGCAACGCAGCGTCAGCGATCAGGGCCTGAATACGTGCGCGCGAAAATTGCGGCAGCGCGGCGGCAAGCGCGCTATCGAGCCTTCCTTCGCCCAAAATACCTGTAAATGTGGCATTTTCTCCAACCATGGCATACACATGGGTTATGGCCCTGCATTTATCAAGCAATGACCAGAAACAACTTCTGCATTGGGCGGCGGACGCCGGCCAAAATGAATGCTGTGGTATGTTGCGTGGACGGGACCAGAAGGTCATGGCCGTGGAATGGGCAACCAATGTTGCTTCCGATCCGTCACGGAATTTTGAAATCGACCCAGCCGCACTTATCGCCGTCCATAAGGATGCCAGAGCAGGTGGCATGCCGCTTTTGGGCTATTTTCATTCGCACCCGAATGGTTTGGCGCGGCCTTCTGAGTCTGACATCGCGCAGGCCGCCCCCGATGGCCTGATATGGATCATCATTGCGGGGGGAGTGGTTACGGCATGGCAACCCATCGCTATTGGCGCTCATGTCACAGGATTTACCCCCGTGCCGCTGATCGTCGAGGGTTGAATCGCTTGAAAACACGGTCCATGACCGCCATCAATATGCCAGCCAGCCTAAGGAACCATTTTTAATGTCCGATACGGAAATCGAATTTGCCAGCCTGCTTTGCTCGCGCCTGTGTCATGACCTTTTGAGCCCTGTCGGTGCCATGAATAATGGGCTTGAGTTGCTGGCCGACGAGCATGATCCGGAAATGCGGCAACGCTGCATGGATTTGCTGGCGGAAAGCGCCAAAGCTGCGGCTGATAAGCTGAGGTTTTTCCGCCTCGCTTTTGGTGCTGCTGGTGGCTTTGGTTCAGAAGTCGACCCGAAAGAAGCGCGGGGCGTTATTGAACCGCTGATAACCTCAAGCGGTCGCACGGTGTTGGAATGGGCTGTTCCTGCGCAGATGATGCCAAAAAGGGCTGTCAAAATCCTTTTAAACCTCGTGCTGTTGGCGAACGAAGCGCTTGTGCGTGGCGGCACTTTATTCGTGGGCGCTGAAGCAGGATTGAACGAACAGGAAATTGTCATTCGGGCGAGTGGTCCGAAAATTGTCATAGATTCCGCTGTGCGTGATGCGCTGACGGGGAAGCTTGATGCCTCGATGATAGATTCCCGCACCGCTGCGGCCTGGATGGCGCACACGCTTGCGCTGCAGGGCGGCGGGATGATCCAGCTTGCTGAGCCCGATGCCGAGCATATCGTCATCGGCGCACTTGTGCGCTCATCGTAGGTCTAGGTCTGGACTCTTAGCACTCTCAACATCTTTTTAACCATCTGATGTCACAAGTCGTGTCCGGTACAACGGATCGGCAGACATGGACGACTTGATAGAAGACTTTATTGCTGAAACGCGCGAGACGCTTGAGGCGCTGACAAGTCAGTTGGTCGAGTGGGAGCGTCGGCCGCATGATCGCGCATTGCTCGACAGCGTATTCCGTTTTGTACACACAGTAAAAGGAAGCTGCGGTTTCCTGTCACTCCCAAGGCTGCTCCGCCTGAGCCACGCGGCTGAGGACGTGTTGAGCGCCGCACGCGATGGCACGGTCGAGGTGTCGGCAGATCTCGTAACCGCGGTGCTCGCTGTTATCGACCGCGTCGCTATTCTAACCGAGGCACTTGAGACTGGCGCATCTGTCTATGATGACGATGATATCTTGGCGGACGCCTTACGCGCATTTTTGCGCGACAATCCGGCAAACATGGTCACTGGCCATGTCGATGTTTCCGGCGACACACTGGGTCATGAAGACACCATATTACCCGGTAAAGCGCGAACGGTGCGGGTGTCGCTTAGCCTGCTCGACAATTTGATGAGCGGCGTTTCGGATATGGTGCTCGCCCGCAACGAAGTGTCGCGTCAGCTTCGCAGGGTTAGCTCGAACGCGGATCTTGATGTGTCATTTGGTCGTTTGTCTTCCACTGTGGCCGAACTGCGCGATGCCGTTGGCATGATGCGTATGCAGCATATCGACAAATTATTCTCGGCTTTGCCAAGGCTTGTGCGCGACATAGCAATTGAGCTTGGCAAAGAAATAGAATTGCGCGTCGACGGAAGCGAAGTCGAAGTTGACCGCGAAATGGTCGAAGCGTTGCGTGATCCCCTAACGCACATTCTGCGCAATGCAGCCGATCACGGAATTGAAAGTACCGACGAACGGCGCGCTGCTGGCAAAGATCCAGTAGGCCATATCCATGTCTCTGCCCGCCAGTCTGGCAACCAGATCATCATTGAAATTGCGGATGATGGGCGGGGTATCAATGTCGACAAGCTCGGCATTCGCGCAATAGCCGCCAATGTGACAACGGTTGGTGGATGGCAGGCAATGTCACCACGCGCGCGGCTGAACACTATTTTTACGCCCGGCCTTTCGACCGCGGATAGCGTAACGTCGATATCGGGCCGCGGTGTGGGCATGGACGTTGTGCGCAACAATTTGCAAGCCATCGGCGGCACGATTGAGTTAGAGAATCATGAGGGTCATGGGCTAAAAATAACCTTGCGTTTGCCGCTCACGCTTTCAATTATCGCAGGGCTTTCGGTGCGCGCTGGTGCGCAGATATTCGGCATCGCGCGCAGTTCGGTGGTTGAGATGGTGTCGACTTCGAACGCCAACGTCAAATTCGAAGGACTGGGCGGTCGCAAAATTGTTAGCATCCGCAACATTCGCTATCCCTTCAAATCGCTTGAAGACATATTGGGCATTGCCCAAGGTGCAGATATCCCCGGAGAGAGCCGCACACTCATCGTAATGCGTCCGGCGGTGGGTGCCAATTTCGTTTTGGAAGTTGCCGCCGTCATCAACAATGAAGAGCTTGTCGTGAAACCGGGCGCGCCATTGGTGATGGGCAGCGGCCTGTTTGCTGGAACGTCTCTGCCCGACAATGGCCGACCTATGTTGTTGCTCGATGCGAGTGGACTTGGCACTGCTATGGGGCTGTCTGCCGTCAACAGGGATGATCGAGACATCGACAGCCGCGCGGATATCGAAAGCAAAAGCAACGGCCCATCCGCCCTGCTGTTTATTGCCACCGATGGCCGCAAACAAGCCATTCGTCTGTCCGCAATTGAACGGATGGAAGATATCGAGGTCGCCCACATCCAATATGTTGGCGGAAGAACACGGGTCTCTGCCGACGGCGGCTTGTATGACTTATGGGAATATGAATCTGCACCTGACGATGGTTTGGTGAAAATGTTACGACTTAGCGATGGTGACAGCAGTTGCTATCTTGCCGTCAGCGACGTCTTGGACATTTTTAGCATCGCAGGCGATATCATGCCCAGCGCTGAACCGGAACAGCATGAAGGTGTCGTCTATGCCTTTGGAGAGGCCGTCGAACTGCGCAACATGTTCGGATTCTTTGAAAGATATGATCGCAGGCGCCGAAATCGTGGTTCTGAAGCCTTGTGCTTCATCGACTGTGCAGAAGATTCGCAATGGGAACGGACGATATTGGCGCCATTGTTAACAGCTTCGGGATATGCGGTGAGTTTTGATGAACATGATCAATCCCGCGCCGCCATCATATTACAGCGTGATGTCGCCAAGGCGCGCGAACGGGCAACTGACCCACGAACGCTCCACCTGCGCGATTCCAACCACAGCCTGACCGATCCGATTACGAGCATTTACCGTTACGATGGTGCCGGGTTGATATCAGCGATCGAAGAGAAGTTGGCGGCGCGCGCATGACCTACACCTTATATCTGATTGCGGATTTGGCAGGATCGCGCGTTGCGATTGAGAGCAGCCAAGTCGAATCCGTCGTCCATGTGCCGGACATTGTGCCAGTGCCCAAGTGCGACCCGTCCATTGCTGGAATTTTTGCGCTGAGAAGCCGCGTCCTTACACTCATCGATACCCAGTTCCACATTACGGGGAAGCAGCAATTGGTCGAAAAGGGCAGTTTGGCTGTTGTCACAGAAATTGCGGGGCATCAATATGGACTGCTCGTCGACAAGGTTCATGACGTCGTTCCAATTGCCATCGCGCAGGCCGATTCAAATATCCGGCCTCCGGCCGCGTGGAACCGATATGTTGACCACATCGCCACGCATGAAGGCGAACTGGTGATGATATTAAACACCGACACGTTGGTTTCAGGGCAAACCGTTCCGGCGACCTAATTCCGCCAGTTCGCTGCGCACATTAACGTGTCGATAAGAACGCGGAGATACAGTCTCCGTTCTGGTCGGAAATAGGGGGGTAGGTCACATGAAATCCTGTTTGATTGTCGACGATAGCAAGGTCATTCGTAAAGTTGCCCGTCATATTCTCGAAACGATGCAATTCGAAGTCGCTGAGGCGGCCGATGGTAAGGAAGCGTTGGACCATGTCGCAGAGATAAAGCCCGACGTGATTCTGCTGGATTGGAATATGCCGATCATGAGCGGAATGGATTTTTTGCGTGCCTATCGTTCGATGAATGCTGTGCCATCTGCCAAGGTGATATTCTGCACAACGGAAAATGGCATTGGGCACATTCAAGCGGCGATTGATGCAGGCGCAGACGAATATGTCATGAAGCCGTTTGACCGCGAAACGCTTGAGTCAAAGCTGCAAATCCTCGGCTGTATTTGAAGCACCAGAATGCGGAGCAGATCGGCAGCATTGGGTGGCAATTGGCCACAAGCGGCGGCAACCCCGATTAGGGTGATGCTGGTCGACGATAGCGTTGTCGCACGTTCAATTTTTGCCCGCGTTCTGGGCAAGTGCGACGGCATAGACATCATTTGCGAAGCATCAGATGGGGATGCTGCCGTTGCAAGTCTCGACGAAAATGAAGTCGACATCATATTGCTGGATATAGAAATGCCGAAGCGTTCGGGATTGGATGCGCTGCCTGACATTCTCGCAAAGGCGAATGGCGCAAGGGTGCTGGTCGTATCGGCATTTGCTGAAGAAAATGGCCCCGCTGCTGTTCAGGCGCTTTCGCTCGGTGCATGTGACACTTTGGCAAAGCCGGGCCGCACCGGTTTTTCGGGACGCTTTTCAGAAATTTTGATCGACAAAGTCTTGCGATTGGGTCGGTCGGCGCTGGAGCGCCCCGACAGTAAATACACGGACAGACCGCTTCCGGATTATCGCGCATTATCGAAGCCGCGCTGTATCGCGATTGGATCATCGACGGGCGGTATCCCGGCAATCCAGCACATATTGCGCAATTTGGATGACTCTCTCGACTGTCCTATTTTTATCACGCAGCATCTGCCCGCAGCATTCATGACCTTTTTTGCAGGGCAACTCGCTGGTCTCACAAAGCGAACTGTGAAGGTTTCTGAAGCCGGCGAGCGCGTAAAACATAATCATGTCTACCTCGCACCGGGGCACGCCCATCTGGTGTGCCACAGGGACGGTAACGATGTCATCATCGGCCATCAATCGCGCTATAGCGCAAGCTGTTATTGCCCATCGGTCGATGCCATGCTTGCATCGGTGGCGCGGGCCTATGGACGCGATGGATTGGCGCTTGTTTTTAGCGGCATGGGGAATGATGGCCTTGTCGGCGCGCGCACCTTCAACGCATTTGCAGCACCCGTTTTCGTTCAAGATATGCAAAGTTCGGTCGTCTGGGGTATGCCGGGTGCAATCGTAAAGGAAGGCTTGGCCACAGCGATTATGACGCCAGCCCACATGAGCGACATGCTCTCACGGCTTGCAACGTCATCATGAGCATCGGTGAAACCAGAGCTTACAGGACGCTATCGGCGGCGCTGGAAAGGCATACAGGACAAACGGTTCCTGCAAACCGGCATTGGCGCATCGATATGGCGCTGAAGCCTTTGATGCGGCGCAACTCTGTGCCCGACCTACAAACGCTCGCTGCGTTGATCGAGATGGATGCGGACCCCAAATTGACGCGCGCGTGCGTGGAGGCAATGGTGAATAACGAAACGTCTTTTTTCCGTGACCAGCCCAACTTTGCATTGCTGGCTGGGCCCGTGCTCGACCATATTCGCGAATTACGTTCGGACACGAAAAGGCTGCGTATCTGGTCGGCTGCCTGCTCGACGGGGCAGGAGGCCTATTCTCTCGCCATTACTATTTCGGAAAATGCCGAAAAATGGCGCGGTTGGACAATTCAAATATTGGGGACCGATGTATCTGCTACGGCCTTGGCACAGGCGCGGGAAGCGCGCTATTCGCAGTTTGAAATTCAGCGTGGCCTTTCCGTGACACACATGCTCCGCTATTTCGAGCAACAGGGCGAAGAATGGGTGGCCAAAGATGCTTTGCGCAAAATGGTGACGTTCACCGAGCATAATATGCTGACGCCCGTGCGCCATTTCGGCCGCTTTGACGTCATTTTATGCCGGAATGTGCTTATGTATCTCAGCGACGATAAGCGTACACATGTTTTGGAAGCGATTGCGCCATCCATGGAACAGGGGGGGCTTTTGATGCTGGGTGCGGCCGAAACCGTCATTGGGCAAACGCAGAAGTTTCGCGCCAGCAGGGCGTTTCGCGGTTTTTACGAGCTAACGCCGAACCATCAAGGCGCGTAACCAGCAAAAGTTTCCCGCACCGGCTGATATTGCGTGCAACGGTCGACTTACCTATGGTCGCATGATGACCATGATTTGGAACCCATCACCCAATTTTGGCGAGCGCAGCTTGCCGATCACGATGCTTGTTTTGCATTATACCGGCATGCAGTCGGGTGCAGCCGCCATTGACTGGCTTGCCAACCCCGCATCCAAAGTGTCGGCGCATTATGTCGTCGATGAAGACGGTCAGCTGGTCCACATGGTGCGTGAGGAACAAAGGGCGCAGCATGCCGGGCTTTCTTATTGGCGCGGTGTGACGGACTGTAACAGCGCCAGCATTGGTATTGAGATCGTCAATCCCGGGCATGAATTTGGCTATCGCCCGTTTCCCGAAGCGCAAATGGACACCGTGACGCGCTTGGTCGCCGGAATTGTCGGTACTTACGGAATTGATCCACGAAACGTCGTGGGTCACAGCGACGTCGCGCCAACCCGTAAAGAAGATCCCGGCGAGTTGTTTGACTGGGAACGTTTGGCAAAGCTTGGGCTTGCTGTTCCGCGTCCACGGGAAAAGTTGGTCGATCCGGGATGGCCCGACGCCGCGTTCCTTTTGGCGTTAGAACGTTATGGTTACAGTATATCAGACGGACGTGCGGCCACCGTCGCATTCCAGCGCCGCTTTCGCCCTGAAAATATTGAAGGCGTGATCGACGGGGAATGCCGGGCGATATTGCTGAGCTTGCTCTTGGAGTATGAAGGCGGACCTGCTATCTAAGCGAAGCCAGAGGGTTGGGCGACCGCCGCTTAGTGGGTAACTGCTATGGGGAGGAAAGTCCGGGCTCCAGCGAGGAACGGTGCCGGATAACGTCCGGCGGAAGCAATTTTAGGGAAAGTGCCACAGAAAACAGTCCACCGCATTTCGATGCGGCCAGGTCGAAACGGTGCGGTAAGAGCGCACCGCGCTTTTGGTGACAAAAGCGGCAAGGCAAACCCCACCGGGAGCAAAACCGAATAGGGGCGGCACATGGCATCCTCCTGCCAGTCGCCCGGGTTGGTTGCATGAGTGCCGCAGCAATGCGTCGCCTAGATGAATGGTCGCACATCCGCTTACGCCTCGGCCGCAGCGGAGGACAGAACCCGGCTTATAGACCCTCTGGCTTTTTACCCCATGCCCAATAAGTAACGCCCAATATGGCAATCAGAACTGCCTCGACGATGATTGGCGGGGCAACTGGGGCGCTGAACCCATCTATTGCTATACTGACAAAGCGCCCAACCAAGGTTGCGCTCAACAGGACCATTGCGGCAATCAGCGCGCCCCGATGTTGGCGGATCGTGGCGAACAAGGTGAGGGCGCTGATGCCTAAAAATAGGCCGCCAACATCCGCGCGCAGGTTCGCGCGGCCGATATCGCCAACGGCCTGCATACCACGTTCTGCAAAAACTGAGTCGAGGCTAAACCAATGTTGGGCCACGCCGAGCAAGGCAATTGCGCCAATTAAGGCCACCAATAGCCGCAATATTATATTCATGACCCCTCCGTTTACGCAAACGTCAACATTTACATGTTCGCGCCATTATGTTTTCCTCTGCCGAGGAACACATTTTTCAGAGGGATAAGTCAATGTCGATTGTTGCTCGCGCGAAGAATATCATTTTAAAACCGACCGACGAATGGAATGTCATTGCGGACGAGCCCGCAACGGTTGGCGGGTTGTTCACCGGATATGCGATGATCTTGCTAGCTACTCCCTTGGTCGCCGACATAACATTTATAGGCGCATTGGGAATAAATACCGATGGCCTTGGTGGCATGGGCGGCGGCGCTATGGAAATGGGCTTCGGTGCCATCGCGGCAATGGCGGTGTTGGGATATGTGTTTTCCCTCGTTATGCTTTTTGTGATGTCGTTCCTCGTCAACGCCGTTTCGCCCAGCTTTAACGGCAAATCCGACATGGTTCAGTCGGCAAAGCTGATGACATATGCATCTACCCCAACTTGGGTGGCGGGGCTGGTTGGCTGGATCCCTATATTCGGCGGTCTAATTTCTTTCGGGGCAAGCGCGTATGTCGTTTACCTGATCTATCTGGGGCTGCAGCCTGTGCTCGGTGTACCTAAGGAAAAAGTCGCGGGATTCACCGTTGTCATCGTGCTCATTTATGTCGTTCTGGCTGCCATTATTTACGGCATCCTGATCGGTATCGCCTTTTCGACCTTGTTCGGCGGCGGGATGATGGGCGGGGCTTTGTCGGGCGCATAAATTGCGTTTACGCCTCTAGCAAAATGCGCGTGCCCTCGCTAAGTCGGCGGCATGGTGCGGTCCACTCGACGAAATGACTGGGGTTTTCCCCGCTGGCGTGGCTATGGAAGTAGCAACGAAGCGCAAAAGGTGCGTCTGTGCGACCGCTATGGTTGCACGAAAGCGGGCAACTGCCCCGCACCAAAATCACCCAACAGCCCGGACCGCTGGATGTTCTGTGAAGAACATGCCGGTGAATATAACCGTGGTTGGGACTATTTCGAAGGTCTGACCAAGGAAGAAGCCGAATTGCGCGAAGCGAACGAGCGCAGGGATTTTTCGGGCTACAAAGAATCCGCGCATTATGGCTGGGCGGGGTCCGGCGATGGCAGCCGAAGCCGTGATGAAATGCATGCGCTCGATATTCTGGGCCTTGAAAGCGACTCCACGTTTGATGACGCCAAAAAAGCCTGGCGCAAAATCGCCAAGGAAACACATCCAGACGTAAACCCCGGCAACGCCGATGCCGCGAAAGCGTTTCAGGCGGGGCAGGCGGCGTATGACGTTCTGCGCGTTGCCGAAGAACGGCGCGAGTGGAAGGGTTAATCACCTTGCGCGGACGAAATTGTACGCGCAAAGGGCGCGCGTGATTCGCGCATCTTCACCTTTGCGGAATATAGCAGCCGCACTGATAGTGCTGGCACTCGCTTTGCGCGTCATCATCCCGTCCGGTTTCATGCCGTCGTCGGAGCGAGGGTTTGCGCTGACCATCTGTACGGGAATGGACACCCAGACCGTCTGGATGGACAAATCGGGTAAGCTGCACAAAGAAGACCCATCCAAAGGCAAATCGGTTGAGCATCAACCTTGTGCCTTTGCGGGAACAGCGATGGCGGCGGACGTGCTTTCCGCTGATTTCCAAGTTGCAATGGCACCTGTTGCGCTTGCCATTCCTGCTTTTGCCAAACGCGAAGTATCGGTTGGTGCAGGCCTCGCTGCTCCCCCGCCGCCTGCGATTGGGCCACCTTCTTACGTCTAAACCACAGGGCTGCTTTGCGGCCTATTTCTCGTTTAGATTTAGGAAAATATCATGAAATTTTTGTCCATTTTGCGCGCGTCTGTCGCGTGCTCTGTTATTGCCATCATTACCCCCGCCGCAGCTGAAGAGGCTGCTGACGCCACGATTATTGTCACCGGCCGTGCAGCGGCTGACGAGGCCGAAATATCGGCAAACACCACCGCAGGCGGCACCGACGTCGTTAGCCACGAAGATTATGCAGACAAGACCGTCGTGTCGTTGCGTGATACTTTGGCTTTTTCGCCCGGCGTGTATACCCAGCCGCGTTTTGGACAAGAGGTCCGCATTTCCATTCGCGGTTCGGGTCTGTCGCGCGGGTTTCACATGCGCGGACTGACGCTGTTGCAGGATGGGGTCCACATCAATCTGGCCGACGACAATGGCGACTTTCAAGAGCTTGAACCCATATTCTTCGACCATTTAGAGGTATATCGCGGCGCGAACGCGTTGAGATTTGGTTCCGGTACATTGGGTGGCGCAATCAACGGCGTTACGCCCATGGGAGACAATGCGGCGGGCCTTTACCTTCGCGGTGATGTCGGCAGCTCTGACTTTTATCGCGGCTTGGCGTCTTTTGGAGTGGGTGACGGCGATGCCAATGCGTGGGCAGCGATCAGCGCCGATAGCCACAAGGGGGATCGCCAACACGCCCAGCGAAATTCAATCCGCTTTAACGGCAATGTTGGGCTTAGGATTTCGGATGTCGTGTCGACGCGATTTTACGCAAGCGCGACGACACTTAATCAGGAACTGCCCGGTGCATTGACCCGCGCAACGGCGTTGACCGCACCACGAACTGGTAATTTTGTCGGGGATCAGGCGCGCGATATCAATTCAGTTCGTATCCAGAACCGGACCCGTTTCGACTGGGGCAATAGCCGTCTGGATGTAGGCGCTTTCTTGAATGCCAAAGAATTATATCACCCAATTTTCCAGGTCATTGATCAGACATCGACCGATCGCGGCGTGTTCGCCCGTTATGACCGTGAAGGCGATATATGGAGCTTTACCCTTGGCGGAGAGTCCCGTTGGGGAACAATTGACGCAAAGCGCTTTATCAATGTGAATGGCAAGCGTGGCGCGCTTACCTTCGATGCCGACCAGACGGCCCGGACGTCGAATATGTATGGAGAGCTGCGTGCAACGCCGGTTGCGGGCGTTACGTTCATAGCAGGCGGTATATATGCCGATGGTTTCCGAAAGCAGGTTCAAATCGTTCCGTCTGCCGCAACGGGTGCAGCGTCGTTCGACGCGTTCTCGCCCAAATTTGGCGTCCTCTGGGAACCATCCGAAGACGTCCAATTTTTTGCCAATTATAGCAAGTCCACAGAATTCCCGACCTTCGTTGAACTCGCACAAATTGCGGCGTTTGTTCCTGTAAAGGAACAAACAGCATGGACAGCCGAAATCGGGACGCGCGGGAAACTGGGATGGGCGAGCTGGGATATTGCCCTGTACCGTGCCAACATAAAAGGCGAAATGCTGCAATTTACCGTAGGGCGGGACATCCCAGCGACAACGTTCAACGCCGATAAAACACGGCATCAGGGCATCGAGGCCGCGTTTAGTGTAGCGCCGACCGATTGGCTGCGTTTCCGGCAGATCTGGCAATATTCCGCCTTCCGCTTTGTCGCCGATGCCCAATATGGCAACAACCGGCTGCCTGTGGTGCCAAAGCATGTCCTGCGGTCGGAGCTTCGACTTGGCAGCGACGATTTGCATATAGCGCCGAATGTTGAATGGGTGCCCCAGGGTGCATGGGCCGACTATCGGAACACGACACGCACGACAGGCTATACGCTGTTCGGCTTATCTGCCGGTGCGCGCCTTATGGCCGGGGTCGATCTATTTCTTGATGCGCGGAACCTGACCGGGGAGAAAGCCATTGGCGACGTGTCGGCCGCTATCCTTGCCTCCGCAGCATCCGCCATTTACTATCCGGTCGAACGCCGTGCCATCTACGGCGGCGTCCGTGCGCGGTTTTAGGAGAGCAGAGATGGAAAATACGTCTTTCTACCGCACCATCTGGCGTTGGCATTTCTATGCTTCGCTCTTCGTGATGCCGTTGATCCTCATACTTGCCACAACTGGCGCAATTTGCTTGTTCAAGCCGCAATTGGATCGGTGGGAGGAGCGCGCATTTACCAACCTGCCGACTGAAAATGCGGTGTCGCCCAATGCGCAGTTGGCGGCTGTTATGGCGGCCAATCCGGGTGCGCAATTCCAAAGCTATCGCTTACCCGAACGTTCAGGTGATGCCGCCATGATCCATATCGGCCTCGCCGACGGCCAATCGATGCGCGATGTCTATGTGTCACCGCAGGGTAAAGTGTTGGGCAGTATCGATCCAGAAAACCGGATATCCGCCACGGTGTCGCGGATACATGGGTCGCTGCTGATCGGTAAAATGGGTGACTGGATTGTTGAACTGGCGGCGTGCTGGGCGATCGTCATGATCCTGACCGGTCTGTATATGTGGTGGCCGCGCGGGCAGCGCTTTGCCGGTGTCGTGTGGCCCCGTTTGGGGAAGGGCAATCGCGTGTTCCTGCGCGATCTGCATGCGGTAACTGGCTTCTGGGTTTCAGGGCTGGCGCTTGTTTTGCTGACCACAGGACTGCCTTGGGCGAGCGTCTGGGGCGATGCTTTCCGGCTGGTTCGGACTGAGCTGGGTTTGGTGCAAGGCGCGCAAAACTGGAAAACGGGCAGTGCCGCGCCGCATGCCGAGCATGACCATGATGCGATGATGAAGATGCAGGCTGCCGGAATTCCGCTGGTTGGCTTGGCGGACATGGTCGCCAAAGCGAAAGCCGAACGACTGCCGCACCCGGCGTTGGTGAAAGCACCGGGCGCGCCTGAGCGTTTCGGCCCGCCTGCGCCGATGGCCTGGACCATTAAGTCGGAGGCGCAGAACCGGCCATTGAACCGCGAGATCACATTTGATGTTGCAACGGGCAAGGAGATGTCGCGGAAAGGCTTTGCCGACAAGCATGTCATTGATCGTGCGGTCAATTATGGAATTGCATGGCATGAGGGTCAGCTTTTTGGTTGGATTAATCAGCTGGTCGGGGTGCTCACTGCGCTTGGCCTGATCACATTGGTGATATCGGGTTTCCTGATGTGGCGACGGCGCAAGCCCGATGACGCGCTCGGCGCACCGCCGGCCGCCGCGGTACCGCCAAAAATGCGCGGGGTTGTGATTATCATCGGCGTCATGGCATTGCTCTTGCCGTTGCTTGCGGCATCGCTGTTCGCGCTGTGGCTGTTCGACCGGCTGCTGCTGCCGCGACTGCCTGCACTTGCGATGTGGCTTGGGTTGCGTCCGGCTCAGCCGGCGTAACGCGCTGCCGTCTCGCGGATAAGCGAGATCATATTGGGAATGCCCTGTGTCCGGTTCGAACTTAACTGATTTTTGAGGTCGAACGGCGCAAGGGCACTCTCGATATCGGTCTTCAGAATATCGGCCGCACTTTTGTGCTCAACCGTTTTCAGGACCAATGCGATGATGCCTTTGGTAATCGCGGCGTTGCTGTCGGCCAGAAATGTGAGTTCGTTGTCAGCGGTCACGGGATAGACCCATACATTTGCGGAACATCCCCGAACCAGCGTCGCATCGGTTTTCAACGCGGCGGGCATTTCGGGCAATTCGCGGCCGAGATCGATCAGCAACCGATAGCGGTCATCGGCCTCAAGAAATGCATATTCTTCGGTAATGTCAGCAAATGTTGTCATGCAGTGCGCATATGGCCGCGATGCTTAGATATCAATCCCTGCCGCGATGGCTTCAAGCCTTTTCACGCGCTCTTTCAAATCGGCGACTTCAATACGCGACGTGGCCGAGGGCACAGGTGCATCATTGCCGTGCCGCATGGTTTCCAGCTCTGCATGCTTAAGCGCGATCCAGTCGCGCCAGCCACGCAGGCTTAATGACGACACGATGCCGACACACAGCACCGCAAAGGCGCCGATGATGATGTAGAAGTTGGGATCCTGTTGCATGGTCCTTCCTTTCCGTCCGCGCGCCGTTACCGGCTGCGCAGTTCCTCAATCTGACGGTTGATATCACTCATATTATTGTTGTCCGTCGCGATGCGCTCCAAAACCTGAATGCGTTCTTTCAAAGCCCGAATTTCGTCCTGCATCTGCTGCGTATCCGCATTGTTCAAAAGACGGTGGGTTTTCGTGCCCATGAAATTTTCGTCTTCAACGATCCCGAGCTTTGCCTTTTGCTTCGTCTGGATAATCCTGCCGATCGTGATGATGGCAATGATTGCGACGACCATTTGAAACGGGTCCATTACTTCCTCCAATTTTACCGTAGTTTTTCAATTTCTTCCGAAAGGCGACCGGCTTTATCCGTGACGATCCGTTCCAAGACTGCGACCCGTTCTTCCAGACGACCAATCTTTCCGTTCAGCGTTTCATTTTCATTGCTGAGCAGCATGATTTTGCGCTCCGCTTCGGGATAGTCGCCGTCTGTCAGCGCGGTCTTGCCGCCCCATTCATCTTCCAATGGATAGCCATGTTTGGCGCGGATCCAGTTGTTGATGAGCCACCCGACTGTCATCATGGCAACAATTGCAATCACGAAATTTGGTCCTGCAAAGCTCATTTGAATTCTTTCCATGGCAGACGGCGTGTGAAGGGCCGGATGGGGCTGTCGCGGAAATCAACGCTCCAGTTGCGGCGATCCGCCTTGCGTTTCTTCTGCGCGAAGTGGCGATATGCAAACCACCCAATCAGCCCGAGAATGATAAGCGTGAACATGAACATTCCTTCCAATATGTCGCCGTTTATCGAAGGCTTTCGATTTCGTCCGCCAGCTGCTTGTTGTTGCTGACATAATAGGTTTCCATTTCGGCCAACCGACGGTCGATTTCCCGGAAACGCGAACGAATGTCGCGTGTTGTGCGGGCAGGTGACTGACGCACGCCCTGCCAGAATTTCTGGTCTTGGCGGTCATCTGTATAGAGATGCACTGGCTTCGGGTTGGCCATCCAAGCGGTGATCACATAGGCAATCAGCGTCCACGGAAAACCGCCCATCAGGGTGAGCATCACCGCGCCAAGCCGAACCCAGAGAACGTCCACGCCGGTATAGTCGGCAATCCCGGCGCAAACGCCTTTCCATTTCGCATTCATCTTATCGAGATAGAATTTGGTATGTGTACCAGCCATTTTAGCGGTTCCTTTCCAGCCTGCGGACATTTTCGGGGTCGAAATCTTTTGTTTCATGATCGATGCGGCGTGCCTGCCATTCAGGATTTTCCTGGGCGACCAGACGCTCAACGGTATCAAGGCGATCTTCGAGACGACGGGCCAGTTCGTGCATGTCGCCGAGCATCCGCTCGTCATCATTGGTGAGCGTTGCCGCGGTTTTCCAGCGTGTAACATAATGCAGGATGATCCAAGGCAAGCCAATAAACAGTATGCCGCAAACGAAAATGGGGACGACAGTATCTTCCATTGGATCAACCTTCCTTCTGCGCGTCTTGTTTCATGGCTTTTTTCATCGCTTCCAGCTCGGCATCGACAACGTCGAAGGATTCAAGCGCTGCGATTTCGTCGCCCAAGCTGCGTGGCGCGTCTGAACCGATGGACAGCGAGTCCGCATATCCCTGCGCTTCATCCACACGGCGTTCGAGCACATCAAAGCGAGAGAAAGCCTCGCGAACCTTGTCGCCATTATACATGGTGCGCAGCTTGACCTGATTTTCAGCGCTTTCCAGCCGCGTCATCAACGCGTTCTGACGGCTGCGGGCGTCGGCGAGCTTTTTCTGCAGCTTGTGAATATCCTGCTCCGAAGCCTTCAATGCATCGTTGAGAACATCGACTTCCGCTGTCAGCTGGTCCTTCATATCGGTCGCCTTGCGCTTTTCGACCAAGGCCGCCTTGGCAAGGTCTTCGCGATCTTTTGACAGCGCGAGATGGGCCTTGTCGGTCCAGTCAGCTTCAAGCGTGTTCAGCTTGTCGATGTGCCGGCGCAGCTCTTTTTGGTCAGCAATGGTCCGGGCTGCGGAAGCACGGACTTCAACCAAAGTTTCCTCCATCTCCAGAATGATCATGCGGATCATCTTTGCCGGGTCCTGCGACTTGTCGAGCAAGTCCGTGACGTTGGCGGCGATGATATCGCGGGTTCTTGAAAATATGCCCATTGGGTAACTCCGGTTAAAACTGTTTATTTGCGTACTGAAAAAAGGGGGCGACCGGGTACCTTTAGGAGGTAGGGGGAGCCGGGGGTACGCCGGTCGCAGGCTATCGACGTCAGGCAAGATAGCTGACAACGATTGGCCGATGGGTGTAATTTGGGGCGTTCATGTCAATATCGTCATAATGGTTGAAAACCGACACGGCGTAGCTTGTGAAGATCATGGACACGGACAATGCGACCGCCAGCCACAGACGGCTTTCGCTTCCCTTTGCCTTGTCGCTGGTTCCGATATCTTTACGCATCTTGTGTCTTCCCTTTTGCATGCCGGTGATGTTCCGGCTTGCAAAACCTGTTGCAGGGAGCGTGCCAATTTGAATAATTGCCAGAAATCCGCCATTTGTGAAAAAATGTGATATTCGGACGCTGGTAATTATTGCCACACTATGGTGAAATATGCCAATCTTTGAAAATGGAACGCGATAGCCATCAATTCATTGGACAATCGTCCGCTTTTCTTGATGCCGTCGAGCGCGCAAGCCGCGCTGCGCCGCTCAATCGGCCGGTGTTGGTTGTGGGGGAACGCGGGACCGGGAAAGAACTGATCGCGGAGCGACTCCATCGCCTGAGTGCGCGCTGGGATGGGCCTTTGGTCACGATTAACTGCGCCGCGCTGCCTGAAAGTTTGATTGAGGCTGAACTGTTCGGCCATGAAGCCGGCGCTTTCACCGGAGCCACACGTGCGCGCGAGGGGCGGTTTGAAGAAGCCGACGGCGGCACGCTGTTCCTCGACGAACTGGGCACGTTGAGCATGGGCGCGCAGGAACGATTATTGCGCGCGGTCGAATATGGAGAGGTCACGCGTATTGGTTCCTCAAGGCCAATGCGTGTCGATGTCCGTATTGTCGCCGCCACCAACGAGCATCTGCCCAACATGGTGGATAAGGGACGCTTTCGTGCGGACTTGCTCGACCGGCTGTGCTTTGAGGTGATTACCTTGCCGCCATTGCGCGTTCGCGAAGGCGATGTTGAGGTTCTATCCGAATATTATGGGCGTCGGATGGCGGCCGAACTGGGTTGGGCAGGGTGGCCGGGTTTCGGCGCGGTTGCGACCCAGGCTCTTGAAAACCATTTGTGGCCGGGCAATGTGCGCGAATTGCGCAATGTGGTTGAACGCGCGGTCTATCGCTGGGCTGACCCAGAACAGCCCGTCGATTATATCCAATTTGATCCGTTCGATAGCCCATGGCGCGGCGGTGTGGCTGCTTCATCGCCTGCGCAGGTGCAGTCCGATAATCAGGCGACCAGTGCCGAGCCGCGTGTCTCCAGCGACTCAAGTCAGGCCGTCGATGTTACCGATTTTAGAGAAGCGACCGAAAAATATGAAAAGGCCGTCCTTGAGCAGGCACTGGCGAAGTGTCGGTATAATCAGCGGCAAACGGCCAAAGCGCTGAACCTGAGCTACGATCAGTTACGCCATACGCTTAAAAAGCATGATCTTTTGGGATAAAAAAAGGGGCGGCATCGGCCACCCCTTTTAACTTTACGAAGATCGTGACGATTAGCCGCCGTTAAAGCTGACCATCGTGTAGAGCATTGGGATCGACAGCAATGTGTTCAAACGTGATGTCATCATCGCTGTCGTTGCTGCCTTTGCCTTTGTCGCATCATCGGCTTCAACAATGCCAAGCGCCTTCTTCTGGTTTGGCCAAATGATGAACCAGACGTTGAACGCCATGATTAGCGCAAGCCACATGCCAACACCGATCAGCTTATAGGGATCTTGCAGCGTGAATGCCTGATGGGCGTAACCGGCCTGAACGGCAATGATCAGTCCCAGCAGCACAGTCAAAGCTGCGGCCCAGCGGAAGAAAAACAGCGCCGATGGTGCTATATGCTTCGACACAGCCGGCTTAAGCTCTGCGGGAATTTTCGGCATGGTCGGAATTTGAACGAAGTTGAAATAATATAACAGCCCAATCCAGACGATCCCGAAGAATGTATGCAGCCAACGTGTGACAGACTGCGCGGTCAATGCGTCGCCGTGCAACCCGAACATAAGTGCCAATGACAGCACCAGACCGGCCACCAGCACCAGATGTAGATTTCCAAAAAATTTCGCCATTTTTTCCTCCTGTAGGCATTCAGGTGATTTTGCCCCTGATGGATAGCAGCCTATCTTTGTAGGCGCCGCTTGTCACATAATTTCTGCGAAATCATAGTGTAACCAATGTAATGGGCCACGCCCATACGTTTGCTTGGCAGACGTCGCAATGCCAACCCTAACCAGCGCTGATTTATGCGTTGGGCGGTGTCTCGGTATCATCGCCCAGTTTTAGCCCGTGGCGCATCAGCATCGGGATATTGGCAAGTGCGAACAGGAATGTGCTGGCCGTTACGCCCCACACCTTGATGGATAGCCAGGTATCGAACGAGAACCACTCTGGCCGACGAAAAATCTCGTTCACTCCGGCAAGCGCCAGGAAAAACACGCCCCAACTCAACGACAGTTTTAACCAACCGGTTTCGTCCAGACCTTGATAGGCATGCTCCAGAACAAATTTGAGCATGGCCTTACCGCGGAACCATCCCCCAAGCAGCAGAAGCGCGAAAAAGGCGTATATGATGGTTGGCTTAATCTGGATGAAGCGTTCGTCATGGAACCAGATCGTCAGTGCGCCGAAAAACACGCCTAAAGCTGCAGTGAGTTTAAGCATCGGTGAAATTTTGCCGAGTTTTATCTTAGAGACAATGACCGCAATCAGAATGGCGGCCATGAATGTGGCGGTGCCGACAATCGCCCCTTGTTTCGGATCGGTGTCCGAACTGCCAAATTTTGACGCAACAAAAAACAGCAGCAGCGGTCCAAAATCGAGGATGAAGTTTAAGGTGCCCGACGGCTTTTTACGCGTGGCTGCGTCGTTCACAACGAACCGCCGCTGATGGCACGGGCAACATCTTGCGCGTTGAAGGGGCGCAGGTCGTCGATGGTCTCGCCGACGCCAATGGCGTGAATGGGCAGGCCAAATTGTTTGGCTGCTGCGACCAAGATCCCGCCGCGCGCGCTGCCGTCCAGTTTGGTCATCACAAGCCCGGTCACGTCAGCGACTTCTTTAAAGGTTTCGATTTGGGATAGCGCATTTTGCCCAGTCGTCGCATCCAGAACCAACACCACATTGTGCGGCGCGGCAGGGTTAAGACGCCCAAGCACCCGGCGGATTTTCGCCAGTTCATCCATCAACTCGCGTTTGTTCTGAAGCCGTCCAGCGGTGTCGACGATCAGCACGTCGATGCCTTCTGCGGTTGCCTTTTTTACCGCGTCAAACACGACACCAGCAGCGTCGCCGCCTTCGGGGCCAGTCACAATGGGTACGCCAAGGCGTTCCGCCCAAACTTTCAACTGGCCAATGGCTGCAGCGCGGAACGTATCGCCCGCGGCCAGCATCACGCCATAATCCTGTTCAAGGAAAAGGTGGGCCAGCTTTGCAATCGTCGTCGTCTTACCCGATCCATTTACGCCGATGACCAATATGACCTGAGGACGCGGGAAGGCGTCAATTTCGAGCGGCGATGCGACGGGGGCCAACACGGCGGCCACTTCGTCTTCAACAATCTGTCGAATGCCCTCTGCATCAATACCCTTGTCAAAACGTCCCGCAGCAATCTTGTCGCGGATTTGCGCGGCCATGGCTGGGCCAAGGTCTGACGCAATCAACGCATCTTCAATGTCATCAAGGTCGCGCACTTCCAACTTTGCCTTGGTGACAAGCCCGGCAATATTATCCGTCAGTTTAACTGAAGTTTTCTTCAGGCCGCCAAACAGTCGGTCTTTCCACCCAGCATTCTCGCTCATTCTACAACCTCTGCCTGCAATATTCCGTCTGTTGACCGCAAAACCCGCGCGGCGACAATGCTGCCTTCGGCCATGGCTTTATCCAGCTGCAAATACGCGAAATTCTCCGCATGGCCAGCCCTGCCGCCATTTTCGACCGCGACATTCTGGATCGACCCTAAAAGCCCATCCAACCAGCGAGATTTTTCTGCGGCCACAGCTTCGCGTAACGCCTTGGCACGCGCCTTTATCACGGGATGAGGCAGTTGCGGCATGCGCGCGGCTGGCGTGCCCTTTTTGGGCGAATATGGGAATATATGCCCGTGCACGATGCTGCATTGTTTGACGAGGTCAATGCTGTTGGCAAACATCGCATCGTCCTCGGTTGGGAAGCCCGCAATAATATCCGCGCCAATGGCGATCTCGGGTCGCTTTGCTTTAAGCCGTGCGACCAGATCGATCGCGAGTTCGCGGCTATGGCGTCGTTTCATGCGCTTCAGGATCATATTGTCGCCTGCCTGTAACGACAGATGAACATGCGGCATCACGCGGGCCTCGCCCGTGAGCAAATCGAAAAGCCGATCGTCAATCTCGACGCCGTCAATCGACGACAGCCTGAGGCGGGCAAGATCGGGAACGAGTTTCAATATCCGTTCGACCAGTGATCCTAAGTTGGGGCTGCCCGGAAGATCATGGCCATAGCTGGTGACATCAACACCGGTTAGAACCACCTCTTTAAAGCCAGTGTCGACGAGCTTTTGAATATGTTCGATGACGCTGCCAGCGGGGACGGAGCGGCTGTTGCCGCGGCCATAGGGGATGATGCAAAATGTGCAGCGGTGATCACAGCCATTTTGAACTTCGACAAAAGCACGGGTTTTGCCGGAATAGGCGGTGACGAGATGCGGCGCGGTTTGTGCGATGGTCATGATGTCGGAGACAATGACCGGCCTGTCGGGACGATTCATCAAATCGCGTAACAAGGTCGCGTCCTGTTTCTCATGATTGCCAAAGACGCCCGCAACCTCTGGCATGGCCCGAAATATTTCGGGCTCCACCTGCGCAGCGCAGCCAGTGACCCACACAGATGCGTCCGGGCGACGCCGATGCGCCTGACGGATGGCTTGGCGTGTTTGCCGCACAGACTCATTGGTTACCGCGCAGCTGTTTATGATGACGATGTCATCGCGGCCTGCGAGTTGTTCAGCCAGCGCGTTACTCTCCGCCAAGTTCAGGCGGCAACCCATGCTGATGACTTCAGGCTTTTTGACGGGAGCGTTCATCCAAATGCATCCCAGTCGGCCTGACCTTTAAACACATAAGTGGCGCTGCCGGTCATGATGACGGGCTGTCCCGGGCTCCAGTCGATGGTCAAGGTTCCGCCCGATTGGTGGACGGTAACGGGGGATGTCGCCTTGCCCTGACGGATAGCCGCAACGGCGGTGGCACACGCTCCGGTTCCGCAAGCGCCCGTCAAGCCGGCGCCGCGTTCCCAAACATTTAGGTGGATTTCATTCCCGGCAATCGAGGCGACATTTACGTTTACCCGTTCTGGGAACACGGAATCGTTTTCGATTGTTGGGCCAAGCTGGCGCAAGTCGACGGCGTCAACATCATCGACAAAAAATACGGCATGTGGGTTGCCCATATTGACGGCCATGGGCGCGGCGAGATTGTCCCAAGCCAGTGGCATCGCGTCAGTGTTCATAGCGAACGCCAGAGGAATGTCCTGCCATGCAAAAATGGCTTCACCCATCGACACTTCGACGTCATTGCCCGACAGCTTGCCCGAAATAGTGCCGCCCAATGTTTCGATGTTGAGGTCTTGGTTCAACAGCGCAACGACACAGCGTGACGCATTGCCACATGCCTCAACCTCGCTGCCATCGGGATTGAATATCCGCATGCGGACGTCCGCGATTTCTGAATGCAGCAAAAGGATCAGCTGGTCACAACCAATCCCGAACTTGCGATCGGCGATCTTTTGCGCGCGGGCAGGGGACATTTCGATGGATTGGACGCGCGCGTCGATAATGACAAAGTCATTGCCGAGCCCATGCATCTTGTGAAATTCGCTCATCGCCATGGCGGCGATTTAGGGGCAGCCGGGCATCAAGTCTACCGTTGATGCCGAAAATGGCCAACCTATTGTTTATGGATCCGCCGTAATCAGGCATAGGTCACAGCCGCTTCAACCAACGGAAAAACTTGATTTGCAACGCCAAGGAGGGTAGTGGCGCATCCAAGGCAGGGATATTGCCTTTCAAAATTTGTTGGAAATCCGTTGTTTCCAAGCTGGTCGGCGAAGATTCGCTCACCGGCTTTTTGTTCGTTTATGCCTCCAAAAGGGGCATTGTGGTAAGGAATGTCAATGTTTGACAAGCTGAGCGACCGGTTAGGAGGGGTGTTTGATCGCCTGCGCGGTCGCGGTGCGTTGAACGAAGCTGATGTTCGTGAAGCGATGCGCGAAGTGCGCGTGGCCTTGCTTGAAGCGGACGTTGCACTGCCCGTTGTTCGTGATTTCATCGACAAGGTAACTGAACAAGCGATCGGTGTGCAGGTTCTGAAGTCGGTAACGCCGGGGCAGCAGGTCGTCAAAATCGTTAATGATGCCCTTGTCGAGATGCTCGGCGCGGAACAAAGTGACCTTGATCTCGCTGTAGCGCCGCCTGCGATCATCATGATGGTCGGTCTGCAGGGTTCAGGCAAGACGACAACCACGGCCAAGATTGCGAAAATGTTGAAGGCCAAGCAGGGCAAGAAAGTCCTGATGGCTTCGTTGGACGTCAATCGTCCTGCCGCACAAGAGCAGTTGGCGACGCTTGGTACACAGACTGAAATTGCGACGCTTCCGATTATGCAGGGGCAGCAGCCCGTTGATATTGCCAAGCGTGCGATGCAGGCTGCAAAGTTGCAGGGCTTTGATGTCCTGATCCTCGACACCGCTGGCCGCTTGCATGTTGATCAGCAGTTGATGGACGAAATGCAGGCGGTGGCAAAGGTTTCCGTTCCGCAGGAAATCCTGCTCGTTGTCGACTCTCTCACGGGGCAAGACGCCGTCAATGTCGCCAAAAGCTTCGGCGAACGCGTCAATGTAACCGGTATCGTGCTAACCCGCATGGATGGCGATGCACGCGGCGGCGCTGCGCTGTCGATGCGCGCAATTACCGGCAAGCCCATCAAATTTGCAGGCGTCGGTGAAAAGCTGGATGCCATCGAGGCGTTTAACCCAAGCCGGGTTGCCGGACGCATATTGGACATGGGCGACGTCGTCGGCCTGGTCGAGCGTGCGACCGAAATGGTCGAAAAAGAGGACGCGGATAAGCTCGCGGCCAAAATGGCCAAGGGCCAGTTCGACATGGAAGACCTGCGCATGCAGTTCCGACAAATGTCGAAAATGGGCGGTCTCGGCGCGCTTGCGGGCATGATCCCGGGCATGAAAAAGGCCAAGCAGGCGATGGACGCCGGCGGCATGAATGACAAATTGCTCGTGCATATGGACGCGATCATTGGTTCCATGACGCCAAAAGAGCGCGCGAAGCCTGAATTGTTGAACGCCAAACGCAAAATCCGCATTGCCAAGGGTTCGGGCATGACCGTTCAAGACGTCAACAAGCTCATTAAAATGCATCAGGAAATGGCGAGTGCCATGAAGCGCATTCGCAAGATGGGCGGCCTCAAAGGCCTCGCCGCCATGTTTGGCGGCGGCAAAGGTGGCATGGGCGGCGACTTGGGTGGCGCGATGGAGGGGATGCACGGGCTTCCCCCCGGCGCTTTGCCACCCGGCTTCGGCGGTCTGCCCGGAATGGGTGGCGGTGGCGGAATGCCGCCAGACCTCGCAAGACTTCTTAGTAAAAAGAAATAAGCATCACATTTAATTTAAGAATATTTCAGAAAGGTGAGTTAGTTTTATGGCATTATCCATGCGTTTGTCACGGGGCGGTTCGAAAAAGCGTCCTTATTATAAAATCGTCGTAGCCGACGCCCGCGCACCACGCGACGGTAAGTTCATTGAACGTATCGGCAGCTACAACCCACAGCTTCCGAAGGACAGCGCAGAGCGTATGATCCTCGACACGGAGCGTGCGAAGCATTGGCTTGCCGCTGGTGCGCAGCCTTCGGACCGCGTTGCACGCTTCCTTGACGTCGCTGGCGTCAAAGAGCGTAAGGTTAAGAACAACCCGAACAAGGGTGAGCCAGGCCAGAAAGCCAAGGATCGCGCTGAAGACAAGGCAGCCAAGCTTGCAGAAGCCGAAGAAGCCGCAGCAGCAGCTGCAGCCGCCCCAGCACCTGAGCCAGAAGTCGTTGAAGAAGTAGCCGCTGAAGAAGCGGCACCTGCGGTTGAAGAAGCGCCTGCCGCTGAAGAAGCTGCGCCTGCTGAAGCTGCAGCAGAAGAAGCACCTGCAGCTGAAGAAGCGCCTGCGGCTGAAGAAGCAACCGAAGAAAAGGCTGAGGGCTAAGCCTTGGCTGACTCAACCGTCACGCTTGCCGCCGTTTCTGGCGCGCACGGCGTGACGGGTGAAGTTCGTCTCAAGCTGTTTGCAGAAAATATAGACAGCTTGAAACGCTACAAAAGTTTTAATGATGGTGCGTTGACGGTTAAGTCCCTCCGCCCAACCAAAGACGGCGCGATTGCGCGCTTTGCCGAAATACATGACCGCAATGCAGCGGAAAAACTGCGCAGCACATTGTTGACCGTGCCGCGCGATGCCTTGCCTGAACTGGGTGAGGGCGAATATTATTATAGCGACCTTCTCGGGCTTCCTTGCGTTTCAACCGATGGCACTGACCTTGGCAGTTGCATTGCTGTTGAAAATTTTGGCGCGAGCGACGTTCTGGAAATCCAGATGCCGTCTGTTGATGGCAAGCCGGGCAAAAAGTTCATGGTCCCAATGACCGTCGAGGCTGTGCCGGAATGGGGCGCGCAAGCTGGCGGACGCATAATCATCGATGCCGATTTCGTGATATGACCTTCGCCGCCCAGATCCTGACGCTATATCCAGAAATGTTTCCCGGTCCTCTGGGAATATCCTTGGCTGGCCGCGCGCTTGAAGAGGGCAAATGGTCATGTGCGCCCATCCATATCCGTGACTTTGCGACCGACAAGCATCGGACCGTCGATGACACGCCAGCAGGCGGCGGGGCGGGGATGGTGTTGCGCGCAGACATACTCGCTGCAGCGGTCGATCACGCGTCTGCTCAGCACCCAAATGTGCCCGTTTTGGCGATGACGCCGCGCGGTAAGACGATCACCCAAAGCCGCATTCGCGAACTGGCTGCAGGCCCCGGCGTTACGGTGCTTTGCGGCCGCTTTGAGGGCTTTGACGAGCGTATTTTTGATGCCCGACCCCATATTGAACAGGTTTCGATGGGCGATATCGTGCTTTCGGGCGGTGAAATTGGCGCTTTAATGCTGTTAGATGCTTGCATTCGGCTGCTTCCCGGCGTAATGGGCGCGACTTCCAGCGGTGATGAGGAGTCCTTTGAACAAGGATTGCTTGAATATCCGCACTATACCCGACCCAATGATTGGGAAGGGCGAATGATCCCTGAAGTGTTGCGATCGGGGGATCATGCGAA
>DLOZ01000026.1 GCA_002479765.1 Sphingomonadales bacterium UBA7471 | reverse complement strand
ATGGTAGACGCACCGGACTTATAGAAATTGAGTGCCCTTGAGGAAACTTAAGGAGTAGAACTGCTCAAATTCGGGGAAACCTTTAATGGCAATCCCGAGCCAAGCCAAAGTGGAAACACGATGGAAGGTGTAGAGACTAGACGGGCAGCGCCTAAACCCCGCCAGCGGGGCACGGTGAAGGGATAGTCCAGACCACAAACACTCGGGCAACCGAGTGGCGGTGAAAACCGTAGCAGGTAAGAAAATCCGTCGGGCTTTGCCCTTGGGGGTTCAAGTCCCCCCGTCCGCACCACCCCATCATCTAATCAGAAAAAGCACCGAACGGTGCGCCCAGGGGCACGTAGCCTAAACCGGCGACTGCCCCTTTCGCGAAGGCCCAGCCTGAACAGGCTGGGCCGGTGGCCTCTTCAGCTCCCGTACGGGAGCGGCCATCGCTCTTACTCTTCGTCATTATCGCTCTTGATATACCGCGAACCTCGTGAACTACCATTCACGACCGCCTGCCTTGCCGTTTCGTCATCCCATAGCAAACGCTGCGGTTTGCCGCGCAGGATGGTCTTTTCCCCGCGACGCACTTGCTCACCCGCTTTCAGCGGGAGAATGGATTTACCGGCGAACTCGTCCTTGGTGATGGTGCAGGCTCGCACCAGCAATTTGACCCAGCCATCCTTGCCGCGCTCGATGACCTCGGCGGCAATCAGACGCTCGCCAATGCGCAGAGCTTTGCCGCGCCTGCGGCGATCATAAATGCCCTCCGTCCAACGGACGACATCGGCAGCTATGAAGTCTTTAGCGGGAATCCACTGATCCATCCGCTGTCACCTCAACACGTTCTGCTGCACCGGTTCTAAAAATCTAATTTTAGATGGTCTGTTTAGCCGAGCTTCTCGCGCTGTTCGATACGGCCATATTTGGCGCAGGTTGATGGTCTTTGGAAGAGTTTGGAGCGGATGTGGCCGCTTTCGAGAACTGACCGGCGATCTTTCTTTTCATCTGTGAAATTGACTTATCGTCCGAGTTAAGGCTTGGTTTGATGCTTGGAACATCGCCAATTGGCTTTGCTTCCTCACCCTTTATGAGTTTACGGACAGCTTGGATTTCTTCAGAAAAAAGGGCGGGAATGATTTTGGAAGCGGTGTAGATTGCGGCCCCCCCTCCCATGACTGCGCCTCCAACCGATGCTGCAAAAGTGACGGCCGTCGCCGATTGGGCAAGTGCTGTTCCGACCGTGCTAAAAGCCATGCCTACGGCACCCGCTCCCGCAACTGCTGGAAGGGCGCATATCAATCCAGTCAGAACAGCTTTTGAAGCGAAGAGAAATGTTTTCTCTATCATACCTGGTTCACTGTAGCTTTCTTCGTTTCTCGACGCCCGAGATCCTATGTAATCACCATCTCGAAACTTCTTTGCAGTTCGAAGTATAAAGTAAGTACTTGGATTATGACCCATTTTTACCTCTATTACATAAATAGCGAATCCATGTGTAATTACATAATAAACAAATAGTACTTTTTTTCAGTTAAATTTGCAGCAAGTGATCCTGTCGGCAGTAGGTTGAAGCGGTGAATATGTGCATCATTCGCCGCATACTGCGCGGCGAATATCCTTGCACTGTGCGGTGAATATGGGCTATAATCGCCGCAGAGGGTGCGGCGATTATGACCTATATCCATGAACGAGCCGATTGGCCAAATCTGCGTTGGAGCGACGAGCAGCTTGCCCAGCCGCTTGCCGCCGTGCGCCATCGCCAAGGGCGATTGGTCGGGCACATGGAAGCCCTTGGCTTTCCGCTGCGCGAAGAAGCCGTGCTGCAAGCCCTAACCGAAGATGTCATCAAATCGAGCGAGATCGAAGGGGAGGTGCTTGACCGCGATCAGGTGCGCTCCTCGATTGCGCGACGCCTCGGGATGGACATTGGTGGTTTGGTTCCAGCGGATCGCAACGTCGAAGGCGTTGTTGAAATGATGCTCGACGCCACGCAGAACTATGCCGCGCCGCTCACCGCCGAGCGGCTGCATGACTGGCACGCCGCCCTGTTCCCGACAGGGCGCAGCGGCATGAGCAAGATCACCGTTGCCGCATGGCGCACAGGTGCTGACGGCCCGATGCAGGTTGTATCAGGGCCGATTGGCCGCGAGCGCGTCCACTATGAAGCACCAGAAGCCGAACGGCTTGACGCCGAGATGGCGCGCTTTCTCGAATGGTTCGAGCGCGCGCACCCCGACCCTGTGCTGAAAGCCGGTGTCGCGCACCTGTGGTTTGTAACCATCCACCCGTTCGATGATGGCAATGGCCGCATCGCCCGCGCCATTGCCGACCTTGCGCTTGCGCGCGCGGAAGGCACCGCGCAGCGGTTCTACAGCATGTCCGCGCAAATCAGGAATGAGCGCAACGCCTACTACGACATGCTGGAATCCACGCAGAAGGGTGATGTGGACATCACGCCCTGGCTGCTTTGGTTCATCGGCTGCCTCGACCGTGCCTTTGATGGTGCTGAAACCATCCTCGCCAGCGTCATGCGCAAGGCGCGGTTCTGGGATTCCGTTGCAGGCCAACCCCTGAACGACCGTCAGCGCAAAGTCCTGAACCGGCTGCTCGACGGCTTCGATGGTAAGCTCACCAATGCCAAATGGGCGACCATCGCCAAAACGTCGCCCGACACTGCGCTGCGCGACATCACCGATCTCGTCCAGCGCGGCATCTTGGTCAAAGAGCCGGGCGGCGGACGAAGCACCAGCTATGCGTTGGCAACGGAGTCACAATCATGACCGGAGAACACTTAGGACCGGACAACGCGATTTGGGATGATGGCGAATGGATAAGCTGGGACGAAATTAACCAGCAAATCCAGTATAAGGAATGGCGCGCCCGTTATCCCAATGCCGACTTGTCATTGGTGCCGATCTTTGAATCTCTGATCGGCGTCGCCGAGGAATATCACCTGCTCACCGGAAGCCATTTGCAGGTCTATGGCGACATTGGCGAACTTTACGGCGCGATCACGCACGGCATCAAACTGCATCGCAACTACGCCAAGGGATCGGACGGGCGGCTTGGCAATCATTTTGTCGAGGTCAAAACCATCACGCCGTTCAAAAACTGCGATACGGTCGAAATCAATCTTGATCGCAATTTCAGCCAAGTCCTGATCGTCAAGATCAACGCCGATTTTGAAGTGCGCGGCAAGCTCATTGACCGCAAAGCTCTCCCCAAAGGCAAGCGGCGAGGCAATAGGTTGCGTATCGACTGGGCACAATTCGGCGGCTCATAAACCGCATGGCCGCATAACCCCTGAAATACCGATGTGGTGCTCCCGCCACCGATGCTGACAGGGTTTTCGCATACCGTCGCCACCCTCAATTCCCGCAACTGAGCGATGAATTTTGCCGGTCGCCTTTGACTCCTTGAGAGCAAGGGAAGGCACGTTTCAGTCCATTACGGCCTCTTATTGGGTCGCTTCTGGCACAGCCCCGCCAGTCGTCAATCGCCTGCGCTTCCGCGCCTCTCGCTTCGCTTTGGCTTGTGCAGCTTGCACCTTCGGGCGGGCTTCGCCCGGCGTTGACCACCGGCTTGATGGGCCGCGCCGACTTCTCCCCATGAGGCCGCAGATGGTCTGCGCACCTCCAATCACAAGGAGAATAACAATGGCGAACGTCGATCAAAATTCACCCGCTTTCATGCTCTGGTGCGTGGAAGGTGACGGCAAGGATGCCCGCTGGACCCGCATCGGGGCCGCGTGGCTTCATCAGGACGGCAAGGGCTTCAACATGCGCTGCAACGCGATCCCGTTGCAGGGCCGCTTGGTTGCTCGCGCTTTCACTCCGAAAGCTGAACGCGATGCGGCGCAAGGAGGTCTGGTATGAACGCGCCCCTTCACACCGCATCCCGCATCCGCGAGCTGAACGACCTGTTCCGCACTTGCTTCATCGGCGGGCGCGTCCTGATCACCGAGGGCATCACCGCTCTTGGTGACAGCTTCACCAGCGGCTGCGTGGAAGCGGTGCAACGCTTCACCGATTTCAGCGCCGATAACGATCCATACGGCGAACACGACTTCGGCTGTGTCACCGTCGATAATCGTAAGGTCTTTTGGAAGATCGACTATTACGACCGGGATTGCCGTTACGGCTCTGAGTGTCCGGCCGATCCCACCCAGACGACCCGAGTCCTCACCATCATGCTGGCCAGTGAATACTAGGCCAGCGCACGCGCCGCCTGCGATGTCGGCGGCGCGTCTCCTTGTGCTTCCGTCAGAAACGCGGACCCTGCGGGGGACGAGGGCGTTGCGCGAGACGGGCCAAAGCCTGCTCGACGTGGCGCAGCGAAACGTGAACGTCAGAGGTCAAGAAGCGGGACTGTGGGTTACGACGCAGATCGCTCAGCAGGCGACCGTAGAGAGCGCGCAGTTCCTGTTCGTTCATGCCAGCGAGTTCGGCGGGGGTGATAAACTGCGACATGGCTTTTCTCCCTGTCTTGAGCCGCGACCATCGCGGGCCTTCATGGCAGACAAAGAGCAGGGCGTTTGCCTTGGCCGCACTCGGCGTAGCGCAGCGGAGAAGCCGCGAAGTGGCTTGCGGCCCAAAAGGCAAATCCCCTGCAAGGATGCCCATGATGAAGGCCAAGCATGGCGTCGGCGGCAGGAGAAACCGTGCCGCATATCGACCCCGCAATAGAATTGCTTGAACAAACACAGAAATGACGCTGAAAAGGACGCATGAATCTTGTGCGTTAGGAACTGCTTGAATCGCATTGTTCGTCTTTGGCTGTTGATCGCCTTTTGCCTTGCCTGGCCTGTTGCCAGCCACGCCCAAGACCGTGCCCAGATCACCCGTGGGATCACCTATGCGCTGACCGACATTGCATTGATCGAGCGCGAGCGCGCCCGTGCCGATGTTCCTGACGATTTTGCCGCCGACATGCTGGCCCTCAATCGCCAGCGGCTTTCAGAGAACTACGCAGCAGCAGATCGGACAGGACAAGGCCGCGCTATCCGGCAGGAGGCCGAGCGCCGAGCCAACCGCACCATCAGCGCACAGCTACGTACCGATTATGTGCGCAGCTTTCCCGACCCGGAGCGTGTGCGCGCCGATCTTGCCACCGCATCGAGCGACATCAGCGACGTTGAGCTTACGGGAAGGCAAGCGGGCCGTATGGCGATGCTGGCCAACGCCCTTGAAGGATTACAGGGGCCAACGGGAGCCACGGACAAAAACCGCTGGCCCGCCGACGTGGCGCAGCTTCACGCCCGCTACTGGCTGCACTTCTACGACCTGCGTGACCGGATGCAGACGACCTTCACGGATACCTGCGCGCGCTGGCAGTTCTGGTGCAAAACGCGGGGAGAAATGTTCAATCGCGCACGCGTCCATTACGAGCACGACCTTGAACGCGCTCAGGAAACGGCGGCGCTTTATTTCCCCGAGGCTTTCCGCGAGCGTTTCGTTGACACCACCGGAGTCGGTGGGAGTCGCGCCGGGCATAAGCAGTATCAGGCGGAGCTTCGCGAGCAACGCGAAGCCGCCGAGCGGGCGCGGGAGATCGAAAAAGATGGCGTGAGCTATCGGACGCTTGTTCCGATCATCGGTTCGATCTTGCTGGTGCTGATCCTCGTCAGCATGATGTTCACCCGAAACAATAAAGGCGGCGGCAGGCCGTCGCTGTCCGACAATCACGGCTCCGCCACTTGGGGGGCGATGAACATGAATGTTCATCCGCTTGAACCGTTGTTCGGTGTGTTTCTCGGCAAATATGCTTTTGCCGATCATGCCGATGGTCAGGTGAAAACCGCGCCCGTGTTCACTAAGCCCGAGGCGCACACCCTCATCATGGCCCCGACGCGAACCGGCAAAGGCACCAACATCATCGTGCCCACGCTGCTGCGCTATGATGGCTCGATGCTGGTCATTGACCCGAAGGGCGAGAACGCCGCCATAGCAGGGAGGCAGCGCGCAGCACTTCCCGGTCATAAGGTCCACGTCCTCAACCCTTGGGGCGTGCTGGACGATGAGCTAGCAAAGCGCGGTTTGCCAACGTCGCGCTACAATCCGCTCGACGCGATCCGGCGCGGCGATCCCGACGCCGCCAGCATCGCGCATACGATGGCAGAAAGCATCTGCGCCCGCAGCGGCGACCCTCGCAACGCCTATTGGGAAGGCAGCGCCACGGCGATCCTGACCGCCGTGCTTCTCTGGCTCGCCGACAACGATAGCGACCGCGAAAGAAAAACGCTGGCGCGGGTGCGCCAGATCGTCACGCTTCCACACGACCGGCTTGAGAAGGAATACTTCATACCGATGGCGGCCAGCACCGCCTATGGCGGCGCTATTGCCGAGAACATCGGGCCGTTTATGTCGTCGGGAGATTCCCGAGACATGCCCTCGATCCTGCGCACGCTGGCCGAAGCCACGCGCTTCATCAGCGACGAGCGCCTGAAAGAAGCAACATCCGCTACCTCCGACTTCGATTTGCGCACGTTCCCGCACAGATCGGAAACCGTGTTTCTGGTCATCCCGCCCGACCGCATGAAGGCGCAGGCGACATGGCTGCGTCTCATGCTCGCCGCATTCGCCCATGCCTTCCGCACGGCCAAACCGCGCGGGCAGACACGGGGCATGATGCTGATTGACGAGCTACCGGCGCTTGGGAGGATTCCCGACCTGCCGACCGACCTTGCCACCATGAGCGGCTATGGCCTCGATTACACCCTGATCGTGCAGGACCTGGGGCAGCTCAAAGCGACCTACGGCGAGGAGTCCCGCACGATCCTTGCCAACTGTGGCTGGAAATGGCTGTGCAACGTGCGCGACTACGACACGGCCAAGTATGTCTCCGACACCCTTGGCCAGCGCACCGTCGGCACTGCAACGGTGAACGAAGGGCAGACCGGACAGGGCGAACCCACCAGCGGCAAGGCATATGGCGAGATGGGCCGTGCCTTGCTCACCCCTGACGAGGTGATGCAGCTTGGCCGGGAGAAGGCTATTGTGTTGCCGCCCGCTGGACGTCCGTTTCAGGTATGGGGTGTGGGCTATTGGGCAATCCGCGATGAGTTCCTGCCGTATCGGGAAGGGGCGATGCAGCTCTATTATTCGCACCCCTTGGTGATCGACCCCAACCCCTACAGGCAGGGTGCGGACGGGCAGGAACAGGCCGCGAAGTAGCAACGTGCCGCATCACCAGACGCAAGGACATTTCCGGGCGAATCTGGTTTAATGATGTTGTCCGCCGCTGGCTGGTGGTGGGCACCCAAGGCGCAGAATTGGTGACGCGGCAAGATTATACGCATACAAGCGTATGCGCCGAAGCATTAAACCACTACGCTAACCAAACCCCGTATCCCACTAACAATTCACAGTTGCACAAACTCATGTTATGCTAATAACAGGAGATGCAAGCCATGCGCGGTATTACCGCGCGTCTTGGCAAGGGGTTCTTCGACCCCGTTGCATCCCCGACCAAGGAGAGCCTTCGTGCCCTCCTGTGGAACCTCCAGAGCAGGGGATTTCCCTCCCCATGCACCCTGGACCGGGATGATGAACATATGCGCCCCCCGCATCTTTCGTCATCCCTCCAAAGGAGCTTTCGCGCTCCCTTGGAACCCACCGACCGCTGATTGCAGCGGCCACAACCAAAGGGCTTTCATGCCCCTTGGAACCCAGACCAAAGAGCCTTCGTGCCCTTTGGAAACCAGACCGGGGAGTGCGAACCCCGGCCCCCGGCAGGCATTTCGCGCCTGCTACCGACCAAGGCGGTGCCTTGGAACCCTTCATTAGAGGAGGGCGGGTGGCGACAGGAAGTGACAAACGGCAACGGACGCGCCTCATTACGTTCCGTGTGACCGACGAAGAATACGCCCGGTATCAGGAACGCGCTTCGCGAGCTGGCCTCGCAGTCGGAGCGTTTGCCCGTGCTGCTGGCCTCAATGAAGCTGGCCCCCGTGCCCGTCGCCGTCGCCCTATCGAACATGCCGTCCTCGCGCAGCTCATGGCTGCCATGAACCGCGTCGGCAACAACCTCAACCAGATCGCCCGCCACACCAATCTCGGCCGCGACATTGACGTGCCCGTGCTGCGCGATGCCCTGCACGAATACCACGCTGTGGTCAGCGCGATCTATGAAGCCCTCGGCATGGAGAACGCCGGTGATCATCAAGGGAAAAAGCCGGGCGGGCGCTAGCCAGCTCGCCCAACACCTTGGCCGCGCCGATACCAACGAGCGCATCGAAATCCTGCAACTGGATTCCGCAGGAACGCCCGCCGAAGCCTTCCGCGACTGGCAGACCTACACCCTCGCCACCAAAGGCAAACTCGGCCTCTACCATGCCAACATCGACCCCGACGCCAAATATGAAATGACCCCGCAGCAATGGATGCGGGCCGTCGATATTTTGGAGGAGGAGCTTGGCCTTCAGGGCCAACCCCGTGCCGTCGTCATGCACGAAAAGAACGGGCGCGAGCATATCCATGTTGTCTGGGCACGCGCCGACATGGACACCATGACCTTGCGCTCCGACAGCATGAATTATCAGGCCCACGAGCGCGCCAGCCTGCGCATGGAACAGGAGTTCGGGCACGACCATGTTCCCGGCAAACACGCCAAGCGTGACCGCGACGCCCAGCCCGAGTTCCCCACCGCCGAAGTCAACCACGACGAATGGCAACAGCGCGAACGCGGCGGCATCGACCACCGCGAACGCAAAGCACAGGTAACGGCGCTTTACGAGGCCAGCGATAGTGGCCCCGCGTTCAAGGCCGCGCTTGAGGACGCGGGCTACGTGTTGGCGCGCGGCGACCGCCGCGACTTCGTAATCCTCGATGACGACGCCAAGGCCCACAGCCTTGGCCGCCAGCTTCCGGGTTTGAAGGCCAAAGACTTGCGCGCCTTCATGGCCGACATCGACCCTGAATTGCTGCCCAGCGTGAAGGAGGCCCGCGCCGCCATCCGCGAGGCCACCCGTGCGCAGCCAACGCCAGAACAGGACAAGCCTGAACCGTCCACACCCGAACGCGACAATACCCCGCCGCAACAGTCCGAGGCCGACCGCGAGCGCGTCGCCTCGCTTCGCCGCGCGATCATCGAGCGCCACAGTGCCGAGCTGAAAGAGCAGGAATTGCGACATGCCCGCGAGGTCGAAACCTTGCAGGAAAACCAGCAAGCCGCCGCCGACAAAGCGATCCTGTCATTCGCGCAGGAGCAGGCGCAACGCACGATCAAAGAACGCCCGCAGGAACCGGGCGGGATCACCCGCCTGATCCGCACCATCCGCGAAACCGTGGACGAGGAGGCGCGCCGTCAGCGTAAAGCCGATGAGGCCGAACGCGCACGCGATGCCGAGGATCGCCGCAATGATGAAGTCCGCATCATGGTGTCCGGCCTCAACGCTGCCCAGCGTGCAGAAATCGACACGCTTGTTGATCGGCAGGGGCGAGAGCGGGCCGACCTCATTGATCAGCAGTCCCGCGACCTTAAACGCCGCGTCGAGGACGAGCAGCGCGCGATCGCGCTTGAGCGCGAATATGAGCAGCGACGCAGGGATGCCTTGGCCAAAGACCGCGAAGGGCCGGAGCGCGATCCCCGCGCACGCTGACGGGCTCGCGCTTCTTGCAATCAGAACCGGGCCTGCTCTTGAAGCAGATTGCCAGCCTCGTGCCTCAAGCCGCGAAATCGGTATCCCGCTTTGCGCGTAGCATGGCAGCGGCCATCCTGCCGAGCCTAGTTTCGCGGTTCATGGCGGTGGCACGCCGCGAGAAGAAAGCGGACGACGAGAAGGGCAGCGCCAGCCACAGCGAGGCCACATCGAAGTTCTTTGCCGGTTCGAGCACGACGGGTGGCGACGCCGTTGATGGGGCGGATTTAGGGTCGATGTTCCTCGCACCCCCTATGGCACTACGCCCCAGCCCGCGGCCACGATCTGTCCGCCGACTGCGCGCGCGCTTCCGTGCGAGGCACTTCTTGCGCCCGCCTTGGCTACGTTGAGAGTGCGGACGCTAGATACACTATGTAAACAAAAGCATAGCTTTTGCGGCCGACCTGAAGGTTGCCGCTTTTCGAAAAGCCCTGCTAACGCACGGCTATGGGGGAGGACAGTAAGGTCGTTATTGCCCCCTAACGCCATCATATCGCTTCACAAAAGCGATAAATTGTGCTGTTTTATAGGGCTGTCACTTGTGGCGGCAAAGTATTGAAATTGGAGCCGCTATGCTGACGGGTGATATCCGTAATCAAGTCGATCAAATTTGGAACGCTTTTTGGTCAGGAGGCGTGTCCAATCCTCTGTCCGTCATCGAGCAGATCACCTACCTGCTTTTTATTAAGCGACTGGATGACTTGCATACGCTCGAAGAAAATAAGGCCGCAAACCTTGGCATCGCCATGGAGCGCCGGATTTTCCCCGAGGGGAACGACGAACAGGGTCGCCCGTATTCCGATCTTCGATGGTCACGCTTCAAGAACTTTGAAGCCCGCGAGATGATGGACGTCGTCGCCGAGCGCGTGTTCCCGTTCCTGCGCGCCCTTGGCGAGGAAGGTTCCAGTTACGGCAAGCACATGGAGGGCGCGCGGCTTGGCTTCAGCAACGCGTCGCTGCTCGCCAAAACCGTCGATATGCTCGACAAAATCCCGATGGAAGATCGCGACACCAAGGGCGACCTCTACGAATACATGCTCGGCAAAATCGCCAGCGCAGGCACCAACGGCCAGTTCCGCACCCCGCGTCACATCATCCAAACCATGGTAGAGATGATGCGCCCAACTCCCGAGGACGTCATCTGCGATCCTGCATTGGGCACCGCTGGCTTCCTTGTCGCCGCAGGCGAATACATCCGCGACAACCATCCGCAGGCGCTGCGAGATGAAAAGCTGCGCAAGCACTTCCACAACAACATGTTCCATGGGTTCGATTTTGACCCCACCATGCTGCGCATTGGCAGCATGAACATGACGCTGCACGGGGTCGATAATCCTGATGTCAGCTACCGCGACAGCTTGGCGCAAGAGCATGACCGCGACGCGGACCGCTATTCGCTCATTCTCGCCAACCCGCCTTTCGCCGGTTCGCTCGATTACGAGCAGACGGCCAAAGACCTCCAACAGATCGTCAAAACCAAAAAGACCGAACTGCTATTCCTCGCCCTGTTCCTGCGCTTACTGA
Source organism: Sphingomonadales bacterium UBA7471 (assembly GCA_002479765.1). GTDB lineage: Bacteria > Pseudomonadota > Alphaproteobacteria > Sphingomonadales > Sphingomonadaceae > Sphingorhabdus_B. The sequence continues at coordinate 41,054 of DLOZ01000026.1, read as the reverse complement.
AAACGGGCGGGCGTGCCGCCGTCGTCGTGCCGGATGGCGTGCTGTTCGGTTCATCGAAGGCCCACCAGGAATTGCGGCGATTGCTGGTCGAAGACCACAAGCTCGAAGGCGTATTGAAACTGCCCTCGGGCGTGTTCCGCCCATATGCGGGCGTTTCCACCGCGATTTTGTTGTTCACCAAAACGGGTGTTGGCGGCACCGATCACGTCTGGTTCTACGACATGCAGGCCGATGGCTATTCGTTGGACGACAAGCGCAATGCGCTCTTGCCCGACGACAAGCTAGGCGTGCTCACGCAATCGCCGTTGTCGGCGGAGGAGCATTCGAAGAACAACCTGCCCGATGTGCTGATCCGCTGGGACAAGCGTGGTGGCGAGGAGCGTGAGAATCCACGCACGGCGCAGAGTTTCACCGTGCCCAAGGAAGAGATTGCCGCGACCGGCACCTATGACCTCTCGCTCAACCGCTACAAAGAGGTCGAGCACGAAGAAGTAACGCACGACAAACCTGCCGACATCATCCAGGAACTTCGTACGCTGGAGCAGGAAATCAGCGACGGCCTCACCAAGTTGGAGGCGATGCTGGGATGAGAACGGGACAACTGGGCGATCACGTCGAAATTCTATCAGGCTTCGCCTTTAAGTCAGACCGCTTCAATGATGAAGGCCGGGGGCTTCCCCTAGTACGCATAAGGGACGTGAAACCCGCTAGATCACAAACCTACTTCGACGGCGACTACGATGCCCGCTTTGTGCTTTCCGACGGCGACCTGCTCGTTGGAATGGACGGTGAATTCAACTGCGCGCGCTGGGCAGGTGGGCCAGCCCTTCTCAATCAGCGCGTCTGCCGGGTTCGTTCAGCGTCACAGCAACTGGACGAGCAGTATCTGTTTTGGTTTTTGCCCAAAGCCCTGAAGGATATTGAAGATCGATCCAATTTTGTGACGGTCAAGCATCTGTCGGCCAAGCAAATCAACGAGATTGAAATCCCGCTCCCTCCGCTCCACCAGCAAAAGCGGATTGCGGCGATCCTTGATCAGGCGGACGAGCTGCGCCGCAAGCGCCAGCGCGCCATCAACCGCCTCAATCAGCTTGGCCAAGCCATTTTTCATGAGACGTTCGGTAGTATCGGTGGAACGGACACCGCTTGGACGGTCAAGCCCCTCGCTGATTTGTGTGACCTTGTTCGAGGCAGTTCACCCCGACCTCAGGGTGATCCTCGCTATTTCGGTGGACCCGTGCCTCGACTTATGATCGCAGATATCACTCGCGATGGCATGTATGTGACACCGAGAATTGACAGTTTGACAGAAGAGGGCGCGCGAAGGAGTAGACCGATGCCTGCGGGAGGCGTCGTAATGGCTGTCAGCGGTGCCGTAGGGCTACCTGCAATTCTAAGCGTCGATGCTTGCATTCATGACGGATTCGTCGGCTTCCGAGACCTTCATCAGAGTGTCTTACCAGAGTTTTTCTATTGGTTTTTGAGCGTGAACCGTGAGCAGAACAAATCGCAAGGAACTGGCGCGATTTGGGTGAACCTCACCACCGATCAGGTAAAGCGATTTAGCGTGCCAGTGCCACCTGTAAGCCTTCAAGAGCGGTTCGTGAAAAAGATGAAAGAGATCGCATCGCAAAACGATCTTCAGATATTCAGTTTGAACAAATTTGACCGTCTTTTCGCCTCACTCCAACACCTCGCATTCCAAGGGGAGCTGTAACGATGTCGCAGTTCGCCTTCCTCAAACCAGAATTTGCACCAGTCTATGAGCTGGCACGGAAGGCGGAAACCGCTGCGCTGGCCGACCCGCGGGGCGCATGTTTCTATGCGCGCCTCGCGCTCGAAAGCGCGGTCAAGTGGATGTATGACAACGACCGCAGCCTGCGCTCGCCCTACGATACCGCGCTGTCGGCGCTTATCCATGAAGGCACGTTCCGTGCCCTTGTGGGCAATGCGCTCGTTACCAAAGCGCGCATCATCAAGGATTATGGCAACAAGGCGGTGCACGAAACCCGCCCCGTCGCGCCGCAGAATGCCATCATATGCGTGCGTGAATTGTTCCATTTCACCTATTGGCTAGTGCACACCTATGGCCGTGGTGCACGCCCTGACCCCGCACTGACCTTCAATGCCGACGCACTTCCCCGCGCCGTGCAGGTCGAGGCATCCACCCTCGCCAAGTTGCAGGCACTGGCAACGGAAAGTGCGGACGGTGCCAAGGCGCTCGCCGAAGAGCAGGCCGCGCGCATTCGCAGCGAGGCCGACCGCGCCGCGCTCGATGCTGAAAACGAAAAGCTGCGCGCCGAAATTGCGGCGATAAAGCAGGCAAATCAGGCCACGCCCGACGCGCATGATTACAACGAAGAGCAGACCCGCGATGCCTTCATCGATCTGTTGCTGGCCGAAGCAGGCTGGCCACTCGACCAGGAACGTGACCGCGAATACCCCGTCAAGGGAATGCCGAGCACATCTGGTGATGGCTTCGCCGATTATGTGCTGTGGGGCGATGATGGCAAACCGCTTGCCGTCATCGAGGCCAAGCGCACCAAGCGCGATGCGCGTGTTGGGCAGCAACAGGCCAAGCTTTATGCGGATTGCTTGGAAGCCGAGTTCGGTATCCGCCCGCTGATTTTCTATACCAATGGCTACGAGCATTGGCTGTGGGATGACAAACGCTACCCGCCGCGCGCGGTGCATGGTTTCCTGAAGAAGGACGAGCTGGAACTGTGGCACCAGCGCAAAACCAACCGCCGCGCCCTGTCGGCAACCAGCATCGATAGCGACATTGTCGAGCGCTACTACCAGACCCGCGCCATCCGCCGCGTGGGTGAAGTGTTCGAGAAAGACCGCCACCGTAAGGCACTGCTGGTCATGGCAACAGGTTCGGGCAAGACCCGCACCGTCATCGCCCAGATCGACCAGCTCATGCGCGCCAATTGGGTTAAGCGCGTCCTCTTCCTCGCCGACCGCGTGGCCTTGGTGAAGCAGGCACACAACAATTTCAAAAAGCATTTGCCGTCCGCGCCAAGCGCGAACCTGATTGAAAAGCACGACCCGAAAAAGAACGATCACAACGGCGCGCGCGTCTGTGTCGCCACCTACCCGACGATGATGAACCTCATCGACGAAATGCAGAACGGCCAGCGGCTCTATGGCCCAGGGCATTTTGACCTGATCGTCATCGACGAGGCGCACCGCTCCATCTATCGCAAATACCGCGCCATCTTCGACTATTTCGACAGCCTGTTGATTGGTCTCACCGCCACTCCGCGCGACGAAATCGACCGTGACACTTATTCGCTCTTCGAGCTGGAACGCGGTGTGCCGACCGATTCCTATGACCTTGATGAAGCCGTGGGCGACGGCTTCCTTGTGCCGCCGACACCGATGTCCGTCCCGCTGAAATTTCAGCGCGAGGGCATCCGGTATGACGAGCTATCCGACGAGGACAAAGAGAAGTGGGATATGCTCGAATGGGAAGGCCAGCTTCCCACCGGCGAGATCGACGCCAACGCCGTCAACAAGTGGCTCTTCAACGAAGACACCGTTGATAAGGTGCTCAAGCATTTGATGACCTACGGCCTGAAAGTTGCCGAGGGCGACCGCTTGGGCAAGACCATCATCTTCGCCAAGAACCATGACCATGCCATGTTCATCGCCAAGCGCTTCGATGCGAACTACCCGCATCTCGCTGGACATTTCGCCCGCGTCATCGACTTCAAGACCGAATATGCCCAATCGCTGATCGACGATTTCTCAACTCCCGAAAAGGCGCCGCACATCGCCATCTCGGTCGATATGCTCGACACCGGCATAGACGTGCCCGAGGTCGTGAACCTCGTCTTTTTCAAAATCGTCCGCTCCAAAACCAAGTTCTGGCAGATGATCGGACGCGGCACACGCTTATCGCCCGACTTGTTTGGGCCGGGCCGACACAAAGACCAATTCCTGATTTTCGATTTTTGCCAGAACTTCGAGTTCTTCAATCAGAACCCGAAATTCGTGGATGGCGCGCTCGGCCAATCGCTAGGCCAGCGCCTGTTTGCAGCGCGTGTGGAATTGGCATCCTTCATCGAGGATGTACCCGAGGGGGACGTGAGCGAAGGCTTGAGCTATCTCAACCGCGATGTGCGCGCACGCCTGTTCGACGAAGTGAACGGCATGAGCCTCGACAATTTCCTTGTCCGCGCCAAACGCAAATCGGTCGAGCATTTCCAGCAGCCCGCAGCATGGCAAACCCTATCGGGCGAAGACCGCGAGGCGTTGATTGCCGATGTTGCGGGACTGCCCTCGGCACTGGAAGACAACGACACCGCCGCCAAGCAGTTCGATTACATCGTCCTGTCCGGCCAGCTTTCCTTGCTGCGCAACGAAGCGGCGTTCAGCCGTTGCCGGGAGAAAGTGATGGCGCTTGCCGCCAAGCTGGAAACGCTGGGCAACGTGCCGATGGTCGCCGCCGAAATGGCCTTGATCCTTGAGGTTCAGACCGACGAATACTGGCAGGACATCGATGCCTGGTCGCTGGAACAGATGCGCCGCCGCCTGCGCGCCCTGATAAAGCTCATCGAAGGCGACGAGCGCCACATCGTCTACACCGACTTCGAGGACGAAATCGGCGAGGGCACGAAAATCGACCTGCCCGACGTCAGCGTCGGCACCGACAAAGCGCGGTTCCAAATGAAGGTGCGCCATTTCCTTAAGCAGCACGCCGACCACATCACCATTCTAAAGCTTCGCCGCAACGAACAGCTCACCCCGCAGGACTTGGCCGAGCTTGAGCGCATCATGATCGAAGAGGCGGGAGCCTCAAACGATGACCTCGCGCACATGCGTGACAAGGGTGGCCTCGGCCTATTCGTCCGGTCGCTGGTTGGACTCGAACGCGATGCGGCAAAGGCGGCATTCGCGGATTTCATGGCGGGTAACAACATGAGTGCCAACCAGATCGAATTCATCAATCTGATTGTCGATCACTTGACGGAAAGTGGCGCGATGGACCCTCGCCGCCTCTACGAGAGCCCATTCACCGATTTTGATGACCAAGGCGTGAGTGGAGTATTCCCGCATTCGGAGGTGCAGCAGATCGTTCAGGTGCTGAATACCGTGCGCGAGAGGGCAGCCGCGTGATCATTCGGAAACTCGACATTGAAAATTTTCGGGGGATTAAGAGCCTTTCGCTGAATCTCGACGAAACCACCGTAATCTTCGGCACAAACAACACCGGCAAGTCTACTATCATGGCGGCGATCCAAAGTGTTTTGAGCCGAGCGTTTGGCCGTAAAGGCGGTATATTCTCCGAATACGATTTTCATCTCGACGGCCAAACGCAGCCCACCGATGCTCCCCCAATCAAGATCACAGTGACGTTCTCAGAAACAGCCGAAGGCGAATGGCCTGACGAAAAGGTCCAGCAACTTGGCACGGTGGTTGGCGTCACTCCTGAGGGACTCCAGGTGGTCACGCTTCGAGTTACGGGGGCATTTGATGACGCGACTAATTCGTTTGTTACGTCATCTGAGTTCCTTAACCCGGCGGGCAATGCCTATCCACCCAACCCAAGTGCACTGCGTAAGCTGCAACAGATCATCCCAGCCTTCTATCTCGCTGCCTTACGCGATGCGGCTAGAGAGTTTCGCGCGGGAGCGCCTTTTTGGGGTCCGTTCGTAAAGGCATTGAAAATCGATCCGGCAGTACGAGCACAGATCGAGCAGGACATTGCCGCGCTCAATCAGCAGGTTCTAGACGCCCACACAGGATTTGAAGCAGTCAAGACGCGCCTGGCAAACTCAGGAAAAATGGTTCCTCTTGGCGGTGGTGCCGAACCCGTAAGCATCGAAGCTTTGCCTAATCGCGTATTCGACATTCTGGCTAAGACCCAAGTGATGCTTTCGGGCACATCAGGCGCAGCGCTTCCCCTTTCACAGCATGGCGAAGGCACGCAAAGCCTTGCTGTGATATGCCTGTTTGACGCCTTCCTCGATGCGCAGCTCATCGGCGAATTCGGCGAAGGCGCGGTTCCGATCCTGACATTGGAAGAACCTGAAGCCCATTTGCATCCCGCTGCCGTGCGCGCAGTGGGGCAAATGCTGAGCAACTTTGTTGGGCAAAAGCTAATCTCCACACATTCTGGGGACCTACTCGCATCGGTTTCTCTAAAATCACTTCGTCGGCTGCGTCGGGTCGGTGACGAGGTTAGGGTCTATTCCATCGGGCAAGCGGCGCTCACAGACAAAGAACTTCTCCGTCTTGAGCACCACGTAACAAGGCATCGGGGGGGGCTTCTCTTCGCGAAAGTCTGGATCATCGTTGAGGGTGAGACCGACGAGCTTGCTATTCAGGAAGCCGCTCGAATAATGGGCTTTGATCTTTTCGGGCTCGGTGTCTGCTGCTTTGAAACTAATATTGGATACGCGCCATTCATCAAACTGGCAGATCAATTGGGTATCCATTGGATCGCTACCGCTGACGGCGATGGCGACGGCACTAGGTATGTGAATACAGCGCGAGGCTTTCTGAACGGTAGGGTGGAAGCAGACCACATTCGGCAGGTGCCAGCATGGGATATTGAGAACTATCTTTGCCATTCAGGATTCGGAAATCTATATCTTCAGTCAATGTCCGCACAAAAGCTTGAAAATAATCCACTGCCGGACGCTCAAGATGCGGTCTCTTATTGGAAGCAAGTGATAAAAAATCAGAGCTATTCGGATGGAAAGCCTGCCCAAATGCTTTCTGTTTTTGAAGAAATAGAAAAACTAGGAAACGCTGGAGTGCCTCAATACCTCCGCGAGATTGTTGAGCTTGCCGTTGCCAAGAGCCGGGAAGGTGATTGATGGTTGACTTATCCACGCTGAATGACCGGCAGTTGGAAGCTGCAAAGTGGCAGGATGGCCCTTTGCTCGTGCTTGCGGGGCCGGGTTCGGGCAAAACCAAGGTATTGACGAGCCGCATCGCCCGGATCATCGAAGAGACTGCCTCCGAGCATTTTCGCATTCTCGCACTTACCTTCACAAATAAAGCTGCTGCCGAGATGCGGCAGAGAATTGAAGTGCTTGTCCCCGGCTCTGGGAATCGTATTCTACTGACAACCTTCCATTCCTTCGCAGGTGATGTGCTCAGACAGCATGGCCATCTCATTGGGCTGAAGCCCGATTTTACGATCATCACGCAGGAAGGTGAGCGGATCGCTATGCTGGATGAAGCGATCGCAAAGGCAAACTTCAATAACGATACACTAAGCCTAAGCGGAGAACGGTTGCTTCCTCTGATCAATCGAATGCTGGAAAACGATGTGTCGGCAGATTCTGTATCCCGGATGGTATTGACGTTGCCTGCAGAGCAGCAAGAGCCGATCCATGCTATTTACGGCGCATACCGAGCTCACTTGATCTCTTCCAACAGTTTGGATTTTCCGGCGCTGATTGCCGAGGCAGTGAGAATTTTTCGCGAGCAGCCTGCCGTGTGCAAGCAGGTGCGGCGCGTCTATAAATTCATTTGCGTTGATGAATTTCAGGACACCAATCTATCCCAGTATCACCTCCTGACTCATCTCGTGGATCAGGAACGAAAGAACTTGTTTGTCGTCGCAGATGACGACCAGATCATTTATCAATGGAATGGGGCCAGCCCTGAACGTCTCAACAAGCTTCGTGCCGATTTCGGCATGGGCCTGGTGCAATTACCCGCAAATTATCGCTGTCCACCCGCGGTCATTGAGATCGCCAACAAGCTCATTGCTCACAATGCGGCGAGGTCGGCAGAAAAGCAGAGCCTGCAAGCATTGAAGCCAAATGCGGACAAAAAGGCCATTCGCGTTCTTCGCTTCGATTCCTTTGATGAAGAGGCCGCATGGGTAGCTGGAGATATTGCTGGACGTAGCGTGCTAGAACGTAGCCGTTGCGTAGTCTTAGCGCGTACACGAAAGGCGCTAGAAGGTGCGTTGGCCCATCTGACGGCTCGAGGCATCCCTGCATATCTGGCGATGCGGAAGGATGAGTTTGTGAGTGCCCCGATGCGCTGGCTTCACGCGGCGCTACGCCTTGCTAACAATCCCCAAGATCGCGAGCAGGCTCGCAGGCTTTCCAAAGCGTTTTATGCACTTGAAGGGCTGCAAATCGATCCGGCCAACGTCATTTCTGCTTCTGAAGCATTTGGCGGAAATGCCCTACGTGCGTTTGCCCACGTCGCCTTAAGCCGCACCGAAATTAGTCAACACACGCGAGCGTTTATCGATTTTGCCGTTCCTGCGCTTACGGACAAGTTGGATTTCCGGTCTTTCACTCAGTCCACATTCGCTTGGGCAGAGAAGCTTCAAGGCTCATCCTATAGCACCGATGACCCCTTCGCCGAATATGGAGATGAGAAAACAACCTGGTCCGAATTGGTTTCGGACATCGAAGGGCAGTTCGGCCCAGAGAACGTCACACTCAACGTCCTCCTTCAGGAGCTGGACATGAGGTCCAAGGCTCCATCGCCGGCGCAGGGGTCAGTTCCATGTTTCACCATTCATGCTTCAAAGGGTATGGAGTTTGGACACGTCTATTTGATGGCCATGGTTGAGGACCAGTTGCCTAGTTGGGCAGCGGTAAAGAAGGGGCCCGATAGTAGAGAGATGCAGGAGGAACGACGTAATTGCTTTGTGGCAATTACGCGTACCGAAGATTCCTTGACGATGACATACTCGCAAAAGGTGTTTGGCTGGAACAAGGCACCATCTAGATTTCTTCGAGAGATGGGCTTGATTTCCTAGAATTGACGTCCCCTTCGGGTCACGCTCTATCGCTGGCGCGACGGAACCCGCGCAGCGGTTCCCGCCCATTCGGGTGACGATCCCTGACGCATAAGGCTGGGGCTCTGCCCCTCGCGCGCTGCGAAGCGCCTTCCGCCCACCTTCCTCCGCTTTGCTCCGTGCATGCGGTTCCCCGCGAAGGCGCTTACTCCACTTGCCCCCCGCTGTTCGCCACGAGGCAGGGTTTCAGAAACGCATCTGAAACCCGCTGCCAAAGGAGAGCAGAAACATGAAAAACCACCATCCCCAAACCGAGCAACCCCGCATCTATGTGGCCTGCCTTGCTGCCTACAATAACGGCATCCTGCATGGCGCATGGATTGAAGCAACCGACGCTTGGAGCATGTGGGCGGCAACCCGCGACATGCTGGCGAAATCGCCAATCCCTGACGCGGAAGAATGGGCTATCCATGATTACGAGGGCTTTGCCTCTGTCCGTATCGGCGAATACGCCAGCTTCGAGCGCGTGGCCGAATTGGCCGCGTTCATCAGCACACATGGCGACCTTGGAGCCGAACTGCTCGACCACTATTGCGGCGATCTGGACGAGGCGCGCAGCGCGCTCGATGACCGCCACCTTGGCCAATATCTAAGCCTTGCCGATTATGTGCAGGACGTGACCGAGGAAACCACCGAGATTCCTCAAAACCTGCGCTACTACATCGACTGGCAGTCGATGGCGCGGGATTGCGAACTCAATGGCGACCTGTTCACCATCCAGACCGCACATGACGCTGTTCATGTGTTCGCGGGGTGCTGACCATGAGCCAGCAACCCCAGACCTACCGCTTTCAATGGGAAGGCATCGAGATCGAGGCGACCTATAGCCCCGTCCAGTGGGGCGTAATTGCCCATCTTGAGATAGAGAGCATCCGACCAGCCCGTGCCTCGCTGCCGATCACTGAAACAGGCTATAAATCCTACTATCATCCTTGCGGCACCGTTGAAGCCAACGGCGGCGATGTGGTGGCGCTGATCGTCGCATGGCTGGACGAGGAGGCGACAAAGCCCGAATGGCGCGCCTATGTCGCCAAGAGCCGCCAAGGCGAATTGTTCTGACGACAGGGGAAACCGCGCGCACGGCGCGGCTTTCCCGTTCCGCCCCAAGCCCCGGAACCCCGCCCAGGCAAAGGCTGCGCCCCGTCAAGCGTGTTGAGCCTTGGCAATCTGGGTGCTACGCTGGCGACGGCCACAGGCGGTTGAGTGCAAAAAATCGGTCGATTTTTACACACTCTCTTACACAGTCTTTTTGGAAGCCCTGATTTATCGTTTATATACAAAGCGATATTCCAGAGCATAAGCGACTTAAAATCTGTTGTCCTTTTGGGCGTGCGGGTTCGAGTCCCGCCATCCGCACCACCTTTTTCCCGACGCGCAGCGCGCGCGCCAGATACCTGCCACGCTGCCTAGTCTGACCTCAGTTACGCGGCGCTTGCCTACGGTAACTCAGGGCCTCCGCGATATGGATGCGGCCAACATCGTTCGACCCGGCAAGATCGGCAATCGTTCGGGCGACCCGCAAGATGCGCGTATAACCGCGCGCGGATAACCGCATTGCCTCTGCCGCTTGCGCCAGCAATTTCTGGCCCGCCGCGTCAGGGCTGGCAAAGGCAGTCAGCGCATCGCCGTCCAAATCCGCATTGGTGCGCAGACCCGTCCCCGCCAGACGGGCGCTTTGCACATGGCGCGCGGCATCGACGCGCGCCGCAACCTCAGCCGACCCTTCACTGGGCGGCGGCAGGACAAGGTCCGCCGCGCTCACCGCCTGCACCTCCACATGCAGATCGATGCGATCCAGCAACGGTCCCGATATCTTTGCCTGATAATCGGCGGCACAGCGCGGTGCGCGGCTACACGCCAAAGCAGCATCGCCCAAATGCCCGCACCGGCACGGGTTCATGGCCGCAACCAGCTGCACATTGGCAGGGAATGTCACATGGCTGTTGGCGCGCGCGATGCTGACTTCGCGGGTTTCGAGGGGTTGCCGCAAGCTATCGAGCACCACGCGCTGAAATTCGGGCAGCTCATCCAGAAACAATACGCCCAGATGCGCAAGGCTCACTTCGCCGGGCCGAATACGCAGGCCGCCACCGACCAACGCCGGCATAGAGGCGCTGTGGTGCGGCGCGCGGAACGGCCGTGTGCGCATCAACCGCCCGCCCTCCAACGTTCCAGCCACCGATGCAATCATCGACACTTCTAACGCTTCGGCGGGCGTCAGTTCGGGCAATATGCCCGGCATGCACGACGCCAAAAGCGACTTGCCCGCACCCGGCGGACCGACCATGCACAGATTGTGGCCACCCGCAGCCGCGATCTCAAGCGCACGCTTGGCCGTTTCCTGCCCCTTCACCATTTTCATGTCGGGACCGCCCTTGCGCGGTTCGGCGATTCCGGGTTCGGGGCTCCGCAGCAGCGATTGCCCCTTCAAATGATTCAGCAGCGCTAACAAATCCGGTGCAGCGATCACTTCAATCTCACCGGCCCATGCCGCTTCGGACCCCTGCACGGCCGGACATATCAGCCCCATGCCGCGTGATGATGCGTGCAGCGCCGCAAGGAGCACCCCGGGTGACGCCGCAACGCGGCCATCCAGCCCAAGCTCCCCCACCACGACATATTGGGCCAGCGTCTCTGCATCAACCAACCCCATCGCACCCAATAAGGCCAACGCAATGGGCAAGTCATAATGCGACCCTTCCTTGGGTAAGTCCGCAGGTGACAGGTTGATGGTGATCCGTTTGGGGGGCAGCGCAAGTCCAAGTGCGGAAATCGCGGCGCGCACACGCTCCCGGCTTTCGGCCACGGCCTTGTCCGGCAGTCCCACGACCGCGAAGCTCACCACGCCGGGTGCTATCTGACATTGTACCTCAACGCTGCGCGCTTCGAGCCCGAGATAGGCAACCGTCGAGACTATCGACACCATATTGTTACCCCGCATGACTCAATTATGGACCCCCGCCGCACTGGGATGAAGCTGCAGCGGAGGTCCGGTCGACCGGTCCAGCAGTCGACAAACATCCGATGCGGGAAAAATCCTGCGCAGGGCAACCGCTGCCGGTTCGTATACGAAGCGTTGGTATATCAAATCTGCGCCGAAACCGGGATCAGTCGCGCATCTTTTTAGCCCTGTGCGGTTACGCCTCGCGACTTTCATGGGTGGATTGATAGATACCAACCAATTGTTATGCTTTTCACATTATCGCGAGTCGCCACCCCCTTCTCTGCACTGCCCGTCAGCGCGCAACTGGAGCACGTACATGAACGCCATAACAACACCACGCTGGCTGACTTGGGTCAGCATCCTCTTTCTGCTCTGGAACCTCATGGGCGTCGGTGCCTTTGCCAGCCAGTGGACGATGTCAGCCACTGACATCGCCGCGTTGCCGCAGATTGAGCGTGATTTATGGCTATCGATGCCGGGCTGGGCTTGGGCGGCTTATGCCATTGGCGTTGGCGTCGGAACACTTGGCGCCATCGGCCTGCTGATGCGCAAATTTTGGGCACCGCTTGCCTTTTCATTCAGCCTGATCGCGATCATCACCCAGTTCAGCTACCCGTTCTTGATCGCCAGTGGCGCGCAAACCAACATCTCCATGCTCGCCTTCCCGATCTTCATCATCGTGATGGCGGTGGTGCAGTGGCAACTGTCACGACACTGGCAACGCAAGGGCTGGCTGACCTGAATTTTTAAGGAGGAGAGGCCGCCAAATGCGCGTTCGATGCCATGGCGCACATGGTCAAGATCGACGTCGCCGTCATCGAAGCCGCGATACGCGGGTGAGCCAGCCGCTTGGCCCATCCAATCGGGATCGAGCCGGCAGCGTTGCCACCCGTACAACAAGGATTTCACATTAGCTGAGGAAATTTGGGGGCACAGCAAAGGAGAAGAACGATGGCATATATTGACGGTTTTGTAATCGCCTGTCCGCAGGCGAACAAACAGAAGTTTATCGACCATGCGCGCACAGCCGATAGCGTGTTTATCGAAATGGGCGCCTTGCGGGTGGTCGAATGTTGGGGTGACGATATTCCCGAGGGCACAACGACAGACTTCCGTATGGCAGTGAAGGCGGAGCCCGATGAGGCTGTGTTGTTCAGTTGGATTGAATGGCCCGACAAGGATACGCGCGACGCGGCAATGGCGAAGATGACCGAAATGATGAATGATCCATCAAAATGCGATCCGAGAATGGACCCAGCAAAAAACCCCATGCCATTCGACGGCAAGCGCCTGATATTTGGCGGGTTTACTCCGGTTGTTGATCTTTCGGAATAAGACCTGCCAACCGGTGTTTGACCGCGGTATGTTAGAAATCCACCTGCTCATAATGTTTGGGCGGGGTGATGACTTCCATCCGTTCGGACAATAATGGGCGGAAGCTTGGGCGCGACTTGAACATCGCATACCACGCCTTGGTCTGCTCATGCCCCGTCCAGTCAATTCCGCCGAGATAATCAGCCACCGAAATTTGCGCGGCCGCGGCAAGATCGGCCATGCTCATCACCGCGCCGGACAGCCATGCACGGTGGTCAATCAGATAATCGATATAATCAAGATGCCCGTTGGCCAGCTTCATGGCTTCACGCAATATTTTGGACTCGGGCGGTTGCCGGTCGATCAGGCGCTTTTTCATCCGTTCGTGCAGAAGCGGCTGCGTCACATCGCCATAAAATTGTTCGTCAAACCACGCGACCAGCCGACGTGTTTCGGCGCGATATTGCGCCGTGCCCGTGATCATCGGATTCGTGGCAACGGTTTCATCAATATATTCTGAAATCGCGACCGAATCGGCCAAGGTGATGTTGCGTTCCGGGTCGCGCATCACCGGCGTGCGGCCAGCGGGGTTCATATGCAGAAATTCGTCCCGCTGTTCCCACGGATTTTCGCGCACGAGGCTGTACGGCACACCCTTTTCGCCCAAAAGGAGTCGTACCTTACGCGAAAACGGACACAGCGGATATTGATGGAGATGCCACATGCGTATCTGTTAGGACCGGTTAACCAAAATGTGAAGGGGTGCGCCACAAAAGCGCATAGATTAGTTGGATTTAGAAACGTCGCCGGGTTCCCTTTTGGCTTCCTTCGCCATTTCCGCGTCAATCTTGGCCTCGGCCGCCTTCACCTTGCGTTCGGTTTCGGCATATTGGCTGTCAAAATCCTTCTGACAGCCAGCCAGTGTGAGCAACAGAATGCACGCAACACAACGCATCAATAATCCTTTTTATACCGCACATTGACGTTGGACGTTCCGCCGCTGCCGATCTGGCTTAAGATCGAAAGCGCTGGCGTCAGGCTGATTTCCAGCTGCGTTGCCGTATAGCCCCGCGCATCGGTGACGATTTCGACATAGACATCATTGGTAATATATTGGCCAAAAGCGACCGCCATTCCGCGCCCCGTGATGTCATCCGCGCCCAATATGCGCAGCCGGTCCAATCCCGTTGCCGACTGAAGCACGCCAAGCGGATTAAGCCCGCCTGGGCCGCCACGCAAATTGTTCAGCGATCCTGCCAGCTGCACCGCCTGAATCGCGGACAGTTCGCCAATCGAATTGCCAAACAATATGCGCGCCATAATCTCATCCTGCGGCAATGCCGGGGTCGAACTGAAGCTGATGTCGGGATTTTGGCCCGTGCCCCTGATGTTCACACGCACCGTCGTGCCGTCGACGTCACTGGCGGCGGCGACGCGGATCGACGGGTTGGCTGCGGGGCCGCCGTTGAAGGATATCCGGCCGCTTTCCAGTTCGAACGACCGTCCGGCAAAACCCAATGTGCCGCGCACCAATTCCATATCGCCCGAAATCAGCGGTGCAGCGCTGGTGCCTGTTATCCGCAATTTTGCGCCCCATTCGGATTCAAGACCCATGCCGGTGACATATAAGTTGCCGGGGGCTTCGAGCGCGATGTCGAGTTTCCAGTTGCTGGGCAGGCTTGCGATCGCATCGGCATCACCCGACACACGCGGACGGCGAATGGACTGTTTGCGGCGGATACCGGTGAGTGTTGCAACCTTCGCCGCGCCCTGTCGAATGATTTTGAAACGCGTTTCGGGCAGACGCAGCTTACCGCGGATCAGTGCGGCACCGTCCGGCGCATTTGATACGGTGATTTGTCCGGTTGCCGTTGTCGAGATCAGCTCGCTTCGAGCAACACGTGCGCGGTCGAGATCAAGGTTCAGCTGAACTGGGAAGCCTTTTGCGGAACTCAGATTGACAATGCCCTTGCCGCTGATCGTCCCGTCGCCTGCCTTTGCGCTCAGCTCGGTCACGTCCAACTGGTCATTCGTAAACAGACCGCGGATGCGCAAATTGGTCAACCGCGTGCCATAGACATCATTTTCGTATGTCAGGTCATTGGCGCGGACAACGCCGGTCAATTGCGGTGTTTGAACACGTCCCGAAAAATCCGCCGCAACGCCGATATTTCCGGACAGGCTCTGATCCGCCAAAGCCGCCAGCGAAAACAGCGTATCTGCTGGACCATTATAGCGCACGCCGCCCGACAAGGGCGCGGCAAGCAATCGTTCAGTCCAACTGGCCGTGCCGGGTGGCAGCGGCGTCAGGTCAATCTGGACACGCCCCACAGCGGCACCACGCCGCCGGATAATCGCGCGCGCATTGCCCCCATCGGGCAACAATCGCCCGACTAGACTGATATCGACAGGTTGCGAACGCGACCCCAGATTGGCGCGGACGAAGCTGCTGATTTCCAACCGTGCATCCGCGTGCGGAAACGCCGCCAAAGATGCTTGCGCCCAATCGAGGCTTCCGGTGACCGTTCCACTCAGGCCGGGAACGGGAAAGAGCGGATTCAATGCGGCGATGTCAACCTTGTCCAACCGTGATTGGAATGACATCATCTCGCCATAGCTTCCGGCCAACCGGACCGAGCCTTGCGCCAGCTTGATGCTGCTCGGCAAAATGTCGTAACTGCCACGGCGCGGAATGATGCGGATGGGACCAGCGGTTGCGAAATCGACACTGTTCGCTCGGCCCTTGGCGGCGATGCGCCAAAGCTGCGGCGTGAATGTTGCATTGGCGGCAACGCGGAAGGGCACTTCGCTTCGGCCCTCCGCCAATATCTGCCCCGTCCCTGTCCCATCGCGATAGTTGATCTTTGCCCGGGCGGCAGCAATCGCAACGTCGTTCAAAATGGCGTTTTCCATCTGAACGTCCGCGACAATCTGCGGACTGTCATATAAAATGACGTCCGCTTTAATGATGCCGCGACCAATAAAGAGTTTTTGCGCGCCGGCGAGTTCCGCATTCAACGCCACCGCATCCACGACGGCGCGTTGGAAACTGCCTTGCGCCGAAAGATCAATTGTACCGTCAAACCCTGCGCCTGCGCCGGTGAGCGTGCCGACAAAGGGACCCGCGGCGGCTTGCCGGATACGACCGGTAACGCCGATGCCCGCAAAATTGCCCCGTTGGATATCAATGGTGAGGGGGCCATCGCCCGAAAGCACATCGGCATCACCGCTGATCGGACCATAATCGGTCAACCCCGTCAGTGCGACCGCATATCCCCGCTGGCTTTGCGTGACGACGCCGACCACATTCGACAAACCAACACCAAAGCCAGGATTGCTGGCGGTGATGCGATACACCGGATCGTCAAAAGTCCCGGTCATCGCGACAGCCACAGGTCCATATTGGTTGGAATAGCCAAGCCCGTTAAAAAGTACGCGGCCATCTTGGGCTACATAAGTTCCCGTGCCGCTGTTCAGCCGGAACAACGGCGACAATAAGGTCGCACGGGTAATCTGCAATATGCCGTTGGTGCCGTAACGAATGCCGGCATCGACAAACATCTGCCCGCCCAGAAACCTTTGCGCGCCCGCACTGAACAATCGCGTGGACCGCGCCTTCAATGTGCCGACCAGCGCATAGCCTTTGCCAAATGTGGTTTCGATATCAACGTCGGCGACCACGTTAAACAACCCGACCGAGTTCACTTGGAAGCCGTCGACTTTCCCGTCCAACGCGGTTGTGTAAAAGCCCTTGTTAACATCGCCGACCAGCAAGGCCGTGGCGTTGATACGGTCTGACCTGATCTTCAAATTATCCGAAAACAGACGCCCCTTCGCGATCGCCAAATCACCGTTCAGGCGCATGTTGGTCAACAAGCCACCGGCGATCTGATTGATGCCGGTGACACGCCGCGCGCGCGCGGTTACCGGAATAAGGAAGCGGTCGGCCGCGCCTTGCGCTTCACCGCTCAGCGTCACGTCCTCAAAGGTCGTAAGGCCGAATGCCAAACGCGTGGCGGTCGCGGAATAGGCGACGGTGGGCTGGGCAAATGCCCCGTTCAATAATGCCTTTCCGCGGACATTTGTGCCGCTGACGTTTGAACCGATGATGCCGGGCCGAAGCAACCTTATGTCCAGGGCAAGGTCGCGGAAACGCGCTTCGCCCAAGTCCGCGATGCCATCTGCGCGCAACTCCATCACGGCCGAACGCAATGTCCCGCTGATTTTTGCGGTCCGTTCGGCAAAGCGTGCCGCCATGTCGATGTTCGCCACGGGCGATAATGCGCGCATCAACAGGCTGTTCGCCATGAACTTGACGGGCGCGGCGGTCCCCTTTGCACTGAAGGTGCCTTCCCGCGCCGTCAGCGCAATGTCCGCAACTTTTTCCGCACCCATGTTCGCGGACAAAGCACCGTCCCATTTGCGCCAGCTGCCCCGGCCATCGAGGGTCATCGTCATGGGCACGCCACGCCCCATCAGCCCGGCAACAAGGCCCTTGGCCGGTGCGTCGAGGTTCAGGTCGATATCGAAACGATTATCGTCGGGCACGGCATCCAGTTTCAGGATGATGCGATCACCGCGCAGGCTGCCCGCCGTCGCGGTGACGATTGCGCGGCGATCGGCGATCTGCACCTTGCCCGACAGCGAGGCGACCTGTTCCTCGCCCGTAATGCCTTTGGCAAACACAATGCGGTCAATGTGCAGCTGGCCAATGTTGATATCCACATCAGGCAACAAAGGGTCGCCCCGGTCGGGCAATATGCGCAATGCCGGCATCCGCGCAACGTTGAGCGTGGGCGCACGCAGCGATGTAATGTTTACGCCGCTGGAGAAATACGACAGCGGGTTCCAAACGAGCCGGATTTCGGGCGCACGGGCAAAGCCGCCCTTGGGATCGCGGAACTGGACATCGCGCAGGATGGTATCGCTGTAAATCGAACCCTCAATTTTCCCGATGCGGATATTGAGGCCATTTTCCATTTCGAACGCAGCAATCTGCCGCGCGACAAAATTTCGTCCGGATTGGGTATCCAGCCACACATAACCACCAGCGATCACCAGCAACAGCAATGCCATGACTGCCCCGGCCCCGATGGCTATGCGCCGCCACATCATCAAAACGCCTGTCCAATCGACACATAGACGCTGAAACGCGATTCACCCGGTCGCCGGTTCACAGGCGTTGCGACATCCAGACGGATTGGGCCGAAATTGGTGTAAAAGCGCCCGCCAACCCCGACGCCCATGCGCCAGTCGTTGAACTTTGGAATGCTCGATTCATATGCCTGTCCGGCATCAACAAAGCCGACAACGCCATAATTGCCAAAACGATAGCGGCCTTCCAAAGCGAATTCATTCATGCTGCGGCCGCCGACCGGATCGTTATTCGGATCTTTCGGGCCAAGCTGTTGATAGCCAAAGCCACGAACCGATCCGCCGCCGCCGCCATAAAAACGCCGCGAAGGGGCAAGGTTATCGCGTGCGATGCCGGATATCGTCCCCACCCGCGCGCGCGCGGCGACAACGATATTGTCTTTCACCGGATAATAATAAGACGCGTCAAGAATGGCCCGCGCATAAATCTGCTTACCGGTCCCAAGCGATGTCTCTGGCGAGACGCGCATATTGACGCGATACCCTTTGGTTGGGTCCAATAGATTGTTCGACCGGTCAAAGCCGACTTGCCCGGGAAGCGCCGCGACATAAAAGGTCTGCCGGTCGCGAAGCCCGCGCGCGAAATCAAACTGGTCTTCTGATGTCGCCAATATTTCCGCGCCAATCGACCATGTGAATTTCTTTTGCCAGATGGGCGTCGATACGAACGACATCGTCCCCGCCAGACGCCCGGTATAGGCTTCAAAAGCGTCATATTTGCTGTGCAAAGCGGTCAACGATATGTCGATATTGCGGTCGCGCCGTCCGGCATTCGCCCGCGCGACGGATATGCTCGCAGCTTGTTCTTTTGTCCCCACCACGCCCGTTGCGGTCAGCGATCCTTCCGGGGGAAACAGGTTGCGGTGTGTCCAGCTTGCTTCGCCACGAAAGCCCTGCCCTGTGCCATAGCCGGCGCTGCCCGCAATGGTGCGCGGCGGTGCCGCTTCCTGCCGCACAAGCAAGTCGGCATAAGGCGTTCCATCTGGCGCGCTGCTCTCACCCGGGACAGGTTCAACAGATACTGTCGACAGCAAGCCCGTGGCGATGAGGGCGGCGCGCAAATCGTCAACTTTCCGGCTGTCATACAGCTCGCCGGTCTTGAAGCGCCGCAATATCGAGACATGGTCGGCGTCAAAAGCCGTGGCGCCTTCGGTCCGCAATTGCCCGAAATAGCTGCGTGCGCCCGTTTCCACGGGCAAGCTGTAGTCGCCAACGCCCCTGTCGCTATCCAGCAATATGTCGCGTTCACCAACCTTTGCAAAAGGATAGCCATTTTGGGGCAACTCGACCGAAATATTTGCTTCGGCCGCCAAGATGATGTCCGCGACAATCGGGTCGCCGCTTTTGGGAACAAAGCTGCGGCTGATAAGATCCGCCGGTTGAACAGCGGGGGCAGAAAAGGCGATTTGCCCGAGATAGTAACGCCGTCCGGGCACAACCGTCAGGATGACGTTCAACGGCTGGCCGTCCACGGCAGAAGGCTGAACCGCGACACGCACATCAGCGTCAAAAAAGCCCTGACCGTTTAGGACATCCAACAGCAACTGACGGTCGGCGCGTGCACGTTGGCTGATTTCGGCGCGGTTTTCCGCAGTACCGTCACCATCGTTGAGCACCGACAGGCTATCAAATCTTGCGCGCACGTCACGCCAAATAGCGGCTTCCACGGCGACCCCGTCGGCATCTTTGGCAATATCGGTTGTCTTTGTGGCATCCAACCCATCGATACGCAGTACATAACGCAACGCCCGCGCCTCTCGTTCGGCAGCCTGCGTTGGTTCGGGGGTTGGTTCCGCATCAAAGCTATCAATGGGTAGAAGCGGATCGTCCAGCAACGGGTCCGTGACGGGCGGATCGGGCAGGATTTCCAAGGCATCGCCATCCTGCACGGCTGCGATAGAGGGATCGGCAGCGGTTTGTGCGGCTTGCTGCATGGCCGTGCCGCCTTCTTCCTTTGCTTCTTGTTCGGCCTGCCATGCGTCGATGCTCTCCAACGGCGCGTTGTCCAGTGACGGGATGGCGGCGTCGAATTCCGCGTCGCCGATGATCGGCGTTTGCGGATCAGTAGGTGCGGGGCTCAAAACTTTCGCAGGCATGGTGGATGGCGCCTGCGCGGACGCAGCGGCACCGGCAGCCGGATTTTGCGCGAGCAAAGGTGCGGTTGCACAACCAAGATACAAAAAGGCAGTTAATCGGATCAAACAGACATCCCTTCGCGCCCAACGTCCCTTTATGCACAAGGTTCCATCCAGACACATCAATATCCGTTACCGTGAAGAGAATAGGATGCCAATGATAAGGCATAGGGTGAGCCAATTATCTGCAGGCGGGCGCAGGTCGGCCTTGAAAGCTTTCGGGTGGTGGTGCAAAGCGCCAACCAATTCACACGCTGCATGATGGAGCATTTATGCAAGGCAAGTTGGTAACGATTTTTGGCGGCAGCGGTTTTCTGGGCCGCTATGTGGCGCAGGCGCTGTTGAAAGAAGGCGCACGTATTCGTGTGGCCTGCCGCAACGTCGGTGGCGCCAATCATATCAAGCCGCTCGGCAATGTTGGTCAGGTTCAATTGATGGCGGCTGATGTGCGCAAGCCAGACAGCGTGGCGCGCGCCGTGAAAGATGCGGATGCGGTTATCAATCTTGTCGGCAGCTTCGATAATATGGACGCTGTGCAAAATGTGGGTGCAGGCATCGTCGCTCAGGCCGCCGCCGCCGCTGGCGTCAAAGCGCTCGTGCATGTGTCGGCCATTGGCGCCGATGCACAGAGCGAAGCGGAATATGGGCAGAGCAAGGCAGGTGGCGAAGCTGCGGTGCGCGCGGCATTCCCCTCGGCGGTTATCCTTCGTCCATCCATCGTCTTTGGCCGCGAAGACCAGTTCATCAACCGCTTTGCCGGAATGATCCGCGCGCTTCCTGTCGTTCCCGTCATTGGGGCAGACACCAAGTTCCAGCCGGTATTTGTGGGCGATGTCGCTAAGGCGGTCGCAAAGGCCGTGGCGCATCAGGACGGAAGCACGCTTGAGCTGGGTGGCCCCAAAATATTTTCGATGATGGAGCTGAACCGCTGGATCGCCAAAGCCATTGGCCGTGATCGCATATTTGTGGAAGTCCCTGACATCGCAGCAAAGCTGCTCGCAAAAGGCACGGGTTGGTTGCCGGGCGCGCCGATCACGCAAGATCAATATAAGATGCTGGGCAAGGACAATGTGGTAACCGGCACGGACGGGCTGGCGGCCTATGGCATCGTGCCGACACCGCTTGATACAATTGCTGCCGATTGGTTGAACATCTATCGCCGGCATGGTCGCTTTGGTGGCGGTCAGTGAGCGATTGGCTGGTCGCCGTACTCCTTGGTATTATCGAGGGGCTTACGGAGTTTCTGCCCGTATCGTCCACCGGACATCTCATACTTGCCGGTGAACTGGTTGGATTTACCGACAACAGTTCGATCGCGTTCAAGATTGCCATCCAGCTGGGCGCAGTATTGGCGGTGTTGCTGGTATATTGGCAGCGTTTCTGGGCCGTCGGCACCGGCTTATTGAAAGCACAGCCCGGCCCAATCGCGTTCACGCGCAATATCCTGCTCGGCTTTGTGCCAGCTTTGCTCATTGGCGTTGTCGCCTACGACGCCATCCGCGCCGCTATGCAAACGCCCGAAATTGTCGCCATCGCGCTTATCGTCGGTGGCATCATCATATTGGTTCTTGAGCGGATGGTGAAAAATGTCCGCTTCCATTCGGTGGAGGACATACCGTTCGGCACGGCCTTATCCATCGGCCTCATGCAATGCACCGCCATGCTGCCCGGGGTGAGCCGGTCCGGCGCGACGATTATGGGCGGGCTGATGATGGGTGTCGAACGCAAAACGGCGGCCGAATTTTCGTTTTTCCTCGCCGTGCCAACGATGATGGCCGCGACCGTCTACGCGCTATGGAAAGATCGCGCACTTTTGAATGCCGATGATCTCGACATGATTGCCATTGGCTTCGCCTCGGCATTTGTCGTTGCCGTGATCGTGGTGAAAGCGTTCGTGGCACTGGTGGGCAAATATGGCTTCGCGCCATTTGCCTATTACCGAATCATTGTCGGTTCAGCCGCTTTGCTCTGGCTGGCCATGCGTTAAGGTCCGAAACGGTCATAAATATGTGAAATAATATTGCGTGGCACAATTATTTAGTCACAAAATATATGGCATATGGCAGTTAAACTGACCTATTATTCGGTTTTATAGGTGACATGCACCTTTTTCCGCGATACGCGCCGCGCATATTCAAGGAGTGTGCGCTGTGGCCAAAGACCCGATGCTGAAATTTATCTCGAAACCGCAGGCCTACCCTGAAAAGCGGGCGGCGCAGCTTCGTGCAGAAGATTTTGCCGAAATCGCCGAGCGTTATGCATCCGACGACGCCGCGGACCAGGCATCGCGTTGTTCGCAATGCGGCGTGCCTTATTGTTCGGTCCATTGCCCGTTGCACAACCATATCCCCGATTGGCTGCGCCTGACCGCCGAAGGGCGTTTGCGCGAGGCGTATGAGCTGTCCAACCTCACCAGCACCATGCCCGAAATTTGCGGCCGCATCTGCCCGCAAGATCGCTTGTGCGAAGGCAATTGCGTCATTGAATTTTCCGGTCACGACGCGGTGACCATTGGCTCTGTTGAAAAATATATCACCGACACCGCTTGGGAACAGGGCTGGGTCGAACCCGTTGCGGTCGGACCATCGCGCGGGCAATCGGTGGGCATCATTGGCGGCGGCCCGGGTGGCCTGACCACCGCAGAATATCTGCGCGTCGCGGGATATGAGGTGCATGTGTACGACCGCTATGACCGCATGGGCGGCTTGCTGACCTATGGCATTCCCGGATTTAAGCTGGAGAAAGACGTCGTCATGCGCCGCGTGAAGCGGCTTGAGGATGCGGGTATCCATTTCCATCCCAATTTCGAAGTTGGCCGTGACGCCACGCTCGACGCATTGCGCGCCAAGCACGACGCGGTGTTGATTGCGACCGGCGTGTATAAGGCGCGCGCGGTGTCGTTGCCGGGCGGCGATCTGAATGGCGTGGTCGCGGCGCTGGATTATTTGACCGCGTCGAACCGCAAGGGCTTTGGCGATGCTGTGCCCGCGTTCGAAAGCGGCGCGCTGAATGCCGCGGGCAAGAATGTTGTCGTCATCGGCGGCGGCGATACCGCGATGGATTGCGTTCGCACCGCCATCCGCCAAGGCGCAAAGTCGGTAAAATGCCTCTATCGCCGCGACCGCGAAAATATGCCCGGTTCGCAGCGTGAAGTGGCCAATGCCGAAGAAGAAGGCGTCGAGTTTGTGTGGCTGTCCGGCCCCAAGGGCTTTGAAGGCAATGGCAAGGTCGAGCGGGTTCAGGTTTCCAAAATGCGCCTTGGTGCCCCCGACGCATCGGGTCGCCGCGCGCCGGAAAATGATCCGCAAGGTGACTTCACACTGGATGCCGACCTCGTCATTACCGCGCTTGGTTTTGAAGCCGAAGACCTGCCTGTGTTGTTCGGCGCGGCGGACCTGAACGTCACCCGTTGGGGCACCATTCGCGTGGACCATAATACGCAGATGACCAATCTCGACGGTGTGTTCGCCATTGGCGACATCGTGCGCGGCGCGAGCCTTGTCGTCTGGGCGATCCGCGATGGGCGCGATGTGACGCAGCATATGCACAATTATCTGAAATCAAAAGCAAGCCGTGAAAAGGTTGCAGCATGAGAAAGCGCAGCCTATCCTTAGGCTTACTTCTATTGTTCGTAATCGTCATTACGCCTGCGGCCTTTATTTGGGCACGGACAATGATCTATTGGTGGCTTTCGCCTAGCGACAAATCCGTGGCCCAATGGACGATTGTCACTCAACTGATTGATAGCGCCAATAACTCGGATGCTCGTTCGTCATATCACATACGTGAAAACACGACGGTTTCCACGCCACACTGCGATCAGATTGAAGTCCCAGCGCCAAAGAGCTGGTCCGATTTCGACCGCAGAATGATGGGGGGCATGGGAATGGATTGGAAACTTATTGTTTCAAGATACTACTTTGAATGGGCCGAAGGTCACCAGCTCAGCAAAGCTTATTCCGTCAACCAGATCGCCGCTTTGACAGCGTGCATGGAAGCAACCCCATTCGGCGAAATTTGCCGGAACAAAGTGAATGAGGTTCGCTGGGATCATAAGCCATCCGAACAGTATATAATCAGGTCCGGATTTCTGTCGAAGATCAATGGCGAAATCTGCGTCAAATATCCGGAAATCATTTTCACAAGTCAGGATTGATAATGTCCAACCAGTTCCCCACCCCCGAACATGAACGCCTCGCCAATGAGGGCATGTATTATCCGGAATCCGAAGGCGATGCCTGCGGCGTTGGCTTGATTGCCGCGACCGACGGCAAGCCATCACGCCGCGTGGTGGCCGCCGGAATCGAAGCGCTCAAAGCCGTGTGGCACCGTGGTGCCGTTGATGCCGATGGCAAGACGGGTGATGGCGCGGGGCTGCATATCGACTTGCCGGTCCGCTTCTTTGACGACGCCATATCGGACAGCGGCCACCGCCCGATGCCAAACCGTTTGGCGGTCGGCATGGTGTTCCTGCCGCGCACCGACCTGAGCGCACAAGAAAACTGCCGGACAATTGTCGAGGCGGAAATCATCGACGCTGGCTACACCATTTATGGCTGGCGTCAGGTGCCGGTCGACGTGTCGGTTATCGGCACCAAGGCGCAGGCGACACGGCCCGAAATCGAACAGATCATGATCGCGGGCCCAATGCCCGATGCGGTGGACGCAACCGAGTTTGAAAAGAATCTCTACCTCGTCCGTCGCCGGATCGAGAAGAAAATCATCGCCGCGCAAATTCGCGATTTCTACATCTGCTCGCTGTCGTGCCGGTCGATTGTCTATAAGGGCCTGTTCCTCGCAGAAAGCCTTTCGGTCTTTTATCCCGATCTTCAGAATGACCGTTTTGAAAGCCGCGTCGCAATTTTCCACCAGCGTTATTCGACCAACACCTTCCCCCAATGGTGGTTGGCACAGCCGTTCCGCGGCCTTGCCCATAATGGCGAAATCAACACCATCCGTGGCAACCAGAATTGGATGAAGAGCCACGAGATCAAAATGGCCAGCATCGCCTTTGGCGCGCATTCGGATGACATTAAGCCCGTCATTCCGGCAGGTTCATCGGACACCGCAGCGCTTGATGCTGTGTTCGAAACATTGGTCCGTTCGGGCAAGGAAGCGCCGACGGCGAAGCTGATGCTGATCCCCGAAGCATGGCAGTCAAACCCCAATCTGCCCGCCACGCACCGTGCGATGTATGAATATATGTCGAGCGTCATGGAGCCATGGGATGGCCCCGCTGCGCTGGCCATGACCGATGGCCATTGGGCCGTTGCAGGCGTTGACCGCAACGCCCTTCGCCCATTGCGCTACAGCCGCACGTCGGACAATCTGCTCGTCATCGGTTCCGAAACCGGCATGGTCGTTCTTCCCGAAACGACAATATTGGAAAAGGGCCGCCTTGGCCCCGGCCAAATGATTGCGGTCAACCTCGACGAAGGCAAATTGTACCGCGATGACGAGTTGAAAGACCGCATTTCGGCCGAGCAAGATTATGGCGCACTCGTGCGTGGTTTCCGGGCCATCACCGACTTGCCCGACGTAGCGCAGGATGATGCCCCGGCATGGTCGCGCGCGGAACTGACCAAGCGTCAGGTCGCCGCCGGCATGACGCTTGAGGATGTCGAAATGATCCTCGCGCCGATGATCGAAGATGGCAAGGAAGCGATTGGATCGATGGGCGATGATACGCCGCTCGCCGTCATCAGCGACAAGCCGCGTCTTATCAGCCAGTTTTTCCGCCAGAATTTCAGCCAAGTGACAAACCCGCCCATCGACAGTCTGCGCGAGCGGCATGTGATGAGCCTCAAAACGCGTTTCTCGAACCTTGCCAACATTTTGGACGAAAAGAGCCAGAACGCCGACGTGCTTGTTCTTGCCAGCCCCGTGCTCACCTCGCATGACTGGCGCCGGTTAAAGTCTGCCTTTGGCGCAGCGGGGGCAGAAATTGACTGCACTTATGACATTTCCGAAGGACAAGAAGGTCTTCGCGCAGCCATCACGCGGATCCGCGAAGAAGCCGTCGCCGCGGTGCGCATGGGCAAATCCGAATTGTTCCTGACCGACGAAAATATCAGCGCCGACCGCGTGGGCATTGCCATGATCCTTGCCGCTGCCGCGGTGCACACGCATTTGGTGCGCAATGGTTTACGCAGCTATTCGTCGATCAACGTCCGCTCCGCCGAATGTCTCGATACGCATTATTTCGCGGTGCTCATTGGCGTTGGCGCAACCACGGTCAACGCATATCTGGCCGAAGCCGCGATTGGCGACCGCCATGCGCGCGGGCTGTTGGGTGGACTTAGCCTGACCCAAGCGGTCGAAAATTACCGCACCGCCATTAATGAAGGGCTGTTGAAGATCATGTCCAAAATGGGCATCGCGGTCATCTCCAGCTATCGTGGCGGCTATAATTTCGAAGCGGTTGGCCTGTCGCGTGCCTTGGTCAATGACTTCTTCCCCGGAATGCCGAACAAGATTTCGGGCGAAGGCTATCATTCGCTCTATGTGAACGCGCGGGATCGCCATGAAGAGGCGTTTGACACGGCGGTTGCACGCTTGCCCGTTGGCGGCTTTTACAAGCAACGCAATGGCGGCGAAGAGCATGCCTATTCGGCGGGGCTGATGCACCTTTTGCAAAGCTCTGTCGCGAATGACAGCTATTCGACCTACACACAATTTGCCCAAGGCGTGCGGGAACTGCCGCCGATTTACTTGCGCGATTTGTTGGAATTCAACTTCGCAAAGGAACCTGTTGCGATTGATGAAGTCGAAGCGATCACCGAAATTCGCAAACGCTTTGTCACGCCGGGCATGTCGCTTGGCGCCTTGTCGCCCGAGGCACATGAGACATTGGCCATCGCTATGAACCGGATTGGCGCAAAGGCCGTATCCGGTGAAGGTGGCGAAGACAGCAAGCGGTTCAAGCCCTATGAAAATGGCGACAATGCCAACAGCGTCATCAAACAAATCGCCAGTGGCCGTTTTGGCGTAACCGCCGAATATCTTGGCGCGTGCGAGGAAATTGAAATCAAGGTCGCACAGGGTGCAAAGCCCGGCGAAGGTGGCCAATTGCCCGGTTTCAAGGTGACCGAAATGATTGCGCGCCTGCGGCATTCCACGCCGGGCGTGACGCTCATTTCACCGCCACCGCACCATGACATTTACTCGATCGAAGACCTTGCCCAGCTGATCTACGACCTGAAGCAAATCAACCCGCGCGCGCGGGTGTGCGTCAAGCTGGTGAGCGCAGCAGGCATCGGCACCATCGCCGCCGGTGTGGCGAAAGCGCATGCCGACGTCATCCTCGTTTCGGGCAATGTTGGTGGAACCGGCGCAAGCCCGCAAACCAGCATCAAATATGCGGGGACACCATGGGAAATGGGGCTGTCCGAAGCCAATCAGGTGCTGACGCTCAACGGCCTGCGGCATCGTATCAAGCTGCGGACCGATGGCGGGCTGAAAACCGGACGCGACATTGTGATTGCCGCGATCTTGGGTGCCGAAGAATTTGGCATCGGCACGCTCAGCCTTGTCGCCATGGGTTGCATCATGGTGCGCCAGTGCCATTCCAACACCTGCCCCGTCGGGGTCTGTGTTCAGGACGAAGCCTTGCGCAAGAAATTCACGGGCACCCCGGAAAAGGTCATCAACCTGATGACCTTCATCGCGGAGGAAGTGCGCGAGATTTTGGCCAAGCTTGGCTATCGCAGCCTGGACGAAGTCATTGGCCGTACCGAGCTGCTGCGCCAAGTCAGCCGCGGCGCGGAGCATTTGGACGATCTCGATCTCAACCCCATCCTTGCCAAGGTCGATGCGCCCGACAGCGCGCGCCGCTTCAGCATTCCGACATTCCGCAATGAAGTGCCCGACAGCCTTGATGCGCAGATGATCCATGATGCAAAGCCGGTTTTCGAACGGCGCGAAAAAATGCAGCTGACATATAATGTCCGCAACACCCACCGCGCGGTTGGCACGCGGTTGAGTT
Organism: Sphingomonadales bacterium UBA7471; assembly: GCA_002479765.1. Lineage (GTDB taxonomy): Bacteria > Pseudomonadota > Alphaproteobacteria > Sphingomonadales > Sphingomonadaceae > Sphingorhabdus_B. The sequence goes on along the minus strand of DLOZ01000026.1, from coordinate 12,738 downwards.
CCGAAATCACGCGTTTGTATGGGATGAAGGGCCTTTCCGAAGGACATGTCCATGTCCGCCTGCGTGGTTCGGCGGGACAATCGCTTGGCGCATTTCTGTGTCAGGGCATTACCTTGGAAGTGTTTGGCGACGCCAATGACTATGTCGGCAAGGGGCTTTCGGGCGGCACCATCATCGTGCGGCCAACGGTCAGCAGCCCGCTCACCAGTCAGCAGAACAGCATCATCGGCAACACGGTGCTTTATGGCGCGACGTCGGGACGGCTGTTGGCGGCAGGACAGGCCGGCGAACGCTTTGCCGTCCGCAACTCCGGCGCGCATGTTGTGGTCGAAGGCTGCGGATCAAACGGTCTGGAATATATGACCGGCGGCATGGCGGTTATCCTGGGCAAGGTTGGCAGCAACTTTGGTGCAGGGATGACCGGCGGCATGGCCTTTGTGCTCGACACCGAAGGTGATTTTGCACAGATGGCCAATCCGGACAGCATTGTCTGGCAACGGCTCGACAGCGCTTATTGGGAAGACCAGCTGAAGTCGCTGATCACCGCGCATGCCCAAGCCACGGACAGCGCATGGTCGCAATCATTGCTGGAAGATTGGGACCGCAGACGCGGTGAATTCTGGCAGATATGCCCGAAAGAAATGCTGACCCGCTTAAGCCAGCCGCTGTCCGACCAAGAGGTGTTGGAAGCTGCGGAATAGGTAGCGCCTGACATTGCCAAAGCGCCTTGCAATCGCGTAATGCGTGGCAATGTCGTCCGCAGAACCCAAGACCCCAGCCGGTTTCCCGTCCGAGGCGGAGGCAGATGCGCGGCTGACGGCGGACCGTTTTGACATCATCGCTCTGATTGCCAAAGCGGACCGACGGCGTGAGGGCGGTGACCGCCGCGCCGCCAATGCTTATTATAGCGCCGCCATTCGCACAGCCGCCGCCCGGCCATCGTCCGACCCCGCAGTTGCCAGTGAAATTGCGCGCGCGCATGTCGCGGTCAGTTGGCTGGCGGATCTGTTCCGTCAAACATTGATCGATGGAATGCGCGCAGCAGGCTTTCCCCGCGAACAACAGCATCCACGTTTTCGCCAATCGCTCGATATGATGTTTGGCGATGTGCAGCGACCTGCGGAATATCGGCAATTTCCGCAAAAGCCGATGGCACATTATTATCCCGATATGGCCCATGTCGAATTTGCCGACACAAAGCCGTGGGACTGGGTGGCACCGCTGGAGGCTGTGTTCCCCGACATGCAGCGCGAGGCGCTTGCCTTGCTGGCGCAGCATGACGGTTTTCAGCCTTATATGAAAATGGCCAACGCCCGGCCGCAGCAGGACCATCATGGCCTGTTGGAAAATGCGGACTGGAGCACATTGCATCTGTGGCAAAATGGTGCCGCCGTGGACGAACATATCGCCCGCTGCCCGAACATCTATCGCGCCGTGATGGACCATGTGCCGCTATGCCACATTGGTCCACGCGCGCCGTCTGTGATGCTCTCGCTTTTGCGGCCCGGCGCGAAAATCCCGCCGCATACGGGCATGTTGAACAGCCGCTTTATCTGCCATTTGCCTTTGGTTGTTCCGCCCGATTGCGGCTTTCGCGTCGGTGGCTCGACGATTGAATGGCAGGAAGGCAAAGTCATCGCCTTTGATGACAGTGTCGAACATGAGGCGTGGAACAACAGCGCCTATGACCGGCTGGTGTTGATATTCGATATCTGGCGGCCCGAGCTCAGCCAAAGCGAGCGGGACCAAATCACCGCAATGTTCGATATCGTCGACAATTACCGCTGACCACATAGCCACTGGCCAAGGGTGCAGAGGATTTGCGGAAGGGTCTGGTCAATTGCGTTCGCCCCTGCTTTAGTCTGCTCAATAGTATTTTGAGGAGAATCCCTATGCGCACATTGTTACTCGCTGGATCGATTTTGGCGCTTGCCGTTCCGGCGCATGCCGACGCCAATGGTGATCTTGTCACGCTGGTGAATGATGTGTGGGCGGCTTCGTTGAAAGAACAGCCGGTCTATGCCAGCGCGCTGGGCGTGAAGGAACATGCATTGGAACTGGGCGACTACACCTTGGCCGCACAGGACCGCCGCGCCGCCGATGCTGCGAAGTTTCTCGCCCGGCTCAACGCCATCCCATCGGAGTCGCTGAATGCCGCATCGAAGGTGGAGGCAGGCATATTACGCCGCGCGCTCAACTCGACAATCGAGGGCAACAGTTTCGGGCAACGCGCGATCAATTTCACGACCTATTCCAGCTGGCACCAGCAACTGGCGGGCATGGCGCAAAATCTGCCGTTTCGCACCAAGGCGGATTTTGAAAGCTACAATGCGCGGCTCGCCCAATATGCGCGGGTAAATGACGAAAATATCGCGGTGGCCAATGTCGCGATCAAGGGCAAATATACCCAGCCCTGCGTGACGCTTAAGGGCTTTGAAGGAACGATAAGCGGGCTGATTACGACCGACATTAACAAGTCGCGCTTTTACGAGCCTTATGCAGCAAAGCGGCCCGCGGGCATTTCCGAAGCGGACTTTGCAAGCCTTGCAAAGGCAGCCGAAGCCACGATCCGCACGGTCATTCACCCCGCGCTGAACAAACAACTCGCATGGTATACCGCCAGCTACAAGCCCGCGTGCGCCACAGCGCCCGGCGTGTCGGCGCAACCGGGCGGTGACAAATATTATGCGTTCCGCATTCGCGAAGAAACAACGACGTCCCTGACCGCAGAGCAAATCCACCAAATCGGCCTGAACGAAGTGGCGCGCATTCGCGCCGAAATGGTCGAGGTCGCAACAAAAGCGGGGTATCCAAGCCGCGAAGCCTTTATCCAACATTTGCGGACCGACCCGCAATATTATGCCAAGACGCCCGAAGAGCTGATGGAAAAGGTCGCGCGGGTGACCAAGATCATCGATGGCAAGATGCCCAGCCTGTTCGGCCGCCTGCCCCGCCTGCCCTATGGCATAAAGGAAATTCCGGCGGAAACCGCCGAAGGCACCACGACGGCTTATTATAACCAAGGTTCGCCCGAAATCGGCATCTCCGGAACCTATTTCGTCAACACGTCGAAACTGAACCAGCGCCCGTTCTGGGAAATTCCCGCCTTGTCCGTGCATGAAGCGGTCCCCGGGCATCACCACCAAATCGCGCTGCAGCAAGAATTGCCTTTGTCGGACTTCCGCAAATATGGCGCATTCTTCACCGCCTTTACCGAAGGCTGGGGCCTCTACTCCGAACGGTTGGGCATCGAAATGGGCCTATATGATACGCCGGCCAAAGACATGGGACGGCTGTCCTATGAAATGTGGCGGGCATGCCGCTTGGTCGTCGACACCGGCATTCATGCCAAGGGTTGGAGCAAGCAGCAGGCCATCGATTTCATGACCGACAACAGTGCGCTGTCGGCCGCCAATATCGAAGCCGAGGTTAACCGCTATATCAGTTGGCCCGGTCAGGCGCTCGCGTATAAATTGGGCGAGCTGAAGATCCGGGAATTGCGGACCATGGCGACGAAAGAGCTTGGGCCGAAATTCAACCTTGCGGCGTTCCACGACGCGGTGCTGGGCCAAGGCTCCGTCCCGCTCGATGTGTTGGAGCAGCAAATTAAGGATTGGGTCGCCGCAGAAAAAGCGAAGGGCTAAGCCCGTTTATTTGGGCTCAGGCAGCGGCTCTGCTTCGGCAGATGCCGCTTCCTTGGCATCCAGTTCCGCCTGCAACTTCGCCTCGCGTTCGGCGCGGCCCTTTTCAAACTCGGTCACGCGCGCTTCGACTTCGGCAGCCTCTGCATCAATGCCCGCCATGCGCTTGGCGCGTTCGGCGGCGATCAGGCGGCCAAAGACAAGGCCGGGGTCTTGCGCTTTTTCGGCATAGGCGCGGTCAATTTCGCGCAAGCCACATCCGGTAAAGCCGCCAGCACCCGAAGCCGAGCAGCTCATCGTGCCGCTGGCGCCCACATATTCGTAGGATTTAATCCGTTCGGACATCGCCTGATTGCGCGGGTCATTAGGGTCACCACGCAAGGACGACGGAATGCGGTACCGGTCCGCTTCCCCCATCCGGGCGCAGACGACGATTTCGGCGCCTTGGCTTTCGGGGCACTTGTCGTCGCCATAGATAATCAACTGGTTGATCTTCTCGTCACCCGGCTGCGAAGCGGGGGCATTTTGTGCCGGGGCTTGCGCCGACAGCATGAGAGCCAAAGCGGCGACGGAAATATTGGCCATTGCGTTCACGGGATATTCTCCAAAAATCTATGCTCTGGCTTGAACGTCGCAGGCTGAATGCGCGATGAAGCTCAAATATGTTTCGACACGGCAATCGCGGTGCGGCAGCCCAAACGGACAAGTGCGCTCATGACCGGATAGGCCAGTGCGCGCTCTGCGCCTTCGGCCAGCGCGGTGGCTTTATGTTCAAGTTCGTCCGCCTGAAAATCGGCAATCATCGCCGACAATTCGGGATCGCTGTCACCGATTTCTGCGAGTTGCTCGCTATAATGGCGGTCAATTTCGGTTTCGATCGCCACGGTGCAGGCCATCGCCGCCTCCGGGCTGATTGCGGCAGATACCGCGCCAAGCGCATAACCGGCGGCATTCCAAATCGGGTATAAAGCGGTTGGACGCACACCGCGTTCGGCCATCATCTTGTCAAAGGCGCTCAAATGGCGCTCCTCTTGCTCGGCCATATGCGCAATGCTGCGCGCCGCCGGTGTCCGGTCGCCCATCACCGCAAGCTGGCCTGCGTAAATGCGTTTCGCGCCAAATTCGCCCGCCTGATTCACGCGAATCATCCGGTCGATGGCCGCTTTGCGCTGCGATGTGGTTTTCAAGGTTTCTTGTTGCGCCATGTCATACCCAAGATGGCCACTGCACCGCCCATCGACAAGAGGAAATTATAGCCCGCAAGCGAAATGCCGAACAAAGACCATGGTGCCACGTCGCAGCGGACCAAGGGTGCGTTCATGATCGACTTGATCAAATCATCCCCGCTGCCCGAAATCGTCGCGGAGCAGGCGGTCAAACCTTCCCACCAGCCATATTCAACGCCAGCATGAAAGCCCGCGATGCCGCCACTGGTTGCAATGGCCAATGCCGCGAGCGCCACCAATGTTTTGCGAAAGGCAAGGTTGCCCACGCCAAAGGCAATGACCGCAATCGCGACCGCGGCGAAATGCGGATAACGCTGCCACCAGCACATTTCGCACGGGAACAGCCCGCCAATATATTGCGAACCATATGCCCCCGCGAGCAGCGCCGCCGGTAACAGCAATGCGAGCCAATGGGCCTTGTCAAATTTCGACGTCATGTACGCGCTTCGCTCCACATCATTGTCATCCTGAACTTGTTTGTGCGCGGCACGCCTTCGGCTCCAGGATCTTACTTCAGCACCGACACAAAAGTAAGATGCTGAAACAAGTTCAGCATGACGGGGTTGGGTGAAACTCAATTCTGCGCCCGGCCCTTAATGGGCTTTGCAGCAAGTTTCATCGTTTTGGATCCAAGCCGCTGCAAGGTTTCCATCGCGTAATATAATTGGAAATCGTCAATGCCCTTGGCCTTCAACTGTTCGGCCGTCATGGCAAAACGCGGATCGTCGATGCGGTCCTCTTCAAGGTCTTTACTATTGTCTTTCAATTCATTGACCAAGTGACGACGCAAGTCGGATTCGCGCACGGACACCCGCTTTTTATAATCGGGATCGGTCAATTGCGGCACGCGGATATCGGGCTTTATGCCGCCTTCCTGCACCGAACGACCCGATGGCAGATGGTAGCGCGCAACGGTGAGGCGCAGGCCCGTATCCCGCGTCAACGGCAGGACAGTCTGCACCGATCCCTTCCCGAAACTGCGTTCACCCATGACCAAGCCGCGATGATGGTCTTGCAATGCACCCGCCACAATTTCGGATGCCGATGCAGAGCCAGCGTCGACCAGAACGATGATCGGCGCGCCGCTGGTGACATCGCCCGGAACAGCGCGTTCGGCCCACCAGCGTTGGATGTCGCTTTTGTCACGGCCGCGTTCGGAAACAATCTCGCCACTCGACAGGAAAGCATCGGAAACGGAAACGGCTTCGTCCAATATGCCACCTGGGTTGGACCGCAGGTCAATGATGTAGCCCAGCGGATTTCCGCCAAGCGATTTTTTAATGCCGGACACAGCAGCGACAACGTCAGCGCCGGTTTGTTCGGAGAAACCGGTGATTGAAATAACGCCAATGCGGTTTTTCACTTCCCACCGCACAGGTTTCAAATCGATAACCGCGCGCGTTACCGTCACGTCGAACGGCGCATCGCGCCCGGGCCGGAAAATGGTGAGCTTGATGGATGTGCCCGGCACACCGCGCATCGCTTCGACGGCTTCGTCGAGCGTTCCGCCAAGGATCAGCTTGCCGTCCAAATGCGTGATAAAGTCGCCCGACTTGATACCGGCCTTGTCCGCGGGCGTATCCTTGGTGGGCGCGATGACCTTCACCGCTTCATCCTCAAGCGTGACCGTCAGGCCAAGGCCGCCATATTCGCCATCAATCTGTGTTTGCAGCGAGCTGAAGTCGGATTTGTCGAGGAAGGCACTGTGCGGATCGAGGCTGGCGAGCATCCCCTGAATCGCGCCTTCCATCAATTGCTTGTCATCGACCTTGTCGACATAGCTTAATTTAACCTTGCGATAGACCGCGAGGAATTCCTCCAGCTCTTTGAAACGGTCGGCTTGCGCCTGTTGCTGCTGAACGCTTTGCGCGACCAGCACAGTCGCAGGGACCGACAGCGCCAAAACAAGGGCGCAGGTCGCGGGCAGCAAACGGTTCTTCATATACCAATCCATTTCATCATTTCGGCGATGCTATATCCCGCCTTAACCCGCGGTGAAAGCATGATTAGCACGAACAGCATGCGGGCATCGACAAGAACGCACATAGTTCATCCCAATATCGTGGCAATATCCATCACACGGCCATTTTTGCGCAGCTCAACGCCGATTTCCGGCGCGTCTGATGTGGCCGAACCCAGCACAAATCCTTGGCTGACCGCCTGCCCCTTTTTGACCTGCGTACTGCCCAGATGTGTAATCAGGCTGTTCCAGCCATTGCCATGTTCAATGATCACAATCCGCCCATAGCTGCGATAACGGCCCGCAAAGGAAACCGTCCCCGCCGCTGGCGCGACCACACGCAGATCATTGGCAAGCGCAATGCGGACCCCGCGCTCGCGATAGCCGGTGGCGTTGAGTTCGTTAAAACCCGATAACAGCTTGCCCCGCGCAGGCAGGATATAGGCCGCCCCCGCTGCCGCAGCCTTGTTGGCGCGCCCGGGGCGGAGCATCGGCCCGTCCAGCGCCGCAAGTTCAGACGCTTTTTCGGCGCTCAGCCGCTGTATATCCATACGCCCGACAATATCGCGCGCCCGCTCACCCTGCGCGATGGCTTGTTCAAAGGCGATGGCGGCATCGGCGGACAGTGCACCGGCCTTGCCACCGGCGGCGCCTTGCAATTTCGCCAAATCTGTCTGGCGGCTTTTCAACCGGCTGCGCGCATCGCCCAGCGATTTCAGCGCACGATATTCCTGCGCGCGCAATTCGCTTTGCACCGCAATGTGTTGGCGCAAGGCGCTGGTGCGGCGGATAATCTGTGGCTGCACGGTCGCCATGACCGCGCGCACATGCACATAATCTTCGCGTTGGCCGGGCTGCATCATCATCAGCACCGTGGGGCGGCCGGTCATCTGCTGAAGCGCGGCGTTCAGGCGCAGCACGGGTTCGCTTTCCACACCAAGCTGTGCGCGCTGAAGCTCTTGTTGGCGGCTAATCATGGCAATCCGCGCGGTCGCCGCTGCTATCTGCGCTTCGGCGGCGTCGATTTCAGCGGACAGCACCGCCCGTTGCGCGACCAGCCGGTCTGCGGTGCCTTCGGCATTGCTTGCCTCCTGCCGCAACAATTCGCTGCGCCGTTCCGCACGCAGCGCTTTGTCCTGTGCAGCACGCAGGGCGTCGTGTTGCGCGCTGCTGCTGCCCGCATTTTGCGCCATCAGGCTGCTCGCAATGGCAAAGGGCGTGAGCGCCAGGAGCAAAAGCATGGACCAGAACCGCATGCCCCTATCCTTCCCGATGATAGGGGTGGTTGGCAATGATCGATGTTGCGCGGAACAATTGTTCGGCCAGCATCGCGCGGGCCATCAAATGCGGCCATGTCGCTTTGCCAAAGGCGATGAGCTTATCCGCGCCAGCGCGGGCTTCGTCATCAAAGCCGTCGGCAGCGCCAATCAAAAAACGCACTTCGCGCACGCCATCGTCGCGCCAGCGTTCCAGCAAGCGGGCAAGTTCGACCGAGCCAAGCTGTTCGCCTTTTTCATCTAGTATGATGGTTTTGCAGGGGCTGTCCGAACTGGGAAGGTCGCCGCCCTTATCCGGCATTTCGCTGTGCCGCGTAGGCCAGCTGATCCGTTTCAGATATCGGTCGACCAGCTCCGCTTCAGCAGAGCGGCCGATTTTGCCGCGCGCGATGATGTGCAGGCGCATCGCCATCGGCGCGGACGTTCGGGCTTATTGGGCCGGGGCTTCGGGCGCGTCGCCAAATGCCCACATGCGTTCCAGATTGTAGAAGCTGCGGACTTCGGGACGGAACAGATGCACGATGACATCTTCGGCATCGATCAACACCCAGTCTGCCGAAGGCAAACCTTCGATGCGGGCATGACGTCCGGCTTTCTTGATACGCTCGGCAAGCTTTTGTGCCATCGACGCCACCTGCCGCGATGAACGGCCGGATGCGACGACCATATGGTCGGCAATGTTGCTTTTGCCTTCAAGCGGGATGGTCACCACTTCCTGCGCCTGATCATCGTCGAGCGATTGCAGGATAAGCGCGTGGAGGGCGTCCGGGGTCAAAGTGGGTTCCTTGGACTTGGCGGCCAGATTGCCGGCAGTCGGAACGGATGCGGTATCGATCAAGATGGCTCCTTAAAGCACAATATTTCGGGTAACGCCGTCACGCGTTCCATGTTCCTTATATCGGTGAAACCAATATGGGTCAGCACGCCGAATTGCGCTTGCTGAACGCGGATCTGGACGAAAGCGCAAAAAGACAAGCGCTGGCGTACTCCATTTTGTCCAGTGATGAAGCTGGTCCGGACGCCGGACAAACCGTCTGAACCAGGCCATTGCGGGACCCGCAGCAGCACGTGCATCATAGCCGGGTCTGGCGATAACTGCAATCGGCATCAATCGGGCAATGTCGCGCCACTGTTTCCAGTGGTGAAATTGCAACAAATTGTCCGCGCCCATGATCCACACAAAGCGGACTTTGGGATATTGCGCGACCAGCTTTTTAAGGGTTTCTGCGGTGTACACGGTGCCAAACTCGCGCTCGATTGCGGTGGCCTTAATCGGTGTGCGCCGCGTCTGGTCCTTCGCCGATGCCAAGCGCGCGGGCAAAGGGGCCATGCCTTTTGTGGGTTTCAGTGGATTGCCCGGTGACACCAGCCACCAAAATTCGTCGAGGCACAGCGAATCCATGGCGAACAGGCTAATCGCCCGGTGGCCACCATGCGCGGGGTTGAACGATCCCCCCATGAGGCCAATATTTTTCAAGGGCGGATTTGCCCGTTTCCACGCACAACCCATTTATAGGTCGTGAGGCCCTCAAGCGCGACCGGGCCGCGGGCGTGCAACCGCCCCGTCGCAATGCCAATTTCCGCGCCCAAGCCGAATTCGCCGCCATCGGCAAATTGGGTCGAACTGTTGTGCATCACAATCGCGCTATCGACCTGTGCCAAAAAGCGCGCTGCGGCTTCGGCATTGTTGGTGATGATCGCGTCGGTATGGTGCGATCCGTGGCGGGCAATATGTTCCATCGCTTCGTCCAGTCCCGAAACGACGCGGGCCGAAATGACGGAATCGAGATATTCGGTGTCCCAATCATCCGCATCGGCGGACACGGTGCGGGCATCCAGTTCCATCAGCACATCATCCGCGCGCACTTCGCATCCGGCATCAATCAGCGCGCCAATCAGTTCGGCAGCGGCTGGATAATCCTGATCAACCAGCACCGTTTCGGTTGCCCCGCACACGCCGGTGCGCCGCATCTTGGCATTGACGACAATCGCCTGCGCCATCGCCGGATCGGCGTCCTTATGGACATAGCTGTGGTTGATGCCGTCGAGATGCGCGAGCACAGGAACACGGGCTTCGTCCTGCACCCGCGCGACCAGCGATTTGCCCCCACGCGGAATGATCATGTCAATCGCCCCCTGTGCGCGCAGCATCAGGCCGACCATCTCGCGATCTTGTGTGGGGATTAGCTGCACCGCGTCGGCGGGTAATCCCGCCTGTGTGATGCCAGCCAGCATCGCGGCATATATCGCGCGGTTGCTGTGCACCGCCTCACTCCCGCCGCGCAGAATGACGGCGTTGCCCGCGCGCAGCCCCAAGGCCGCGGCATCCGCCGTGACATTGGGCCGGCTTTCATAAATGATGCCAAGCACGCCAATCGGCACGCGGATACGCGCCATCTGCAAACCATTGGGCCGCGTGCTGCTGTCGATGATGTGCCCGACGGGGTCCGCCAGCACAGCAACCTGTTCCACCGCCGCGGCCATGGCCGTGATGCGCGCCGCGTCCAGTTTCAGGCGATCCAGCATGGCGGGGGACAGGCCAGCCGTGGTCCCCGCCGCCAGGTCGATGGCATTGGCCGCGAGGATATCGGCGGATTGGTCGCGCAGAGCCTGGGCAGCATAGGTTAAGGCGCGCGCCTTGGACGCGTCGTCTGCCGCCGCCAAGTGCCGCGATGCGGCGCGCGCTTTGCTGGCAATCGATGCCATCAGGGACTGATAATCGGTCATAATATCAACCCGTAGAGAAGTGCCCGCAAAAGGGAAAGGTGCCGATCGTTTCAAGGGAATCCGGTACACTCGCCACGCGAATCGTGGGAAAAGCGTTGATTTTTCGTCTTTTCGCACCGTTTTCCGGGCATCTGCAGGCGCAGACAATTCACAATTTGTGACATTTGAATAGAGTTTTCCACAGCTCATCGTGTGACTCATTCGACTCGTCACGAGTCCGGCGTCGGCGATTCGCGCCTGCCATTTTGCTCTGCTACGGCCGCGCAACAGAACAAAAACGGGGTGGGACGTGTCGCTTAAGACCAGAATGTCCGGGTGGAAAAACCGGATAGCTGGATGGTTTATTGACCGCGAATTTTTCATGCGGGCCAATGGCCAAGTCCGGTTCTTGAAACTGAGTGCGCAATTGCAACGCCGCGTTGCGGGTACCGTGGCGTCCGTCGTCGGCCTTTGGCTGCTCGTCACGCTGGGCATGGCCATTAATCAGTTGAGCGTTTCCGCGCAGCGCATGGCGTTGAGCCAGCAAGAGGCGAAGGTCGAATCGGCGGAAGAACGCGTCGCCAATTATCGCGATTCGATCGATGAAGTGGCGAAGGACCTCGATCGGCGGCAGAAAATGCTGGAAAGCCTGAGCGATCAATATCTGGGCGACGTTCCTGAGGCCAAGGCCCAAACGCCTGCCACCGCCAAGCCAACCGATGAAGACCAGACCGTAAAAACCATCAGTGCCGTGGTGCCAGAGGCTGCGGGCCTTGCCCGTGTTGAAGTCCGCCAAATCCAGTTCGCCGAAAAAATGACCAAAGTTGCCTTGGCCCGCACGTCAAAGGCAGAGGCGGCCATCCGCCAGTTCGGGCTGAACCCCGATGTGCTCGCACGGCAGGCGCGCAGCGCACAGGGCGGTGTGTTTGAACCCTTTTTCGGCAGCGCCAAAAAAGATGTCCGCGACCCGCGCTTTTTGAAACTGGCGGCATCGCTGAGCCGGATGGACGCCATGGAACGCGCGCTGGCCGCGATCCCGACATCCATGCCCGCCGCCGTCATGATGATGTCGAGCGGCTTTGGTTTCCGCAGCGATCCCTTCACCGGTGGGGGCGCGATGCATGCCGGTTTGGATTTCAAGGGCCCTGTTGGCACGCCCATCCTCGCTGCCGCCCACGGCCGTGTGACCTTTGCGGGCTTTAACGGCGGATATGGCAAGACAGTTGAAATTACACATGCCAACGGGCTATTAACGCGTTATGCCCATCTTTCCGGTGTGCATGTCACGCGCGGCCAAATGGTGCATCGTGGCTTGCAAATCGGAAGAATGGGAAGCACAGGGCGATCGACGGGCAGCCATTTGCATTTCGAGGTCCGCCTGAATGGTCGGGCGATCAACCCGAGAAAGTTTTTGGAGGCCAACCCTGATGTTCTCAAAGTCCAAACAGTCGCCGGAAACCGCGCCGGCAACGCCGCAAAGGAATTATAACAACGTGCGCAATAGTTCGGGTCATACATTTTCTGTCATAGCGTCCGATGTCGAAATCGTCGGCAACCTCACCGCCCGCGTGGATCTGCACGTTGATGGCAAGGTGCAGGGCGACGTGACATGCGGCAATCTGGTGCAGGGCGAAGGCAGCATTATTGCAGGCAAGGTTATTGCCGAATCGGCCAAGCTGTCCGGCCATGTCGAAGGTTCAATCGAGGCCAATGATCTGGTGATCGAATCCACCGCGCGTATCGTGGGCGATGTGGTGTACAGCAATCTGACGATCGCCCCGGGCGGTCAGATTGACGGCAAGTTCCGGCACAAATCATCGAAGGGAGCGCCAACCACCGCGCGCCCGACCGCCAATGTTGCCAAGCCAGCCGATCCGTTGATCCTTGGGGCCGAATCCAAAGTCATCTAGGGTCAGGACCTATTAAAT
>DLOZ01000010.1:100041-168135 GCA_002479765.1 Sphingomonadales bacterium UBA7471 | reverse complement strand
GGGTCAGGACCTATTAAATGCGCCTTCGCGGTTTGAGGCCATATTGTTCAGTGCAAGGCGGCAAGCGCCGGACTTAGTGGTTCTAAGTCCAAGCTTGCCAACGCAGATATGGACAATATGGGTCAAATCCGAAGGACGCCAAAATGGCTTCGATCTCAAAGCAAAATGCCCTTGCAGGCAGAATAACTGCCTGCGGCGGACATTTTATTTCGATATCTTTGCCATTTTGACGCCGCGATGGTGCATTTAATAGGTCCTGACCCTAAGCCAGACGCTTGGCCACAAGCTCTGCGATGTCCGCTTCTGGCCGCGCACCATAATGCGAAATGATCTCGGCCGCGCACACTGCGCCCATGACAAGGCATTCGGCCATCGGGCGGCCCTGCGCTATCCCGGCAAACACGCCTGATGCGAACAAGTCGCCTGCCCCCGTCGTGTCGACCAATTGGGCGACGGGTTCTGCGCCGACTTCGGTACGCACGCCGTTTTCGATCGCGATGGCGCCATGTTCGCCGCGTGTGCAGACCAACAATGGAACCTTCGCCGCGATGGCCGCGACCGATGCTTCGAAATCATCGCTGTTGTTGAGCGCACAAATTTCGACTTCGTTCGCAAACAATATGTCGATGCGACCGGCTTCCATTTCAGCCAAAAAGTCTGGTCCATGGCGCGAAATGACGAATGCATCGGACAATGTCAGCGCAACCTTGCGACCTGCGGCACGCGCGACATCGATAGCGGTGCGCATCGCGGCACGTGGCTCCTCAGGATCCCACAAATAGCCTTCCAGATATAATATCGCCGCGCTTTCAATCAGCGACTTGTCGATCAGCGTGGCGGGCAGATATTGCGACGCGCCCAAAAAGGTATTCATCGTCCGCTGCGCATCTGGCGTGACGAGAATGTAGCAACGTGCGGTCGAAGGTGCGCCATCACGTGCCGGAACATCGAAATGGATACCGCCGGCACGAATGTCATGTGCGAACACTTGGCCAAGCTGGTCATTTGCGACCTGCCCGATAAATGCTGTTTTATGTCCAAGCCGCGCAAGGCCGGCCAAGGTATTTGCGGCCGAGCCACCGCTGATTTCACGGGCAGGACCCATATGGGCATATAATGCCTGCGCACGTTCCTCATCAATCAGCTGCATGCTGCCTTTGGTCAGGCCTTCGCTCTCGATAAAAGCATCATCGGTGTTGGCAATGATATCAACAATTGCGTTGCCAATGGCGAGGACGTCGAAGCGGCTTTCAGTCATGAAAATTCCTATAAATAAGCTCGCCGCGCCCTACTGGCGTTGGACATTTCGGGCAAGCGCTTTAGAAGCGCGACATGATCCAGGCGCTCCAGCTTTCGTTCCAAAGCCTTTCGGACAGGCGCGTGGCAATGCTGCTTGTCAAAGTGGTGTTGTGTAGCTTTGCCAGCTTCCTTTTATTGGGCGTCGCCATGTGGTTTGCGCTCGATTGGCTTTTTGAATGGCTCAACATTCAAAATGGCGCATATCTGTCGACCTTCTTGTCGCTGGCCATCATCCCGATTTCGGCGTTTCTGCTTTTCCGGGTGGTTGCCGTCGCAATCACTTGGATCTTCGCCGACGATATCATCGATGCGGTTGAAGACCGATATTATCCCCAGAAAGCTGCGTTTGGAAAGCGTCCGGGCGTCGGCGCTGGCGTGCATATGGCGGTGCGGTCAATCGCGCGCGTGGTTGGTTACAACCTCCTTGCATTGCCGCTCTATATCCTTTTGCTGGTGACGGGCGTTGGCACGGCGATCGCCTTCATGCTTATCAATGCGCTCCTTTTGGGCAAGGATTTGGAAGATATGCTGATTGCCCGCCATGGCGCATCGCAAGGCAGCATCCAAAAACTGCCGCGCCTCTTTCTTGGCTTCATTGGTACCGTTGGCATGCTGATCCCATTTTTCAACCTGCTGGTGCCCGTGCTGGCTACGGCAATGGCTGTGCACATGGTCCATTCCGAAAGCAGAGCCACATGAAACAAACCATCACCGCATGCGCGATCGCTTTGATTTTGGCAGGCTGTGTATCTGCGCCTCTTGCATATGCGCAAACCCGCCCCCCCGCATCCGTACAGCGCACTGCGCCGCCCATTCCCGTTCGCCCTGCCACGGGACCAAAAGGCCTAGAGGCAGTCATGGGCAAGGATGTCGGGACGTTGAAACGCCTTTTTGGCGAACCGCGGCTTGATGTGGTTGAGGTTCATGGCCGCAAGCTGCAATTTGTTGGCAAAGCCTGCGTCCTTGATATGTTTCTCTATCCCGACGGCAAGGGCCGGACCGAGATCGTTACCTATGTCGACGCGCGACGCAGCGATGGTGCTGCGGTGGACCGCGCATCCTGCATTGATGCCTTGCAACGCCGCTGACTAGGTCCTGACCCTAACTCGGCGTCCATTCGGCACGAACCGACGGGTCCAGTTCGTCGGCAAAGCGCACCTGCTTTTCACGCGCAAATATTTCGGGCGACAGCCGCGACATCGCCCAGATTGCGGCACCACGGATGACCGGTGACGCGTCTTCGATGAGCTTCTCGACCGCGGGCAGCACGCCAAGGTCAAGGCCATTGCCAGCCGCGATCAACACATTGCGCACAAAGCGGTCGCGGCCAATGCGCTTGACGGGCGAGCCGGAAAACAGCGTGCGAAACTGTGCATCATCCAAAGTCAAAAGGTCGCCAATACGCGGCGCGACCAACGCTTCGCGGGGCAAAAATGCCTTATGTGCTGCGGCGGTCTCGGCAAATTTGTTCCACGGGCACACGGCCAGACAATCATCGCAGCCATAAATGTGATTGCCCATTAAGGGGCGCAGTTCGCGGTCGATGGGGCCCTTATGCTCAATGGTGAGATAGGAGATGCATCGGCGCGCATCGACTTGGTAGGGCGCCGGAAAGGCATTGGTTGGGCAGATGTCTTGGCATGCCCGGCACGAACCGCATGTGTCAGTCGCTGGAGCCGATGAAGCGAGCTCTGCCGTCGTATAAATCGCCCCAAGGAACAGCCAGCTGCCATGCTCCTTGCTGACGATGTTGCTGTGCTTGCCTTGCCACCCAAGTCCCGCGACCTCAGCCAGCGCCTTTTCCATAACGGGCGCGGTATCAACGAACACTTTGACGCCGACCTCTGCCGAGTGGGCCAGCCAACTGGCGAGCCGCTTGAGCGCGCCTTTGACGACATCATGATAGTCGCGTCCTTGCGCATAGACCGATATCCGCGCCTTTGTGTCATCGCCCGCAAGCGCCATTGGGTCATGCGGCGGCGCGTAGCTCATCCCCAGCATGATCACGGATTTTACTTCGGGCCATAAAATATCGGGATTGGCGCGTTCATCGACGCGGCTTTCCATCCACAACATGTCGCCATGGCGGCCTTCCTCGATCCACTGCCGCAGCCGCAGCCCCGCGCGTGGCGCAAGGTGCCCCGGCGCAATCCCAAAGGCGACAAAGCCCTCACTCTGCGCCTTGGCGTGCAACTCGTTAACTATATTTATGTTGTTTCTTTTCACGCACCAACCTTATTCAGCACCGACCATCTCTCCGGGGCAAATCAGTATGTACGCAATAGAGGCAAAGGGGCTCATAAAGCAATTCGATGGCTTTCGTGCCGTCGACGGGGTCAACCTCAACATTCCGGAGGGCAGCATTTTTGGCATTTTGGGTCCAAATGGCGCTGGCAAGACCACCATGTTGCGCACCTTGCTGGGTATCATTGATCCGGATGCCGGAACACGCAGCCTGCTGGGTTCGGACCGCCCGATAACACAGTCCCGTAATGTTGGATATTTGCCCGAAGAACGCGGCCTGTATCAATCAATGCGCGCGGTTGACACGATTGCGTTCATGGGCGCGCTGCGCGGGCTATCGTTAAAAGAGGGCGCGAAAAAAGGGCGGGCTTTGCTGGAAGAAGCTGGCCTTGGATATGCCGCGGACCGCCAGATCAGGCAGCTTTCGAAGGGGATGGCCCAGACGGTGCAGCTGATGGGGACAATCGTGCACGATCCAAAGCTGATCGTACTCGACGAACCTTTTTCGGGGCTGGATGCGCTCAATCAGGCCAAGCTTGAAAAGATGATCCGCGCGCAAGCCGCCAAGGGTGTGACCGTGATTTTCTCCACCCATGTCATCGCGCATGCCGAACGTTTGTGCGAACGCATCGCCATTATCGCACAGGGTAAAATCAGTTTCGACGGGTTGGTATCCGAAGCGCGTGACCGCCTGCGGCCGCAGGTGCATCTGGAAACCGAAACGCTGGACGGGCCATGGCGATCAGCGCTGCCCTCTGAAACCAAAGCAGAAGGCAATTGGTGGCATTTCACCTTGCCCGAAACCGGGGTGGAACCGCTGCTGACGGCGCTGGTCGAGGGCAAGGCTGGCGTCAAATCGCTATCGATTGAAAGGCCGGGGCTGCACGATGCGTTCGTGGCCATCGCTGGTGAAGCGGTCGCTGCGGAAATGGATGACGCGCATATGGGAGAAGCGAAATGAAGGAAATCATCCGCGCCGCCTTCGTCATTGCCCGCCGGGATTTTACGGCGATCATCTATTCCAAGGCCTTTATCTTCTTCCTGCTTGGCCCTTTCTTCCCTCTGCTTGTCGGATTTGCAGCGGGTAATTTGGGTGGGCAAATCGCCAAAGACGTGTCGCAACCCGTTGTCGGCATTGCGTTGGCCAAAGAGGAGGCCGCAAAAATCCTGTCGGCCCGCGAGTCGCTTTCGAAGACATTGGGGGACAGCTATTTCGCCCGCATGGTCGTCGTCGGCGATCCTGCTGCAGATCAAAAAGCGCCGCAAAGCTATCTTGCGAAAAAGACGGATAATCTAACCGTTGTCGTTACCGGCACGCTGGCCAAACCCGTGATAACCGGTACAGCCAACGCCATAAAACGCGAACGCGCCGACATTGAACTGTTGGCAGGCTATGCGCAAAGCGGTGGTACGATGACGCTGCCGCGCTCGATACCCGACATTGTTGTCGAATCCGCTAACAACGACAAACAATTGCGCACCGTGACCGCGCAGGGTGGGCAGTTTTTCATTTTCTTCCTGACAATTTTGCTGGCGGGCATGGTACTGTCCAATCTGGTGGAGGAGAAGTCGAACAAGATTATCGAAATTCTCGCCGCCTCCATTCCGATGGAATCGGTGTTCCTGGGCAAATTGTTCGCGATGCTCGGCATGGCCTTGCTGGGCATATTGGTTTGGACAAGCGTTGGACTGATTGGCGTCGCCGCGATCGGACCGGATTTGCCAAATTTCCCGACGCCGGCGGTTGGCTGGCCCATGTTCATTGGCCTGTGCTTCACCTATTTCATCATGACCTATCTCATGCTCGGCGCGCTTTTCCTCGGGATTGGGGCAATGGCGGCCACGGTGCGTGAGGTGCAGACCATTTCCATGCCCGTCACCATGGCGCAGCTGATCAATTTCTTCTTCGCCTCTTATGCCCTGACAAAAACAGGCGAACCGATCGAGAAATTTGTTGCCATTTTCCCATTCAGTTCGCCCTTTGCGATGATTGGACGCGCCGCGCTTGAACCGGTTTTGTGGCATCATGCCGTCGCAATTATCGGCCAGATTTTCTTTGCGATATTGTTGCTGCGGCTGGGTGTGTATCTTTTCAAGAAAAACGTCATGAAATCAGGAAGCGCTGGCCGTGCCAAGGATGACGGTGCACGCCGGTTGTTCGGCTTCATCAAAATGCCCGGGTGAACGTGTAATCACCTTTAATAGGTTGCGGTTCAAAACTGGATTGACATTTTTGTCAGTAGTGGCAGTTTCGGTGCTGAGAGGAGTCGAGAACAATGGCAACTGCCCCCCTAATCGAAAGCGATTCACTGCCTTGGGAAATGAACAAGGCACCACATCATTGGGACGTAACAAAGCCCGAAATCTATGCGGAGGATCGCTGGCACCCCATCTTTAAAGAGATGCGTGAAAAAGCGCCGATTAACAAGATTGAGGGGTCCGATTTCGGCAGCTATTGGAATGTCACGACGCTCAAAGCCATTCAACATGTCGAAGCGCTGCCCGACATTTATTCATCGTCATTCGAACATGGTGGCATAACCTTAATCGACGACAATGCGCTCGCCGAGCCAATCCCCGAAGACCAAAGAATCATCATGCCGATGTTCATTGCGATGGACCGGCCCAAGCACACCGAAGAACGCCGCGTCATTGCGCCTGCCTTCACACCGGGCGAAATGGACCGCATGTCGGGCGATATCCGGCGTCGCACAGGCGAGCTTTTGGACTCGCTTCCCGTTGGCAAAGCATTTGACTGGGTCGACCTGGTATCCATCGAACTGACCACGCAGATGCTGGCGTTGCTTTTCGATTTCCCTTGGGAAGACCGGCGCAAGTTGACCGAATGGTCCGATTGGGCGGGCGACATCGAACTCGTCCGTTGCGAAGACACACGTCAGGCGCGCCTTGCCAAAATGTTTGAAATGGGCGCCTATTTTCAGCGTCTGTGGGACGAACGCAAAGATCGCGGCGAAGCGCCCGACCTTATCAGCCGCATGATCCATTCGCCGATGAAGGACATGAGCCAGTTTGAATATATGGGTAACCTCATTCTGCTGATCGTGGGCGGAAACGACACGACCCGCAATTCGATGTCGGGTTATGCTTATGGGCTCAACAGCTTCCCCGACGAACGCGAAAAGCTGGAGAAAAATCCCCAGTTCATCACCAACGCCGTCAGCGAAATCATTCGTTGGCAGACGCCTTTGGCGCATATGCGGCGCACCGCCCTGCAGGACCATGACCTGTTCGGCGCGCCCATCAAGGCTGGCGACAAGATTGGCATGTGGTACCTGTCGGCCAACCGGGATGAAACGGTGTTCGATAATCCCGATAAGTTGATTGTCGACCGCGAAAACGCGCGTCGCCATTTGGCGTTTGGATATGGCATCCACCGTTGCGTAGGCGCGCGATTGGCCGAATTGCAGATCCGCATTTTGCTTGAAGAAATGGCAGTGCGCCGCCTGCGGCCGAATGTGGTGGCGGAACCAGAGCGCGTGGCTGGCTGCTTCGTCCATGGCTATCGCAAGATGGATGTCGAACTGTCGCGTTATTGATATGAAAGCTTTTTGGACGTTTCCGGTATATGCATAGCCGGAGCGCCCAAAGGAACATGTCATGCAGCCAAGCAAACGCACATTTCTTTCACTCGCAAGTGCAGGCGCTGCGGTGCTGGTCTTTGGCTGCGGCAAGAGTGCAACCGCCAAAACGCGCTATGCGGTGACATATAGCGATGCGGAATGGAAGAGGCGCTTGTCACCTGCCGCCTACCGCGTGTTGCGCCGCGAAGACACCGAACGGCCATATACGAGCCCGCTTAACGGCGAAAAGCGCAACGGCACGTTCGTCTGCGCGGGCTGTAACCAGCGGCTGTTTGCGTCTGTTACCAAGTTTGAAAGCGGAACGGGCTGGCCAAGTTTCTATGCGCCACTGCCCGGCGGTATAGGCACCAAAACCGACTATAAAATCGGCGTTCCACGCACCGAGGTGCATTGCGCGCGCTGCGGCGGACATCTTGGCCATGTGTTTAACGATGGTCCAAAGCCAACGGGCAAACGCTATTGCATGAATGGCGTCGCGATGAAGTTTATCCCCGGATAATCCGTCCAGCGCGCGGCGCGCCAAAGGACCTTATTTCGGTTCAGATATGCCCGAAAAGTCCAGCTCGGCGGGTTTCTTTGCCGCATCGATTTTGCCATTATTTTCGATGATCGCAACAATGGCGTTCGCACGTCCGTCTTGAAGCGCATAATCGCGTGCAGAATATCCCGCCCGGCTATCCTTCTTGTCCGGATTTGCACCGGCCTTCAAAAGCATGCGCACCGCTTCTGCATTGCGCAGTTGCACCGCCAGAATTAGCGCGGTTTCTCCGGCGCGATTGGTCTGGTCAATCTGCGCCTTTTTACGCGAAAGCCAATCAATGCCATCGATGAAGCCCAATTGCGTGGCGAGCATCAAAGGCGTCGTGCCCTTTTTATCTGCCAAATTGGGGTTTGCGCCTTTTTGTAACAGATACCCCAGCCAAGTCGCGTCACGGCGTTGGATGACGATATGCAGCGCGGTTTCGCCGGTTGAATTGTCGCGCGTGTTGATAATCACCGAACCGGGCGCGGCTAGAAATTTTTCGGCTTCCTCGCCCTTGCGATCGCGCACGGCTTTCAGGAAATTATAGCTGTCTGAAAACTGGGCTTGTGCAGCAGGCGCAACAACGCCAGCGCCCATCGGCAAGATCAGCCCTGCGGCCAAGGCGAGAAAAAACGGCTTTTTCAACAAAGGATGCCCCATTTAAATGTCCAACACACTTGATAACTGGTCTTTAGCAGACCATGTCTGGCCCCGCTATGAACAAAAAATTGATTTTCACCCTCTCCGCCGCGCTATTGCTGTCGGCATGTGATTCACCCCCCGCACAGCCCCCATTGAGCGAAGCCCCTCTGGCCGGTGCAACCATTGGCGGTGATTTTACGCTGACCGATCAAAATGGCAAAAAGCGGACGTTCAAGGAATTCGACGGCGCATATCGTATCGTCTATTTTGGATACACCAACTGCCCCGATATCTGCACGCCCGACATGCAGAATCTGATGGCAGGGTTAAAAGCCTATGAGAAACGCTATCCGGAGCTTGGCGCAAAGATTCAGCCTATTTTCATCACCGTTGATCCCCTGCGCGACACATCAGACGTGCTGAAGCAATTCGTCAGCGCATTTCATCCGCGCGCGATTGGGCTCACCGGGACAGAAGCCGAAATCGCAGACGCAGCAAAAAAATTTGCGATTTACGCCAGCCGTGTCGAAGGCTCCTCGCCCGAAAGCTATCTGATGAGCCATAGCCAGACACCTTATTTGATGGGGCCCGATGGCAAGCCTTTGGCGCTTATGCCCGCCGACGTTCCCAATACCGACATCAATGAAGGCGCACCTAATTTGGTTGAGGCGGAATTGGCAAAATGGGTGCGCTGATTTGAACGAAGCGCCTTTTTGGGAAGCTCCGATAGAGAGCCTCGACCGCGCACAATGGGAGGCATTGTGCGATGGCTGCGGGAAATGCTGTCTCAACAAGGTGGAAGACGAAGATACCGGCCGCATCTACCCCACCAATGTTGCCTGCAAATTGCTGGATTTGCAGACATGCCAATGTGCCGACTATCGCGGACGTCGGGCGATTGTGCCCGAATGTCTTCGGCTGACCGCCGACAAGATTGATGATTATGTCTGGCTACCCTCCACCTGCGCCTATGTCCTGCGCGCGGCGGGAAAACCACTTCCCGAATGGCATTATCTGGTGAGCGGAAGCCGCCAGACGATTCATGACGCTGGCATGTCGGTCAAAGGTCGGGCTATATCGGAACTGCATGCTGGGCCGCTTGAAAACCATATTGTCGAACAGCCTCTCTGATCCTGAAGTGGTCATAGAAGGGGAAAGCGTACCCGTGCGCATTCGCCGCAACCCGCGGGCAAAGCGCATTTCGATGCGCGCCGATGCCGTGAAACGCGAAATCCGCATAACGATGCCGCATTATACGCCGACAAATGTGGCGCTCGATTTTGTTGAAAAGAAACGCGAATGGATCGCCACGCGGTTAAACAGCGCGCCTGACATTGCCCCCATCGCCCCTGGCAGCGAAATCGCCGTCGAAGGCGAAAGCCACCTGATTGAATGGCGCGAAGAATGGCCGCGCAGCATTCGCTGCGGCGAAGGCATGCTGCGCTTGGGTGGTCCAAGGGAGTCGGTCGAAGCCCGCATCTTGCGATGGCTCAAGGGCGAAGCACGGCGGATTTTCACCAAAGAAATCGCGCATTATTGCGACAAAGCCGGTGAACCGGTCCCGCGCTTGTCGCTGGGCGATCCGCGCAGCCGGTGGGGCAGCTGTTCCAGCCGGGGGACCATTTCGCTCAGCTGGCGGCTGATCATGGCGCCTGCGTCTGTGCGCCGTTCGGTCATCGCACATGAGGTCGCGCATATGCGGCATATGAACCACAGTCCCGACTTCTACGCTTGGTTGGATTTCCTCTTTGAAGGGAACCGCAAGGCTGCGGACCAGTGGTTGAAAATGCACGGTACGGGTTTGCAACGGGTTGGACGATAAGGAAGATAAGATGCTGGAAATGCGGGACATATGCGAACGATGCACATCGCCACTGCCGATGGACAGCGGCGACGCGATGATTTGCAGCTACGAATGCACCTTTTGCGCACCATGCGCGCATGGCCCGCTGAATGGACGTTGCCCCAATTGTGGCGGCGACCTTCAGCCAAGGCCAAAACGCATTAAGAAATAATCAGGTCAGCCTTTGGCGATTTCGCCACCCAGCGCGCCATATTTCTTTTCAAAACCGGCGACATCGCCCGCCTCGAGATATTTGGCCTGATCAACCCAGTTATCGCGGCTGATACGGCCCGCAAATGCGCCGAGCTTGCCATCAATTTCCGCAACATCGGCTGCCGTCCAACTCGCCACTTGGGCAAAGCTGGTTACGCCCAATGCCTTGAGCATAGCGTTCACTTTCGGACCAAGCCCCTTCAACAATTCGAGATTGTCAGGGACCGATACTTTAGCCTTGGCCGCTGGTTTGGCGACCTTGGGCTTGGGTGCGGCTTCTGCCTTTACCTTGGCCGCTGCAGCTTTTGGCGCGGATTTGGACGCAGGCGCGGCCTTTGCCTTTGCTGCTGCAGGCTTTGCTGCTGGCTTGGGCGCTGGAACCTTGGCGACTGCGGCCTTCGGTTTAGCAGCCTTAGGTGCAGCAGGCTTCGGCGCTGCGGCTTTCGGTGCGGCTTTTGGGGCAGCTTTCGGAGCGGCTTTCGGCGCGGCCTTTGTTGCTGCAGCTTTCGGTGCAGCTTTCGGTGCAGCTTTCGGTGCAGGCACCTTCGCCGTTTTGGCCTTTGCCGCAACTGGCTTCGCGGCAGCTGCTGGCGCAGCCTTCTTTGCCGCAGCTTTCGGTGATGCTTTTACCTTGGCTTTTGCGGTTTTCTTCGCGGGCGCAGGACCGTCCGCCGCCTTGGGTGCAGCAGGCACCTTAGTAGTAGGTGATGCCGGAACAACTGCCGATGGAGGCGGCGCTAAATCTTTGGATGGGGCAGCTGTCTTCTTCGCGCCGTTACGCGCGAGCAACCACAAACATAAAATGGCAATAATGGCCACCGCAATAATAATCAGTAGATTGTTGGACATAATATTCCTCCCAGAAAATCCCTCAATATGACCGATGGATTACGCAATTTTTGCAGGGCGTGAAAGCGTTAATCCGTTGCAATCACATGTGCGCGATTTGGTTAGTTCCCGGCTTCGCGCGCAACCTCACGCCAACCAATGTCGCGGCGGCAAAAGCCATCGGGGAAAATCACCTGATCCACCGCTGCATAAGCCTTGCCCTGCGCATCAGTCACATTTGCCCCGGTTGCGGTAACGTTTAACACGCGCCCGCCCGCGGCCACCAATTGCCCGTCCACTTCGGCGGTGCCTGCGTGAAACACCTTCGCCCCGGACACACATGCCAGATCAATCGCGCCGCCCTTTTGGGGTACATCGGGATAGCCATTCGCCGCCATAACGACCGTCAATGCCGTGTCGGGCGAAAAGCTTGGAGCCGCCGCTTCAGACAGCTTTCCAGTTGCAACCGCCAACATCAACGCCGCAAGGTCGCCGTCAAAACGTGTCATCAGCACCTGGCACTCTGGATCACCAAAGCGCGCATTATATTCGATAAGCTTCGGCCCCTCATCGGTCAGCATAAGGCCCGCGAACAGCACACCCGAATACGGCATATCATGCGCGGCCATATACGCGACTGTCGGCTTAATGATGCGGTCCATGACTTCGGCTTGCAACGCAGGCGTCAGAACAATTGCGGGTGAATAAGCGCCCATGCCGCCGGTGTTGGGACCAGTATCACCATCGCCGACCCGCTTATGATCCTGCGCCGACCCGAATGCGACCACGTCGCGGCCATCGGTCAGTGCGAAAAAGCTCGCTTCTTCTCCGGTCATAAATTCTTCGATGACAACGGAAGCGCCAGCGTCGCCAAAACCGCCGCCGAACATATCTTCAATTGCGGCCTCAGCATCAATGCGGGTTTCCGCGATAATCACGCCTTTGCCCGCAGCAAGGCCGTCTGCTTTAATGACATAAGGTGCTTGGAATGCGTCGAGGCCAGCGAGCGCAGATGCTTTACTATCGTGCCGGTAATAGCCTGCTGTCGGGATACCCGCTGCTGCACATATATCTTTGGTGAAGCCTTTCGACCCTTCCAATTGTGCCGCCTTTTGATTGGGACCGAAAACGGGAATGCCCGCATCGCGCAAGCTATCGCCCAGGCCGGCAACAAGCGGTGCTTCTGGACCGACCACGACCAACCCGACATCATGCCCAGCGCAAAAAGATATGACCGCCGCATGGTCGGCTATGTTCAATGCAACCAGATCCGCCTCTTCCGCAATCCCGGGATTGCCCGGCGTGGCAAAGAGTGTATCGCAATTTGGCGATTGCGCGAGCTTCCACGCCAGCGCATGTTCGCGTCCACCCGATCCGATGAGCAAGATATTCATGTCCGCAAATGACCCCTTTGAAAATGCTGACCCGCAAGTTGCCCGCCTGTTAGCCGAGGAGCGGCCCGGCGACAATGCCCAGGCCATGAGCGTGTCGGAGTTATCGCTGGCATTAAAGCGCACGGTTGAGGACCGGTTCGGCCATGTCCGCGTGCGCGGCGAGATTTCTGGTTTCAAACGCGCGGCGTCGGGCCATATTTATTTCTCGCTCAAAGACGAAAATGCGCGGCTTGACGCGGTCATGTGGAAAGGTGGGGCGGCGCGCCTGCCCTTCGCCCCGGAAGACGGGCTGGAGGTTGTCGCCACGGGCAAATTGACGACCTATGCGGGCCGGTCCAACTATCAAATCGTCGTCGAAAGTCTGGAAGTCGCAGGCGAAGGCGCGATGATGCTTTTGTTTGAAAAGCTGAAGGCGCGGCTCGCCGCCGAAGGTTTATTCGCGCCTGAACGCAAGAAAAAGCTGCCGTCACTGCCGCGTACGATTGGCGTGGTAACCTCGCCGACCGGCGCAGTTATCCGTGATATTCTGCACCGTCTTGCCGATCGCTTTCCAAGCCATGTGATCGTCTGGCCGGTATTGGTGCAAGGCGAAGGTGCCGCCGCCCAAATCGCGCGTGCTGTCCATGGATTTTCCGCAATGCCTCATGATGGCCCCACGCGCCGGCCTGATCTGGTCATCGTGGCGCGCGGCGGCGGGTCTATTGAGGACCTATGGGCATTTAATGATGAGGCCGTCGTGCGAGCCGTCGCGGATTGCACGATACCCATCATATCGGCAGTCGGGCATGAAACCGATACAACTTTGTGCGACTTTGCCGCAGATTTGCGCGCGCCGACGCCTACGGCCGCGGCCGAAATTGCCGTTCCCGTGCGCAGCGATTTGCTGCAACGCGTGGGACAATTCGGGCTGCGCATGTCCAACATAATACGCAAAAAAGTTGATCTTGCGGCTGAACGGCTTGAGGCACAGCGGCGCCTGATGCCGCGCCTGTCAGACCTCGCCGCCCCGCATCAGCAACGCACAGACGACCTGTCCGAACGGCTTCGCCAATCGCTTCGGACCAGAATTGGTAAGGCTGAAGTCGCTTTTTCAGCGCCGGCAATGATGCTCCACCCGCGCCTTCTGCTGCGGCGTGCCGAGCAAGGGCAGCAGCGTCTTGATGCGTTGACGCGGCTGGTAAGCACATTGCATCCCGAAGCCCCGCTTAAGCGCGGCTTTGCGCGTGTGACCGATGCGAATGGTAAAACCATTATGACGCGGGAGGCCGCCGTGAAGGCGGGTGACGTGACGTTGCGGTTTGTCGATGGCGAGGTCGGCGGGCAAGTAAGTGGCGGACCTGCGCCGCGAATGTCCCCGGCGAAACCAGCAAAAGCGGCTGTCAATCAAGGCAATTTGTTCGACGGATAAAGCCGTGCATTGCCCATTCAGTATCGATGCGCCATAATGTCCAAATGTTGATGTCGTCCAAGAACAAAGTCGCCCGCCTGCATTATATGGCAAATAGTTTTCGTGTGCTGACCGCAGGCGACCATGTCGTGTGCGCCGAAACCGGGCAGGCCATTCCATTGGAAGAATTGCGCTATTGGAGCGTCGTCAAACAGGAACCCTATGTCAGCGCCGATGCATCCGTTCGCGCGACGATGAAAAAGGGTTAATGGATTGCAGCATTCCGGCTGGATTTTCTTAGCCGTGCTCGCGGGAATCTCCGCGCAGCCATTGAGCGTAGCGGCCGCTCCGACAGCAAACACGCAACAGCCATCTGCCCCCGCGGACTTCTGGATGTCTATGCCCGCGGTACAGGGCGGCTTGGTCATCGCGCGTGCACCGCGCGGCGCAGTGTCGGTAACGCTGAACGGCGTTGCGTTGCCACTGACCGCCGACGGCTTTTTCCTGATGGGGTTTGACCGTGATGCCGAAAGCAGCGCGATCCTGACCGCCACATTCGCCGATGGCCGAACGTTCGAGCGCACTTTGGCGGTCACACCGGGCAACTGGCGGATTGAAAATGTAGCTGCCAACCCGACGGGCGGCGCAAAAACAACCGCAGAGTTTGAAGCAAGACGCGGCGCGGAGCTCGATCGCATACATGCAGCGCGGGCCAAAGTTACGCTTGGCAATGGCTGGCGGCAAAAATTCATGCGCCCAGTGGCTGGCCGGACGTCTGGCCTATTTGGCGCGCAGCGCATCTATAACGGGACGCCCGGCAGCTATCATAGCGGCATGGACATTGCCGCACCAAATGGGACAGATTTTGTAGCGCCTGCGGACGGTGTCGTCACGCTTGCGGCCACGGATGCCTTCACGCTAGAGGGGCATTTGCTGATGATTGATCATGGCATGGGCCTAAACAGTGCGTTTTTACACTGCTCCGAACTTCTCGTAAAAGAAGGTGATTATGTGAAGCAGGGGCAAGTCATCGGGCGTGTTGGCGCGACCGGACGGGCAAGTGGCCCGCATCTGCATTGGGGTATGAAATGGAACAATGCGCGCATTGATCCAAAGCTGTTGATACCCGCAACATAAGCGGGCTTGCCGAACAGATTGAACCAAAGCAGATGCGTGACGGAAAGAGCTGCATGGCAAAAGACATGCCGGCCGAAAGAAGCCGCTGGGTTGCGTCTCGTTCGATATGAGAAAAATGGAGGCCCGAGCCGGAATCGAACCGGCGTGCAAGGATTTGCAGTCCTCTGCGTCACCACTCCGCCATCGGGCCCCTAAACAACAACCTGCCTAATCAGCAATGCCGCCATGTGGTGAAGGCGGGCACTTAGCGGCTTGCAGAATTCATTGCAACCGGCAATCTGGAATGCTGAGCTATGCGCGCCACAAGCCATGGAAAAAGTTGCTATTTGCATCCTGAAATAGGCCGTTTGTCTGAATCCAGCTTGGCGGGACGGGTTCGGATAGCTAGAACCGAAGTCGAAGGCTGTATTGTATTTGCAATACAGTTGTGCCACATGGCCCACAGATTAATGGAAATATTCCGATGGAATCAGGTAAATTTGAAGATATGCGGCGTTCAATGGTGGACAGCCAGCTGCGCCCAAGCGGTGTAACCGAAAGCTGGGTGCTTGCCGCAATGGGCAGCATCGCACGCGAGGATTATGTCCCCGTTTCGCACCAGATGACGGCCTATATGGACCGGTCGATTGAGCTGGAAAATGGCGAGAACTTAAATCCGCCGATTTCAACTGCGTTGTTGTTGCAGGCTGCTGACGTGCAGGCGGACGACAATGTTCTGCTCATTGGCCAGCCCAATGGATATGTCGCTGCGATATTGAAAACACGAATCGCGCGTTTGACCACGGCAGCCGCAGACAATCTCGGCACTGCCAGCGCCAACGCACCTTATGCCTGCATCATTATTGATGGCGCCGCTGAAGAACTGCCCGATGCACTCTTCGCGCTCGCCGCAGATGGTGCGCGGTTGGTCACTGGCATTGTTGAAGGCGCCGTTACGCGCCTCGCAAAAGGATATGTGCAGAGCGGGAACATTGCTTTGAAATCAATCGCCGATAGCGAGATTGCGCCTTTACCCGCATTTGCCTGCAAGCCGGAGTTTGTGTTTTGAACGCGCGTCATTTTATCACTGTCGCGCTGCTCGCGTCGGCAGCTTGTTCGGCACCGGCCATGGCGGATACGCTCCGCGATGCGCTGGTATCGGCCTATGAAACCAACCCGAACCTGACAGCAGCGCGCGCCGGGCAGCGTGCAACAAACGAAGCTGTGCCGCTGGCTAAGGCCAATGGCCGCCCTGACATCACAGTTCAGCCAACCTATGTTGAAAACGTGCTTCAAGACAGCGGCGCATCGGTTGTTCAAGCGCGTGGTATCAGCATCAACGGGACCATTTCCACTCCGCTTTATGCAGGTGGCGGCATTAGAAACGCCGTGCGCGCCGCTGAAAATCGCGTCGAGGCGGGGCTTGCCAATCTGCGTGGCACCGAAAGCGCCATTTTTTCGGCCGTCGTTGGCGCATATATGGACGTCATCCGCGACGAATCGATTGTCGACCTGAACCGCGCCCAAGTTGGTGTGCTCTCGGTCAATCTGGACGCCACACGTGACCGGTTCGAAATCGGTGATCTTACCCGAACCGACGTCGCGCAGTCCGAAGCACGCCTGGCGCTGGCAACGAGCAATTTGGAAACGGCCCGCGCCAACCTCATTCGTTCAAAAGAAATCTACATTCAACTTGTTGGCCGCGAACCTGGGGAATTGCAGGCGCCACCGCCGCTGCCCAATTTGCCCGCCACCGCCGACAGCGCCGTAACCGTTGCGTTGGAAAACAACCCTGACCTTATTGCGGCACGCGAGTCACGTGAAGCAGCGCGGTTTGACCGCCGTGCGGCCAATGCATCGCGCCTTCCCACGATCAGTGTATTTACGTCGCCATCATACAGCAATGCGCTGCGTTCCATATCGTCGAATATCCCAGGATTTCAGGCGGACAATAGTTCGCTGAATGCACAAGCAGGCGTTCGCGCGACTTTGCCATTATATCAAGGCGGCCAACCTGCGGCGCAGATCCGTCAGGCGCAGGCGCGCCTTGGTCAGGCACAGGAACTGGAAATTGCGGCTGAACGCGAAGCGATTGCACAGACGCGGGCTTCTTATGCCAGCTGGAAGGCTGCGCTTGAGGTCATCGCCGCTTCCGAACGTGCGGTGTCGGCAAATGAATTGTCGTTAGAAGGCACGCGTGCCGAAAATAGCGTGGGCAACCGGACGATCCTTGACATTTTGAATGCTGAACAGGAATTGTTGAACAGCAAGGTTCAACTCGTAGCGGCACGCCGCAATGCATATGTCGCGGGCTTCAGTTTGCTTGCGGCCATGGGCAAGGCAGAGGCACGTGATTTGGGTCTCGAAGGCGGAACGTTGTACGATCCCGTCGCCGACTATCAGAAGGTGGATGGCGCTTGGAACGACTGGTCATCGCAGCCCGATCCTGTCGCCAAATCGACCCGCACCGTTGACACGCAGGCGCAAAAAGCAGAAATAGAACCGATTTCTACAGGCGGTAGAACGCGCTAATCCAACGCAGCGGGACAGATTTTATGGCAGACAATCGCAGCGAACCGTCAATGGACGAAATATTGTCGTCGATTAAACGTATTATCGCCGATGACGACCGCAGCCGCCCTGCGACCAAGCGCGCCAAGTCTGCTGCGCGTGAAGAGGAAGAAGTCCTCGAGCTCACGACAGCCGATCAAAATGCGATTTCCGAAGATCGCTTGCTGGACGATAGCAAAGCGCAAAACCTGCGCCATAGCTTTTCAGCGCTGCAAACCCTTTCTGAACCCGGCGTAGCACCGCAAATCGTTCGGTCAGGGGAAACCTCGCTTGAGGGTCTAGCCCGCGAATTGCTGCGTCCCATGCTGAAGGATTGGCTCGACACCCATTTGCCGCCAATCGTCGAAGCGATGGTTGAGCGGGAAATCACCCGCATCACGAAAAAGGGTTGATGCGCGCGGCGTTGATACTCGCGGCGGCGTTGGCGGTTTCGCCAACGGCTTCATTTGCGCAAAACCTCTATATTGAAACGGGCAGGCTGTTGGATGTTCAGGCCGGCCAAGTCCTGACAGGGCAATGCATTAGCGTCGCTGCGGACAAGATCACCACGGTTGCCCCCTGTGGCGCGACGCCCGCAGGCAGCGAACGGCTTGATTGGTCGGCGTACACGGTCCTACCCGGTTTAATCGATTTGCACACCCATCTGGCCGACGCGAGCCAAAGCGCAGATCTGGCGCTTCCGCTGAAAACGTCGCCTGCGGCAACCGCGTTGATTGGCGCCCATAATGCACGGCTGACGCTTGAGGCCGGGTTTACCACCGTGCGTGATGTCGGCACCTATCGCGGTCTAACCGATGTTGCAGTGCGCGATGCCATCAATGCCGGCGATGTTCCCGGCCCACGCATGTTTGTCGCTGGCGCATATATTACGATCCCGAAGGGCGGCGGTGAACTCAACGGCGTCGTTCCCAACGAGCAGCTTCCGGCCGACATGCGCCTGGGTGTTGCAAGCACAGCCGACGAAGCCGCCGCGAGAACCGCGTTCTTGATAGACCAAGGCGCTGATTTCATCAAAACCATCGCCACCGGCGCGGTGCTCGCCATTGGTACCGAACCCGGCGAGCCGGAATTGACCGAAGATCAACTGCGCGCCGTGGTGACGACGGCCAAGGCGCGGGGCAAATTTGTGACGGCACATGCGCACGGCGCGGTCGGGATTAAAAGCGCCATCCGCGCTGGCGTGCGCTCCATCGAACATGCCAGCCTGATCGACGATGAAGCGCTCAAAATGGCCAAGGCAAGCGGCACATGGCTGGTCATGGACATCTATAATGGTGATTATATTGACGATGTCGGCACCCGCGAAAAATGGCCCGAAGAATATTTGCGCAAGAACCGCGAGACGACCGATATCCAGCGCGCTGGCTTTACCAAAGCGGTGAAGATGGGCGTGAAGATTGCTTATGGAACCGACAGCGGCGTGTATCCGCATGGCGATAATGCCAAGCAATTTGCGTATATGGTCCGCTATGGCATGACCCCGATGCAGGCCGTCCAAAGCGCGACCATCCGCGCGGCGGAGCTGTTAGGCAAAGAAGATAGGCTGGGAAGCGTGCAGTCGGGGCGCTTTGCCGATCTGGTGGCCGTTAAGGGCGACCCGCTTCAGGATATCCGCGTGTTGGAAAATCTGGCCCACGTCATGAAAGACGGCAAAATCGTCCGCTAATTTTCTTGCCTGCCTGCCTTGCGCTGACTAGCGTGTGGCCATGAGAAAAACCATCCTGCTTGCCGCAATCATCGGTACTTCCGCCCTTCCCTCCGCTGCGTTTGCACGCCCGATGACGGAGACCGACCTCGCGACAATGAAGCGCCTTTCGGGTGCAACGGCATCGCCCGACGGGACAATGGTCGCCTATCAATTGCGCGAGACCGATTTGGCCGCGAACAAGGGCAAGACCGACCTTTATATGCTCAAAATCGGTGCCAATCCGCAGCCAATGATGTTCGCATCAAAACCCGATAAGAATGAGCATGACCCCGCCTTTGCCCCCGATGGTAAAAGCATTTTTTACATCAGCAATGAAAGCGGATCCGACCAGATTTGGCGATTTGACATTGCGACCGCGACAACCACGCAAGTGAGCAATTTCAAGGCCGATGTCAGCGGGTTCAAAATCTCCCCTGATGGACAGAAATTTGCTGTCTGGGGCGATATCGCCCGCGATTGCATGGAATTTGGCTGCGAAAAAGACGGCGACACGTCAAAGCCCGGCCCTGGCACCGGTCGCGAATATGACCAGCTGATGGTGCGCCATTGGGACCAATGGGAAACGCCGGGCAATTACAGCCGCGTGTTCACCTTCACGCTGGGCGCTGATGGCAAGCTTGGCACATCGGGTGCCGCAATGGACGGCACCCTTGTTGGCGATGCTCCGTCCAAACCCTTTGGCAGCGGTGAAGAGATCAGCTGGAACGCAGACAGCAACGGCCTTGTTTTCACGCTTCGGTTGGCCGACAAAAATGAAGCCAAATCAACCAATCTCGATATTTACGGCGCATCGCTCAAGTCGAAGGCGCCGGTCAATCTGACGGCTGACAATGCCGGGACGGATACGACACCCGCCATGTCGCCCGATGGCAAATGGATGGCATGGACGTCGATGCCGCGCGCAACCTACGAAGCCGACAGGCTGGTCGTAAAGCTTATGGATATGAAGAGCGGCAAGGTTACCGCGCTGACCGAAAAGTGGGACCGTTCGGTGGCGTCGCTCGCATGGGCTTTGGATAGCCGAAGCTTGCTGGTGACGGCGCAAGATGTGCTGGAAACGCCGCTGTATCGCGTCGACCTGAAAGGCAAAGTCACGCGGCTGACCGATCGCGGTAGCATCGCCGAAGCTGTTCCGTTGAAAAATGGCGGTATCGTCTACGCCATCAACAGCATCTCGGGTCCATCCGACCTTGTGTATATGGATGCCCAGGGCAAAACCACGCGGCTCACAAACGTAAATGCGGACGCGCTCGCAACGCTCGATCCCGTCAATTACCAGAAATTCAATTTTGCTGGTGCCAATGGCGAACGGGTATTTGGCCAAATCGTAAAGCCGCAAAATGCGACGGGTAAGCTGCCGGTATTGTTGCTGGTGCATGGTGGACCGCAGGGAACGTTTAACAACAGCTGGTCCTACCGGTGGAACCCGGCGGTCATGGCGTCGCAAGGCTATGCCGTTGTCACCATCGATTTTCACGGGTCGACCGGCTATGGCCAAAAATTCACCGACAGCATCAACAAAAACTGGGGCGGATGGCCGCTTGAAGATTTGCAAAAGGGCATGGACGCCGTTGGCAAAATCGACACGCAGCTTGATACCGCAAATGCCTGCGCACTTGGCGGATCTTATGGCGGTTATATGATGAACTGGATTTCGGGCAACTGGCCCGACCGTTTCAAATGCCTTGTCAACCATGCGGGCATTTTCGACCTCCGCGCGATGGCCTATGAAACCGAAGAATTATGGTTCGACCAATGGGATAATGGCGGGCCATGGACAACGCGGACCGATGCCGAAAAATGGAACCCTGTGAACCATGTCGCCAAATGGAAAACACCGACTTTGGTCATCCATGGCGAGAAGGATTATCGCATTCCCTATTCGCAAAGCCTGGCCGCCTTCACCGCATTGCAGCAGCAGGGCGTGGAATCGAAGCTGTTGGTATTCCCCGATGAAAACCATTGGGTGCTGAAACCAAAAAATTCGATCCAGTGGCACCAAACTGTGTTCGCATGGCTGGCGAAGCATTTGAAGGGCGCGAAGTAACGGGCGCAGCGCTTTTTATGGGCTGTTCAGGCACATGTCGTGTGGTGAGGGTTTCCCTTTCCGGTAAGGCTCGTTAAGGCACGAACCTATGACTATCGACAAGACTTTCGACCCCGCCGCAATTGAAGCAAAATGGTACGCCCATTGGGAATCCACGGGCGCGTTCCGTCCCGCACGGCCCGATGCAGAGCCCTATACAATCGTGAACCCGCCGCCAAATGTGACGGGTTCGCTGCATATTGGCCACGCGCTCGACAATACGTTGCAGGATATCCTCATTCGCCATGCGCGATTGCAGGGCAAGGATGTATTATGGGTGGTGGGAACCGACCATGCGGGCATCGCCACGCAAATGGTGGTCGAACGGCAGTTAAATGCGCGCCAGCAAAAGCGCACCGATTTCACCCGCGACGAATTCATTGCCAAGGTGTGGGAATGGAAAGAGGAAAGCGGCGGCGAAATTACCGGCCAGCTGCGCCGGCTTGGTTGCTCGATGGATTGGGAAAATGAACGCTTCACGATGGATGAAGGCTTTTCAAAAGCCGTCATCAAAGTGTTCGTTGAATTGTATAATCAAGGCCTGCTGTACCGCGACAAGCGCCTCGTCAATTGGGACCCCGGCCTGAAAACCGCGATTTCCGACCTTGAGGTGGAAACCCGCGAAATCAATGGCAAGTTCTGGCACTTCAAATATCCGCTCGAAGATGGCAGCGGGTTTATCTCCGTCGCCACCACGCGCCCCGAAACGATGCTCGCCGATATGGCGGTGGCGGTAAACCCGTCGGATGAACGTTATGCGCATCTGGTGGGCAAAAATGTCCGCCTGCCGATCACCGGCCGCTTGATCCCGATTGTCGCCGACGAACATGCCGATCCGGAACTGGGCTCGGGCGCAGTCAAGGTGACGCCCGGGCATGATTTCAATGACTTTGAAGTTGGCAAGCGCGCCGGATTCAAAGCCAGCGAGATGTTCAACATGCTCGATGGCGAAGGCCGTGTTGTGCAAACGTCGGATGGCCTCATTCCGCCAGAATATATCGGCCAATATCGCTTCGGCATCGAAGGCGAGCCAACCAATGCACGCAAGATGGTGGTCGAGGCGATGGACGCTTTGGGCTTGCTCGAAAAGGTTGAAGACCGCGTCATTCAAACACCCTTTGGCGACCGTTCGGGCCAAGTGATTGAACCATGGCTGACCGACCAATGGTATGTCGACGCAGAAACATTGGCCAAGCCGGCAATCGAAGCGGTGCGTTCGGGCGCAATCGATATTGTCCCCAAATCGTGGGAAAAAACATATTTCAACTGGATGGAAAATATCCAGCCATGGTGCGTGTCGCGCCAATTATGGTGGGGGCACCAGATCCCTGCGTGGTTTGACGCGGATGGCAAATGCTATGTCGCAGAGACTGAGGAAGCGGCGCAAGCGCTTGCCGGAACAGACGTGGAATTAACGCGCGATCCGGACGTGCTCGACACATGGTTCTCATCCGCGCTTTGGCCATTTGGCACATTGGGCTGGCCTGACCAGACGAGCGAACTCGACCGCCATTATCCCAATGACGTGCTTGTTTCCGGTTTCGACATATTGTTCTTTTGGGACGCGCGCATGGCGATGCAGGGCATTCACTTCATGAAAGAAGTGCCGTGGAAGACGCTCTATCTGCACGGCCTCGTCCGCGCCGCAGACGGCAGCAAAATGTCGAAGTCCAAGGGCAATACCGTCGATCCGCTTGGCCTGATTGACCAATATGGTGCCGATGCCTTGCGCTTCTTCATGGCCGCCATGGAAAGCCAGGGCCGCGACATCAAAATGGATGAAAGCCGCGTCGCCGGATATCGCAACTTTGCGACCAAGCTTTGGAACGCCGCACGCTTTGCCCAGTCCAACGGCATCAGCGGATCGCACAGCATCCACGCCCCCAAAGCCGAGCTCGCGGTGAACCGCTGGATTATCGGCGAGGTGGTTGGCACCGTCGAAAAGCTGAACAAGGCCTTCGCCGAATTCCGCTTCGATGGCATGGCCGATGTGATTTATCACATGGTCTTTGACCAGTTCTGCGACTGGTATCTCGAACTTATCAAGCCCGCTTTTGTTGACGGCGAAAAGGGCGAGATGGATGCTGAATCCATGATCGTCGCGGGCTGGGTGCTCGACCAAATTTTGGTCATGCTGCATCCGTTCATGCCGTTCATCACCGAAGAATTGTGGCACGCCTTGGGTGATCGTCCCTATGACATCATCCATGCCAAATGGCCCGAGCCGAACGCAACGGTTGACGCAGACGCCGTTCGTGAAATCGACTGGGTGATTGACACGATCAGCAAGACGCGTTCGTTCAAAGCAGAGCTGAACATCCCGCCCGGCACGCGGCTGACGGCGAATATCGCCGACCCACAGCCATCGACGATTGCAATCATCGAACGCCAAGCCGCAGCGCTATCGCGCTTGGGCCGCATTGACAGCTTTGCTTTTACGCCTGTCGAGACCAACAATGTCGCGCAGATCGTGGTTGGTGGCGATACGGTCGTCTATGCGCTCGACGGCATCATCGATCTCGATGCCGAACGCAGCCGCATCACCAAAGCTATCGAAGCCGCGACCAAGGAACGCGATGCGCTTGCAGGGCGCCTGTCCAACGCAGCCTTTGTTGAAAAGGCAAAGCCCGAGGCCGTGGAAAAAGCACGCGCCGATCATGCGGAAAAGGCAGCCGAGGCCGAGCGGCTGACGGCGGCATTGGCGCGACTGGGGTGAGCGGCGCGCCCGCCCATCAACGCGATCTGACGGTTGGTCCGGTTGCCAAAACATTGTTCCTGTTTGCACTGCCTTCGCTTGGCGTGAACATTCTCCAGTCGATTAACAATTCGGTCAATTCGGTTTGGATCGGAAAGTTTCTGGGCGAAGAGGCGCTGGCGGCGTCGGCGAACGCTGGGCTCATCATGTTCTTGATGTTCTCCACCCTGTTCGGTTTCACCATGGCGACAACCATATTGATCGGCCAGAATATGGGCCGCCGCGATATTGAATCTGTGCGCCGGATCATGGGAACCGCAACCACCGTGTTTTTCGCCGCGGGCTTATTGTTCGCAGCGGCAGGCTGGATTTTCGCGCCGCACATGCTGCGGCTCATGTCGACGCCTGAGACGGTCTATCCGCTCGCGCTTGCCTATCTGCGCGTGATTTTCCTGACGATGCCCACGTCATTTGTCATGGTGCTGATATCATCATCGCTGCGCGGCGTTGGCGATTCCGTCACGCCATTTTGGAATACGGTCTTAAATGTCGTGCTCGACATCATCCTCAATCCGGTCTTCATTCTTGGCTTTGGTCCAATCCCCGCAATGGGCATCGCCGGGTCTGCTTTGGCGACAATCGTTGCCGGAATCATCAGCCTCGGCCTGCTGATGCGCAAGGTCTATGCGCTTGACCTGACCATTCGCCTGCGCGGGGCCGAGCTTACATGGCTGCGCCCTGACGCCCGCTTTCTGAAACCGATAGCGCGTATGGGCCTGCCCATGGGCTTGTCGATGATTATCATGTCGGGCTCTGCCGTGGTCATGATCGGGCTCGTGAATCGCGAAGGCGTGGACACCACGGCTGCATTCGGCGTGATGAACCAACTGTGGAGCTATGTGCAAATGCCCGCGGTTGCGGTTGGTGGCGCAGTTAGCGCCATGGTCGCGCAAAATATCGGGGCGAACAAATGGGACCGCGTCGGTCGCATCGTCTGGTCGGGCATCGGCATCAACTTGCTGATGTCGGGCGTGCTGATTTTGCTGATGACCTTGTTCGCAACGCCGTTGCTTCAGTTGTTCCTGCCCATCGGCAGTCCAGCGATCGATATCGCCATCCACATCAACCATATCATTGGCTGGAGCTTTATATTGATGGGCGTTTCGGTCGTTGTGACCTTTGCGGTGCGGGCAAATGGTGCCGCGGTCGCGCCGTTGCTCATCCTGATATTCAGCGCCATCATCGTCCGCTTCACTATCGGATTTACCCTTCATGACCGATTTGGTGCGGACGCCATTTGGGCTGCTTTCATCGCGACATCCATCGCCTCTTGTGTGTTGTCGATCGCTTATTATCTGAACGGCAGCTGGAAAAAGGCGAAGGCAATGCCGACAATGAATGCGCCACCTTTGCAAACGGCACCGGAATAAAATGGCTGTTCGACACACGCAGAATATTGGCACGTTGGCATTGACCCAGCGACCGCTGCGTCTGCTGATCACACTCTGCGCGTTTCTGTTGGCGCTAATGTTGGCCTTTGGCGGGGCATATGCACAGGCACCAGCCAACGCATCGCCGCAAAATGTGCGCGCATCGATAGATATCGAAACCAATCGCCCCGCACCCGGCGATATTGTGACGGTCGCCATTGTCATGGACCCCAAATCCGGCTGGCATGATTATTGGGTAAACCCCGGTGATGCAGGCACACCGCTTGAGCTCGCATGGCAATTGCCAAATGGTGTGACAGCCGGACCGGTGCGTGCGCCGGTTCCCGAGACGCTGATCGTCAGCGGGTTTATGAACCATATCTACAAGGCAAAGCATGCCTTTCTGGTGGATGTCAAAATACCCAAAGACGCACAGCCGGGCCAAAGCCTGAACGTCAAAGTGGATGCCCGCTGGTCGGCCTGTTCCGACTTGGTTTGTGTTCCGGAGAATGCGACATTGTCCGTACCGTTGACGATCGGGTCGGGCACCATATCCAATGCTGAACGCGCGCGCTTTGACGCATGGCGCAGCGCCCTGCCGGTGCCGCTGGACCGTTCGGCGCGCTACCAAATTGACGGCAAGCGCATTGAAATCGCCATCCCCTATCCGCGCAGTGCCAAGGCCGAACGCGTCTGGTTCTTCGCGCAGACCGAAAAGCTGTTCCGTTATGCAGCACCGCAAAGCGCACGCCGGGTCGGCGACTGGCTGATGGTCAGCGGTGAGGTGAAAACGGGCTTTGACGGCCAAATTGACGGCCTGCTGCGCTTCAATGACGCGCAGGGGCTTGAAGTGCGCGCTATGCCGGGCGCGGTGCCATCGGGCGGCGATGCAGTGTCTGTTTTGGGCGAAGGTGCGCCTGCCGATCAAGAACAACCGCCGCTTGGCTTTGGGTGGATATTGGCATTCTCCGTGCTCGGTGGCTTGTTGCTCAATCTCATGCCCTGCGTCTTTCCCATATTGGGGCTGAAGGCGCTGAGCCTTGCCAAAATGGGCGGCGATGAAGGCGAAGCCCGCCGCGATGCGGTTGCCTACACAGTCGGTATCATTGTCAGCTGCCTCATTCTCGGCGGTATCATGCTGGCTTTGCGCGCTGCCGGCGAAGAGGTGGGCTGGGCATTTCAGTTGCAGGACCCTGCGGTCGTGCTGATCCTTTTGTTGCTGATGGTCGCGGTCACGGCAAATCTGGCCGGGCTATTTGAGGTTGGCGGCATTGGTGCGGGCGAAAAGCTGACGCGGCAGGGCGGCCTTTCTGGATCATTCTGGACAGGCGTGCTTGCCGCGGTCGTCGCGACACCATGCACGGGGCCGTTCATGGCCGCCGCAATGGGCGCCGCGCTTTTGTTGCCAACCGGTTTGGCATTACTGATTTTTGCGGGCCTTGGATTTGGTCTCGCCCTCCCCTTCATCGCGATTGCGTTCATCCCTGCCTTACGCAAGCGGATGCCGCGGCCCGGGCTATGGATGGTGCGGTTCCGGCAGTGGATGGCGCTGCCCATGGCGCTGACATCATTGGCATTGCTGTGGCTGACATATCAACTGGCTGGATTTACCGGTTTGATGATCGGCGGCGCGGCGGCGCTCATCATCCTCGTGGGGCTGTTTGCGCTCGGCCGGAAACAGAAAGAGGGATCGCCCTATAAATGGGTGGCGATGGCTTTGTTCGGAATCGCTATCGCCGCCGCGCTGATAATCGGCAAAGTGACGATAGAGCCTGCGGGCGCGGCGTCCAACGCCGGCAGCATAGGCTTTAACGAGGCCCGCCTGAATGCGCTGCGTGCCGAGGGCAAGCCGGTGTTCCTCTATTTCACCGCTGACTGGTGTGTCACTTGCAAGGTCAATGAGCAGGCGGCAATTGACCGGACGGAGACCAGCAACGCATTCCGCAAGGCGGGTATGACCGTGATGGTGGGGGACTATACGCGCCGAGACCCGGACATTACCCGCTATCTCGCAAAATATGGGCGCTCCGGCGTGCCATTATATCTGTACTTCCCGCCAAATGGAGAGGCGCAGATACTGCCGCAGATATTGACGGTCGATGACCTGACTGCGCTCACGAAATAGATCAGATCAGGATCCTTTGGGCGCTTGGCCGTGTCTCGAGAGCCACTGTCGCCAACAAAAGCGGATAATCCGGAGCTAAGGCCTTTATCTGTCAGCGATTTGGCTGTAATGGCGCTGCATAACATCACAAGGAGTATCGACTATCGCCACCCCGCCGACCCGGCGCGCAATGACCCCACCTGTTAAAAGTGGACCGCGCTACAATAATCTCATCACAGCTGAAAAAGTACGAGTCATTGATGATGACGGCGAAAATTTGGGTGTCCTGTACACCCGCGAGGCGATAGCGCAGGCCGCTGAAGTCGGTCTTGATCTGGTGGAAGTGTCACCGAACGCTGATCCGCCAGTCTGCAAGTTTCTGGACATCGGCAAGTTCAAATATGAGGCCCAGAAAAAGGCCAACCTTGCGCGTAAGAGTCAGAAAACGCAGGAAATTAAAGAAATTAAGATGCGTCCGAACATCGATGATCATGATTATATGGTCAAGATGAAGAAGGTTGCGGAGTTCATCGAGGAAGGTGACAAGGTGAAAATCACCTTGCGTTTCCGTGGCCGTGAATTGGCCCACCAGCAATTGGGTATGCACCTGTTGCAACGCGTTCAGGCCGATACGACCGAGACCGCAAAGGTTGAGGCGCATCCCCGCATGGAAGGCCGTCAAATGCTTATGGTGCTGTCGCCCAAATAGGGTGCAGTCACCAGATGGCTTGGCGAATCAACTCTGCGCCGACGACCACCATCAAAAGCTGAATGATGATATTGAATCGTTCGGGTGACACCCGCTTGACCAACCGCACGCCTGCCATTGTGCTGAGTATAGCCAATGGCAGGAAGATGGCGGTCAGCGTCATGTTTTGCGTGTTGAATTGGCCCAGCGCTGCATAAGCAGGCACTTTCATCCAATTGATGATCGCAAAGAATATCGACGACGTTCCGACAAAGACCAGATGTGGAAAGTTGCGCGATAGCGCCCAAATCTGAAACGGTGGGCCGCCCGCATGTGCAATTTGGCTGGTGAAGCCTGAAACCCCGCCCATGACGACCCCAACCCACTCGGGTGCTGGGCCAGCCAGCTTAAGCTGCGCACCGAACAGCGGAAGCAAGCGGTAGACGCCAAATGATAGCGCGATGACGCCGACGAAACCGCGAACGGCATCGGCATTAATTGCGGTCGCCAAAAACCATCCGAAGAAGATGCCCACGATCGCGCCCGGCAGGGTGAGTAACAACGTCCGCCGATCAAAATCGCGCCGGAATGCCCAGACGCTCACAATATCCTGAACCATCAATATGGGTAGCAACATGCCCGCACCGGCGACTGGGTCCATGACCAAGGCGAGTATCGGCATGGCTGCGGCACCCAACCCCGCAAACCCACCCTTGGCAAGCCCCACCAATATGACGGCAGCGCTTGCGACGATGTAGAAATAGATATCGGCGGGCAGGCTCAAGGCGTTTTCAAGCGCTTCCGCACCGCGAGGATATACATGATCGACGCCGCGGCCGCGAAAATGAACCATTGGATGGCATATAGCAGGTGGTTGTTTGGAATTTGCGCTGGTGATGGCAATGCAAGCTGTTGCAGACCATCTGCGCGATCGGTCGACACCAACTTAATCAACTGCTCCCCATCGGGAGCGATGATGCCACGGACCAGTCCGCCGCTCCAGCTGGGGGATTGCGGACGCTCGGACCAACCGATGGCAACTTTCGCGTTCACGCCTTCAGCGCCGCCTGTTTGGCAGGACGCGACATGGGCAAAGCCTGCGTCACCGGCACGATTGCTGCCGGACACCGACTCGATTTTGATCACATTGCCGCACATGACCGTAGAGCGCCGAAACAGCGGCAATGCCTTGGGGTCGGGGACGAATGGCCAAGCGATCGCCGGCAGGCCATCAGCGGCGTTGTAGCGCGCAAGCAAAGCTTCCTTTTCAGCCTTGCGCTGAAGCTGCCAGACGCCAAGGCCAATCATGATACCGACCGCGATGATCACAATGATTGTTGGAATAATCGGCCAGCGTTTCATAGCAGATCGTCCTTCCCGGCTTCATGCGCCTTATTGCGATACTCCGATGCGAGCAATGCCGCTTTCGCCATGCGCAGCGTGACGACGGTTAACGCGGCGGTCACCGGAACCCAAATGATGACATGCACCCAAAAAGGGGGCCGGACAGCGGAATCGAGCAACAAAGCAAAAACAATGATCAGCGCACCAATAACCATGGTGAGCAATGCTGCAGGGCCATCGCCCACATTGAACGAAGCATAATCAAGTTTGCAGTGCGAACATGTGTCCGCAAACTGGCCCAGCCCCGCAAACAGCGTTTTGCCGCCGCATTGGGGGCAGAGACCAAAAAGGGCAGCCCGCAATATGCTGGGCCGCCCTTCTGGTGATTGCTCTGCTGTCATTTACGCGTGAACTGGCGCGCCCCAGCCACCCCAAATGTAGATGGCGATGAACAGGAACAGCCACACCACGTCGACAAAGTGCCAGTACCAAGCCGCAGCTTCAAAACCGAAATGCTGCTTTGGTGTGAAGTGGCCTTTGTTTGCACGCACAAGGCATACTGCCAAGAATATTGTACCGACGATCACGTGGAAACCGTGGAAGCCAGTCGCCATGTAAAATGCGGTGCCATAGTTCAGGCCAGCGAATGGAAACGGTGCTTCCAGATACTCATATGCCTGAATCGAGCTGAACAGCAGGCCCAACAGGATCGTCGCCAACAGACCTTTTTTCAAACCTTCGCGGTCGCCGTGGATGAGCGCATGGTGCGCCCAAGTGACGGTGGTGCCCGAGCACAACAGGATCAACGTGTTGAGCAGCGGCAGCTTCATCGCATCGAGGACTTCAAGACCCTTTGGTGGCCACTGCATCAAAGCGGCGGCGCCTTCTTGGCCGATCAGGTTGGTGACCGTAAATGCATGCGTTTCCGCATCCTTCACGATTTCCAGCGGCACAGGAAACAGCGAGAAGTCAAACCATGCCCAGAACCAGCCCACGAAGAACATCACTTCAGACGCGATGAACATGATCATGCCGTAACGCAGGTGAAGCTGAACCACGGGGGTATGATCGCCCGCATGCGCTTCGGTCACAACATCGGACCACCACGCGTAAAAGGTGTATAATACAGC
The DNA here is from genome assembly GCA_002479765.1 of Sphingomonadales bacterium UBA7471. Classification (GTDB taxonomy): domain Bacteria; phylum Pseudomonadota; class Alphaproteobacteria; order Sphingomonadales; family Sphingomonadaceae; genus Sphingorhabdus_B. The sequence goes on along the minus strand of DLOZ01000010.1, from coordinate 137,288 downwards.
AATAAGGCCAAGGCCAAAGACGAGGCTACCATAACCGAACTGCTCGGGATGCATCCACATCACGAGGCCGAAGAACATCGTCAGGGCCGAGAACGAACCCAATATGGGTGTGATGCTCGGCGGCAGAATATGATAATCGTGATTTTTGGCACCCGCCATGGTCAATTCCCTGTAGTCTTAACGTGGTAAGTTTGCCTTAGCTTCCGTTCGCCTGCGGGTCCACCGTGTTTGGCTTTTCCACTGGGTAGAATGTGTAGCTAAGTGTAATTTCTTCGATATCTTTGGTCTCTGGATCGGTCATGATCTTTGGATCGACATAATATAAGACCGGCATCCGCACCTGTTCACCGGGCTTAAGTGTTTGTTCGGTGAAGCAAAAGCACTGTATCTTGTTGAAATATTTGCCAGCAAGCGCCGGCGTGACGTTAAATGTTGCCGTCCCCGTCACCGCTTCGCTCGACAGATTTTTTGCCAAGTAAATCGACATATCCTTCGCGCCGATGCTGACCGTGTCGGTCGGGCGTTCCGGTTTAAATTCCCACGGCAAGTCGCCGCGATGATTGGCATCAAATCGGACGACAATGGATTTGTTCGTCGCGGACACCGTCGCCGCTTGCGCCGCATCAACCCGCATCGTTGTGCCACCGAACCCCGTCACCTGACAAAACAAGCGATACAGGGGAACGGCGGCAAAGCCTACGCCAACCATCGAAATGGCAAGTGCGCCCGCCAAAAGTCCGGTTTTCGCGTTTGACATGGCCATCAGCCCCAGACCCCGACTTTTACGACTGTGATCAGGAAGAACAATATGCACAAGCCAACAAGGGCGACGCCCATCACGCGCGACCGCGCCGCTTGGCGTTTGCGGATAAGCGCGGTTTCTTCGGCGGTATACGGCGATTGGTCAGACTGGGTCATGCGATCACCATACGGTCAATTGCGAACAGGGCGAACAAAAGGAACAGATACAGGATCGAGAATGCGAAAAGCTGCTTCTCCGGCTTCATCGCTGCGGCATCGGTTGCTTCATTTTGCCAGACACGGAATGCAAGGATCAGGAATAGCCCGCTCAACACCATCGCAGTCGCACCATATAGCCAGCCGCTGTCACCCAAGATGAACGGCAATATTGCTGCGCCCGCCATCGGGAAGCTATAGCCAAATATCTGGTTACGCGTAACGCGCTGACCCTTCACATTCGGCAGCATCGGAATGCCCGCTGCGCCGTAATCGGTCTTCATAAACAGCGCCAACGCCCAAAAATGCGGCGGGGTCCATAAGAAGATGATGGTGAAGAGCAAGACCGGCAGGAAAGTGACATCACCGGTGACGGCGGCCCATCCAATGACCGGCGGAAATGCGCCTGCAGCACCGCCAATAACGATATTTTGCGGCGTGTTGGGCTTAAGCCAGATTGTGTAGACGATAGAATAAAAGAATATCGAGAAGGCCAGCAAACCTGCCGACAGCCAGTTTACGGCGACACCCATGATGCCGACGGAAAAGGCCGCAAGGCCGACGCCGAAGTGCAACGCGGCCTCACGGTCCATTCGGCCGGCGGGCAATGGCCGCTGTGCTGTCCGCGCCATTTTGGCGTCGACATCGGCTTCGTAATACTGGTTAAGCGACCCACACGCACCGGCGCCCAGTGCAATGCACAGGACTGCCGTAAAGGCGATGATGGGGTGGATATTGCCAGGCGCGGCCAGCAGACCACATAAAGCGGTGAATACGACAAGCGACATAACTCTGGGCTTGGTTAAAGCCCAGAAGTCACGCCATTCGGCGGGCATTAATATGTCACGCGCTGCGGTTGTCATGTCCGTATCCAAACGCCTTAAAGCTTTGAAGCGGCGAACCGCCGCCGGTTACTTGATAACCGGCAGCGTTTCGAACTGGTGATATGGTGGAGGGCTCGTCAAAGTCCACTCAAGCGTTGTCGCACCTTCACCCCAATAATTGTCTTCCGCGCGGCGACCGGCCAACAAAGACCAGATCACGTTGACGAAGAATATCAGGATACCGACAGCCATGATGGCATAGCCGGTCGACGCAACGCCGTTCCAATAGGCAAATGCCTCTGGATAATCGGGGTAGCGACGTGGCATGCCGGAGTTTCCGAGGAAGTGCATTGGGAAGAACAAGACGTTCACGCCAATGAAGAACACCCAGAAGTGCAGATGGCCCAAAAATTCGTTCAGGTGACGACCCGACATCTTGCCAAACCAGTAATAGAAGCCAGCGAAGAGCGAGAAGACCGCACCAAGCGACAACACATAATGGAAGTGGGCGACAACATAATATGTGTCGTGCAAATTGTCGTCGAGACCGCCGTTGGCGAGCACAACACCGGTCACGCCACCAACGGTGAACATGAAGATGAAGCCCATTGCCCAAACCATTGGCGTTTTGAAGCTGACCGAACCGCCCCACATGGTGGCGATCCAGCTGAAGATCTTAATGCCGGTTGGCACCGCAATCACCATCGTTGCCGCGGTGAAGTACATCTTCATATCAACGCTCATGCCCGTGGTGAACATGTGGTGCGCCCAAACGACGAAGCCAACAACACCGATTGCGACCATGGCATAGGCCATGCCGAGATAACCGAAGACGGGCTTGCGGCTGAACGTCGCGACGATCTGGCTGATGATGCCAAAGCCTGGCAAAATCATGATGTACACTTCAGGATGTCCGAAGAACCAGAACAGATGCTGATACAATACAGGGTCCCCGCCGGCAGCCGCATCAAAGAATGCGCCGCCAAAGTTACGGTCAACCAAAAGCATCGTGATAGCCGCAGCCAATACGGGCAATGCGAGCAACAGAAGGAATGCGGTCACAAGCACGGACCAGACAAACAGCGGCATTTTATGCAGCGTCATGCCGGGCGCGCGCATGTTGAAGATGGTCGTGATGAAGTTGATCGCACCCAGGATCGACGCCGCACCTGCAAGGTGAAGCGAGAAGATCGCCATATCGACCGCAGGTCCAACGGAACCGGACGTCGAAAGCGGCGCGTACACTGTCCAACCCGTACCGGCGCCAAGACCTGTACCACCGGGTACGAAGCTGGAGCCGAGCAACATGATGAACGCAACAACCGTCAGCCAGAAGCTGACATTGTTCATACGTGGGAACGCCATATCTGGCGCACCAATCATAAGCGGCACGAACCAGTTGCCGAAACCACCGATGATGGCTGGCATGACCATGAAGAACACCATGATCAGGCCGTGGGCGGTGATCAGCACGTTCCACATATGATAGGCTTCGTCCAAAGACGCTTCCTTGCCGGCCATCATGGATGCCCAGCCCTGAAGATACTGGATACCCGGCGCAGCAAGTTCAAGGCGCATAAGGCCAGAAATTGCGCCGCCGATGATCCCTGCAAAAATCGCAAAGATCAAATAGAGCGTGCCGATATCCTTGTGGTTGGTCGACATAAACCAACGCGCGAAGAAGCCTGGCTTGTGATCTGCGTCATGATGGTCATGCGCGTGGAGGTCTGTACCTGTTGCGGCAATCGTGGTCATCAGTCTGGCCTTTTTACTTGGTTGGCGCTGCGACAGGGGCAGCGACTGGGTCAGTGGTTGGTGCAGCGGCTGCAGGGGCAGCTACGGCTGGTGCTGCTGGTGCTGGCTTTTCAGCGCCGGGCATCGTGCCGCCTTGCGCCTTCACCCATGCCGCAAACTTTTCTGGCGGCAGGGCCTCTACAACGATAGGCATGAACGCATGCCGTGCACCGCACAGCTCCGAACATTGTCCGAAATAGACGCCTGGCTTCGTGATCGTCAGCGACTTTTCATTCAAGCGGCCGGGGACGGCATCAAGCTTGAACCACAGCGATGGTACGGCAAAAGCGTGGATGACGTCGGCAGCCGTTGTCTGAATGCGGAGTGGAACGCCCGCTGGCACGACCATACGATTGTCTGCAGCCATCAACTTCGGGCCGTCATTTTCAGTACGGAAGCGCTCGCCCTTGGCAACATCGCCTTCCTCTTTGAGCATGTTAGACACAACTTCAAAGCCGCCATGGTCAGGATAGGTATAACCCCAATACCACTGATAGCCAGTCGCCTTAATGGTCACGGCGTCTGCCGGTGCTGGCTTGAACTGCTTGGCAAGCAAGTCGAGCGATGGGTAAGCAATGCCAAGAAGGATGAGGACGGGAACCAACGTCCAAACAACCTCAATGAAGGTATTGTGCGTCGTCTTTGAAGGGACAGGGTTTACGCGGCGATTGAACCGGACGATGACCCACAGCAGCAAGCCAAGAACGAAGAGCGAAATGATCGTGATGATTGGCAACAAAATGGAGTTGTTAATCCATTTCGCATATTGACCGTTGGCGCTGAACTGTTCCTGAAAATCGACTTCCTTCGGCTTTGGCATGCCGACGCTATTGGCATAGTCAGGACGCATTGGCGTGTAGCCAGGAAGCGAACCATCCATCGATTTTGGCGCAGCGGCGGCTGGCGCTGCTGCTTCAGCGGCAGCAGGCGCTGCTGCGGCTGGCGTTGCGACAACCGGTGCGGCCACTTCTTTCGTGACTGGCGCAGGCGCGGGATTCGCAGGTTGCGCCAAAGCCAATGACGGCATTGCCATGGCAGCCATTAAAACCAGAAATTTCTTCAACATAATCATCAATTTAGCCCCGTATTCTTGGTGCGACGCAGAAATATTGCGTAGGCCTGACCCCCCGTTGGAGGGTCGGACTCGCGCGACCTATAGGCGCGCTTATCTGAACCCTCAAGCGGTCGATTCATGATTTTTAGCATTTAATTGCTCCACTCTTCTACCTATTTGCGTTGCAATCCGCTAAACGGAAGATGCAAAACACAACATTCGCCAGCCAGGAAAAATCTCCCGATCATGACCGAAGATGAAATATTATCTGAATTCCGTAGCGTCGACGCACTGCTCGAAGGACATTTCCTGCTGTCGTCCGGCCGCCACAGCGCCTATTATCTTCAGTGCGCACGCCTGCTGATGAACCCCGAACGTGCGGGGCGGATTGCCTTGGCACTGACACAAAAAATGCCGCGCGAGCTGCGAAACGAGATCCAAGCTGTCATTTCCCCGGCCATGGGTGGCCTGATCATCGGCCATGAAATGGGTCGTGCGCTTGGCGTTGATGCGATGTTCGTGGAACGCCCCGATGGTGTCTTTGGTCTGCGCCGCGGCTTTACGATCACACCAGGCACCAAAGTCCTTATGATGGAAGACGTCGTAACGACTGGCCTGTCATCGCGTGAGGCTATCGCCGCGATCGAAGCCGCGGGCGGGCATGTCATTGCCGCTGGCGCTGTGGTCGACCGTTCGGCAGGTACCGTCGACCTCGGCGTTCCCTTCTACCCGCTGATTCAGTTGAACTTTCCAACCTATGCGCCAGATGAATTGCCGCCCGAATTGGCGGCGACCGAGGCGGTAAAGCCCGGTAGCCGGAAGCTATGAAGATAGAGCATTCGTCTCGTCTGCGCCTTGGCGTCAATATCGACCATGTTGCGACGATCCGAAATGCGCGTGGCGGCATGCACCCTGACCCGATGCGCGCCGCCTATATGGTGGAGGCAGCGGGCGGCGATGGCATCACCGTCCATTTGCGCGAAGACCGCCGGCATATTCGCGATGCTGACCTCGACGCGATTATGCGGGAAATTCGCTTGCCCATTAACTTGGAAATGGCGGCAACCGACGAAATGCTGGAAATTGCGCTGCGGCATAAGCCGCATGCTGCGTGCATCGTCCCCGAACGGCGCGAAGAACGCACGACCGAGGGCGGGCTTGATGCCGCGGGGCAACATAATCATCTCGCGCCCATCGTTACGCGGCTGGCGGACGCAGGCATTCGCGTAAGCTTGTTCATTGAACCAGACGCCCGCCAGATTGAAGCGGCGATCCGCCTGAAAGCGCCCGTGGTTGAATTTCACACCGGCAAATATGCATATGCAGAAGGCGAAGAACGCGAAATAGAGCTTCGCCGTATTGCGGATGCGGCCGCGCTTGCGGCTAAAAATGGCATCGAACCGCATGCTGGCCATGGCCTGACATTTGAAAATGTCCAACCCATCGCCGCCATTCCCCAGATTGCGGAGTTGAATATCGGGCATTATCTGATTGGGGAGGCGATCTTCATCGGCTTGGAGGAAAGCGTCCGGAAGATGCGGACGTTAATGGATCTCGCGCGGTGATAATCGGGCTTGGTTCCGACCTATGTAATATTGAGCGCATCGCACATTCGCTTGAGCGCTTTGGCGAACGGTTTGAAAAGCGCGTCTTTACCGACATCGAACGTGCCAAAGCTGGCAAGCGGCCATTCACCCGGGCGGGCACATATGCCAAACGCTTTGCAGCCAAAGAGGCTTTTTCCAAAGCTGTTGGAACCGGATTCAAACATGGCGTGTTCATGAAAGATATTGGCGTCGTCAACGCACCGTCGGGCGCGCCAACGCTGGCGCTGACCGGCGGCGCAAAAGCGCGGCTCGACGCAATGATTCCTTCGGGCTATGACGCCCATATTCATCTGACACTGACTGATGACCATCCATGGGCGCAGGCATTTGTCATTATCGAAGCGTTACCATCGCAAAAGGCATGACCAGTTTGACCACCGACACTATCGACCCCAATGTCCCGTCCACCCCAACCCCTGAAAAACCCGGCTGGGTGTCGGCTGCCTGGGCGGAAATCAAAGGGATGTTCTGGCTGTTGATCGCCGTTCTTGCGTTTCACAGCTTCATTGCAAAGCCCTTTTATATCCCGTCAATATCGATGATGCCGACATTGCTGGTGGGTGACCGGTTGTTCGTGAGCAAATATCCATATGGCTGGAGCCATGTGTCGCCCACCATTCCCAATCCGGTTGCGATATTTCACTGGCTGGTGCTGCGCGAGGAAGTAGAGGCGCTGGCCGTCCCGCTTCCGGAGAGCGAGACGCGGGTCTGGGGGAAAATGCCGGCCCGTGGCGATATTGTCATTTTGACGCCGAAGGGCAAATATCAGGACTGGATCAAACGCGTCATTGGCCTGCCCGGTGACACGATTGCCTTGCGCGAAGGTCAGATTTTCCTGAACGGCAAACCCGTGAAGCAAGAGACCCAGCCCAATCTGGTTTTGCCTGTCGATGCCAATAATCCATGCAATGATTATGATTTCCCGGGCGCACTGACGCGCGGCGATGATGGCGTCATGACATGTCATTTGCCCGTCATTCGTGAAACGCTGCCCAATGGCGTGCAATATGACACCATCGATGCCCGCAGACGCGAGACCGATGACATGGAACCTGTAAAAATACCCGCAGGCCATGTGTTCTTGATGGGCGACAACCGGGACAATAGCTCGGACAGCCGCGTACCCGAAGCGCTGGGCGGCCTTGGCGGCCCAGTATCATGGGACCGCATCGGCGGCCGCGCGGAAATCATTACCTTCTCGGTCGATGGCAGCACGAGTTTAAACCCGGCAACGTGGATTTCATCGTTGCGCGGTGACCGCGCGGGCACCAGTCTACGTCCCAAAAAGGTCCGTTCAAGTGAATGATATCGCGAAAGACACCCCTACCGCAAAACCCGCCAAGGCGCGGCGCACACGCAGAAAACCTGCGGTGCAGGAAGACGCATTTCGCGAAGAGGTAGGCCCGACAGAGCTTTACGACCCCATAATCCGTACCGAGATCAAACGGGCGGCGGTCTGGATTGGCATGACGCTGCTTGTTTTCGGACTTGTATGGTTAGCCCAGCCATTATTGCTCATCATGGGCGGTCTTGTCCTTGCGGCGATGCTTGATGGCGGCGCACGTTTGCTTGGCCGGGTGTTGCCGATCCCGCGCGGTATCCGCTTGACCATCGTCGTCCTTGCCGTATTCGGTTTCATATATTGGACATTTGTATTTACCGGGTCCGAGCTTGCCGCGCAGGCTGCCAGCCTTCAGGCTATTGTCGAAACGCAGATTGAAACCATTGGCAACCGCATCGCTGCTGCCGGATTCAACATATCGGCAGAAGATGTCAAAAGCTTCGGTACGCAGATTTTGAATTCGGTCGGCCGCGTAACTGCCGCGGTCTCTTCGGTGGTTGGCACAGTGACCAACATGGCGATGATGCTGGTGCTCGCCATATTCATTGCCGCCGAACCACGTATGTATGAACGCGGTGTCGCATGGATGCTGCCTCTGGCGGAGCGCGAGCATTTCTATGTCACCGCCGCCAAAATGGGCAGCGTGTTGCGCCGCCTGATGGCTGGCCGGTTACTCGGTATGGCGGTGGAAGGTTTTGGCACATGGATATTGCTCAGCCTTGGCGGCGTACCCATGGCGGCGCTTTTGGGTGTACTCACGGGACTGTTGGCGTTTTTGCCCAATATCGGCGCTATCGTGTCGGGCGCACTCATCATCCTCGTTGGATTTTCGGCGGGTGTTGATGTCGGTCTATATGCCGTCTTTGTATATTTCGTAGTTCAGATGGTCGACGGCTATCTGATCGTCCCAATGGTCGCCAAACGCGCGGTGGATTTAGCGCCAGCGCTCGTGCTTGGCGCGCAGATCCTTTTCGGCGCTTTGTTTGGCATTTTGGGTCTTGCACTGGCAGACCCCATTATCGCGATGATTAAGGTCGCGCTTGAGCGGCAATCGGAACGCAATGAAGCGCGCGCGATCCGCGAAGGACCATAAAGCAAGTTTATGCTGCTGATTGTCTGCTTCGTGATGGGCGTTGCCAATTTTGCCATGCACAAGGCAGTTTCAGAATCCGGACATCCCTTCGTTGAAGAATCCAAGCGCTACTTCAGCCCGCATTTCAGTCCCTATGGCAGCTACGCCATTGAACTGGCGTTGCTGATGGGCGCGCTGTACTTCGCACATGACGGGTCGGTGGCGGTCGCGCTGACCTATGGGGTGTATACGGTTATTAACGCGGTCGCGACATGGTTGCTGCTTTCGGGGCGCGCATGATGGACGTTTGCGCTTTCGCTTAATCTAATTATACGGCCCCTGTGCCACCATTAGCCCCCAGTTCAGATGCCAAGCCCGATTTCGCCGTGATGCGGCGGTTCTTGCCATATTTATGGCCAAAGGGCGAAAATGGCCTGCGCGCACGCATTATATTTGCGCTGTTGCTGGTGGTTGTTTCAAAGTTCATCCAGGTTGGCACCGCATTAGTTTATGGCGAAGCGATCGACCGGATGGTCCCTGGCATGGAGGACAGCGTCGCGATCGCAATCGCATTAGTTGCGGCATATGTCGGCGGGCGTTTTGGCGGCGTGTTGTTCGACAATCTGCGCAACGTGGTTTTTGAGCGCGTCGGGCAAGACGCCACCCGCCGTTTGGCCGAAAATGTGTTCAGCCATTTGCATAACCTATCGATGCGTTTTCATATGAACCGCCGGACAGGTGCGGTGACCAAGGTTATCGAACGCGGGACGAAGAGCATCGATATCATGCTCTATTTCCTGCTGTTCAACATCGCGCCGACGGTGCTTGAGCTTGTTTTGGTCTCCGCATATTTCAAGATTGAATTTGGTTGGGGCATGGTCGCGGCGACGCTCATCATGGTGATGGGCTACATCGTCTATACTGCGGTCGTCACCAACTGGCGCAACAAATTGCGCGAGGAAATGAACGAGCTCGATACACAGACCGGTGCAAAGTCGGTCGATAGTCTGCTCAATTATGAAACGGTCAAATATTTCAACGCTGAAAAGCGCGAGACGCAGCGCTATGCTGAGGTGGTTCACCATTATGCGAACGCGGCCGTCAAATCGGAAAACTCGCTGGCCGCGCTGAATATCGGGCAGTCGCTGATCACCAATGTGATGATGGCCGGCGCCATGGGCTATGTTGTCTGGGGCTGGTCGCGCGGGCAGTTTACAACGGGCGACGTTGTCACCGTCAACACCTTGTTGGCGCAGCTGTTCCGGCCGCTGGATATGCTCGGAATGGTGTATCGCACCATTCGCCAAGGCCTGACGGATATGGCCGCGATGTTCGACCTGATCGATACACCCGCCGAAATCACCGATAAGCCCGGTGCGCCTGCCTTGGCCGTGTCGGGCGGCGCGGTGGCGTTTGAAGATGTGCGTTTTGGCTATGACCCCGACCGGCAAATCCTGAATGGCGTCAGCTTCAAAATTGAGCCCGGGCATACGCTTGCGGTGGTGGGGCCGTCGGGCGCGGGCAAGTCGACCATTGCGCGGCTGCTATACCGTTTTTACGACATCACCGGCGGCCGCATTACCATCGACGGGCAGGATCTGCGCGATGTGACGCAATCCAGCCTGCGCAGCGTCATCGGCATTGTGCCGCAGGACACCGTGCTGTTCAACGACAGCATCGGCTATAATATCGGTTATGGCCGTGAGGGATCGAGCCAAAGCGAAATCGAAGAGGCCGCACGCGGCGCATCGATTCATGGCTTTATCGAGTCACTGCCGGAGCAATATGCCGCCAAGGTCGGCGAACGCGGGTTGAAACTGTCCGGCGGGGAAAAGCAGCGCGTGGCTATCGCACGGACCTTGCTGAAAAACCCGCCAATCCTCATCCTTGATGAAGCGACCAGCGCGCTCGATAGCCGCACCGAGGCCGAAATTCAGGCGACGCTTGACCGCATTTCGGAACGCCGCACGACAATCATCATCGCCCACCGGCTGTCGACCATCGTCGATGCCGACCAGATCATGGTTTTGGATGCTGGGCGCGTTGCCGAACAAGGGACGCATAATGAACTGCTGCGCAAAGGCGGCCTCTATGCCGAAATGTGGGCAAGGCAGCAAAGCGAAGCCGAAGAAGAAGCCGTCCCACAGGCATAAGCGCGTGCACTATCCACAAGCGACTTGGATTGACGGCAACTGCACTCTGTCACTGACACTTCAGTCACGCTAGGGCGTGGCATGGCCTCCGTCGCTCCGTCCCCCTCCCCATCTGATGTGTTGCACCGCATTTTCGGCTTTCCCGAATTTCGCGGACAGCAGGAACAGGTGGTGTCGCGGGTGCTTGCGGGTCAACGCACCTTGGCCATCATGCCGACGGGTGCAGGCAAGTCATTATGTTACCAATTGCCCGCGGTCATCATGGACGGCACGTGCATTGTCATTTCGCCGCTCATCGCGCTGATGCATGACCAAATGCGCGCGGCTGACGCGGTTGGCATTCGTGCGGCGACATTGACATCGGTGGACGACAACCGCGCAGAAACCATCAGCCGGTTTCGTGCTGGCGAATTAGACCTGTTATATGTCGCGCCGGAACGGGCGTCAGGCCAAGAGTTTCGCAACCTGTTGCGTGAGACCAAAATCGCGCTGTTCGCCATTGATGAAGCGCATTGCGTTTCCGAATGGGGGCATGATTTCCGCCCGGACTATCGCCTGCTGCGTCCATTGCTCGACGACTTTGCCGAAGTGCCGCGCCTTGCGCTGACCGCAACCGCAGACACCCACACGCGCGATGACATTGCCGAGCAACTGGGCATTCCGCGCGATGGCGTCATGGTGGCAGGTTTTGACCGGCCCAACATACGTTATGCCGCCACTGCCGCCCCAAACAGCGGCATCGCTGCATTGGTGAAAAGCCTGCCAGGCGCGGGCATCGTTTATGCGCAGACCCGTGACCGCACCGAAAAGATTGCGGCCCAAATCGCAGAAACCGGTCGCAAGGCGCTGTACTATCACGCCGGTATGGAGCCGCAGACACGGGCGCGGGCGCAGGCAGAGTTTGTGTCGTCCGAAGACATGGTGATGGTGGCGACGGTGGCGTTTGGCATGGGTATCGACAAGCCCGATGTGCGCTTTGTCGTGCATGCCGGTCTGCCGAAATCGATTGAATCCTATTATCAGGAAAGCGGCCGCGCCGGACGCGATGGTGACCCGGCGGTGGCACATATGCTGTGGTCCGCCGGCGACTTCACCCGCGCCCGCATGCGCCTGAACGAGCTTGCCCCCGAACGGCGCGAGGCGGAGTTGGCACGCGTTGCCGCTTTGTCATATCTTGTAGAAACGGCGGGTTGCAGGCGTGCAGTGCTGCTGCGTCACTTTGGGGAAAGCCCACCTGAATCATGCGGCAATTGCGACAATTGCCTGAATGCGCCCGATGTCCACGACGCCACCGAGCTGTCACGCAAGCTCTTGTCCGCCGCCTATCGCACCGGGCAAATGTTCGGCATGGGCCATTTGGAAAAGGTCCTGACGGGCAGCAAAGATGACCGCATCACCCAATTGGGGCATGACCAGCTTTCGGTGTTTGGAATTGTATCCAAGGCAGAAGCAGCGATGCTGAAGCCCTTGTCTCGCGCCTTGCAGGCACGCGGGGCAATGGTGGCCAACGAACATGGCGGTTTGAAATTGGCTGGCGATTCCCGCGCGATTATGCGCGGCGATCAAAATATCCAGATTGCAATCGTAAAGCCGGACAACAAGCGCCGCGCTGGTCGACCGGACAATCCCGTTGGCAACCCGTTGTTCGAGGCGCTGCGTGCCAAGCGCCGCGCGCTAGCCGAAGCTGTGGGCGTGCCGCCTTATGTCATTTTTCACGATGCAACTTTGCGCGAAATGGCATTGACCAAGCCAACCAATATCCACGCCTTAGGCCGGATTAGCGGTGTCGGCGCCCGTAAGTTGGAAGCCTATGGCGAAGATTTCCTATCGGTCATCGCGCAGTTTTAGCGGGGCGTTTCGGGCCAATGCGCGGTCCATTCTTGTTATCGATTACAGATTAAAATAAGGCGAAGGGCAGATGACCGCTTTGTGCGGCAAATAACAGGATTTGCTGATGTTCCGTAAGTTGACAGACACGTTTTTCGCCGCGCCGCAAATCAGCCTTTCCGACGTGGCGGAGGCGAAAGCCGCGGGCATTTCGTTGATCATCAACAACCGTCCGGAAGATGAATCCGCCGACCAGACATCAGGCGGCGAAATCGCCGCCGCAGCGCAAGCAGTCGGTATCGCTTATGTCGCCATTCCTGTGACGCATGCGGGCTTTGCCGAATGGCAGGTCACGGCGATGGCCGATGCCATTGAAAATGCAGACGGCAAGATATTGGCCTATTGCCGGTCGGGAACCCGGTCGACTTTGTTATGGGCATTGGCCCGCGCGGCGAAGGGCGACCATCCCGCGGTCCTTTCGGAACAGGCTGCTGACGCAGGCTATGATCTGTCGTCCGTTGCGGCGATGATGGACATGTTGCGCGGACGGGCTTCTTGATGGCAGAATTGCTGCAACTTGCCGGGTCGATTGCATCGATTTTGTTTATCGCGTGGCTCGCACGGTTTTGGCGCTTGGGCGGCGACGTCCGCATCCACAGCGAAGCGCAGGCGCGTGACCTTGCCGAAGAGACGCTCTGTGGGTTCAATCCCGTCGACATCGCAATCGACAAAGCGGGTATCGCGGCATTGCTGCGTGACGATCAGGGCCGGCACATGCTCATCCGTCGCCACGGTGTGCAATGGGCTGGACGTTTGCTCGACCGGCACAGCGAATCGCGTTTGGACCAAAATTTTCTCACCATAGGGACCGGCGAGAAGACATTTGGAACCATTACGCTCAATTTGGGTGAACACGCACCGTCATGGGCATCTGGCCTTCGGCATTTGAACAACGGTCAGCATAACATGGGAAATACGCATGCCTGAACTTTTCAGCCCAGTGGATTATGCCATTCCGGCGTTCATCATCCTCATCATCGCAGAAATGCTGTGGGCACGCCGCCGTGCGCCAGAGAAATATGAACCGCGCGACACCTTGACGTCACTCGCACTCGGCACCGGCAGCACCGTTGCAGGCGCGCTCACCGGCGCATTGGTGTTCAGCCTGGCAATGTGGATGTATGAGAACCGGTTATTCGAGATCGGCTGGGTGTGGTGGGCGTGGCCCTTATGCTTTGTTTTGGACGATCTGGCGTATTATTGGGCGCATCGCACCGGACACCGCGTCCGCTGGTTTTGGGCAAGCCATGTAAACCACCACTCAAGCCAGCATTATAATCTCTCCACCGCGCTGCGTCAGACATGGACCGGGTTCATTGCGCTTGGTTTTATCTTCCGCATTCCTTTGGCGCTCATCGGGTTTCATCCGGCCATGCTGCTTTTCGTGGGTGCATTTAACCTTATCTATCAATTCTGGATCCATACCGAAGCCATTGGCAAATTCCCGCGCTGGTTCGAATATGTGATGAATACGCCAAGCCACCATCGTGTGCATCACGCGACCAACCCCCGCTATCTCGACCGCAATTATGCGGGTGTTTTCATCATTTGGGATCGCATGTTCGGGACCTTTACCGAAGAAGTAGAAAGCGAGAAAATCCGCTACGGGATTGTCCGGCAACTCGGAACCTTCAACCTGCTGTGGAGCGTGTTTCACGAATGGGTCGGGATATTCAAAGACCTCTGGTCGGCACCATGGCGTCACAAATTGTCCTACCTTGTGCGCGAGCCGGGGTGGAGCCACGACGGCAGCCGCGAAACATCGGACATGATCCGTGCACGCTGGCTTGAAGCGCAAGAGGCAAAGGCCGAATAGCGCTATTTACACCCTTGCCAGTATTTAACCGTCCGCTTAAACCTTGGCGTTAGAGGAGCAGGCAACATGGACGAATTTGATATCATCGTGATTGGTGGCGGGTCAGCGGGAAGCGCTGCAGCTGGCCGTCTTTCGGAAGGTGGCAAATATAAGGTCTGCCTGATTGAGGCCGGCGGCACCAACAACAATATGTTGATCAAAACGCCTGGTTTCATGCCATTCATCCGCAATGGATCGAACTATAAATATGAAACCGTCCCGCAAAAGGGCCTGAATGGCCGCACCGGATATCAACCGCGCGGCAAAGGCCTTGGTGGGTCGAGCGCGATTAACGCTATGGTCTACATTCGTGGCCACAAATATGATTATGACAATTGGGCCGCACTGGGTTGCGATGGCTGGTCCTATGACGACGTATTACCCTATTTCAAACGCTGTGAAGATAATGAACGCGGTGCTGATGCCTTTCACGGATCAGGCGGCCCGCTGTCTGTTTCTGACCAACGCTGGCCGCAGGCGGGCAGCCTTGCCTTCATCGAAGCGGCTGCGGAGCTGCAGTTGCCCATTAATAACGATTTCAATGGCGCGACGCAGGACGGCTTTGGCTTGTATCAGGTCACGCAAAAAGGTGGCGAACGCTGGACCGCCGCGCGCGCCTATGTCGAACCGGCACGCGACCGCATGGAAGTCATTACCGGCGCACTGACCGAAAAGATCATCGTCGAAAATGGACGCGCCACAGGCGTTGTCATTCGCCAAGGCCGAAGCAAGAAGCGCACGATTAAGGCACGCGGCGCTGTCATTTTGTCCGCAGGCGCATTTGGATCGCCGCAAATTTTAATGCTGTCGGGCATTGGCCCGGCCGACCATCTGCGCAGCGTCGGCGTGGATGTCGTTCACGATAAGCAAGCCGTGGGTGCCGATCTGCAAGATCATATCGATTATGTCTCCAGCTTTGAAACACAGTCAAAGGACGACTTTTTCGGGGATTCGCTGGCCGGCACCGTAAAGATGGTCAAGGCGATTATCGAACATCGCCGCAAGCGCACTGGCGTGATGACCACGTGTTTTGCTGAGGCAGGCGGATTTTGGCGTTCGGACGCAAGCTTGCCAGCCCCTGACATTCAATATCATTTCGTCCCCGCCATGTTGGAAGACCATGGCCGCTCCAAAGTGAAAGGCCACGGGTTCAGCTGCCATGCTTGCGTCTTGCGGCCGGAAAGCCGTGGCACCGTGCGCCTCGCATCAACCGATGCAAGCGCGGCCCCGCTGATTGACCCCGCATTTCTGAGCGACGATCGCGACATGGTCACATTGCGCAGCGGCGTGCGCGCCATGCACCGGATTTTCGAAGCACCTGCGCTTGCCATTTATGGTGGAAAGAATCGCCATCCTGTCGATCTGAATGACGATGCCGCCTTGGATGATCTGATCCGCAGTCGCGCGGATACCGTATACCATCCCGTCGGCACGTGCCGCATGGGGCCCAATGCGGACGATGTTGTCGACCCGCGCCTGAAATATCGTGGCATCGAAGGGCTTTATGTCGCGGATGCCAGCATCATGCCGCGCCTCGTTTCCGGGAACACAAATGCGCCCAGCATCATGATTGGGGAAAGATGTGCCGAATTTGTCCGGGCTGATTTGCAATAATCTTGCCTAAATGCGGCGTCGCGGGTAACCGCGTGCGCGTTATGACGATTAACGGAACAGATTATATCAGCACCCGCGGTAACGCGGACGCGCTCGATTTTGCAGGCGTCACCCTAACGGGTCTGGCCCGAGATGGCGGACTATATGTCCCGCGCCATTGGCCGCAATTTTCGACAGAAGATATAAAGGCGATGCGCGGCCTGTCTTATGTCGAGTTGGCCGCGCGCGTTATGGCGCCCTTTACAGCGGGTGTGTTGAGCGAGTCCGAACTCAAAGGTCTGTGTTCGACGGCTTATGGTTCCTTTGCCCATTCGGCGACAACGCCATTGGTGCAACTTGATGGGCAGCACTGGCTGTTGGAGCTGTTTCACGGGCCAACCTTGGCATTTAAGGACGTTGCGCTGCAATTGCTTGGGCAATTGTTTGAACGCTTCTTGTCGGGCACGGATAAAAAACTGACCATTGTCGGCGCGACATCCGGCGACACAGGATCAGCGGCCATCGATGCCGTGGCCGGACGTGCACAAATCGAAATCTTCATGCTGCACCCCCATAACCGCGTCTCTGACGTCCAGCGGCGGCAGATGACAACCATCCTTGCACCCAATGTCCACAACATCGCGATTGAAGGCAGCTTCGACGACGCGCAGGCGATGGTAAAGCGGATGTTCAGTGACAAGGATGTCAATGGCCCGCTCACTTTATCGGCCGTAAACTCAATCAACTGGGCCCGTCTGATGGCGCAGGTCGTATATTATTTCTACGCCGCGCTGCGATTGGGCGGACCTGAGCGCAAAATTGCCTTTTCCGTCCCGACCGGAAACTTTGGCGATGTGTTTGCTGGCTATGTTGCCGCGCAAATGGGCTTGCCGATTGAAAAGCTGATTGTCGCCACCAACATCAACGACATCTTGCATCGCGCCCTGTCAAAGGGTGACTATTCGGTGTTGGGCGTAACGCCGACCGCTGCGCCATCGATGGATATTCAGGTGTCGAGCAATTTTGAACGGCTGCTGTTCGACCTTGAAGGTCGCGATGGATCGACCACCGCAGCGCGGATGAAATGGTTCGAGAAAATGGGCAAAATGGTTCTGTCGCCCGACATGCGGAAAAAATCTGCTTTGTTGTCGAGCGCGCGCGCCGATGCGGACCAGATGTCCGCCGCCATGCGCTGGGCCTATGGCGCGGCGGACCAGATCATCGATCCCCATACCGCCATCGCACTGCACGCGGCGCGGGCGTCGGGTATCAAACCCGAAACGCCCATCGTCACATTGGCAACCGCGCACCCCGCCAAATTCCCGGACGCAGTAGAAAATGCAACCGGCGTTCGCCCTGCTCTGCCCGCGCGTGTCTCGCATCTGTTTGACCGCGAGGAACGCTTTGATGTCTTGCCCGGCGCATATGACGCCGTGCGTGACTATGTGCTGGCGCGCGCCGTTCGCTAAAATATGGAACAGAATTTCGTCACCCTGATCAGCGAGCCGCGCAGCGATTACACGCTCATCGATTCAGGCAATGGGCGCAAATATGAATCCTATGGTGACCGCCGCTTCATCCGGCCGGAACCGCAAGCGATGTGGGCACCTGCGCTCGACGAATGGCCCGCAGATGCCGAATTCGTTCCCGGATCCGACGATGATGGCGGCGGGCGTTGGTATAACAATAAACCCGTTCCCATGGATGGCTGGCCGCTCACATGGAATGATGAGGTGCACTTTACCGCATCCTGCACGCCATTCCGTCACCTCGGCTTTTTCCCGGATATGGACCCTGTATGGCGTTGGATGCGCGGACAATTGGCAGGCGTAACCGACCCCGTCGCCATGAACCTGTTTGGCTATACCGGCGTTGGCACCCTCGCCTTGTCGGCAACGGGCGCGCAGATGGTGCATGTCGACGCCTCCAAGAAATCGGTTGCGCAGGCACGGGCCAATGCGGAAATGTCGGGCATGTCCGACCGTCCCATTCGCTGGATCGTCGACGATGCCGCGAAATTCGTGGCACGCGAAGTACGCCGCGAAAAGCGCTACGATGGCATATTGCTGGACCCCCCCAAATATGGCCGCGGGCCCGACGGCGAGGTCTGGCGGCTTGAGGAAGACCTGCCCGAACTGATCGCCAACTGCCGCAAGTTGCTTGATGCGGAATCAAAGTTTCTATTTCTGACCGTCTACGCCGTGCGCATGTCTGCGCTGGCGTTGGGTGGGCTGTTGGAATCGCATTTTGCCGACCTTGGCGGCAAGGTTGAATTTGGTGAACTCGCGGTGCGCGAACAGGGCCGGGGCATGCTTTTGCCGACGGCTATTTTCGCCCGCTGGTCCCGTTAAGGAGTTATATGACCGATAGCCTCATTCTCGAAGTACATGACCTTGTCGTCAATGTGCTGACCGGCATTTATAGTCAGGAAACGCACCTGCCCCAGCCGCTGCGTATTTCGATTAGCGCAACGCTGGATATTGCTCCGCATTATGCGCCAGACACTCCGTTGTCGGCCTCGAAAAATTATATGACGCTGAAAGAGGCCGCAACGCTTTTGCCCAATGATGTGCACTTCACGCTGATCGAAGCGGTTGCCGATCATATCATGGATAATTTATTTGCGGACGACCCACGCATCAGCCACCTCGTCGTCAAAATCGTGAAACTCGCCATCGCCGAAGATAATGAATCGATTGGCATTACAATGTCGCGGAGCCGCAAGTGACAACGGCGCCGCTTGCAATAGTTACAGGCGGCAAGCGTCGACTGGGTGCCGAAATCGCATCGAAACTTGCGGACGCGGGTTACGCGTTGGCACTGGTTAGCCATCTCGATTCACCGCCCGAAGAAAAGCTTTTGGCGACGCTGCAAGAAAATGAGAGCGAATGGCATCCTTTTACCTTTGATTTGAGCATCGGCAACCCCGCCCATCTCGTTGAAACCATAACAACGCATTTTGGCCGCGCACCCCAGTTGCTGGTGAATAGCGCCGCGATGTTTGGGCAGGATGATTGGGAGTCGATGTCGTTCGAAACGCTGGAAGCGCATTTCCGGCTGAACCTGTTTGCGCCACTCTTGCTGGCCAAAGCCGTTGTCGATGCGGCGGGCGCTGACGTGCGGCCATCGATCGTCAACATCCTCGACCAGCGCGTCGTCAATCCGCATCGCGACCAGATTAGCTACACGCTCTCCAAGCAAGCGCTCGCGGCGTCGGTCCGGTCCATGGCCGCGTCATTTGCAGGTCGCGCACGCTATAATGGCGTCGCACCCGGGCTCGTCATATCAACCGATGACTATAGCGAAGAACAAGAGGTGCGATTGGCAGGCATGATGCCATTGGGCGCGCTTCCATCGCCATCCGCTGTTGCAGATGCTGTGGTTTATTTGGCGGAAGCACAAGACGTTACCGGTCAAATCATCTTCGTTGATGGCGGAGCGCATCTCAAAAGCTTCGACCGCGATTTCATGCATCTTTAACGCACGCGCCAGACCATGATCCCCTTGCCTTTTGCGGGCAGCGGCTCAAGCCATTCCGGCACATTTCCCTTGGCAATCTGTCCCCACAGGCCAGCCGGATGTTTCTTGGCATAACGATCAAGCTCCCCCTCATCAGGACAGACCGCAAGATAATTGATACCGCGTGCGGTCATCAATTGCTTGGCAACATCGGGGTGCGACCGGAAAATTTCGATTTGATCGTGCATGGCTTTTTCATTGCGATGATGGCCGCTCGCCAAAACGCTGTGCGCGGTTTGAACCAGAACCATTGGCGCTATATCAAGCGGAACCAGAAATTGTCCGCGCGGTAGATCTGATAATGTTGCGACCGACTCCGCGGATTCGCACGAGTGCAGCCTCGCGTCTGAACGCGCGTCATCGGCAGACTTCAGTTGTGGCACGACATTGAGGACGACGTATACATAAGACCCAGGCGCCATCAAAAAGACCATGACCGCGACATAAAAAATGCGCAGCTTGGGCACCCCGCTTTGCCGATATAACCCAAAGATGTGCGCAATAAGTGCAGCGACGGGTACTACCGCATAGGCCGCAGCCACCGAGGCTGTTCGGGAAACAAATAGCGACAGGACAAGCGCATATAGGCTGAACAAGCCGATGACCGATAATTTTGACCGATCCGGTTTGTCCATTTTTCTGGTCAGAACTAAGCAGCTGACAAGTCCTGCAATTGGTGCCGCTATAACAAACGCGATGGTGGGCAGGTCCTGATGCCAAATCGGCATCCCTTCTTTCACATACACATACCAATATTCACGCACGAGCGGATCAAGGGTGCCGAACGGACCGTTCAAACATTCAGGTGCGCGCAACGTGAGTACGGCAGCAGCGACACCCCCTGCAGTAGCCATGATCAAGGCACGCGCCAGCTTGGATTGGGGGGCAATAAACAGGCCCGGAAGCATGATCGCTGCGGCGGCGGCGATTGCCAATATATGTGGCGGCGATACCGTATCGCAATATGTTGCTGCGCCAAGGCCCTGCGTCTGCGTGCCAAAAAACAGCACCAGCGACGACACGGCGAATGCGCTAATCGTCCAGAACAGACGGGCTGATTCATCGGGTTTATTTAGCCATTGCCAACCCAGAAAAAGGAAAAAGGCCGCCGACATTGGCGCGCCTTCGAGCGATATATGGAGCCATATCGCGAGAGCTACCCCCAAAACCAATCCCGCCTTACGCGCATGTCCATAAAATAATGATGCCAGCGCCAAAACCGCCATCGCGATTTGCCAGCCATGATGGTCAATGCGCATTGGCCGCAATTGCACGCTGAGCGGGACGGACATTGCGGTGATAATCGCTGCAGAAATGGCTGCACGTTCGCCACCTACACGCCACGCGGTTCGGGCTAGAAGCATGATTATAGCGCCGAACAGCAACAAAGGCACCGCAGTCGATGCGGCTATTTCAGCAACGGTCTGACCGAGCATAGGCGTGAGCAATAAAGTTATCGCGGCCAATGGCAGCTCAATGAGCCGTGACCAGTGCATCGGCGCGCCATCAGGTAGATTCAGCCGGTATTGCCGGTTATCGAGCCAGTTTTGGCCATTCAAAAAGTCTCGTAATTGGACCAAGCGCAATTCGTCATCGGGGTCCCAGCCGCTGCCCGAACTAATGATGGGCCAGCCGCCGATAACAAGGTAAATGGATAGCAGCACCCAAATGCCAAATATCAGCCACGCAAAATGTCGTTCTACAAAACGCGCCACGGCTATTGCACCGGCACTTGCCGAAAAATGACGACGTTGCGCAACAGATAAGTAAGCACAAATGCCGTCGCGATAGCGGCGACTTTCGCAACGCGCGGGTCCATACCCAATGCCGTACCCGCGCCAACCACAGTGATCGTCAGGACAAGGCCAAGGAGGGCAGAACCCAGAAACATCGCCTTTTGCTGCGTGCGTGCAAAAGTTCCCTTTTTCGAAACCCGATCGTGGAACACCTTGCGGCTGGATAAAATCCAGTGCGCGAATATGCCGACCGAGTAACCAACAGCAGATGCCGCCGTTCCGGGCATGCCTGTTTCCAGCAAGAGCAGGAAGACGATCATATCGGTTGCAAGCGCACCAATACTGACTGCGACATAACGCAGGAAGACATTGCCCCGTAATCGGTTAGCCAGTTTAATCACCCGCGCACCCCCTGAATTGGTTCCGCAAACATGCAGGCAGCTTGGCCACCGGCATGATGCTCCTTACGCTGCCCTGCTGATATCGTCGGCGTTAGGCTGGCCGATAGGTGCGATGCGCTTTGGTACGTCGCGTTCCGACGTTAGCGCAGCGGCTTGGTCTTCGGTAACTTTGGCCGCAACCACGTGCTGTTCGCCTTCGTCGCCCGCTTCATGATATTCGGCGTCTTCGTTAACGTTCCAGATATTGTAGACGCGGCTTCCCGCGGCGATATTTTCGACCGTCAACATGGCGGTCATCATCGCGTGGTCCTGATTGTTATAACGGTGCATACCGTTGCGCCCGACCATGTGGAGCGTTGGATAACGCGTTTCCAGTTCGTTACGCATCGCCTCGACATTGGCGGCATAATCATCATCATAGACTGGATATGCCTTTTCCTGGCGGACAACGGCGCCGCCAACCACATCTTCGGCTTTGCACAAACCGAGAATGGCCATTTCTGTCTTGGCGAGTTCAATCAAATCGGCATCGGTTGACGTCCACAGATCGTCATTTTCAAAGCAGAAATATTCAAGACCAACGCACGCGATGGATGGGTCGGGTACCATTTCGGGCGACCAGCTGCGGAAGTTTTGCACGCGGCCAACCTGCACCTTGCTGTCGTGAATGTAGATCCAGTTGTCCGGGAACAAATCGTCCGAGCGGATCATCAATGCCACCGTCAAAAAGTCACGATAGCGCAGGTTATTCGCCTGCAGCGATGTTTGCGGAAGCGGATGGATTCGTGCCGACAGCTCGCGCATCGGTGCACTGCTGATGACATGCTTTGCGGTAATCACCGCCTCGCTGCCATCGGTTTTGGATGCCGACATCCGCCAGTCGCCATGTGCATCCTGCGCGAGTTGCTTAAAGCTATGGCCCATCAACACCCTGTTACCCTTCGCCACGACAAAGTCGCGCGCTGCATCCCACATCATTCCGGGTCCAAGGCGCGGATAGCGGAATGTCTCCAACAATGTTTTGGTTTCCATGCCGTCATTGGGCTTTTTATTCAGCCCCAAGGACCGCTTGAGCCCGTCAACGACTGCGGCGCCGAGGCTCAGTCCCTTAATGCGCTGCGCGGCCCAATCGGCCGACATTTCGTCGCACGGCATGCCCCACACCTTTTCGGTGTAGGTTTTGAAGAAGATCGAAAACAGCTTGTGACCAAACTGGTTTACCGTCCAATCCTGAAAGCTGCGGACATTTTTATTCGGAAAGGCCTTGGCCTTCACATAGCTCGCCATGCACAGCGTCGACCGCACAATGCCAAGGTTGAACAAGGCTTCAAACGCGCGCAGCGGATAGCTGTAAAATTTACCTTCATAATATATCCGGCTCATGCGCGGACGTTGAATGAAATCGTCGGGCAAAATCTCGTTCCACAAATCGACAACGTCTTTCGACTTGGAGAAAAAGCGGTGGCCCCCGATATCAAAGCGATATCCATCCACTTCAACCGTGCGGCTGATGCCGCCGACATAATGTTCGTCTTTTTCAATGACGGTAACGCTATACCCTTTTTTCGTCAGCAAATAGGCTGCGGTTAGGCCGGCGGGTCCTGCCCCGATGATTGCTACGTCTACTGCTGTCTGGTCCTGCACTGCCATAAATACCCCGATAGAGAAGCTCTGGGGAAATCAGTGAACGAAATGCCCTAATAGATGGTTAACGGGGCGTTACGCACCGTCGTTATGCGCAAGGCTGTCACGACTGATTATTGCGCGAAAGCACAAATAACTTGCGTTTGCTGCCCCATTAAGCCAATAGGCCGCCAAGCGCATGAGGCGAGCGGACGATACCGCCGCAGTATTGGCAGCGTGAGGGCCGCAACAAGTGGCCTCGCCAATCGAACAAGATGCGTAAGCTTAGAGGCTTCCCATATCACGCAGGGTTGTTTCCAACGGGTCAGCATAAGCTGCTCCCGAACACCTGCTGTTGCGCCCGTGCGGTCCTGTTTCAAGGATCTGCATCATGGGGCTGCGACGACTATTTGAAAGTATAAATATGTCTTTTTTCCAAGACCTGGGCCTTGCCCAATCTATCCTTAAGGCGCTTGAAGCGGCTGGATATGATACCCCAACGCCAATCCAGCAACAGTCGATCCCGCCATTGCTGCAAGGCCGCGACCTGTGCGGCATCGCACAGACCGGAACCGGCAAGACTGCGGCGTTTGCTTTGCCATCGCTGCACCATTTCGCAACGAAACCAAAAGCGCGCCAGCAATATAGCTGCCGTATGCTGGTGCTGTCGCCAACCCGCGAACTTGCGGCGCAGATCGCCGACAGCTTCCGCACTTACGGCAAATTCCTTGGCCTGAAGGTGGATTGCGTCTTTGGCGGCATGCCGATTTTCAGCCAGAAAAAACGTCTTGCTGGCGGCGTTGATATTCTGGTCGCGACACCGGGCCGTCTGATCGACTTGATCGAGCAACGCGCGGTGACATTGAAGGACGTCGAAATCTTCGTTCTCGATGAAGCGGACCAGATGATGGACCTTGGTTTCATCCACGCATTGAAGCGTATTGACCAATTGCTGCCAAAGCAGCGTCAGACATTGTTCTTCTCGGCCACCATGCCAAAGGCGATTGCTGAATTGGGCAACCGCTTCCTCAACAACCCTGTTCGTGTGTCGGTTGCACCTGCGTCCACCACTGCAGAGCGCGTTGAGCAATTCGTGACCTTTGTCGAACAGCGCGAAAAGCAGACTTTGCTAACGCTCAAGTTGCAAAGCGAAGAGATTGACCGTGCACTTGTGTTCACGCGCACCAAGCACGGCGCGGATCGCGTTGTGCGTGGGCTTGCTGGTGCTGGCATCCAATCCGCCGCCATTCACGGTAACAAAAGCCAGGGCCAGCGTACCGCTGCGTTGCAGGCATTTCGTGACGGCAAGATCAAAATCCTCGTCGCAACCGATATTGCCGCGCGCGGCATTGACGTTCCCGGTGTAAGCCATGTGTTCAACTTTGAACTGCCCAATGTGCCTGAACAATATGTGCACCGCATCGGCCGTACCGCGCGTGCGGGCCGTGAAGGCATCGCGATGAGCTTCGTTGCGGGTGATGAGCGTGGCTATATGAAGGATATTGAGCGTCTGACGGGCGTGCGCGCCATGACGCTTGGTCTTCCTGAAGGCTTCCGTGCGGCTGTTGCCGCATTGCCACCCCCCGTTGCCGACAAGAAACCGCAACAGGCCCGTGGCGGTCGCGGTGGCGGTCAACCCGGTGGCGGTCGTACGAACTATGCTGGCAAGAAATTGGGCGGCAACAATGGCGGCACTGGCTTGAACGGCGAAACCCGTAACCGGACGCATGCACCACAAGGTGGATGGCAACCAGCCATCGGACCGCGTGACGGCAGCCGCGATGCGCGTCCACGCAATGACAATGCCGCAAGCGGTGACCGTCGTCCTACCGCCGACCGTGCATTTGCCGCGCGCAGCGAAAACCGTCGCGATCCCGGCGCGCCAGCGCGGAACTATGGCCCCAAAAAGGGCGGTAACAAAAACTACCGAGGTTCCGTGAAACGCGCTGGGTAATGTGACTCCAGCGCGTCATCCTGAACTTGTTTCAGGATAGCAAACAAACGTAGCGCGTTATCCTGAAACAAGTTCAGGATGACGCGTCGCTATTTTTATCAATGTCGGAAGTGGCGCATGCCGGTGAAGACCATGGCCAAACCAGCCGCGTCGGCAGCGGCAATCACTTCGTCATCCCGCATTGATCCGCCCGGTTGAATGACGGCCGTTGCCCCCGCTTCCGCGGCAGCCAGCAAGCCATCTGCAAACGGGAAAAACGCATCTGAGGCGACTGCCGATCCAACGGTGCGCGGCGTTGCCCAACCGTAAGTTTCGGCGGCTTCGGTTGCCTTAATCGCGGCAATCCGCGCGCTGTCGCGTCGGTTCATTTGCCCTGCGCCAATACCCGCGGTTGCGCCATCCTTGGCATAGACAATGGCATTCGACTTTACATGCTTGGCCACGGTCCAGGCAAAGCGGCAGTCGGCCAGTTCCTGCACCGATGGTGCACGCTTGGTCACAACCTTGAAATCGCTGTCGGCAACATGGCCGTTATCACGCGACTGCACCAAAAGACCGCCCGTGATCGGTTTAATCGACAAGCCGCCGCGTTTTGGATCGGGCAGATCGCCCGTCAACAAAAGCCGCAGATTCTTTTTCTTTGCGAACACCGCCTTTGCGGCATCATCCGCCGATGGCGCGGCAACGACTTCGGTGAATATCTCGGTAATGGCTTCCGCAGTAGCACCATCTAGCGGGCGGTTAACCGCAACAATACCGCCAAATGCCGACACGCTGTCGCACTCGAGCGCCGCGCGGTACGCGTCGATTAAGGTTTCGCCCGTTGCCACACCGCAGGGGTTGGCGTGCTTGACGATGACGACGGTAGGCGGTCCGTCGCGAAACTCGCTGACCAGTTCCAGTGCCGCATCAGCGTCGTTATAATTATTATAGGACAGTTCTTTGCCCTGCACCTGTTCGGCTTGGGCAATCCCCGATCCATGCGGACCGACGGGCACATACAGTGCCGCGCGCTGATGCGGGTTTTCGCCATAGCGCAATTCGGTTTCGCGATTTCCGTTCACCGCAAGCATATCGGGGAATAGCTGCTGCTGATCCGCAAACGCGAACCATTGGCTGATCATGCTGTCATATGCTGCGGTCGCCGAATAGGCTTTGGCCGCACATTTACGGCGGAAGTCATAGCTTGTTTTGCCGCCGCTTTCTTCCAACTCCGCGATCAGATTATCGTAATCGGATGGGTCGGTCAGGATCGTGACATATGCGTGGTTCTTCGCGGCGCTGCGCACCATCGACGGTCCACCAATGTCGATATTCTCGATAATTTCGTCGCGTGACGCGCCTTTGGCGACGGTTTGCGCAAAGGGATAAAGGTTCACGACAACAAGGTCGATTGCGCCAATGTCATGTTCCTTCATCGACGCCGCGTGTTCGGCATTGTCGCGCACTGCAAGCAATCCGCCATGCACTTTGGGATGCAGCGTTTTGACGCGGCCGTCCATCATTTCGGGAAAGCCTGTAAGCTCGCTAATGTCCTTCACCTGAAGCCCTGCATCACGCAGCGTCTTGGCGGTACCACCGGTGGAGACCAGTTCGACATGGCGCGCGGCCAAAGCATGTCCAAGTTCAACCAATCCCGCCTTGTCCGAAACGGACAGTAGGGCACGCTTAATGACGACGTCTTGCATAAATTTATCCTAAATGGCGGAGCTGCCAGCCGATGGTGAGGCCGCCTGTACCAGTGTCCGTGGCAATCACAAGTTGGCGGGTGGGGTGGGGACGACCATTTTGGTCAACCCAAAGACTGTCATCCACAGATAATTGACCGTCAGATGCCATAAATGCCCAATTGCTGCCGTCGGCCATCCGCAAAAACACCGCTTGTGGACTATCGGAAGTGACGATTTCGATTTCGGGGCCAAGGTGAAACCGGATATGCACCGGCACGCCTTCTTTAGGTTTGTCCCGGGGCAGCAAAGTGTCTTCGCCGCGCAAATCCATGCCATTGGAACTCAGGATCAACAATCGCGTGTGACTATAGCCAAAATTCCGGACATAACCGTCATGGCTGGCCTCAATACGGGTCGCTTGATCAATATCGCGGCGTTCGATCCCCACTTCAACAACACCTTTGCCCAGCTGGCCGCCGGGCAGGATGGCCGTCGAGTTGGTATCATTCATGCATAATGTCGAGTGCGCCGCCGTGGTCCGAAGCCCGCGCGCCAACGCAGCGGGTATCGTTGCGCCGACAAGCGCCGCGCCACCACAGTTCACAATCACGCGCTGTCCACCGTGCGACAATTCAAACGCAAGCGTTGAGGCGCAGCCTGACGCCGACTGACGCGCCAATGGCGGGGGACCTGCATCCAGCAGCAGCACGGACTTACCCGCCGAAACGCGCTGATAGCCCCAATCGAGCGCTTGCCGATGTGGTCGTGCGCGCACTTCGCTGGCCGCCACCAGCGCATCGATATGTTCCGCACCCATATGCGCTGACCCTTGCCACGCGCCAAGGCCGCCATCGGCATGGGTGAGGCCAAGCAACGCGGGCACGGCCCGTCCGAGCGCTTCGAGCAGGAATATAGGCACCATCTCGTTGCGCGCCGAATAGCATTGCTTGAGCAGGCTGAGCAGGCCGATCAATTCCATAAGTTGAACGGGTGAGCGCGACACCACGCCGCCGTCGGGGAAAATGGTCGCCCGCAGCGATTCAGCCAAGCCGTTCTCGCCAACGGCGCGGCGCACCTTGCCCTCTGGCAACAAAAGCGATGCCGCGACGACGCCTGCCCAGCCCACGGTCTTGCCGAAATGGCTTTGCGCACGCGGGGCTGTTTGATCGAGATGGCGCGCAACCCGGGCGAAATGATTGATCACGCGCGCACGGTAAATGGGGTCCGCACTGCTGAGCAGAAACGGCGAGCCCGCTGCCATATTCATCAAGCGCCACGCACAATTGTCGACGCGCCATGCCGGCTCACGCGTTTTCATGCCATTGGCCAGCAACCATGCATCGGCAATTTGCGCTGCAACCGGTGCACCTTCGCCGCGATTGGTCGCCGCGGACAGATCGCGCAACCAAGCAAATCGGTGAATATAGTCGGTCAGCGACGGCTGAAGCGCGAGCGTGTCATAATCCAACCCGTCGAACGCCTGTTCAAAACCCTGATAATGGAATTTGCCCATGCGCAGCGCCTGCCCGCGCCCGGCATCGCCTTTTAGGGGATCGTTCGGCACCGCGAGCAAGCGCATGGGAACCTTGCCCGTGAGCCTGCCGCTATGCAGCGGCGTGCGCCATGTTAATTTGTAAAATTCGAGAGACAACCGCTCAAGAAGATTTTGGCCCGCGCCTTGGGGCCTGACAATCAACGCCGTCTGCCGTTGCCCATTGTCGCCTTCATCGCCGTCGGTCATTCACCCCTCAGCGCCAAAATATTGGCCGCATATTGGCCCGCGCCACCCTTGAAGGTCGCGGTTCCGGCAACCAACGTGTCCGCCCCTGCCGAAATCGCCAGTGGCGCCGTTTGCGTTGTGATGCCGCCATCAACTTCCAACCGGATATCGCGGCCTGTTTTGTCGATCATCTTGCGAATAGCTTCAATTTTGCGCAGCTGGCTTGAAATAAAGCTCTGGCCGCCAAAACCGGGGTTGACGCTCATCACCAGCACCAGGTCGATGTCGTCGATAAGATAATCCAGCATTTTGGCCGGCGTGTGCGGATTGAGCACGATACCCGCCATTTTACCCAGCGACTTGATCAGCTGCACGGTGCGATGCGGGTGCGGCCCGGCTTCGGGATGGAATGAAATAATATCCGCGCCAGCCTCTGCAAAATCCTGCACATATTGGTCGACCGGCGAAATCATCAAATGCACATCGAACGGCTTTGCGCTGTGTGGGCGAAGCGCCTTTACCACTGCAGGGCCAATGGTGATGTTGGGGACAAAATGTCCGTCCATGACATCAACATGAATCCAGTCACATCCGGCGGCATCAATGGCCCGCACTTCTTCTCCCAATCGGGCAAAGTCAGCGGACAAAATTGATGGCGCAATGCGAACAGGGCTGGTCATATTTTGCGTTTAGACGCTGGACCGCGCATGGGCAAGCGAACGGACCGCGTTATACACAGCTTATCGCACGCTTTGGTGCGGCTCACGGCGGTAAACGAACAGGTCACCGATCACATCATGCGACTCCGCAAATTTGGTGAAGCCAAGCTTCGCTGCGACATTAAGCGAAGCTGCGTTGCCGCGGTCGATGATGCAGCGGATTTCACCCAAGTTCGTTGCGTCTGCCCAGCCAAGTATCGCAGTCATCGCCTCGGTCGCATAACCCTTGCCCCAGGCATCGGGCGTAAACGCCCAGCCAGCTTCGGGAAAGCCTTCAAGATCGCTGATGCCGCGTTCAAATTGCGCCAGCCCGCCATTGCCGACAAAGCGTCCGCTCTCGCGCTCGACAAAGGCCCAATAGCCATAGCCGAACAGCGACCACATGCCGATGCCCTGAAGCATTTTCATCCAGCTTGTATTGCGGCTGCGCGGCTCACCGCCAATAAACGCAGTCATACGCGGGTCAGCCCACGCCGCAGCATAATCTTCCCAATGCGCGCGCGTCATGGGTTCGATGGAGAGGCGTTCGGTCATGAGTGTTGGCGCTGTCAATGTCTTCCCCTCCGATCATAGCGTAGCCCTGAGCAGCATCCGCATAGCGGGTGCGTCCGTCGAAGCGCGCTTTGCGAACGATAGCCGCCCTTCGACTTTTCGCCAGCGCGTG
The DNA here is from genome assembly GCA_002479765.1 of Sphingomonadales bacterium UBA7471. Lineage (GTDB taxonomy): Bacteria > Pseudomonadota > Alphaproteobacteria > Sphingomonadales > Sphingomonadaceae > Sphingorhabdus_B. The sequence goes on along the minus strand of DLOZ01000010.1, from coordinate 107,144 downwards.
CGCGCTGACGGCTCAGGGCTTCGGTATTTTTTTGTACCTTAACCAGCCCGCAAGAACCGCGCCACGAAAAATCCGTCCAAGCCGCCTTGTTCGGCCAGCATGGGCGGCATCGTCCGGACATGCCCTTGCGCGTTTGCAGTAACCCCAATGGGCAACTCGTCAGCCGTTACAGGCTTCGTCGTATATTCCGGCTGCCGTGCCAGAAACGCCTCTGCCTGCGCCTCGCCCTCATGTGGTTCAAGCGAACAGGTCGCGAAGACCAAGGTGCCACCGGGCTTCAACCATTGCGCCGCACGGTCCAGCATCGCGCTTTGAATCGCCGCCAGATTGTTGATGGCTTTCAGGTCAATGCGCTGCAGCACATCGGGATGGCGCCGCATCGTGCCCGTCGCACTGCATGGGGCATCCAGCAAAATGGCATCGAACAGCTGCGCCGGTTTCCAATCCATGACGTCGGCATTGACGCGCTCTGCATTTAATTGCGTGCGCTCCAGATTGGCCATCAGACGGTCCATGCGCCGGGCGCTGTTATCCAGCGCAGTCACGGTAAAACCTGCTGCCGAAAGCTGCATGGTCTTGCCGCCGGGGGCCGCACATAAATCGAGCGCCCTTTTGCCCTGCCCATCACCCAACAAGCGCGCTGGAAGGCTGGCAGCGAGATCCTGCACCCACCATGCGCCTTTGTCATAACCATCGAGTTCTTCGATCGCGGTTCCGCGCGGCAGGCGGACATGCCCGGGCATCAGGCTGACGCCGCCCAGTCGCTCCGCCCAGGCCTGTGTGGAAGAAGGATCGCGCAAGGCGAGATCAAGCGGCGGCGGTTCTGACAATGCGGCCTGTGCGCCTGCAATCATGTCGTCGCCCCATACCGGATGCCAGCGCATCATAACCGCCTCTGGCAACGACGGCAGATCGGGCAGCGTGGCTTCGGCGCGCAAGAGCGACCCCAACACGCCATGCACCAGCCGTCGTGGTCCGCCATCAACCAGCGGCAGTGCGGTCGCAATCGCAGCATGGGCGGGTGTGCCCAGCCGCAATATTTGCGCCAGCGCCAGCCGCAATACCATGCGCGCCTTGGCATCGTCCGGCAGCGGCTGTTTGGTTTTGCTGTCAATCAACTGGTCCAGATCAACCGACCAGCGCAGCGTTTCTTGCACAATCGCGATGGCGAGCGCGCGGTCCGGCGGCGATAGCCCTTTGGTCGCATTTGCCGTTGCTTGATCCAACGGTGTGCCCATGCGCATAACGGTATCAAGCAACCGTAATGCGGCGCGGCGGGTCGGAAGTCCGGAAATTTCTTCAGTCATACACAGCGCACTAGGCGTCTGCGCCAAACAAGGGAAGAGCGGTTCGATGTCAGGTCCATGCGCAGCTTCACCTTGCAAACGGGTGCATCTGCACCGATGTAGGGGTTAACCGAATGCGCTTTCGAAGGAGAAGCTTCATGGGCACGCGCCCTTCACATGTCAAAGCACCCGATTATTTGTCGAAAAGCCCGCCCGTGCCGGCACCGAAAGCGGTTGATCGCGAACCCGAACCAGATGCGGAACGACTGGACCCCGTGCGTTATGGTGATTGGGAATTGAAGGGCGTGGCGGTCGATTTTTAACCCGCCTATCGTCCATCGATATTCCGGCATATCATAGACTGGGCTACCTAGGGTCAGGACCCATAAACGGGGCTGACACTTCGGGCCGCACGCGCACCAATCGCCCGGTCGCTTTATCAATCATCGCCCAAGTCGTATTGGCCCGCACAATGACCTTGCCCGCGGCATCGACAAAATCCACCCGCCGGTCAAATTGCGCACCCTTTGGTTCGCTTTCGATCCACGTCCGCGCCGTCACGCTCTCACCTGCAGCAATGTTCCCGCGGTAATCAATTTCGTGCCGCGTCACGACCCAAAAATAGGCGGCGATATGTTCAGGCGCAGCAACCGCCTGCCAATGCGCTGTCGCCATATCCTGAATCCACCGCACCCAGACCGCATTGTTGACGTGGCCAAGCTCGTCAATGTCATCTGGTTGCGCGGTAAATATGCGCGTGAATGGGGTCATTTTTGTGATGATGCCATCCCCATTTGCCAGATGATGAACGCTGCCTCTTCGGCATTTTCGCGCAACCGCTCGAACCGTCCGGACTTTCCGCCATGGCCCGCGCCCATGTTGGTTTTGAGCAGCAGCACATTGTCGTCTGTCTTCATATCGCGCAGCTTGGCGACCATCTTTGCGGGCTCCCAATAGGTCACGCGCGGGTCATTCAATCCAGCGGTCCACAGCATGGGCGGGTAAGCCTTTGCCGCGACATTGTCATAGGGGCTATAGCTGCGGATATAGTCGAACGCCGCCTTGTCTGTGATTGGATTGCCCCATTCGGGCCATTCGCCCGGCGTCAGCGGCAGATCCTTGTCGAGCATCGTGTTGAGCACATCGACAAAGGCCACATGGCTGACGACCGCGCCGAACAATTCGGGTGCCTGATTGACCACCGCGCCCATCAATTCACCGCCAGCCGAACCGCCGCTTGCGGTAACCTTGCCTTTGCTGGTGAAGCCCAAATCGATAAGGCCTTTCGCCGCATCGACAAAGTCGTTGAACGTGTTGGTGCGCTTGGTCAGCTTGCCGTCCAAATACCATTGATAGCCAAGGTCATCACCGCCGCGAATATGCGCGATGGCATAAGCAAAGCCGCGGTCGACCATCGACAGCCGGTTGGCGCTAAAGCCCGGCGGCATCGCGTAACCATATGCGCCATAAGCATATAGATGTAGCGGCTGGCTGCCGTCTTTTTTGAAACCCTTTTTGGTCAGGATGGACACCGGCACCTTGGCACCATCACGCGCCGTGATCATCACGCGTTCGGTCACATATTGCGCAGGATCATATCCGCTGGGGATTTCCTGAACCTTCAATGTTTCCAAGCGGCCATCGGCCAGATGATAATCAAACACCGTGTCGGGCGTGACCATTGATTCGTAACCCAGCCGCAGCTTCGTCACATCATATTCGGGATTATCGCCAAGGCCTGCATCATAGCTGGCTTCAGGGAATTTGATTGGCTGCACCTTGCTGGCATCCGCATAATCGCGGATTTCAACTTGATCGAGACCATCGATGCGGCCTTCGGTGACGTAGAAATTTTTGAACAGCGACAGCCCCGTCAAATAATGGCGGTCAGACCCGGCGATGAGCGTTTTCCATTCACCCGGAGCCTTCATGCTGGCAGTGGCGACGCGGAAATTGACGTGATCGTCGTTGGTCAAAACATACAAAGTGCCATCGCGCACATCGACGCTATATTGACGTCCCGTCTTGCGCGGGGATACCATGATCGGCGTTGCAGTGGGATCGCTTGCTGGAACCAGCCGGACTTCGCTCGTCACATTGTCGCCTGTACCAATGACGATCCAATCCTCTTGCGCAGTCAGTCCGACACCAACGCCGAAGCCGATGTCCTGTTCTTTATACAGCAACTTCGCTTTGGTCAGATCTTCACCCAGCCGGTGGTACCACGCATTGTCGGTGCGCCAATTTTCATTGGCGAGGCCGTAAACAACGCCTTTGCTGTCCGATGACCAGACAATGCCCGACAATGTGCCGGGGATGATGTCGCGCAATTTTTCGCCGGTTTCCAGATTGCGAAAATGTAGGTCAAACCGTTCCGACCCATTATCGTCGTACGCATATGCCAATATTTTGCCATCGGGACTGATCTCTGCAGCACCAAGGCGGAAATAGGCCTTGCCCTTGGCGAGTATATTTTCGTCGAGGATGAGCTGATCGGCACCGCCGGCAACTGGCTTGCGATAATGCTTGCGATATTGCGCGCCTTCTTCGAATTTTGACCAATAGATATAGTCGCCATCCTTTTGCGGGACCGAGCTGTCGTCTTCTTTGACGCGGCCTTTCATTTCCTGAAAGATGGTTTCGGTCAGCTGCGCCTGCGGTGCCATCTGCGCTTCAAAATAGGCGTTCTCGGCATTCAGATGCGCGAGTATCTCTTTATCATCGATCGTCGGATAACCCGAATCGCGCAGCCAATGATAATCATCGGTAATTATAACCCCGTGCCACGTGGCACTGTGCGGGCGCTTTTCAGCAACGGGGGGCTTAACTTTACCGGCGGTTTTTTCAGTCATAATGTCTTTCTGGGCAAATGCAGGCGCGGATATCGCACCAATCGCAATAATGAGTGGGAGCAGTGCTTTCATGAGAAGACTTCCTCGCTTATATGGTTTGCACAACCATATGAACGGAAGTCAAAGATGTCCACCTACGAAGCCCGCCTTACTGCCTTGCGCGTCCAACTGAAAAAAGATCAGCTCGATGGATTCGTCGTTCCGATTTGCGATGAACATATGTCCGAATATGTCGGGGACTATGCCCAACGTCTTGGCTGGCTTACGGGCTTTGGCGGGTCTGCAGGCTCTGCGGTGGTCTTATCGGAAGAAGCGGCTATTTTCACCGACGGCCGTTACACGCTTCAGGTGCGCGAGCAGGTGGACGGCAACAACTGGCAATATGTCGGCGTGCCGCAAACGAGCATTTCTGATTGGTTGAAAGAACACACGCCCGCAGGCGCGCGCATCGGTTATGACGCGTGGGTCCACACAAAGGGTTGGGTCGAAAGCGCGACAGTGGCGTTGAAAGCCAAAGGCGCAGAGTTGGTCGCGGTCAAAAGCAACCCGATTGATGCCGTATGGGCGGATCAGCCGGGTAAAAGCGACGCCAAGCTCATGGTCCATGAAGACCGTTTTGCCGGACAAAGCAGTGCGGAGAAACGCGCAGCGGTTGCCGAATGGCTGACGGCCAATGCTTTGGACAGCACGGTGATTTCTGCACTCGATTCGGTGGCATGGCTTCTGAATGTCCGCGGCTCTGATGTCGCGAATACGCCGGTGGCGCTCAGCTTCGTGCTCGCCCATGCCGATGGCACGGCAGACCTGTTTGTCGCCCCGGAAAAGGTCGGCGATGACGTCCGGGCGCATTTGGGCAATGCCGTGCGCTTGCGCACCCCGGAAGAGTTTGTTCCTGCATTGAAAGCCATGAACGGCAAACGCATCGCCGTGGATCCGGATCGTGCCGTCGCGGCGATATTCGGCGCACTGAAGGATGGCGGGGCTACGATCGTCGAAGCGCGTGACCCGACCATTTTGCCAAAGGCCGTCAAAAACCATGTCGAGCAAGCCGGCCATCGTGCGGCGCAGGCGCGTGACGGCGCAGCGCTAAGCCGCTTCCTGCACTGGATGAGCGAAACGGCGCATAAGGGCGGGCTGGACGAATTGTCGGCGGCAGCGCGGTTGAAATCCTTCCGCCAAGATACCGGCATGCTGCACGATCTGTCGTTCGACACGATTTCGGCGACTGGTCCCAATGGCGCGCATTGCCATTACAAGGTCGACGAAAAGAGCAATCGGGCGATTGAACCCAACAGCATCTATCTGGTCGATAGCGGCGGGCAGTATTTGGACGGCACCACGGACGTAACCCGCACGATCTGGGTCGGCCCCGGACAGCCAACAGCCGAAATGAAAGACCGCTTCACCCGTGTGCTTAAGGGCCACATCGCGCTTGCACTGGCGGTATTCCCAGAAGGCACGCGCGGCGCGCAACTCGACACCATGGCGCGGGCTGCACTCTGGCAAGCTGGCCTTGATTACGCCCATGGCACCGGCCACGGCGTCGGCAGCTTCCTTGCGGTGCATGAAGGGCCGCAGCGCATTGGGAAGTTCTCAGGCGGACAGGCTGGAACAGACGAGCCTTTGCAAGCAGGCATGTTCCTCTCCAACGAGCCTGGCTATTACAAAGCCGGTGAATATGGCATTCGCATCGAAAATCTGGTGCTGGTCGAAGAACGCGAAATCGCCGGCGCGGAAGGCCGCTATTTCGGTTTCGAAACGCTCACCTTTGCACCCATTGACAAGACGTTAGTGGATGTCAGCTTGCTAAACGGCGAAGAACTGCGCTGGTGGAATGATTATCATGCCAAGGTGCTGTCGATTATCGCGCCACAGCTGGACGGCAACGCGCTGGCTTGGGCACATGAGGCGTGCGCGCCTTTATCCTAAACCCCGCCTATCAACCGACACCCGATGATTTCACCTGAGGAATAGCACATCCATGACCCAGACTTTTTCCGATTACACGCCAGCTAAGGTCTGGGAATGGAATACCGAAAACGGCGGCCAGTTTGCGAATATCAACCGGCCCATCGCCGGCGCAACGCATGACAAAGAACGCCCCGTCGGCAAGCATCCGATGCAACTCTATTCGCTTGCCACGCCCAATGGCGTGAAAGTGACGGTCATGCTTGAGGAGTTACTCGCGCTTGGTCATACCGGCGCGGAATATGACGCGTGGCTTGTCAATATCCGCGACGGCAACCAGTTTTCGAGCGGCTTTGTCGAAGCCAATCCCAATTCCAAAATTCCCGCATTGTTCGACCATTCGACGCCGGAGCCTACGCGCGTCTTTGAGTCGGGGTCGATCCTTTTATATCTTGCCGAAAAGTTCGGCGCGTTCCTGCCAACCGAGCATCATGCGCGGACGGAAACGATCAACTGGCTGATGTGGCAAATGGGCAGTGCGCCCTATCTAGGTGGCGGTTTTGGCCATTTTTATGCTTATGCGCCGTTCAAATTTGAATATGCCATCGACCGGTTCGCGATGGAGGTGAAGCGTCAGTTGGACGTGCTGGACCGTAACCTTGCCGATCGCATGTATATGGCGGGCGACGAATATACCATCGCCGATATGGCGATTTGGCCATGGTATGGCGCGCTCGTCAAAGGGCTGATTTACGACGCAGGCGCGTTTCTATCGGTCCATGAATATAAAAATGTCATCCGCTGGACTGACTTGATTGCCGAACGACCAGCTGTGAAGCGTGGACGCATGGTCAATCGCGTCATGGGTGATCCGGCCAGCCAGCTGCACGAGCGGCATGACGCAAGCGACTTTGACACCAAAACGCAGGATAAGGTGAAAATAGCCACCTGAGGGCTTTCATCTTTAGAAGGGTGCGCGCAGTATCGGACTTGGCTGACTAAGGATGATGCGCTTCCTTTGGCACTACCACAGATTGGCGGAGACGGAGGGATTCGA
>DLOZ01000010.1:57491-99998 GCA_002479765.1 Sphingomonadales bacterium UBA7471 | reverse complement strand
GGGATTCGAACCCTCGGTACCGGATTTACCAGTACGACGGTTTAGCAAACCGTTGGTTTCAGCCACTCACCCACGTCTCCAGCGCGTTTGGCATGCGCGGCCTATAGCGTTGCCTGCATTTGGCTGCAATGGTTATTGACACGGGCATGCTATAAGAAGAAAATTAACGAAATATGATCGCTCTGGCGCGCACTGAACTCGCATAGTCGATCGTTCATCATGTGCTCATCTAAAGGATTCATAGAGTGTTGCTTGATTTTAAAAGGGTGGGATACGCATGTTAGCAGTTAGCCGGGGACTGAAACGGTCAATATATCATTTGCGGATGCTGCTCGCAGCCGGCGCACTTGTTGCTTCGCCAGCGATGGCGCAGATCAACACCGTCGATCCCAATGATGTCATCGATTCAGACCTTGGGACACCGCCGCCGGCCGCGACCGCAGCCCCGGCACAGGAGGTCGCACCAGCTGTTCAAGATGGCGTTCCGACAGAGGCCCCTGCAACATTACCGGAAACGTCGACCGCGTCTCCCGCCATCTCGACCGAAGCCACCTATCAGAAAGATGATTTGATCGGCGCGGCCGAAGGCGTCTTTGGCAAAAGTGCCCAAGGCCTTGGCAAATTGATCGAGGACATTCTGAAAAAAGAAGGCCGGCCAAATGCCTATATCGTTGGCCGCGAAGGTGGTGGCGCATTTGTCTTTGGCCTTCGTTACGGATCGGGCACGCTGAACCACAAGGTTGAGGGCAAAATGCCGATCTATTGGACAGGCCCATCGATTGGACCCGATGTTGGCGCAAATACGGGCAGTACCTTTGTGCTTGTTTACAATTTGTACGACACCGAGGACATTTTCAAACGCTATCCCTCCGGTGAGGGCGTCGCGTATCTCGGCGGTGGCTTCAATGCGAGCTATCTGGCCCGCGGCGATGTCGTGCTCATTACCATCAGGGTAGGTGCCGGAATTCGGTTGGGCACCAATATCGGATATATGCACTTTTCCAAAAAGCAGCGTTGGCTACCCTTTTAACGGGCGCGCATATCTTCCATACGTTTCAAGTACCGGGCGAGTACGTCAATTTCCAAATTGACCTGCCGCCCGGCACTCAGCGTCCCTAATGTCGTCATCTGGGCCGTGTGCGGAATAATGTTTAGCATGAAATGCGCCGAACCATCGGCCTGATCGGCAATGTCATTGACGGTCAGCGACACGCCATCGACAGTTATCGATCCTTTGGCCGCGATATAAGGCGCAAGGCTGCCCGGTGCGGCGACGGTGACTTTCCAGCTGTCACCCACGGTTTCGCTGCCAACAATATGTCCGACGCCGTCGACATGGCCGGTGACAATATGTCCGCCCAATTCATCGCCAACTTTCAGCGCGCGTTCCAGATTCAATTTGGTTCCGGCTTCCCACATGCCCGCAGGGGTGCGTGAAACGGTTTCTGCAGACGCATCAATGGCGAACCAGCCTTCACCCTTATCAACAACAGTCAGGCAGACACCCGAACAGGCGATAGATGCGCCGATGGCTACCGTGTCCATGTCATATGCGCAGTCAATGACGAGGCGCAAATCGCCCCGCTGTTCGGATGAACGAATATTGCCAACGTCCGTGATGATACCTGTGAACATATATATATTGCCTCATTAATTGGCGCGTTCGTAGACTTCGAGTCCGTCTTTGCCAAGACTGCGGGAATCGCACAGCTGCCAAAGTCCATGCGCGTTGGCCAGTTGCCCAAGCCCAATGTCGCCAAGGCACGCTTTGCCCGCGCCGATGAAAATGGGTGCGCGGTACAATAACAACCGGTCAACCAATCCGGCTTTCAAAAAAGCCGTGGCCGTTGCAGCGCCGCCTTCGACCATCATATTATTGCAATCCAGCTTTGCGATCTCCGCTGGCGCAGAAATAACTTCCCAACCGTCGGGGGCGTCACCGCTGCCCAGCATGACCTTGCGCGGCGACCGGTGTTCAAGCCCTGTCAGCCGCACATTCAATTGTGGCGCGTCTGCCTTTACGGTGCCCGATCCGACCAAAATGGCATCCGTTCGCGCGCGTTCTATATGGCTATGCGCACGCGCGATATCACCCGTAATCCACCGGCTGCTGCCATCCGCCATGGCGATTTGACCATCAAGCGATGTCGCGATTTTTAACGTTACAAATGGCCGCCGTCGCTGCACGCGACTCAGAAATCCGGAGAGGCTTCTGCGCGCTTCTGCCGCCATGACGCCAGCTTCGACAGCGATGCCCGCTGCCATGATCGCCTTGATGCCGGCACCCGCAGTCCGGGGATCGGGGTCCTCCAGCGCAACCACCACGCGGGCTGGCCGGGCGTCCACCAGCAATAGGGCGCACGCCGGCCCACGGTCGGATTGATGTGCGCAAGGCTCAAGCGTGACGTAAATAACGCTGCCTTGCGCTGCAGAACCGGCCTGCGCCAGCGCCATGGCTTCTGCATGGGGACGCCCGCCCTTTTGGGTCCAGCCGCGTCCAACGACGATGCCGTCCTTAACGATGATACAGCCGACCGACGGGTTCAGCCCCGTCTGGCCAACGCCACGTTCCGCCAGCGCCAAAGCTGCGGCCATGAAGCGGTGATCAGCGGTGGCTATGGTTTTGCTCCCGCGGCAGAGTCTTTGGCTTGCGCATCTTTTTGCGCACGCTCCAGCTGAGCCTCGCGCTCAATCTTCTCCACGTCCATCCCGACCGCACGACCGAATGCTTTATATGCCTCTTTCTCGCGGGCACGCATTTCGTCTTTTCGCTTTTGATGTTCAGCGATCGCCGCTTTCGATTCTTCGATCGTGCGCGTCGCGGGCCAGCTTTCGAAATAGGTCACGGTTGGTGGCGGCGGCTTCGCCTTTTCAAGCGTATCGAGATAGAATGTGTAGATGATAATCGCCGTCGGCACACAGGCAGCGAGAAACAGCCAAGGACTATGCGTGCCCGTTGTGCGGAAAAAGCTGATCAGATCTGTGCCCGCATTGCGCAGCGAGACATCTTTAAAAAACGACATGACTATCCAATAAGACGGATATCGCGCGATTTCCAGTGCCCGATGTAAATAGGCCGGGCTTATCGGCCACTTCGGAACGCGTTTGTAATGGGGTAGCGGCGATCCCGCCCGAAGTTTCGTGTGCCAAGCTTTACACCCGGGGGGGCCTGCCGCCGTTTATACTCCGCGAGATAAAGCAGCCTTTCAATCCGCACGACGGTGTCGCGATCAAAGCCTTGGGCAACGACCTCATCGACCGAGCGCTCTTCCTCCACCAACGCATGCAACATTTTATCAAGCAGCGGATAATCCGGAAGCGAATCGCTATCTTTCTGGTCTGGCCGCAATTCCGCACTGGGGGGCTTGGTAATGATATTTTCGGGTATCACGGGGCCGTCCCGGCCGAGACCAATGCGCGGCTTATGCGCATTGCGCCATTCGGAAATGGCAAACACCGTCATTTTATAGGCATCTTTTATCGGGTTATAGCCGCCGGCCATGTCGCCATAAATCGTGGCATAGCCGACGCTCATTTCGCTTTTGTTGCCCGTCGTCAAAAGCATATGCCCAAATTTGTTGGACAGGGCCATTAACGTGACTCCGCGGATACGCGACTGAATATTCTCTTCGGTAATGTCGACATCGCGGTCGGCAAAGCTGCCCGAGAGCATATCGTCGAAAGCGCCAACGGCCGGTGCAATGGGGATTGTATCAATCCGGCACCCAATCATTTCCGCGCATTGCGCAGCATCGTCCAGACTCGATTGGCTGGTATAGCGGCTCGGCAACATCACGCACCAAACGCGGTCTGGCCCAAGCGCATCCGCGGCAATGGCGGCGCATATCGCACTATCAATCCCGCCCGACATGCCCAACACAACGCCGGGAAAGCCGTTGCTGTTCACATAATCGCGCAGGCCCGTGACCATGGCGCTGTAGATATCTGCGGGATGGTCTTCCCAAAGCGCCTTTGGCCCATCGGCACATTGCCAGCCATCGTCGCCGCGCGTCCAATGCGTCATGCGCAGATGCTCTTCCCAGTCGGGCAAACGATGTGCCGCCGCACCATCCGCGTTCAGGACAAAGGAACTGCCATCGAACACCAGCTCGTCCTGCCCACCGACGCGATTTAGAAACATCAGTGGCAATCCGGTTTCGCGCACTCGTGCGGCAAAAACCTCTTCCAAACGCCGGTCATCCTTATCGATTTCATATGGGCTGCCGTTGGTCGAAATAAGCAACTCAGCGCCGCGTTCCTTCAAATGGAGGCTAACCGGGGCAAGCCAGCCATCTTCGCAAATCGGAACGCCAATGCGCACGCCCTTAAACAGCACGGGTTCCGGTAACGGGCCAGCGGCGAAAATCCGCTTTTCATCAAAGGTTCCGTAATTGGGCAGCTCATGCTTGTAACGCACGGCTGCAATCTGACCGCCATCGAGCAGCGCGATTCCGTTGTACAGCGCACCATCGTCGAGGAATATCGAACCCACGAGCATGGCAGGCCCGCCATCGGCTGTCGCCGCCGCAAGTTTCGCAAGCTCCACCGCAGCGCGCGCGGCAAAGGCTGGCTTCAGCACCAGATCCTCGGCCGGATACCCAATCAACTGCTGTTCGGGAAACACGATCAGGTCGGCATCTGTCGCTTTTGCGCGCCATTCCAGCATCTTGCCGGCGTTACCTGCCAGGTCACCCACGCGCTGGTTAAGCTGCGCCATTGCAATATTAAGCCGATTTGTCATTTCATCACCCTATTGTCCACAATGTAGCGGGGCAAGCCGATTGTCAGGCCAGTTGCGCGTCGCTAAGGCGATTGGCGAAACTTTGGCGCGCGATTCAAAGCTCAGGGGTCCGGGGACACGCACATGAAATTGATGACAGGCAACAGCAACCTTCCTTTGGCGAAGGGCATTGCAGATTATATGAACTTGCCGCTGACCGACGCCAGCGTGCGCCGTTTCGCCGACAATGAGATTTTCGTCGAAATCCATGAAAATGTGCGCGGTGAGGATATGTTTGTTATCCAATCCACCAGCCACCCGGCCAATGACAATTTGATGGAATTGCTGATCATGATTGATGCGTTGCGCCGTGCATCGGCAAAGCGCATCACCGCGGTTCTTCCGTATTTCGGCTATGCGCGGCAGGATCGCAAACCCGGGCCACGCACACCCATTTCCGCAAAGCTTGTGGCCAATCTAATTACCCAGGCTGGCGCTGACCGCGTGTTGACCGTGGATTTGCATGCCGGCCAGATTCAGGGCTTTTTCGATATCCCAACCGACAATCTTTACGGCGCACCTGTCATGAGCGCCGATATTTTGGAACGCCATGGCGATAAGAATATCACCGTCGTATCGCCGGATGTTGGCGGCGTTGTACGCGCGCGCGCGCTGGCAAAGCGTCTTGATGATGCGCCACTGGCAATCGTCGACAAGCGCCGCGAAAAAGCCGGTGTTTCCGAAGTCATGAACATCATTGGCGATGTGAAAGACCGTTTCTGTATATTGATTGACGACATCGCAGATAGCGCAGGCACGCTGTGCAACGCCGCCGACGCGTTAAAAGCCGCCGGTGCGTCAGACGTCGTCGCCTATATTACCCATGGCGTATTGTCCGGCGAAGCCGTGAACCGGGTCAACGCGTCCTCACTGCGCAAGCTGGTCATCACCGACTCCATCCTGACGTCGGACATTGCCAATGCCAGTCCCAAAATACGCCAGCTGCCCATCGCCCCATTATTGGGCGAAGCGATTAAGCGCATTGCGGATGAAAGTTCCGTCAGCTCTTTGTTCGACTGATGACATCGGCGGATATCCTTCTGGCCAACCGTTTGGCCGAAGCGGCGGGCGAAGCGATCCGGCCCTTTTTCCGGTCAGCCTATAGCCACGAGGCAAAGGCCGATGCGTCCCCGGTGACCGAAGCCGACCGCGCCGCCGAGAGCGCCATCCGCCGCATTCTGGATGCCGAGTGCCCCCGCGATACGATCATCGGGGAGGAATATGGCGAAAAAACCGGCAGTTCGGGCCGCAGCTGGATTATCGATCCGATCGACGGGACCGTAAGCTTCATGGCCGGGCGGCCGATATTCGGCACATTGATTGCGCTGCTCGAAGACGGCTGGCCCGTCCTTGGTGTCATTGACCAATGCATCAGTGGCGAGCGCTGGGTCGGCGCTGCGGGCTATCCGACGACACTGAACGGCAATCCTGTCACGACACGAGCATGCACCGCGTTGAACCAAGCCACGCTGGCAACGACGGGGCCGCAATATTTTTCGCAGCATGATGGCGATCATTTTATGGAACTCGCCGCGCAAACGGCACATAAAAAAATGCTGTTCGGTGGCGATTGTTACAACTACGCCCTGCTCGCCAGCGGGCATATCGACATCGTCGTTGAAGCTGGCTTGAAGCTGCATGATTTTGCGGCCTTAATCCCCATCGTAACCGGCGCGGGGGGGATGATGACTGATTGGTCAGGCGAACCTCTGCACGGCGCTTCCGACGGCCATATCATTGCGGTGGGCGACCCAGCCCGCCTTGATGACGTGCTCGAAGCATTGGCGTGCCAACACTAAAACGCAGCAGTCCGGGCCACATTACCGGCAATATGCTTGCAATCGGGCGCGAATCCGGTTAGGCGCGCCCCTTCCGAATAAGCAGGCTGGCCAATAGGGCTGCCATGTCGGCTTGATACGGACTCAACAAAGGAGACCAAAATGCCCAAGCTCAAGACCAAGAGCGGTGTGAAGAAACGCTTCAAAATCACCGCAACAGGCAAGATCAAGCATGGCGTCGTTGGAAAACGGCACCGTTTGAGCAGCCATAATGCCAAGTATATCCGCCAAAACCGTGGCACCAGCGTGATCTCTGATCCCGATGCCAAGACAATCAAGAAATGGGCGCCATACGGTCTGTAAGACTGCGCGTACGTTTTAACGAAAAGGATATAGATTATGGCACGCGTCAAACGTGGTGTGACCACCAAAGCTAAACATAAAAGAATTTTAGAGCAGGCGAAGGGCTATTATGGCCGTCGCAAAAATACAATCCGCGTCGCACGTCAGGCGGTCGAAAAGGCAGGTCAGTACGCATATCGCGACCGTAAGGTAAACAAGCGGAACTTCCGCGCATTGTGGATCCAGCGTATCAACGCCGCAGTCCGCGCCGAAGGCATGACCTATGGCGTGTTCATGCATGGCCTTAAGCTTGCTGGCGTTGAACTGGACCGCAAGGTTCTTGCCGACCTCGCGATGAACGAAGCCGCGATGTTTAGCACGATCATTGCGCAGTCGAAGGCAGCGCTCGCGAAAGCAGCATAAGCTCCTAAAACTTCGATATTGCGCAAAAGGGCGTGGGCGGCACTTGCCGTTCGCGCCCTTTTGCTTATTCAGGCGAACCATGATGACAGATATTGCGACACTCCAAACCGAACTGATGGCAGCGATTGATTCCGCGGATACGCTGGATGCGCTGGAGGCTGTTCGGATATCCGCCCTTGGCAAGCAAGGCAGCGTTTCGGCGTTGCTCAAGACGATGGGCGCGATGTCGCCCGATGAACGTCAAACGCAAGGCCCGATTATCAACGGTCTGCGCGAAAGCGTGACAGCGGCGCTCGCCACAAAAAAAGCCGCCTTGGAAACAGCCGAGTTGAACCGGCGTCTCGCAAGCGAATATGTCGACATGACATTGCCTGCGCCCGAAACACCGCGCGGCACAGTGCATCCGGTTAGCCAAGTCATGGACGAGCTTGCCGAAATCTTTGCCGACATGGGCTTCGCCGTTGCCGAAGGGCGTGAGATCGAAGATGATTGGCACAATTTCACCGCGCTCAATATTCCCGAAACGCATCCTGCACGCGCGATGCATGATACATTCTATTTCCCCGACGACATGGCGCGCGAGGGCAGCAAAATGCTGCTGCGGACGCACACATCGCCGGTGCAAATCCGCACCATGACGTCACAGGAACCGCCGATCCGCATTATCGCACCTGGCCGCGTCTACCGCAGCGACAGCGATGCGACGCACACGCCGATGTTCCACCAGATCGAAGGCCTTGTCATCGACAAGGGCATTCACCTTGGTCATCTGAAATGGACGCTGGAGACATTTCTGAAAGCCTATTTCGAACGCGAAGATGTCGTCTTGCGTCTGCGTCCAAGCTATTTCCCGTTCACCGAACCATCGGTAGAAGTCGACGTCGGCTATTCGATGGTCAACGGCAAGCGCGTCATTGGCGGATCCGAAGGCTGGATGGAGGTTCTTGGCTCCGGCATGGTCCACCGCAAGGTTATCGAGGCCTGCGGGCTTGATCCCGATATATGGCAGGGCTTTGCCTTCGGTACCGGTGTCGACCGCCTTGCCATGCTGAAATATGGGATGGACGATTTGCGCGCCTTTTTCGACGGCGATAATCGCTGGCTGCAGCATTACGGATTTGACGCGCTCGACGTGCCGACGCTGAGCGGAGGAGTAGGCGCATGAAATTCTCATTATCATGGCTGAAAGAGCATCTTGATACCGACGCCGATATGCAGGCCGTTGCCGATTGCCTGAACCGTATCGGGCTTGAGGTTGAAGGCATCGAAAACCCGGCAGAAAAATTGTCCGCGTTCCGCATTGCAAAGGTGCTGAGCGCAGCGCCGCATCCGCAGGCCGACAAATTGCAAGTGTTGTCCGTTGATGCGGGCGGCGACCCGCTTCAAGTAGTCTGCGGCGCACCCAATGCGCGCGCAGGCATGCTTGGCGTATTCGGCCCCGCCGGCGCAGTCGTTCCCGCAAATGGCATGGTGTTGAAAGTTGCGGCGATCAGAGGCGTCGAATCCAACGGCATGATGTGTTCGATTGCGGAGCTGGAACTGGGCGACGATCATGATGGCATCATCGAGCTCGCGGCCGACGCGCCGGTGGGGACAGTCTATGCCGATTGGGCAGGGTTGGACGACCCCGTTATTGATGTCAGCATCACCCCCAACCGTCAGGATTGCATGGGCGTTCGCGGCATCGCACGTGACCTTGCCGCAGCTGGCCTTGGCACATTGCGCCCGCTGAACGAAGTCTACCGCATCAATTTGGACACGCCAAATGAAGGCAGCGGCCCCGCGCCGGTCGTACGCACCGACGACGCCGCAGGCTGCCCTGCGTTCTACGCACAGGCTGTATCCGGTGTGCGTAATGGCGATGCCCCCGAATGGATGCGCAGCAAGCTGAAAGCCATTGGCCAAAAGCCGATTTCAGTGCTCGTCGACATCACCAACTTCATCTCCATCGATCTTGGCCGGCCGTTGCACGTTTATGACCGCGCGAAGCTGAACGGCGCGCTGGTGGCACGCAAGGCGGTCGACGGGGAAGACATGGTCGCCCTCAACGGCAAGACCTATACGCTGGATTCGACCATGACCGTCATTGCGGACGACAGCATGGTGCATGACATTGGCGGAATCATGGGCGGCGAGCATAGTGGCGTTTCGGAAACGACCACGGATGTTCTCATCGAGTGCGCCTATTTCGACCCCGAACATATTGCGCGCACCGGACAGAAGCTGGCTTTGACCAGCGATGCGCGGCAACGGTTTGAACGTGGCGTTGACCCTGCGTTTCTGGAAGACGGATTGGCAATCGCGACCAAGCTCGTGCTTGATCATTGCGGCGGGACGCCAAGTGCAATTACCCGGTCGGGCACTGCACCAGTTGCGCCGCGCAACATTTCCTATGACACCCAATATTGCCAGCAACTTGGCGGCGTTGATGTTGCGCCGGATGAGCAGCGCAATATATTGGAAAGACTGGGCTTTTCGGTAAGCGACGACTGGCGCGTTACCGTGCCAACATGGCGTCGTGACGTCGATGGCCCTGCAGATATTGTCGAAGAAGTTGTGCGTATCGTCGGCCTCGACAATGTCGTGTCCGTGCCATTGCCCCGTGCAGACGGCGTCGCCAAGCCAACCGCAACGCCTGTCCAGTCGCTGGAACGCAAAGTGCGCCGTGCAGCGGCGGCGCGTGGCTTGAACGAAGCGATCAACTGGTCGTTCCTGCCGCAAAAGGCGGCGGACGCATTTGGTGGCGGCACATGGAGCCTTGCCAACCCGATCTCCGAAGACATGAAGGTCATGCGCCCTTCGCTGTTGCCGGGATTGCTCTCTGCCGCGCAGCGGAACATGGATCGCGGCGCATCATCGGTACGGCTGTTCGAAATCGGACGGCGTTATTTTGCCGCGGCGGATGGCACAAGCGACGAGCGCCTGACGGCGGGAATCGTGCTGGCGGGCGACAAATCCTTGCGCAATTGGGCGACCGGTAAATCGGTAAAATTTGATGCTTTTGATGCCAAGGCAGAGGCCATCGCGCTGCTCAAGGCAGCGGGTGTCGCAACCGACAGCCTGCTTGTGATGGACGATGCCGGTGCGCATTATCATCCCGGACAATCGGCGACATTGCGCATGGGGCCAAAGAATATTCTTTGCGCATTCGGCACGCTGCATCCGGCAACGGCCAAGGCC
This sequence comes from Sphingomonadales bacterium UBA7471, assembly GCA_002479765.1. Taxonomy (GTDB): domain Bacteria; phylum Pseudomonadota; class Alphaproteobacteria; order Sphingomonadales; family Sphingomonadaceae; genus Sphingorhabdus_B. The sequence continues at coordinate 89,495 of DLOZ01000010.1, read as the reverse complement.
TTTGACCTTGATGGCAGCGTTGTCGCCGCGGAAATCTTTTTGGATGCGATACCGCTAAAAAAAGCCACTGGCTTTATGCGTCCGGCCTTCACACCGCCTGCATTGCAAGCCGTTACCCGCGACTTTGCGTTTCTGGTTGCGCAAGATACGCCGGCCAATGATCTGGTTCGGGCCATTAAGGGATGTGACAAAGACAACATCGTCGCAGCGCGCTTGTTTGACCGCTTTGCCGGGCAGGGCGTACCCGAGGGGCAAGTCAGCCTGGCGGTTGAGGTCACGCTTCAACCCACCGACAAAAGCTATGGCGATGATGATCTGAAACTGATTTCAGATAAGGTCATTGCGGCCGCGGCCAAACTGGGCGCGGTGCTTCGCGGATAAAAAGAAAGGCCGGGCATGATGGCCCGGCCTTCTTTTTTCAACGCGCTGTCGCGCAGCGTTTTAGAACTTCACGCCAGCGGTCAGAAACAGCTGACGCGGGTTGCCGTAGAATGCGGTCAGCGTGCCCTCGCGGCCCAGTGACGCAACGGGCAAACCGGTTCCGCCAAGGATAGGCACGCCAGTCGTCGCATTGCCAGCGATGAAGCTGTAGCCCGAAGTCTTATATTCCTTGTCGAACAGGTTCTTACCATAAAGCCCAATGCTCCAACGATCGTCAGGCGCGGTATATACGAGGCTTGCGTCGACGAGGGCATAGCCGGACTGATCGATATAGGGGTTCGGAATTTCGAACTGCGTCGTGCTGCTGCGGTACGAAACTGTGGTGCCCAGATTCAAGCGTCCGGCGCCAACTGGCGTCATGTAGGCAAGCGTTGCGCTGGCAGTCCATGAAGGTGTGTTCTGCACATCGCGGAAGGCGGCAACATCGGTCGGGACGCTCGCGATGTTCGAGATATATTGGTCAAACTTCGCATCAATATAACCCACCGCACCCAAGAGGTTCAAACGGTCACCATCATTGGCAACGCTTTCGCCAAGCCGTGCGTTAAACTCAAGCTCAACGCCCTTGAATGTTGCCTTGCCCGCGTTGGACGTGACGCCGCAGAATGACGGCAGGCCGCCGACGATACATGCAACCGAACCGGGAATTTGGACGTCCGTATAATCAGCGTAGAAACCCGCGAGCGCGAAGGTCAGGGCGCCGTCGAACGCATTGCCCTTATAGCCAACTTCGTAGCTGTCGACGCTTTCTGGACGGAAGCTCAAAAACGCAGCCACTTCGTCGTTTTCGCCGCGGATGCCATTGCCGTTGAGGTCGGGCGCGTTGGCACCCACGCCGCGCGGATCAAAGCCGCCGCCCTTAAAGCCTTGGCTAAAGCTCGCGTAGATATTGTCGTCTGGCGTTGGCTTGAAGCTGAGCGATATGCGAGGTGTGAACTTTTTGAAATCACGCTGTCCGCTGAAGTTTGTGCTGGCTGCACCAAAGGCGACGCCTGCCCCGCCAAAGAAGGGCGAGCCACCGCCAAGATAGTTTTGGCGCAGGATATTCGCGGTGCGCTTATCCCATGTGTACCGGCCACCAACCGACAGGCTGAGCCGTTCGGAAAGATCGTACGTAAAATCACCGAAGATGGCATAGGTTTCCGTATCAACCGCAGCCTTCGTAAATGCCGTCAATCCATTAAGCGTCGTGAACAGGCGCACATCGAATAAGGTATCAGCCGTGGCATCCAAATAATATGCACCGACCATGCCGCTGAACGGACCAGCGTCCACAAGCAATTGTACTTCCTGACTGACCTGTTCGTTGAAATAGCCACCGGGGACGTCCACATCTGCGGCAGGCAGCGCGTCAAAGTCGATGGGTGTCAACGTGTCATCTTTGCGCCATGCACTAATGGAACGCAGCGTCAGCGTGTCGGACAGGTCCACCGAAATGTTCATGGCGAGGCCATAAGCTTCGATATCCTGTTTTGGATCGACAAGTCCGCCGCGTGTGTCAAAAACATTGTCCAGCACGGGTGCGCCCGACAACAATCCGGGAATGATGCGATGACCGCCGCGTGGGTCGCTCTTGTCATGGCTATAATCGCCGCTGATACGCACCGAAACCGGCGCGCCATATCCGCCAAGCTCCAAGGTGCCGCGCGCTGCCCATAGGTCCTTGTTATAATTTTCAAGACCGGTGGTCAGGTTGTCACCAAAGCCGCCGCGTGAAAGCCGCGCGACGCTGCCGCCGACGCGCACGATGTCGCCAATCGGGGCGGAGACCGTCAACACGCCGTCGGCCTGATCATACGTTCCGACCGTTGCGCGTGCGCTCAAGGCGAACTCTTGCGGCAAACGCTTTGTAACATATTTCACAGCGCCGCCGATGGTGTTGCGGCCGTACAGCGTGCCTTGTGGGCCGCGCAGAACTTCGATGCGTTCTACATCATAAATGTCGAGGACCGCAGCTTGCGGACGGTTCAAATATACATCGTCCAAATAAATGCCGACACCGGGTTCAAAACCCGACACGGGATCCTGTTGCCCGATACCGCGGATAAAAGCCGACAGTGTCGAGTTGGTGCCGCGCGATGTTTCAAGCGTGGTGTTCGGCGTGATGTTGCCAATGTCGGTCAGGTCAAGCGCGCCACGCAATTCAAGCGCTTCGCCCGAAAATGCGCTGACCGCGATGGGCACATCGAGCAGATTTTCTTCGCGGCGGCGGGCAGTGACGATGATTTCATCACCACTTTGCGCGCTCGCAGCTTCGTCTTGCGCCATAACAGGCGCGGTCACTGCCACGCCGGAAACGGCAATGCTGGCCAATAATGCTGCGCGGATCATCGAAATTTTGGTGGATTTCATTGTCACTCTCCTGATTGAAATGCGGGCCTTTACCCATTTCCAAAACTGCGTATACTGAAAGTTGAACCATGTTTCAACTTAGTGACTTTAGGAAGTGTAGCGAATGTCGGCCGAACGTGGCATATCAGCAACAATGACACCGGCTGAAAAAACACCGCGCACCGAACGGGGCCGCAAAACGCTGCGTCTGTTGTTGGATGCCGCTGCTGCCGAATTTGGCGAAAAGGGGTTTCACGAAAGCTCCGTCGTATCGATTACGCAGCGCGCCGGCGTGGCCTTGGGCAGCTTCTACACTTATTTTGATTCCAAAGATTCGCTCTTCCGCGCGCTGGTCCGCGACATGTCGGCGCAAGTACGGCAGACGGTAGGGCCCGTGATCGCCGCGGAACCAGACCGTCTTGAAGGCGAGCGTAAGGGGCTGAACAAATTTTTGAATTTTGTGCGCGAGCATAAGGAACTGTACCGGATTATTGACGAGGCTGAATTTGTCGATCCGCCAAGTTATCGCGCGCATTATGAAAATACCGTCAACGGATATCTCGCCAGCTTGAAAGAAGCCGCGACCAAAGGGCAAGTGCGCGACGATGTCGAGGAAGTCCATGCGTGGGCCATTGTGGGCATGAACGTGTTTTTGGGACTGCGTTATGGTGTCCTTGATGAAGAACGCGATGCGGATGAAGTTGCGACTATCGCTGCTGACCTTCTGACAAACGGGTTGAAGCGATAATCAATCATCCCTAAGCCGCGCGGTATGACGCTCAACCGCCGAACCTTTGCCATTATCTCCCACCCCGATGCGGGTAAAACAACGCTGACGGAAAAGCTTTTGCTTCAAGGTGGTGCCATTCACTTGGCAGGCGAAGTAAAGGCGCGCGGTCAGGCGCGCCGTGCGCGTTCCGACTGGATGAAGATCGAACAGCAGCGCGGAATTTCGGTTACGTCATCGGTGATGACGTTTCAAAAGGACGGCATTGTCTTCAACCTGCTCGACACGCCGGGGCATGAAGATTTCTCCGAAGATACGTACCGGACGCTGACTGCGGTCGATTCTGCCATCATGGTCATCGACGCCGCAAAGGGTATTGAGCCGCAGACCCGCAAGCTTTTCGAAGTTTGCCGCCTGCGCAGCGTTCCGATCATCACCTTCGTCAACAAGGTAGACCGCGAAGGTCGCCCCGCATTTGAGACGATTGATGAAGTCGCTGATGCACTGGCGCTGGATGTGTGCCCTATGAACTGGCCCGTGGGCATGGGCGGCGAGTTTGAAGGCCTTTACGACTTTAGCAGCGGTCGCCTGAGCCAGCCATCGGGCGACAGTAAGGCGTTTGAAGGCAAAGTCAGTGACTATGCCGGCCTGGATGCGACGAGCCTTGAAGATGTGCTCACGCCCGCGGGCGTCGCGCGGCTGCGCGAAGAGGCGGAGCTTGCCCAGGCTGGATATTCGGAGTTCGATCTGACCGCATTCCAAAATGGCGACCTAACGCCTGTTTATTTCGGCTCCGCGCTGAAAGAATTTGGCGTGATCGAACTCATCAACGCGATCGCCAAATATGCGCCGCCACCGCGCCCGCAACCCAGTTCGAAGGGCGATATTGATCCGTCCGAAAAAGAAGTCACGGGCTTCATTTTCAAGGTGCAGGCCAATATGGATCCGCAGCACCGTGACCGCATTGCATTCATGCGGTTGTGTTCCGGCACCTTCAAACGCGGCATGAAGCTGACGCCTTCGGGGCTTGGCAAGCCCGTTGCGATTCATTCGCCGATCCTGTTTTTCGCGCAAGATCGCGAAATTGCCGACAGCGCGGAACCCGGCGATATCATCGGCATTCCCAACCATGGCACCTTGCGCGTCGGCGATACTTTGTCGGAGCGCAATGACGTGCGCTTTACCGGCCTGCCCAACTTTGCACCGGAAATTTTGCGCCGCGTCGTCTTACGCGACCCCACGAAGACCAAGCAGCTGCGTAAGGCGTTGGATGACCTGAGCGAAGAGGGCGTCATTCAAGTCTTCTATCCGGAGATTGGTTCAAACTGGGTAATTGGTGTCGTCGGGCAACTGCAGCTCGACGTTCTGATTTCGCGGCTTGAGGCGGAATATAAGGTCGATGCGTTTCTGGAGCCTGCGCCATATGACACCGCGCGCTGGCTCATCGGGTCGGATACGGCGCTGGCGCAATTCATCTCGTTCAATGGCGGAAATATGGCGAAGGACCGCGATGGCCATCCGGTATTTATGGCGCGTTCGTCATGGGATGTTGGTTATCAGCAGGAAAAGCATCCGGACCTGAAATTCAGCGCGACCAAAGAGCGCTAACGCCAGACAGCAACGCCATAGGGTTCAATGTCCGAACCGCCGATGACAAATTCTGCACCTGCGGGTGCAGGGGCGCGCGCGCTAACGCTATCCAGATTGAACGCAAACGTAAGTTCACCCCGTCGGCGCAAGCGCAGCGTGGGCGGCAGCGGTGTAATCTGCACGTCCGCCTCCGCACATAAATCGACCAACAAGTTCGTCAGAAAGGCATCGTCCGTCAGCGTCGCAAGATAGATGCTTCGGCCTGCCCGCACCGCCGCCGGTGCCCCGTCTTCATAGGTTGCGATGATGTCCGCGTCGCCCACTTCAATCGTCTCGCGCCAACGGCCGCTTTCATATTCCGCGCCTTTATACGCAATGCTGCCACCGCAATCCGCGCGCAGCGTTTCGACCGAAGTGACTTTTATCGGCACACGTTCACGCAGCCGTCCGGGCGGCAGGCCTTCGCTCATCGAGAACTCGGCGGTCTTCGCGCCTGCGCGTGGCCCGAAAAGCAATATGCCATCGCTCGCCTGCAACGCGTCGAACGCGGCATCGTCGACCACCGCCATAGTCGGCACAACGACCAGTCGATAGCCAGCCAGCTGTGCGTCGCCTGCGGACACAAAGTCGACATCCACGCCCAGGCCACGCAACGCACGATAATATTGGAAGACGACCGCATCGTAGCGATATCCCGCACCTTGCCGTTCAATGTCGTCGACCCAGCCGGACACCGGATCAATCACGATGGCGACAGGGGACTTCGCAGCGACAACGGACAAGTCGCCCAGCCGTTGCATGTCCGATGCGGCTTGTTCCACTTCCGCCCATGCCGCGGCGGGCATGTCATCGGGCCGTCTGAGCCCGGCATGCATTTGTTCTTGCGCAAAGGGCACTTGCCGCCAACGGAAATAGGCCACGCAGGCCGCGCCATGGGCAAAAGCCTGAAGCGTCCAGTGCCGCACCATGCCCGGCGCAGGACGCGGATTATGCGGCGCCCAGTTTACGGGCCCGGGCTGTTGCTCCATCACCCACCACGCACCTTTGGATAGCCCGCGCACCGAATCAAAATTGAGCGCGGCCAAATCAGGGTGCCCCGTGCGCATGAATGGTTTCCATTCATCAGCCGATGCTTTGGCCATGAGCTGATCGGAAAAACCGAGCGGATAATTGTCATAGCTGACAAAATCGAGATCGCGGGTCAGCGCGGCATTATCGACGCCCGTTGTCGCCGGTGGAATGATATTGTGCGTCACCCATTGGTGCGGCGCGGCGTGGCGGCGAATGGCCGATATCATGACGTCATGAAAGCGCACGACCTGATCCGACGCAAAGCGCCGATAGGCCAAACGATGCGCGGGGTTGGTTTCGCACACTGTGAAAAAGGGCAGGTCGATCTGGTCAAAATGGTCATATTCCATCGACCAGAACACATTGCCCCACGCCGCATTCAGCGCCGCAATCGTGCCATAACGTTGCGCGCAATAGGCCCGGAATTTTTCCAGCGCCGCTGGCGATGCGCTCATGGTCGTATCGTGGCAGCACAATTCATTGTCGGTTTGCCAACCGACCACATGCGGATGATCGCCATAACGCGCAGCCATGGCAGCGGTGATACGTTCCGCCTGCACCAGATAGGTTTCGCTCGAAAAGTCATAATGGCGGCGCGATCCGAAACCACGCACTTGGCCGGTGTGAATATCGACAGGCAAAATGTCGGGATATTTTTCGCACAACCATTTGGGCGGCGTTGCAGTGGGCGTTCCAAGCACGACTTTCAGTCCAGCCGCGCCGAGCACGTCGATCGCGCGGTCCATCCACGCCCAATCGAATAGGCCCTCCGCCTTTTCGATGCGGCCCCACGCAAATTCGCCAATCCGGACATAACGCAGCCCAAGATCATACATTCTTTGCGCGTCGCGCGGCCAATGATCCTCGGACCAGTGCTCGGGATAATAACAGACACCTAACATGCGCTTTTGTTTAACGCCCAACCCACGGCTGGCAAGCCTGTCAGCGTGTTAGGTTTAGCGCGCCGAAAGAAAGCGGCCATAATTCATATATTCTGCCATTTTATCGCCACGACTAATGCCTATGTAGGGTCAAACCGGTTCCGACAGGCAGATTGATACGCGCATGAGTGAAATGTTACTGACCCCGCACACACAGGTAGACGGCGCCATTTTGGGCGGTGATTTCGTCGGCCGTGCAGCGCGTCTTAAACAGGTTCCGGATGACAAAGCGATGTTGCGCGCGGTTGCCGAACTCACGCGTGATCTTGCTGCGCCGAACCCGCGCATTTTCTGGTCGGATTTCCTTTTGTCGGCGCTGGTTGGCTATGCCGGGCTTGCGGTGGCTATCATGTCCGGAACCCTTTGGGTTCAGTGCGCTGCGGCGTTGGTCTCGATCCTTGGCCTATATCGCGCCGGCGGCTTCATTCACGAAGTCACGCATGTGAAGCATTCCGCGCTTCCCGGTTTCCGCTTTGGTTTTAACGCCGTGATTGGTGTGCCCTTGCTCGTTCCGTCTTATATGTATGAAGGCATCCACAACCTGCATCATGCACGCACGCGCTATGGCACCGATCAAGATCCCGAATATCTGCCCTTGGCGCTGATGAAGCCATGGACGCTGCCTGTCTTCATCATCGTTTCGTTGCTGGCGCCGATTGCCTTGCTGTTCCGCAACGCCGTGCTTGCGCCGCTGTCGCTGTTTATCCCTGCGTTGCGCAAGGTCGTGGTCGAACGTTATTCGGGTCTCGCGATCAACCCTGCATTTCGGCGCAGACCCGCCGAGGGCGACGCACATCGCAACTGGATCGTGCAGGAAACCGCCGCAAGCATCTGGTCGATTGCGCTGCTGACGGGCGTGTTTACGGGTTTCATCCCGCTGCAGTCCTTCCTGATCTTCCTTGCCATTGTCGCAAGCGTCGCCGTGCTCAACCAAGTGCGCACGCTTGTTGCACATTTATGGGAAAATGATGGCGAGCCGCTGAGTGTGACCGCGCAGTTCCTCGACAGCGTGAATGTCCCGCCGCCTGGGCTGCTGGCAGAGATCTGGGCACCTGTGGGCCTGCGGTACCACGCATTGCACCACTTGCTGCCCAGCGTGCCTTATCATGCACTTGGGACGGCGCACAAACGCCTGACCGCTCAATTGGCGCCCGATTCGGCTTACCACCGCGCCAATTATGATGGGCTGGCCGGATTGGTCTACCGCCTTGCACGCAGCACATGGGTGCGCGGCAGTTAAGTCGCCAGAATTAGAGTCAGGCCAAAAACGCCTAACTTAAGCACGCCGTAAGGCAATGACTGGCGATGGCTTTTCAAGCTCCGCAAGGCACAAGGCACCGACGATGCCCGCATCCTGACCAAGGGCTGGTTCGCAAACAAAATATTCGGATTCAACGTCCTCAGGTGCATAATCACCCAAATGGTTCAACATTGCAGCGCGGGTTGCTTCTATCAAGCCGGGGGTTTTGCACACGCCGCCGCCCAGAACAATGCGTTGGGGCGACAAGGTAAGCACAAGGTTCGCGCACAGCTGTCCCAAATAGTCGGCAATCAAGTTATGCTCTGCACTGCCAACGGAAAAGTGACTGAGTGACTGCCCGAAGCGCGCCAATATCGCTGGACCAGCGGCAAGACCCTCTGCGCAATTAGCATGGAAACGGCAGCATGAGGGAGCGACATCGTTGCGATGTCTTTGCAACGCGATATGGCCGATCTCTGGATGAAGCAGCGCGGGAAGCGGTTGGCCATAGCAGATGATTGCCCCCCCGATGCCGGTTCCGACCGTTAGGTATATGCCAAGATCATAGCCTCTCAATGCCCCTAAAGCAGCCTCAGCTATACCCGCCGATGCGACATCGGTTACAATATGAGGGGTAAGTCCAATGGCTGAACTTAGAGCCGTAGCAAGATCAAAATTACTCCATCCGGGTTTGTTGGTCTGCAGTAACCTGCCATAATTCTGTGCCTTTGGGGCAACTATAATTGGGCCAAAGGCACCGACGCCCAGCGCTTCAATCTGCCCGAGCCCGTCGCGATGCGACCGAAAGAATTCGGCGATTTGCGGAATAAGCAATTCAGGAACGATGGTGGGTAAGCTCGTCTGTTCCAATATCGTGCCGTCATCATAGCCAATGGCAACTATGGATTTCGTACCACCAAGTTCGATCCCGCCAACCAGGCGTCTGTTAGGCATGTGTCAGTCCACTTTCCTGCTTGGCAATAACACGCGCAACCATCGGCCGAGCCAGCAGTAACGCAAACACCGCTAACAGATAAAGTCCCGCCATCATTGCAAAACCAGCAGCAAGACCTGTGTGCACAGCAACGATGGGGAGAAGAACAGTGGTTATCCCGGCGCCAATAAAGCCAAGCATCGTCATAAGCCCTGCGGCCGTGGCGCGTGCCTCAGCGGGCATCACATCATGCATCGCGGCGTAGATGCAGCCGTCAAAAAGGCCTTTGCCAAAACTGGTCGCGAACAGCAGCAATCCGACCAATGGAACCGAAGTTACGAGCGGGAAGGGTAAGAGGAAGAGGGCCGCAAGTGTCAAACCGATGGCCAAAACGGTAAAGCGCCCAACCGAACTTTTCGCGGCAAATTTATCCGCCATGAAACCGCCGACCAACACCGAAAAGAAACCGGCCGTTGTGATCATCACGGGGCCCACCAGCGCGCTGTCCGCTAAATTCAGGCCCAGAACGTCGTGCGCATAAGTGTTGCACCAGTTCAGCACCGCAGAAGACGCAGCGGTCGCGAGAAAAAATACGCCACATAATAACAGCGCAGCGGGATTTTTCAGAATGAGGCCAATCGGCTCTGCACGCTTTTCTTCGCGCGCGCGAACCTCGCCTGGTGCATCATCGCGCAACAGCTTGAAGAGAATTGCCATGACCACAAAGCCAAGCGCCGCAAAGATAATGAACGGTGCCGGCCAGCCATAACTGTCGGCCAGCTTTCCCGCGACCCACCCGCCAATGCCGCCGCCAGCAAATACGGCAGTTTGATGAATCGAGAGCGCACGGCTGCGCATGCTTGGTTTATGCCATGAACTGATCAATGCCGTCGCGGTCGGATAATAAGTAGACTCGCCGATGGCGACAAGTGTCCGCATGCCCAGCAGCATCGCAAATCCGGTGGCAAAGGGCATAATTCCGGTAGCCATGCTCCAAAAAATCAATCCAAAGATGATCATGTTCCTGCGTCGGACGCTGTCACCAACCCTGCCAAAAACAAAGGCGCAGACGGCGTAAGTCCAAAAGAATGTGGTATCAACTATGCCCAACTGAATATCCGTGATGCCAAAAGCATCACGCAAAAGCGGTTTGACCGAGTTTAGGATCGACCGGTCTGCAGCATTGAGGAACGAGACCATCCACAGCAGGCCGACCAAAATCCATGGATAATTATCGGGTGCAGCTTTGCGTTGTGTTTCCGTCATGCCATGCTTCCTTTGCTGCACCAGGCCAGCCACATAGCCGCCGTCCATGAAAAATCTGGTCCGCCAGAGCCAGTGCCATCTTCGGGACTAAAACTTTCATAAAATCCGGATTTTTCTATCAAGCGCGCGCTATCGGTCCGAATTCGGTCGGCCCATGCATTATGGCCCGCCTCTGCAAGACCCTGTGCCACCATATAGCTGACGACCAACCAGATCGGGCCACGCCAGTAGCGTTTGTGATCATATGCACGGCTTCCTGCTTCCAAACTTGGAACCAAATAGGTCGCGCTGCCAGTGATGCGTTCAAGCGCGGCGATTAAACGGGCGCGCTGCGTGCTATTTCCAACCCCGGCATAAAATGCGAGGAAGCTGGCGTTCGTTACCAGGCCGCTGCTTTGACCGGTGGTGGCATCACGGCTGCAATATGCGCCTGCGTCTTCGTTCCAGAGCCAATCCATCCCTTTTTCGGAAAGCGTAATACGCGCCTCAAGTTCCGCAATGACCGCTGCGTCACCGATCGCCTTTGCCATGACCAGCAAGTCACGGTTGGCGCGCAGCAACTCCATCGACATACCGACATCGATCATGCGGAATGGTCCGTTGTCGGCGATTTCACGGTGGTTCCAGCCGCAGTTGCGGCCAAACTGCAAAATCGCGACATAGCGGTCATATTCGTTTTGCGTTGGACGCATGGCCGCATCGACATGTCCGGTGTCCCGGCGTTGATAATCGCCGACATGCGATGTGTCGACACGCGCCAGTGCATCGTCCCATTCGCTGCTGTTGTCACGCCCGGTTTCCCAGTTGTGCGTAACCATTACCAACCCGTTCGCTTTGGGATCGCGAAATGCATGGAACCAGCGGTGGCTTTTCAGGCAAGCCTCATACAGGCGGCGCATACGCGGGTGCGTCGGGTCAGCCCCCTCATCTTCCCATAATTTGCGCACAATCGTGGCAAGAACAGGCGGCTGGGTTATGCCAGAGGTCGCGGGCGTCTTTCCCGTCGCCCAAACCGACGGCCCGGGGAAATAGCCGGGATCATCCTTATGAAAAATGATATGCGGGATCATCCCGTCATCCCACTGGCCCGAAATCAGTGTTTCAATTTCTTGCCAAGCGCGATCCCGATCAAATTCCGCAAAGCCGAGCGCAACAAAGGCGGAGTCCCAATTCCACTGATACGGATACAGCCCATGCGTAGGAACGGTGTAGCCGCCACGGTCATTGCGGATCAGGATATCGCGGGCTTGTGCGTTCAGGTCGGTCATTGGGGAGATCCTCTCACGGCAATCATACGAATGTCATTTACGTTGGTCCGGGTCGGGCCGGTAATGATCAAGCCGCCCAGTGATTTAAAAAGATCATAGGTGCGGTTACTGGCCAGCGCTTGGGCACAATCGGCGTGCGCGGCCCATGCGGCATCTATGTAGCCCCCGGCATTATCCTCACTGCCGTCAATGCCATCGCTATCGCCCGCAAATGCTTCGATTGCAGCGGACGGGTCGAGCGCGGACAACAATCCCGTCAGATATTCAAGATTGGGCCCACCGCAGCCGTCTTTTCGGGCGCCACTGACTGTCAATTCGCCGCCGGACAAAAGCAGATGCTTTCCCGGCTGCGTGATCATTTCCTGTGCATGCATTGCGTGGGCTTTGCCTGTCGTTGCCGCATCACCCATAAGCCTGTCGCCGATGTTGATGACATTCCAGCCATCGGCGCGCGCGCGCGCAGTAACTGCATCAAGAGCGTGCGAATTTGTGGCCAGCATGTGCACGGGATGCACGGGAACATCTGGCGGACGATTGGCATGGATCGCACCCATTATGTGCGGCGCGACGTGCCAGCCTGATCCTTCCAGAATGGCGATGGCTTGTTCAGGAACGAACGCGGCCGCGACGCTTGGTCCCGATGCGATTAACGCCGGATCGTCATTGGCAACGTCAGAAATAACATATGTCAAAAGCTCTGCCCCGCGCGCACCGGCGACTGCGGCCAACCGACCACCCTTCACGCGCGAGAGGTGGCGGCGGACAAGATTTATATCCTGTATAGGGGCACCAGAACGGACCAGATGGTCGGTCATCTCCTGTTTTTCAGCAAGGGTAATGCCGACGGCAGGCGCACAGAGCAATGACGAGCCTCCCCCGGATATTAGAAAAAGAACGCGGTCGCCTTGTCCAGCAGTCAATGCCAGCTCCAAAAGCCGCTCCCCTGCCTCTAGGCTTTGCTCATCGGGGACCGGGTGACGCGCTTCGATGACTGCTACACCCGGTATTGAACGGCCAACGCCGTGCCCGTGCCGCGTGACCACACAACCCGTTACAACACCCGATAGATGACCAGCTGCAACATCGGCCATCTCCGCCGCAGCCTTTCCGCAACCCAAAATGACGGTTTTGCCGACAGGTGCACTTTGCGACAGAACAGCAGGTAAAGTAGATTTGGCACCAGCAGCTGATATCCCGGTAAGGAAATAGCTGGTCAGAAGTGCCTTCATATCGTGCATTGCTCTGCTCCGCTATCTTACCTCACGCCGTGCCGCCGAAATGAAAAGCGGCGGCACGGACGCATTGGCAAATAGCCGTTGTCAGAAGTCAAAAGTCAATTTTGCAGTGATCCGACGGGGCAGAATGGGACGTGCATTGAAATATGCTCCTGTGCCACCGGTCTGGATAGCACCTGCGCGCGGATTGCCTTCGGCCAAGCCTTGCGAGTTGAGGAGGTTCCAAACGCCTACGCTGAACCGCAGCTTGTTTTCTGCGCCCAGGCTATCAAATGTGTAGCCAGCTTCCGCTCTCCAAATGCTGTAAGCAAACAGCGGCACATTGTTGCTGGCATCCTGGAACGTCTTGCTTTGATGGTTCCAGAAAACAGAGGCATCAAATCCACTTGCGTTTACTTGTGCACCAAGGTTGGCGAGCATTTTGGGCAAACGGTCAGGACGCTTGCCGTTAATGGAGGTCGGGCTGTCACCCATGAACTTGGCGTCTTGATAGGTAAAGTTACCGGACAAGGTCAGATAATCCGTTGGCTGGTAGTTGCCGTCCAATTCAATCCCGAAGGTGTCGGATTCCGTCAGCAGCAACGATGGGGTTAGATTTGCCCCCACGAACGATACCGAGGTCCGCTTACGCAATCCGGTGTAGAAAGCGGCGGCATAACCACGGAATGCACCGCTACGGACCTTTACCCCTGCTTCCACCTGATTGACTGGCTCAGGCTCAAAGAAGACGATGTCGCGGTTTGCGGAGTTCAGCTGAGCATTTGTTCCCTGCGCTTGCGGGAAGAAGTAACCCGCGGACGCATTGGCATAAAGGTTCACATTGTCGGTGAGCTTATACAGGCCGCCAACAGCAAAAGCCCAAGCGGTCGTGGATGCCTTTCCGCTCCGGAACGTACCCGTGCCAAAGGTCATATTATTGATCGGCGCACCGGCCACTGCATTGGTGGCCAATGTTCCTGCACGGCTCGCCGCCACTTCAATCCGGTTTTCAATCGTTGCGCGTTCAACACGCGCACCAAAGTCCAGCGTCCAACGATCGGCTTCGATTTGGTCCGCGAGATAGATTGCGCGCTTGAATGCGCTACGCGTTTCTTGCGTATAGGCAGAAGGTGCCTGAATGATCCCGTTGACCGTATATTGTTGACCGTTGATCGCCAGATTTACCAGCGTTGGGTTATTGTTAAACTGTCCGAGATATTGAACGGTCCGCTGATTATTGTCCGCTTCCGCCCGCGACATGAAGCCGCCTAACGTCACGGTGTGATTGAGCGACCCTGTGTCAAAGCTCTTGATCAAATTGACTTCCATCGTCGCATCGCTTGTTGGGCGCTGACGATCATTGAAGGCATTGGCATATAAGATGTAATTTGACGGCAGAACTGCGCCAGTTTCCACATCGGTGAAGACGGCTTGGCTAAGGGTCGCGGTCGGCGCTACGCGCGCCAAAAACTGTGCTTGGGTTTCAGGCGCAGCTGGGCCGATGCCATTGCTGAAGAAGTTGGAAGCCGATTGATAATCTGACCATTTCAGCTTGGAGTTGATTTTCCAGCCATCGCCAAATTCCTTGTCAAAGACGGCATAAATCGAGCCGCCTTCGGTCTGGAAACCATCTCCCGCGCGGAATTCTGTCGCACCTTCGGGGGTGCTTACCCGAATGCCATCAATGGCGCTGGAGTTGGTTGTGAACACCGTTTTGCCATCATTGCCCTTCACCCGCTTGCGTGTTGTGCCGTCCAGCGGCACAGGCAGATAGAAATTGGCGTGGTCGTTGATATAGCTGCCATAAAGGGTGAACGATCCCGATCCATCGGCGAATTCATGCTTAATGTTCCCGCGCAAGGCGAAGCCTTGGGTCGGAATGCCTGTATCAATGGGGCCTTCATCATAGCGGTAGAAGCCGGATACCGCCATATATGTGTTTTCGCTCAGCGGGCCCTGATAGGCGAAGTCGCCTCTGTAGCGATTGTCTTCGGCGACTTCGAGTTGAAACGTTCCGTGCGGCGTGTCCGTCCCAGTCTTGGAAATATAGTTGATGATGCCGGCTGTCGAGCTGACTCCAAAGAGGTTCGAAACGCCACCTTTCACAAATTCAAGCCGCTCAATGCCCAGATCATTACGGGCAAAGAAGTCGAATGCTGATGAATTGAGGCCGAATGCGCTGAGCACCGTCACGCCGTCATAATTTATCGGGGTAAATTCGAACTGGCCACCTGAAGGCAGACCACGGACGCGGAAGTTGGTTGCAACTTCACCGCCGCCGCCTTCGGTCTTCAGGCCAGGCAATTGTTGCAAGATATCGGCCTGACTGCCTGATCCTGTAAAAGTGCGGAGATCTGCTTCATCAACGAGCGCGATCGACAGAGGCGTATTCTGTGCGCTGCGGCTGGCATTGGTGCCGGTGACAACGATCTCTTCATCTTTGGATTGCGCGTCATCTTCGGCTGCAACCGCCGACTGGGCGTAGGCAATGGATGGCGTCAACGCCAACAAAGATACGCTGATCATGGACACCCGAAGGGCGGAACGTGCTTTCATGAAACCTCTCCTCTGATTTGGGATTCGCTTTGATCCCAATTTCGAATCACGCTGTAATCATTTCCAAAGGTAATACAACCCATAATAGGTATTATTAAGAGTTGTATGTTGCACCTACGCTAAAATCTTGGCATTCTGCGGCTTATGCCCACCACAAAAATTCGACCAAATCCCTTTCACCTTCCTTCCGAAAGCGAATCCCGCATCTTGGGCTATGTTTTGCGGCAACATGGCGCGACCCAGCCGGAAATCGTGCATGCAACCGGCTTGTCGCAGCAAACGGTTTCGCGCTTGGTGAATGACTTGGTTTTGCGCGGCGCGCTTCGGCTTGGCGATCGACGTTCAAATGGACGACGCGGACAGCCGCGGATGGAAATAGAAGTCGCGCCGGATCATGCATATTCACTGGGTGTGGCGTTGATGACAGACGCTATGTCGGTCTTGCTGATGGATTTTTCCGGCAACGTCGTTGCCTATGATTATTTGGAAATGCCGGTGATGAACCGGAAGGCCGTTTTTGAACGCCTGGGCGATGTAACAAGCCGCTTTCTCGCAACGCATGCTATTTCCAAAGACAGCGTGGCTGGCGTCGGCATTGGTATTTCTGGTTATTGTCTGGATGGCAAGTCACGGTACAACCCGCCACGTGCGCTCGATGACTGGGCGATGGTGCAAATTGATAGCTTGTTCAGCCAAGCGCTCGGCATGCCGGCTTGGGTTGAAAATGACGGTAACGCGGCCGCCATTGGTGAAAGCTTTCTTGGCGCCGGACGGGTGTTCCAAAATTTTGTTTATGTCTTCATTGCCGCGGGTATTGGCGGCGGGGTCATAACCAACCATAAATTGTCGCGGGGTGTGAATGGCAATGGCGGTGAGATCGGACTGGTTCTGCCCCGCAACATGTTTCAAGAACCCAATTTAGAAACGCTCTTGCAATCGGTGCGCCGGCATGGGGTCGAAGTCGGTGGCATTTCCGCGATGCTCTCCGAATTCAATGTCGACTGGCCCGGCGTGGATGAATGGATCGAGCGCGCCCGTGACCCGCTTTCGCTCATCGCCTCGTCTATCGCCGCTTTATTGGATCCCGAAGCGATCGTTCTCGGCGGTCGTTTACCAAATGCTTTGGCGCAGAAGATCATTCCGGCCATCGAATTATATGATGACGCAAGGCGGTCAGAACCGCGTCCGCTTCCCAAAATCATGATTTCAGAAACGCAGGTTGACGCTTGCGCTATTGGCGCAGCGATGATGCCGCTTGAGCAGCAATTCTTTTCCACGATGTTATGAGGGCCACAATGTCTTTGACGCAGGACCAGCGGGATTTTTATGCCACACATGGCTATATTCATGTGGAAGGCATGTTCAGCATTGAAGAATGTGCCATGTTTCGCGGCGAAATCCATGCCCTTGCACAAAGGTTGGGAAACCCCGACGCAACTTGGGCCAGCGTCCGCAACTCTGGCACAAAGATAACCCATTGCCATGACGTCCAGTTCGAAATTGCAGCGATTACGCGCTTGCTAACCGACCCCCGCTTCACCGGCGTTGCGCAGGCAATCATTGGCCCAAATGTGCAGCTTCATCACACCAAAATGTTTATCAAGCCGCCCGAAAATGGTTCCCCATTTCCCATGCATCAGGATTATTATTATTTCCCGCATGCAGGCACGTCGATGACGGCAGCGATCATGCACTTTGATGATGCGCCTATGGAGAAAGGGTGCCTGCGTGTCGTGCCCGGATCGCACCAGTTGGGACCATTAGAACCGGTTGGCGAAGACCGGCATTTACCCGGATACGCGATTGAGGATGCAACGCCGATCCCGGCAAAGGCCGGTGATGTCATTTTCTTCAACTATCTGCTGATCCACGGCTCCGGCCTCAATATATCTGAGGAAGCCCGCACAACTTTGCTCGTTCAAATGCGCGATCCGGAGGATAAGCCAATTGTGGACCGGCATTTGTCGAGGGGACAGGGCATGATGCTTGCTGGCGTCAACCCAATGCGGTGAACTCTCTGAGGCACTAAGTTCCATAAAAATTCCGTTCTAAATCAGATTGTTATTTGCCCCCTTGGAAAATCCGAACACGATCCGAACATTTATAGTGCAATGTGTTCAGAAGGCGTTGTGATCAATAGCGGTCGCTGTGCAGAACAATTGCCGATGTCAGTCTTTGGTTCATAATTGGCCACACTAATCTGCGCGTGGATACCGGGTTCAGGCCATTGCGTCGACCGGGTCGGCGCACATCTCTGGCCGTTGTTGGCAGAAGACTTCAATCAGGCAAGAAAGGAGCCGGCGCAGATGTGTTGGGCGCGCATAAAAAATGGATGACCCAAGACGCTTCAACGGAACGACAGCTTTCTCACTCCGCGAGATAGGCGGCTAGCCCAACGGTCGCTGCAGCTGCGATCAGGGCAAGATAAGGCAGGAAGCCGGCTTTCGGTTGCACAACTGGCTCGTCTAAAGCCAGATTGTCGGCCCCTGTTGAGGTCGGAAATTGCCCTTTATCCTGAATATAATGACGGAATGCAAAAACGGGAATGATCAGCAAAACAGCCAAGAGGCCATTGCGCAGGGTTCCATCGCCCCACACATTTGCGCCGGCGCCCATCCAAACCATATTCACAAAACCAAGGACAGCTCCTGTCGCGAGCAACCAAGTCGGGCAGCGATACGGCCGGTTCCAATCACTCCGGTCAATTCGATGAATCCATCCAGACTGAAGGTTGAGGAAGTTGAAGACAAAATAGCAGACGTTTGAAATCATCAGCACCGCAAAATAATCGGATGCAAGCAGGAGCAGGATGTTAAATACCAAGTCTGTCCACATCGCCGCGGTCGGCGCACCGTGGGCATTGACCCGGGAGAGGTAACGTGGAAACCAGCCATCCACCGATGCCTGATACAAGGTGCGTGAAGAGCCCATCATCGATGTCATCACAATCAACAAAAGCGCAAGGACCAGCATCACGATCAGTAGGTTGCCGACAACAGCGCCTCCGCCCAAAATTTTGGCCAGCGCATTCGCAACACCCGATCCATCGTAAATCGTCGGATCAAGCATACCCTCCAGCCCCAGCGATGCCTGAAAGACGAGCGGCACAAGCGTGAAAATCGCCATGCACAAAAGGCCCGATGCAAAAATCGCACGGGCGGTGTCCTTTGCCGGATCACGGAATTCACGCGTGTAGCAGACCGCTGTTTCAAAACCATAGGTTGACCAGCCCGCCCCGAACATAGCGCCTGCCAGAAGCGTGAGCCCTGCCGCATTCCATGTTCCAAAACCAATATCCCCGGCAGCATCGCGTACCATCGGCAAGATTGGGAACAGGTTCTCGGTTGGTAGATCTCCCGTAATTAGGGGGATTATGCCGACCAGCAACAGCGGCAACATACAGGCGATACCAAGGATTTTTTGAAAATGCGCCGCGCGTGCCGCACCATGATGCTGCAGTGCAAAAGTCAGCAGCAAGAACCCTGTCGCAATGATGGAAACGAGATTGATCCGAAGATGTAGTCCCTCCCGAACAAAATCGAGCGGGAGAAGGTCAAGCTGCCATTGGCGAATTGCAGCGTCGGCAGGAAATAGGCTGGCCATGACATAGCCTGCGCCAAGACTTGTCCCGAGAGCCAACACAGGCGACCATGCAAGCCAATTGCACCACACGGAAATCGGCGCAATGAACTTGCCATAAGGAAGCCATCCTGCAGCGCCGTAGACCGATGCCCCGCCAGACTTATTTGGATAAAGCCCGGCAATTTCCGCATAGACGAAGCACTGCATAAATCCCATCAGGATGGAGGCGATCCAGATCACCCAACTGGGCTGGCCGATCATTGTGGCGATGCCGCCCATGGTCAGGAGAACGCCGGCGGGCACCCCGCTCGACGCCCAGAAAGCATCCTTCCAATCAAGTTGGCGTTGCAACTGCATTGGGCTTCCCGCCTGTCGTATGTTCCCTACCGCCGCCGTGCTCGCCACCGGTCTTCACCCCCCGAGAATGCAGGACCAACCGCTGAAAATAGATCAGGGGTTGGCCCAAATTTTTCCTGCGCTCAGCGCGTCAATTGCCGAAGTTATAGCGAACCGTGAGCCCCCAAGTGCGTGGCTTGGCATATACGCCCAACGTATCGCCCCAATAGAGCGAACCATCGAAAGCATAGACGCGATAGGCGCGGTTAAAGAGGTTGTTCACGAACACAGCCACGTCGACCTTCTCATCGGCTGTAGTGAAGCCAAGGCGGCCGTTGGCAACGCCATAACCGCCTTCGCGTTCCACGGGCGCGCACATGACCGTGAAGCACATCTTGCTCTGGAAGATGGCATCGGCCTGAACCGAGGCCGTACCACCTGCCAGCGCAAATTCATAACGTGCCATGGCACTGCCAGAGAGCTTTGGCGCTTGCGGAAGTTCATGCGTCACAACCGTAACGCCATCCGGCAGCAGTACATTCTTAACTTCGCTGTCTTGCAAGGCACCGGCGAGTTGAAGGGTTAACCCCGGGGCAGGCCGCGTGGTGAAGTCCGCTTCAATGCCTTTGACGGTGGCGGGAAGGTTGCGGACAACCTGGGTAAACCCGACCTGCACAAAGGCCTGATAGTTTTTATAGTCATAATAGAAAGCGGCGACATTGAACGTCGTCCCTCGCGCCAGCGTGGTTTTCAGACCAACTTCATAATCGTTCAACGTCTCAGGCTGATAAGCCAGATTGTTCAGCGTATCGACCAGCTGTGATGGGAACGGTGTTCCGGTCGAAAAAGTGAATCCGCCCGATTTTGAGCCGCGGTTATAGCTAGCGTAAACCAAAACATTGTCGCTAGGCTTATAGTCAACCTCTGCACGCGCTGTGACACCGCTGAAAGTAGGCGAGGCGGCATCTGGCGTAATGGTCACGCCAGATGTGCCGGCACCATAAGTCCATGTCCCGGGCGTGTTGGTTCCCGTTAGGTCGGTGTAGGATATGCCATTTGGTCCAAAGCGAAGCGAAAGCGCGTAGAGCGGCAACGTGTGAACCGCAGCGTAATCCCCGACCTTGTGATCATGCCAATAGCGCAAACCACCAATCAGCTTAACCTGATCACTAACTTCATATTCATTCTGGGCAAAGATGGCGTAAGACGTCGTCTTCTGCGTGAAATTCACACTGGGATCATAGCCAGCGAACGGCGTTGCGTACTTCGCCTTGTACTTCCCATCGATAATCATACCAAAGGCGCCGACAGTTAGGAAATTGCGATCCGATGTTTTGGAAAGCCTCAATTCCTGCGAATATTGGTTCACGTTCGCATCTTGGAAGAACACAGTGCCTGATCCGTAACATGTCAGCGCCGTATTTGGCGCTGGGCATGGCGCAGTTGCTGCCGGCGTGACATTTTCAACATATGGGATTTCGGGCGGACCATTGCCGCTTTCGATGTAGAATTTATCGACGTGCTGATAATCGGAAATTGAGGTCACATCAAAGCCGCCGACTTCAGCATCAATCCGAAGCGTGCTGCCAAACAGATTTCGGTCGACATAAGCATCGCCCGTACCAGCCGTCTTCCATGGGCTGCCGCCCTGCGACGCTGCGATTTCCGGATTGAAATAGCCATTGCCCGCCGTCCCGGTCACACCCCAATAAGAACATGTCGCGGTCGGCGCGAGGAACTCGCCCTGAAACTGTGCATTGGGGCAGGCAGGGCCATAATTATACACCCCGGCCTGACGTTCCTTGTCCGCCTGCGAATAACGCAGCGTCAGCTTCGCCTTAAATGCAGAGCTGGGATGATAGTCGAAGATTCCCCGCAAAGCCCAGTGGTTGTTCGCACCCCGGTCCTTCTCTCCCGGAGTGATGTTCTGCATATACCCATCATCACGATCAAAAATGCCGGAAACGCGAGCGCTCAAAACATCGCTCAATGGTCCCGACATGGCCCCTTCAACCTGCGTCTGGTTGTAACGACCATAAGTTAAGCGGACATAGCCATCCAAGACGTCAGTCGGTTGGCTGGAAATAAATTGCACAGCGCCGCCGGTGGCGTTCCGCCCGAAAAGCGTCCCCTGTGGACCGCGCAAAGCTTCCACCCGTGCCAGATCGAAGATCGGGAAACTCGCCGTTGTGATCGAACTGGCGTAGGAATCATCCTGATAGACGGCAACTGGCGGCTCTTGCTGGTCCCCATAGTCGTTCTGCGACACACCGCGCATATTGAAGACAACCTGCGATGAGGAATACGCATTATATTTCAGGTTCGGGATCGCCGAAACAACGTCAGTAGCGTTTGTGATATTACGGTTATCAAGGTCGTCCTTGCTCAAAACCGAAATTGCGATGCCTATGTCTTGCAACTTCTGTTCACGCTTTTGCGCCGTAACAATAATTTCGGTGCCATCAGCATCCTCGGCGATTGGCGCAGACATTGTCTGCGCAGCAGACACCTGCGCCGTTGCCAACGCAACCGATAGAGCCGAACCGGCAAGCAAGAACCGCCCAAGCTGCGCCGCGCGAAATGAATCGTTCATCAAAAATCTCCCCCGTTGTAAGCTACACGCTGCGGTTATCTTTCGCCTGACAGCGCGAATTTTCTCCTTAATTAAGTATGATAAGCATAATGTTAGTGAGTGCAAGCCGAGAGCTTTGACCTGCGACATTTTTCAACCCTGCCTGTCGGAGCAGGCTCACAGTACAGATGAGCTCGCTCATCCGTTTTTACGCTCAGCATAGCTGTGGAGCTTGGGAATGGTCGTCATTTAACCCGGCCACATCCCCTTTAGGATTCACTAAAGTGATGCATTTCCAAAATTTGTGGATGACTGTTCTAATTAGACTTAGTGTCACCTGCAGCAGCAAAGGCTCTATCGCCTAAAGCATTGAAATATTGGAGCGGGCGAAGGGATTCGAACCCTCGACCCCAACCTTAGCAAGATTCGGCTCTATGAAATTTTCAACATAAATCAAATATTTATAAAGCTTCTGAAAAATCCGAAAACGATCCGAACATTTTCCACGCCAATCGACAGCTATCCATTTATTCACGCCCAGAAGCATTGTGTTTGTGCCCAACTGAAAATTGGGAAATCCGCAGCCACGCAAAAGTAATACAAACGATTGCATGACTTTGCAAACTATGCAAATATCTTGTCCATAAATCAGAATTTGGGGGAGGATATCACATGCAAATCGCTGGCAAACCGCGATTGTCGCTCCTGAGAATCATCGAGATGAACATTGGCTTTTTTGGCCTACAGTTCAGTTTCGGCCTGCAACAAGCCAATATGGGGCCGATATACGGCTTCCTTGGGGCGGATGAGGCGACGATGCCATTGCTTTGGCTCGCAGGGCCGATGACCGGCCTCATCATTCAACCCATTGTTGGGGCGATGAGCGACCGGACCAATTCGCGTTATGGCCGCCGGACGCCCTATTTCCTTATTGGTGCGATCCTCTGCACCATCTGCCTGTTTCTGATGCCCTACAGTGCGGCCCTCTGGATGGCGGCGTCGCTGCTGTGGATATTGGATGCGGGCAATAACATTACCATGGAACCGTATCGCGCCTATGTCGCCGACCGATTAGCGCCGGAGCAACGCGCCGTGGGCTTCCTGACCCAAAGCGCCTTTACCGGACTTGCGCAAACGCTATCCTATCTTGCGCCCACGTTACTGACATCGTTCGTCGCCAAAGATGTGCTCGACGATAACGGCATTCCGGTCATTGTCCGCATCGCTTTCATTATCGGCGCGATCCTGTCTATTTCGACGATTATTTGGTCGTTCTGGCGTGTGCCCGAGCTGCCTTTGACCGACGTGGAAAAAGCGGCCATCGATGCCAAGCCGATGACGGTGAAGGCAACGATGATGGAAATCTTGGACGCCATCCGCGATATGCCAAAGCCGATGCGGCAATTGGCCGTTGCCATGCTGTGCCAATGGTATGCAATGTTCGCTTATTGGCAATATATCAGCTTTGCCGTGGGCCGTTCGATTTATGACACGAGCGATCCGACAAGCGCCGCCTTTCGCGACGCGACGCTCACCGCGCAGCAGGCCGGGGCTTTGTATAATTTCATCGCCTTTCTGGGGGCTTTGTTGTTAATTCCGATTGTCGCGCGATTGGGCGCGCGCTTCACGCATGCCATATGTTTGGCCGCATCGGGCATCGCCATGTTACTGCTACCAGGCGCTGAGACGCCTGCCGCGCTTTTCGTGCTGATGATCGGTATCGGTATCGGCTGGGCCGGGATGATGGGCAACACCTATGTCATGTTGGCCGATTGCATTCCAGCCGATCGCACGGGAACATATATGGGCATTTTCAACATGTTCATCGTGATACCGATGTTGATCCAGTCACTTACCATGCCATTGATCTATCGACCGTTACTCGGTGGGGATCCGCGCAATGTGTTGCTGTTGGGCGGCGTGCTGATGATAATGGGGGCGGCGGCCACATTGTTCATCAAGGCCGGCAATCGGGTGCCGGTTGAAAGAAAGTCCTTTGGCGGGTAAGGATGGGCGAAGATGTTCTTTGCCATGTTGCAAAAGAACGGTTCAGCGACTTGTCGCAAGATAAAAGGGTAAATGAAGCGGATGGCTAATCAGGGCCGGATGACAATGAGTGGCCTTGCGAAATTGTCTGGCGTTGACATTTCCACGGTTTCCCGCGCGCTGAATGACAGCCCTTTGGTCAATGGCAAAACCAAAGACCATATCCTGAAGCTTGCGCATGAAACCGGCTATGCGATCAACGCCCGGGCGCGCAATCTGCGCAAGCAGTCCAGCCAGACATTGGGTATCGTCATCCCCGTTTATCCGGGTTCTCACCAAAATCTCTCCGATCCGTTCTTTCTGGAAATGATCGCTGCTGTGTCTCAGGCGGCAGCAAAATTTGATTATGATCTTATCATCAACCTGCCCAATAGCCCGTCGGAAATCGCCGAACGGCGCTTGCTCTTGTCCGGAAAAGCCGATGGCCTAATTGTTATCGGCCAAGCCGGACGCATTGAAAGATTGCGGTCATTGGGTGATGCCGCCGACCGTGTTGTGGTGTGGGGAGGTATGATCGAGGCGGCCGACTATACGCTGGTCGGCAGCGATAATTTCGAAGGCGGACGACTTGTCGGAGAGCATCTCAAGGATATCGGCCGTCACAGGGTCGTGTTCCTGGGGGACATAGACCTTCCCGAGGTCGAGTTGCGCTACAATGGTTTAATGTCCGTTTGGAATGGCGACAGCGCGGACACGTCCGTGAAGCATGTACGATCGTCCTTTGATGGGCATGAAGCCTATCGCCAAACGCTGGCTTTGTGTGAAGGTACAGAGAGCTTTGATGCTGTTTTTGCGGCATCCGACGTGTTGGCCATTGCTGCGATCCATGCTTTGCAGTCCAAGGGCCTTCGCGTACCCGAAGATGTCGCTGTCGTTGGGTATGACAATATTGGGCAAGCGGCGATGATTTCTCCCGGCTTGACCACCATTGATCAGAACATCAAATTGGGCGGCGAAATTTTGGTCAATACGCTTATCGACAAGATTGCGGGCAATCCTGTCCGCGCCACCTTGACGCCCACAAAGCTTGTGATTCGCGGCAGCACGGTCGGCGGTTAATTTCAAAACCACGGGCATCCAGCGACGCCCGTAGGATGCGATTCTCCTTCTCTCCACAAGATCACATAAAACTCTGTAATATAACGAATATTTTCATATTAATTCATCCATTGGTGATTTTTGCAATCGGTTGTATTTTGCTATTGCAATCGTTTGTTTTTAAGCATATCGATAAGGAACAATGTGAATAATTGTGCCAAAACGAATGGCAAATTAGGGAGGATATCTTAGATGAAGTTGATCCATCGCGTCTTGATGACATCAGTGGCTACCACAGCCTTTTTTAGCGCGAGTGCCTATGCACAAACCGCGCAACCCGAGGAAGCGGCGGCAGAAAATGATGCCATTGTCGTCACCGGCGTGATTTCGTCGGCGGGCCAAAACAAAATCGACACCTCGATTTCCGTATCATCTTTGAGCGCTGATACCATCGCAGACAGCAATCCGACCAACCTTGCAGAAGTTTTCCGTCAGTTGCCCGGCATCCGTTCAGAGAGCTCGTCGGGTGGTGGCAACTCCAACATTAACGTGCGCGGTATTCCGATTTCAACCGGCGGTGCGAAATTCCTGTCACTTCAAGAAGACGGCCTGCCCATCCTGCTGTTTGGCGATCATCTTTTTGCGCCAGCCGATGGTTTCTATAAATCAGACACAAGCTTGGCGCGCGTAGAATCGGTTCGTGGCGGCACGGCATCGACACTTACCACCAATGGCCCAGGCGGCATCATCAACTTGATCGGCAAGACCGGCAAAGGTGGCGGCGGCTCGCTTGGTTTCGGCATTGGCCTTGATCATAGCGATTATCGTGTTGACGCCGAATATGGAGCCAACCTTGCAGACGACCTGTATTTCCACGTCGGCGGTCACTTCCAACAGGGTGGTGACTATCGCAACTCCGGATATGATCCTGTTTCGGGTGGCCAAATTCGCTTGAGCGTGACCAAAGAATTTGACGCTGGTTATGTCCGGTTGACGGGTAAAGTCATCAACAAGAAAGAGCAGGCTTATTTCCCGCAGCTTGTTTCGCGCACCGGGAATGCGACCAGCGGCGTCGTTGGCACCAGCCTCGGCAATTTCAGCGCGGCCAACCATAGCCTTTACAGCAATCTGACCCGCAATGGTCTGGCCGTAAACGGACGCAACCAGTTGGAGCCTTATGATACCGCTGATGGTCTGCATCATAAAGTGAAGTCCATTGGTCTTGAGACCAATTTTGATCTTGGTGGCGGTATCGAACTGTCGGCCAAGTCGCGCTATCAGGACATCTCGGGTCAGTTTCTGGGCTTCTTTAGCTATGGCGCTTTGAACGCGGCTTCGCTTGCGGGTTCGACCTATTTTAACGGACCACGCGCAGGCACGGCTGTGACAGCAGGAAACCTGCCTAACGGTTTTGCAACGGAAGTGGCAGTCTTTGACGTCAACCTTGATGACCTAAGCAACTTTGCAAATGACGCCCGTCTGTCGAAGACCTTCGAAATGGGCAGCTCGACCGTTGATGTCGCTGTTGGGCATTTCTTCATGCACCAAAATTTCAAGCAGGATTGGCATTGGACGCGCCTTGTTACGACGACCGAAAATAATGCTGCGTTGATCAGTGTTCCTGGATCGATCAATGGCATCGCCGGTGTCAACCAGGCTTTTGGTTGGGACGGTTCGAACCGCAATTATGATCTTGAGGCCCAAGTAAGCTCGCCTTTTGCGGCGTTGGCCGTGAAAACGGGCGATCTGAGCGTCGATGCCAGCGTTCGTTATGACAATATGCGCCAGAACGGCATCAGGACAGCCGGCGCAGGCGCACCGTTTGACGTCAATGGTGATGGACGGATCACAGGGTCTGAAGCCACGGTTTCGCTGAACACCGGCGTCGCCGATGCGCGGGCGGATCTCACCGCGAACAACCTCGCATGGTCATTGGGTGCCAATTATCTGCTTGGCGACACCTTCTCGATCTTCGGCCGTGCATCCAGCGGTGCATCCTTCAACTTTGATCGCGCCTTGGATTTCGGTGTACGCGATGGAAGCGGGGCATTACGCACGGGCGCAGAAGGTGCGTATGTCGACAAGGTCGACCAGTATGAAATCGGCTTTAAGGCGCAAGATCTCGAATTGGGTAACGGCAAGCTGGATGTTTACGGGACATTGTTCCTGTCGACGACAGAGGAATCGAATAT
Organism: Sphingomonadales bacterium UBA7471; assembly: GCA_002479765.1. Taxonomy (GTDB): domain Bacteria; phylum Pseudomonadota; class Alphaproteobacteria; order Sphingomonadales; family Sphingomonadaceae; genus Sphingorhabdus_B. The sequence goes on along the minus strand of DLOZ01000010.1, from coordinate 62,150 downwards.
CACGATTACCCCGCCAACCGGCCAGATCCGCAAATATGACGCCAAGGGCCTTGAGCTCGAGGCTTTCTATAAGAACGGCATATTCGATCTGTACGCGACAGCGACCTATACCGATGCTGAAATCACCGACGCCCGCAATTCTGCTGGTGTAGCGAACAGCGCGCTCATCGGGAACCAGCCGCAGCGTCAGGCCCGTTTGATTTGGGCCGTAACGCCAAGCGTGAATCTGGATCAGGTCCGCCTTTCGGCCAGCTGGATTGGTACAGGCGACAGCTTTGCGAATGATGCCAATACGCTGACCCAAAAGGGATATTCGGTTGTGCATCTGACAGGTGCGGTGAACCTGACCGATAATCTGGAATTCTCGCTCAACGTGAACAACCTGTTCGACAAAGCGGGTATCACGGAATCTGCGAATGACGGACGTGAGTCGCTCTTCGCGGGCGCGCCGAACACGGTCACCATCGGTCGTTCCATTCAGGGGCGCACCATGGCCGCGAATGTCCGCTTCAAATTCTAATTAAGACGACACGAGAAACGGCGCCTGCTTTGTGCGGGCGCCGTTTTTGTTTGTGCGCGTGCGTTATGTCGCCGGCCCTGCAGTGGGTAAGGGACTACAGCTTTTGTAGCGCTTCAAAATAGCTGCTGTTGGCCACTGTATCGCGCAGCACAAAATCACGCAGCTTGCTCCGCCGTTGGGCAAGTTCCCCCATCATGCCCTGTATTGGCGCGCTGGGTTCAGACGCCGGCATCGCTGCTTTGCCCCACCCCATACCATAGAGAACGAATTTGTAATTCGTGGCGGAAAAGCACTGGGTCGTGCTGTGAAAATCATAGATGCTGGGGACCGCTGTTTTCCAAGTCGCCAGATTGGCCTGAAGCGACGGTGGGATGGTCTTAGGATCGCAATTGTCGCGCCAAAAGGCCGTGTCCCGGCGGTTGGACAGACAGTAATGCATCTTCAGGAAGTCAGCGATATTGTTGTAATGATTGTGCAGGATCCGGTTGTAGCTGGATTGCGGCTGTGATCCGCCCAGATAACGCGGCACAAATTCGAGCATGGCCCAATTGACCATTTCAATAAGGTAAATTCCGGTCGATTCCAGCGGTTCCAAAAAGCCGCTCGACAGCCCGATGGCAACGCTATTGCCGCGCCATTGTTGGTCATGATAGCCGATCCGCATGTCCAGCCGCCGTGATTCCAACATATCAACCGGTTGCTGCACATAGGCGGCGAGCTCGGCCTTTGCAGTATCATCATCAATATAACGCGAGCTGTAGACATGGCCCACGCCGCGGCGATCCTGAAGCGCGATGTCCCAGATCCAACCCGCACTTTGCGCGGTAGACTTTGTGTAACCGATGACGTCGGCAAGGCTATCATTCGGCACCCGCGTCACAATGGCGCGATCCACGAACAAGGTGTCGGAAAGGCTGTTGAAAATGTTCTGTTGATCCGAATTGATCAACCGTGCCGCAAAGCCGGTGCAATCAATGAACAGGTCGGCTTCGATCCGCTCGTTATTGTCGAGATGTAATGCGCTTATGTCCTCAAAATCCCGATCAATTTGGATGACTTTTTGAACTTTGTGGCAAACACCGCGCGCCTTGCTGTGTGTCTTTAGATATGTTGCTAACTTGCCGGCATCGAGATGATAGGCATAAGCCAGCGCGCCGTCATAAGGCTTGTCGCTGAAATTCTTCGGCGCCTGACCGCGCCGTGCGATTTCGGCCTGCACGGAAAATTGTTCGGCATAAGGCGCGCGTTGTTCCAAGGGCAATTGCAGCCATTGCCAGGTCGCATCCTTGCCCGCGACCATGATTTGGTCGCCAAAGGGGTGGAAATAGCTATTCGCGCCGCACAATTGGGGGTCGTCGCGCCAATTGATGAACTCGATGCCATGTTTGAATGTCGCGCCGCAGGTTTGGAGGAAGATATGTTCTTCAATGCCGCATGCGGCCAGCGTTTGGCGGATCGACGGAATGGTGGCTTCGCCGACGCCGACGGTTGGAATATCTTCGGCCTCTATGACCGTGATCTCAACGGGCCGGTTCAATGTGTGCGGCAGCTGGTTCTGCAAAAATGCCGCCGTCAACCAACCGGCCGTGCCGCCACCGACAATGACGATTGCTACGGAACTGCCTGCATCATTTTTTGCCATTCACAGCCCTTTTCGCAAGTTCAAAGGCACCCGCAATGCCGGAGCGTGTGCCAAGGCCCGGCGGCATGATAATCGCGCCAGCATCCACGCCGAAATAGCTGCCCACACGCTTTTTGGCCTGTTCTCTTATCTTATCGAGAAGCCCCGCGGTTTGCATCACCCCGCCGCCCAAAATAATGCGCTGCGGAGAATAGAGCGCAATTTGGGTCTGACACAGTTGCGCCAAATAATCGGCAATGATGTCATGGGCGACATGGTCAGGGGCCAATTCGGAGAGCGAAGCGCCCCAGCGGGCCTTAATTGCAGGACCGGACGCCAGTCCCTCTAGGCAATCGCCATGCGCTGGGCAGATGCCGGCAAAATCGATGTCCTGCGGGTGGCGACGCGGCAGGATATGCCCCATTTCTGGATGGCGGCTGCCCTTGACCGTATTGCCGTTAATCACCGCGCCGCCGCCAATGCCTGTTCCTATTGTGACGTAAATGGCAACGTCGCAGCCTTGTACTGCACCGTAAAGATGCTCTCCGATAGCCGCGGCATTCACATCGGTATCAAGGCCCACAGGGCAGCCCAAAGCATTGCCGAGACGCGCGGCAATGCTGGTCTGCTCCCAACCTGCTTTAGGGGTGTTGGTGATATATCCCCATTCCGGCGACGCGGGATCGAGATCGACCGGTCCAAAGCACGCAAGGCCAAGACCTGCGATGTCACCATTGGCACGAAACCAGTCAATTGTACGCTGAAGCGTTTCGTTAGGGGTCGTGGTCGGTATTTGCACCTGTGCCACAATATCATCATGGCCACGGCCAATCGCGGCAACGAATTTGGTTCCACCAGCTTCGATAGCACCTAACATCCGCTGCCCATCAACCAACATGGACCAATTCGCGGCGCAGACCGGCGCGATTGCCATCGAGCATGAGTGTGACGAATGGCGCAGGCGTTCCACCGAAACTTTCGGCCGCCAGCTGCGGGTTGTTTGCGAGGCTACGGCCTTTCAGTCCCCAATGATCGACAAAGCTACTAACCAATAGCTCTGCCGTAACATGCCAACTATAGCTTTGCATGGGTTCTTCGGGCGGATTGGCCAAGACCAGGCCGCTGCCATTCAGCGGTTCATATTCGCCAAAAAGACTGTCGGATACCATGCCGTAAAGCCCGGTTGGCCCAATTGGCCCTTCGGGATTGAATGTGCCCGCCTGGGTAACCCAGAAAACATAATATAGGCCATCTTTCGAGACCATATGGGCGCGTTCCAACTCATTATTGACGCCATCTGCATGCAATAAGGGCGGCAAAAGTTCCCAGCCGCCATTATCCGATCGGCGGGCTATGCCGATCGCGCCGTTATATGCGGACGCGGGGCCTGCCAAGGATCCTGTAAACAGCAAATATTCCTGCCCATCTGCAGGGTCGCAGAAATAGGCGGGGTCACGAAAAGCCTTAATCTTGCCGGGCTCGCCCTCTTGCTGATCGGCGATATGATAATGCAGCCCGTTGTTGGCCACCGATTCCTGCAGCGGGGTCCAATTGCTAATCTGACCATCGGCTTGCAAAGTTCCGTGGGTTTCAAACAGGCGCTGCTGATAGCCGCCCGGATTGCCGGCAACACCTGCTGCGGTGAAGAATAATGAGACAATTCCATTTTTGAGCAGGGCCGTACCCGCCCATTCCCGTTCGAATGCATAATCTGTGTCAGGCAGCGCCCAACCCAAATCACGCCACTGCCCGTCTTTTAGGTGCAACAGCCTGATGCGCGCTTCAAAATGGCGTAACGCTGGGTCCGACCGATCTGGGGCCGCCAAGGCCATCCACACAGCGCCGCCAGCAATATCGGCAATGCTGCCGTCTGGGGATTGGATGGGCCACATATCCCAAAGCACAATCCCCGGCAAAAGCGGGGTAGCATCATTCCCATTTATCACATCGACAGTATCAAAGCGCTGCTCTGCGATACGCGACACGTGCTTGTGCGTCCATGCTGAGGTCAAGGTGCGAATTTCCCGATTCTGAGGGTTAATTGCCATTTTCCTAGGAAATGAGGTGGTGCAATGCAACATATAATTGCAATCGATTGTATTTGAGCACCAAGTTTAGAGCGACGCGACATCATGTTTCGAACTGCAGAGCGTGTTGATCAATCACAGCGAGGCGCGGAAGCGCCGTAATGCGAAGGGCGCGAGATCCGTGTTAGCGACAACAGGCGAGTGATCTGACTATCCTAATCAGCCACTTTTGGCATTTCAACCCAAATACAGACAGTCCGCCTCCGGCCCAGAAGCTGCCATGACACCTGATCAAGGACGAGGCCCGCTTAAGTTTTCCGTCAAACCGGCCATGACCCATCCAAGGCCGACTTAAACGCTGAGTTTCCAGGATTTTTGATCCGACATTCCAATCAGAATGCTGATTAAAACGCAGGCCGAAGACCCGCTTTGGGCAGCATAAGCGATATCACCTAAGTCATTGAAATATTGGAGCGGGCGAAGGGATTCGA